>NZ_JAUFQB010000009.1 GCF_030409525.1 Kaistella yonginensis | reverse complement strand
TTAAAAATAGTAAAAAAGTTATTTCCGAAAAATTTTTTTGAGCTTTAAGGGCTCAAAATTTTTCAGAATAACTTTTCAACTTACACAGTTAGTGGGACACTACCGTTTTTTAAGATCTCAACTCCGCAGAAAATTCTTTCTGGAAGGTTTTAATCAAAGAATTCATCACTTCCGTTATATCTTTTTCTTCCAACGTTTTTTCTTCATTTAACAAATCAAAACTCATGGCATATGATTTTTTTCCTTCTGGTAGATTCTTACCTTCATAAACATCGAATAAGTTGATGTTTTTCAAATATTTTGAAGGGTTGTTTCGTGCAGCTTTATACAATTCAGCATAAGTAATATTTTTATCGATCAACAAAGCCAAATCTTTTCTGGTTTTATTAAACTTAGGAATATCTTTAAATTTCAAATTCTCTTGGGTTCTAAAGCTTTGAGCAACCTCCAACTCTATTTCTGCATAGAAACATTCTTGGTCAATGTCTGCATCTTTTAAAAGCTCAGGAGCTACTTTTCCTAATCTCGCTATTGTTTTTCCATTAGCAGTTAATTCAACCGCGTCAGAGAAACGCGAATCTTCCAAATATTTTTCATCAAGAGTCACAGGAATTTTGTCCAATAGCAGCTTCACATAAGATTTCAAGCGGTAAAAATCGGTCACCGATTTGGGTTGCAACCAGTTTTCTGCTTCATCTCTTCCTGAAACTAAAATCGACAATTGTTTTCGCTCTAGATACGTTCCTTTTTTGTGGTATATTTTACCCAATTCAAAGAATTTAATATTCTGATTTTTCCTCTTAATATTATAATCTGCATTTTCCAGAAGACCTTCTAATAAAGATTTTCTCATAAATGCCAAATCTCCACTCAAAGGATTTAAGAGTCGAACCGCATCTGTTTCATCTTTTACTGATGTTAGCGAATTGTTCATCACTTCATTAAAACCATTGCTTTGCAACGCTCTGGCCCACGTATTTTCTAAACCATCCTGATCATCAAAACTTAATTTGACAGGTGTGAAGGAAATCTTCTGTGGCGAATCTATTTTATTATAACCATAAATTCTCAAAATCTCTTCGATGACATCAATTTCGCGCGTTACATCGGCTCTGTAAGCTGGAACAGAAATTTCTAAACCATTTTGAATATCATTTAAAATCGTAATTTCGAGCGACTTCAAAATCTCTTTTATTTTTTCATGATGAATCTTCGTTCCTAAAATTTGCTCTACCTTAGAATAGCGAAGGATGATATAATGGTCTTCTATTTTCGCAGGATAATGCTCCAAAAGTTCACCAACCATTTTTCCACCAGCGATGTCAGCAATCATTGTAATGGCTTGTGATAGAGCAGTTATCGTCATATTTGGATCAACACCACGTTCAAATCGAAAGGAAGCATCCGTATTTAAGGCATGAGATTTAGCACCTTTTCGCACGCCAACCGGATTGAAATAAGCACTTTCTAAAAAGATGGTTTTTGTAGCGTCGGACACTCCTGAATTTTGACCACCGAAAACTCCCGCAATACACATGGGATTATTTTCGCCGTCTTTAATCATGATTTCAGTTCCGTTCAAAGTTCTTTCTAGCCCATCCAAAGTGGTGAATTTGGTTCCTTTTTCGGTCACACCGACTTTCACTTTTTTTCCTGAAATTTTATCCGCGTCAAACGCGTGAAGTGGTTGGCCAAAACCATGAAGAATATAGTTGGTAATGTCTACAATATTATTAATTGGGCTTAAACCAATTGCTCTTAACCGATTTTTCAACCAATCTGGCGAAGGTTTAACTTCAATATTTTCGATAATGGCACCAACATACCTCGGGCATAATTCTGAATCTTCCACCTCAATTTGAAAATCGTTCGTTCCTTCATTATTAAAAGGCGTATCACGAGCATTTTCAAATTCGGCATGCATTTGATTGGAAACCAAATAGGCTTTTAAATCCCGTGCCACGCCGTAATGTGACATTGCATCGGTTCTATTTGGGGTAAGACCTATTTCGTATACCCGATCATTCGTCAAATCAAAATAATCTGCGAAATTCTTTCCGACTTCAAATTTATTTTCATCCAAAACCATGATGCCGCCGTGGTCATCACTTAAGCCCATTTCATCTTCTGCGCAAATCATTCCTTGTGAGACTTCACCCCGAATTTTAGCTTCTTTAATCTCGAAAGAGGTTCCGTCTTTTCCGTATATTTTGGTTCCAACTACGGCTACAGGAACGGTTTGTCCAGCTGCAACATTGGGCGCACCACAAACAATCTTTAAGGGTTTTCCGGTTCCAACATCTACCGTTGTTAGTTTCAATTTATCCGCGTTTGAATGTTGCTCGCAGGTCAAAACTTTTCCAACAACAATTCCTTCTAAACTTCCTTTCACCGATTCAAATGGATCAATACCTTCTACTTCCAAACCAATATCAGTAAGATATTCGCCTATTTTTTCGATTTTTAAATCGGTCTTAATATATTCTTTCAGCCAGTTATTTGAGATTTTCATTTCTGTAGTACATTTCAGATGTTAAATTTCCAGTTTACTTATTGCTTATATTGAAATTGGAAAGGTGCAAATATCGTGATTTTGGAGTTTAAAAAAAAATTGAGATTCAAAAACTTTGAATCTCAATTAATATTGGGTAGCATTATTTAAAACAGTCTGTTTTACATTCCTATTACCGGCATGGAAAGCATCAACAATTTCTCCTGATCTTCTAAACCATCAACTGGTTCAATGATTCCCGGACGGTTGGGTTGTGACATTTTCATCGTAATATCATCGGCAGAAAGAACCGACAACATTTCTGTTAAAAACTTGGAACTGAAACCGATATTGATGTCTTCACCATTGTAATCACAAGGAATCTGCATATCTGCTTTGTTGGCAAACTCCGTATCCTCTGCATGTAAATGAAGAATATTTCCTGATAATTTAAAACGAACCTGGTTGGTAGATTTGTTCGACATGATTGAAGCTCTTCTGATGGAATTCAATAAAAGACTTCTATTGATGGTTAATACATTTGGATTTTCTTTTGGAATCACTGCAGAATAATTTGGATATTTCCCATCAATTAAACGGCAAATCCAGATATTGTTTCCAAAAGTGAACTTCGCCATATTTTCATTAAACTCGATTGAAACATCTTCGCTAGACGCTGCTAAAATGCTTTTGAAAATGGCCAAAGGTTTTTTCGGCATAATGAATTCTACCGGTTCAGCATTCATCAAATCGGTTCTTTTATAAACCACCAAACGGTGTGAATCGGTTGAAACAAAATTGGTTTCATCTTCTTTAAACTGGAATAAAACGCCTGTCATCACAGGACGAAGCGAATCATTACTGGTTGCAAATAAAGTATTGTTTAAGGCTTCTGATAAAATTCCAGCAGAAATAGTTACGCTTTGCGCAGCATCGAATTCTGGGATTTCCGGATAATCTTCTGCGTGATCCAGTGCCACTGCGAAGTTGTCTTTCTCATCTAAAATTTCGAGCAATTTACCGTTTCCATCTTCAGCATCTTTCACAGAAAGCGTTAGCGGCTGATCGCCATAGGTCTTCACAAATTCCTGAAATATTTTCGCAGGAACTGCAATTTTCCCTTCTTTATCAGACTTTACTTCCAAAGAAGTAATTAAAGTCGTTTCTCCATCTGAAGCGGTTATTCTCAGTATATCTTTTTCAATTTCAAACAAAAAGTTTTCTAAAATCGGCCGCGACTGTGAGTTTGAAATCACGCCGCTTACGGTTTGTAAGGCTTTCTGTAATTCACTACTTGAAACAATAAATTTCATAAAAATCAATTATTATTAATTTCACAAATATATAAATTAAACCCTAGAAAATGCAATATTTTGAATGATAAAAATGCTTTCTGTTAAAAAGTTACCAACATTAATCACGGTCTGGCAAGTCTTTGTTCTGAAATTTTGTACGGTCGATGTTAATTGATAAACCCAAATAAAGAAAATGGATGTTTTTATTGCCTGTTTCTGCAAATTCTCTTTGCCACATATAGCCTGCACTAAGCCCAAAAGCAGGATCAATCTGATAAGAAAATCCACCAAAAACACGATTTCTCGCAAACAACGGATCATCGGTTACGACAAAGAAAACCTCCTCATAAACATTGGCAGATAGGGTTCCTGATTTAACTTTGTTTGAATTTAAGGGAACCGAAACATTCAGTCGGTAGCGCAATCGAATTCGATCAGAATGCTCGTCTTTCAAAGGGTTATAAAACCAGCTTTTTTCAGCTCTGACACGGTTTTCAAATTTAAATTTTCCGGATTTTAAATCAACAATATCCTGTAACCAAATACGAAATTCTTCTTTTTCTAAAGCATGATTTTGATAATTCCCATATCTCCCAATTCCGATTAATCCTTTGTGATTTTGGGCTATTTGATAACCTACTCCACCTTTAAGTTCATAATAATCCGGATAACTGAAATCCTTAATACCGCGCAACTGGCCCTCAGCATAGGCGAAAATTCTGGATGAATGTTTGTAGTTGATGGTGATTACATTAAAACTGGAAATCGATTCCTGCTGTGCTGATAAGTTCAGCATTAAAAAAAAGGCGATAACTAATAAAATCCTTTGCGACATGATGCAAAAATAAAAAAAAAGAAGAAGTCTGAGTACACTTTTATCAAGTAATCAAAACTTCTTTAAAATTTTATGAAGCTATTTTCTACGGTCTACCATCCAATCTTATAAGTGAACCCCAAATGAAACCAACGATTGGGCATGGGAACTCCAAAAGATTCGGCATAATTAGTATTGGTGATGTTGTTTATTAAAACAAAAACATTTAAATTTTTAAAATCATACCCTAACTTTTCATCAAGCACTTGATAACTTCCTGTAATTACCCGTTCGTTGTAACGGTAAATCAATTGGCTGGTAAAACTGTTGAAAAATCTGTTTTCTAATTTAGCAACAAACTGATGTTTTAAATTTTCCATGACGTATCTGGAAATCATATATTGTGGTTTTTTCGCTTTACTGTCTAAATAAGTATAGCCCAAAGAATAGGATTTCACAAAGGAATTGAAGTGCTGCCCAAGCTCCACTTCTATCCCGCTGGTTTCTATTTTTCCAATATTTTCTGCAGCCCAGACTCCATCTTGGTTTTCTTTCACCCAATCAATAGAATTCTCCGAAGTTCTATTGAAAACACTTACTTTTCCTAAGAAATTATTTTTTTGAAACCGATAACCCAATTCAGAAGAAATGGCATTTTCTGGCTTTAGATTTGGATTTCCGATTTCGGTTTTGCTTACATAGTACAAATCGGTAAAGGTGGGGATTCTATTTACTTTTGCTATATTGCCATAGATTTTATGATTTTCATCAAAGGCAAACCCAATATCTAAACCTGGATAAAAAAAATCTCCGACCTGGTCATAATTCGCCCAAGAAATGCCGGGAGAAATCTGTAATTTATTCTGAATTAATGAAAAGTGATGCTGAAAGAAAACTTGAGTTAAAAACCGTTCACGATGACCTAAATTGTTACTTGCCAAAAACTCTTTTCTGAATTCAACTCCCAAGCCGGTTGTACCCAGAAATGAGGAATACGAACCATTAATTTCAGCACCGATATTATTTCCGATGTGCCTATTTCGATAGATTTCTGGCTTTTCACGATTAAACAAATACAAATCCTGCCCTCGTCGCCAAGAGATATTTGAGTTCAAAGTGAACTGATTAAATTTTTGTTCGTACCCAAAACTTACCATAGAAGCTTGGGTTTCTTCATATTGCTCTGTGGCTTTGGGCGAAGAATAAAATCCGTTCGCACCGAATTTTTTTTCCTGAATTCCAGCCTGAAATTTCAGCTGACCATTGCTGATTTTAAACTGATTTTGGTAAAAGACATTATCTATTTTATAATCGGTGTTATAGCGATATCCTTCAGAACTTGTAGAGCTGGCTTGAATGAAATTAGAAAATTTCTCAGTGCCGAAATTTGCTCCAAGACCGAGGGAATAGGTTTTATAATCACCTCCGCTGGCCGAAACAACAACGCGCTCTTCCGCACTTGTTTTGGTAATAATGTTTACAACTCCGGCGTAAGCGTTTTGCCCGAAACGTCTTGCAGCAGGACCTTTGATGAGTTCAATTTTCTCTACGGAAGCAAGATCAAAAGGTAGGCTCATAGAATTATGACCGGTTTGGGAATCATTCATCCGCACGCCATTAACCAAAATCAATACCTGTTCAAAACTACTTCCACGAAGTGAAATATCTGCTTGCACGCCATTTCCACCTCTTCGTCGAATATCAAAACCCGTAAATTCTGCTAGAAGTTCTTCCACACTTTTTGCCGGAGAATTTTCTATTTCAGATTTTGAAACTATGGTCATATTTTCTGTGATTTTTTTTACAGGAAGTTCGAAAAATTTCCCTTTAACAGTAACTTCGGGAATAGCGCTTTCTTTTTCTTGGGCAGAATATTGCGACACAAGACTTACTACCAATACACTTATGATTACTTTTTTCATTTCAACAGTACTTAACTCAAATTTTATTGAATTTACAATTAGCAAAAGCCAAAGGATATCTTTGGCAATCGATGCTATTTGGATTTTAAGCAGCAAATATATTTAAGAAAATCACAAAAAAACAAGTAGTATTTTAGGAAATAATTTTGTAGCAGGTTTAAAAGAAATGCAATACTGAAGCATTGCATTTCTTTTAAGATAAAGTTGTGAACTTACCTTAATTTCATCAAATGTGTAATCAAATCATTCAGAATTTTTCTCATGAGATTATTACATTTTGGTTTCCACAAATATTGCAAAAATATTCTCAATATGCAAATGATTGAGCGAAACTTTCTCTTAAAAATTCCGTAATTTTGTACCCTTTAAATTTTACAATGATTACACCTACCGATATTGATATTAAGAAACAACTTTTTGTAAAAAATGCGCATCTTAATAATCTTAAACATATTGATGTTCTGATTCCTAAAAATAAACTCATCGTAATTACGGGAGTTTCGGGAAGCGGAAAATCGTCGCTGGCTTTTGACACCATTTATGCCGAAGGACAAAGGCGATATGTTGAAAGTTTGAGCTCGTATGCCCGACAGTTCCTAGGGAAGTTAGAAAAACCAAAGGTAGATGACATCAAAGGTTTGGCGCCGTCCATTGCGATTCAGCAAAAAGTAATCTCTTCCAATCCACGCTCTACCGTGGGTACTTCTACAGAAGTATACGATTATTTAAAATTGCTTTTTGCCAGAGTTGGTCGTACTTTTTCGCCAGTTTCTGGGAATGAAGTTAAAAAAGATTCTGTAACCGATGTAATTAATTTTATCGAAAAGAATAAAAACCAGACTTTTTTATTACGTACGCCTTTAAAATTTGAAGTTGACAAATTTACCGATCAAGTAAACACGTTAAAACTTACGGGATTTACCAGATTAGAAGTTAATGGAAATGTAGCAGGGATTGAAGATTTAGAAAGTTTTGGTTTTGTACCCGAAGCCGATATGGAAATTCAATTGGTCATCGACCGGTTCAGTTATGACACTGATGAAAGCTTCCTGCAAAGATTGGCTGACTCTATCCAAATGGCCTTCTATGAAGGTCACGGTTACTGCTCCTTAAAAAACATTGAGACCGAAAAAATCACCGAATTCTCTAATAAATTTGAACTCGATGGCCTGGAATTCATGGAGCCAAATGTTCATTTTTTCAGTTTTAATAATCCTTACGGCGCTTGTCCGGAATGCGAAGGTTACGGAAAAGTAATCGGCATCGATGAAGATTTGGTTATTCCTAATAAAAATTTATCCGTTTTTGAAGAAACCGTGGCCAGCTGGAAGGGCGACAGTATGAGTGAATGGAAGCGAGATTTTATTAAAAAAGCCAAAGACTTTCCAATTCACAAACCATATCATCAATTAACAAAGGAACAGAAAAATTATTTATGGAAAGGCGATGGCACCACTACCTTCCCCTCCATCAATAACTTCTTCAAAATGCTGGAGGAAAATTTATATAAAATTCAATACCGCGTAATGCTTTCCCGCTACCGAGGGAAAACACTTTGTCCTTCTTGCGAAGGTTTGCGTTTGCGAAAAGAAACAGAATGGGTAAAAATCGATGGAAACAATATACAGTCGGTGATTGATCTTCCTTTGGATGAATTTTTACCATTAATAAAATCTTTAAAACTCAATAAACACGATGCTGAAATCGCCAAACGATTATTGTATGAAATTACCACGCGTTTGGAATTTTTGGACAAAGTTGGGTTGGGATACTTAACGATTAACCGAACATCGAACACGCTTTCCGGTGGTGAAAGTCAGCGAATTAATCTGGCGACCTCGCTGGGAAGTTCTTTGGTAGGATCCATTTATATTCTTGATGAACCTTCTATTGGCCTACATTCGAGAGATACCGAAAATTTGATTGGGGTCTTAAAAAGTCTGCGTGATTTGGGAAATACGGTAATCGTGGTTGAACATGACGAAGATGTAATGAAAGCCGCAGATTACATTATAGACATCGGTCCTGAAGCAGGCTATTTGGGTGGTGAATTGGTTTTTGCCGGACATTTTGATGAATTGGAAAATGCCGATACTCTAACCTCGAAATACTTGACCGGAAAGCTAGAAATTAAAGTTCCAGAAAGCCGTAGAAAGCCGAAAGAATGGATTAAAATCAAAGGAGCGAGACAAAATAATTTGAAAAATATTAATGTTGATATTCCCCTGGAATGTTTGGTGGTAATCTCAGGAGTTTCTGGCAGTGGAAAATCTACTTTAATGAAAGAAATCTTGACCAATGACATTCAGATTCAACTGGGTATGGGCGGAAAAAAAGGCGATTATGATTCCGTAGATTTTCCAACAAAACTCATTAAAAATATGGAGCTTATTGATCAGAATCCGATCGGTAAATCATCGAGGTCGAATCCAGTGACTTATTTAAAAGCATATGATGATATTCGTGAGCTCTTCTCTAAACAGAAATTAGCGAAAATGCAGGGATTAATGCCGAAACACTTCTCCTTTAATGTAGATGGCGGACGTTGTGATGATTGCAAAGGTGAAGGCGTAATTACCGTATCCATGCAGTTTATGGCAGATATTGACTTGGAATGTGAAACCTGTCATGGCGCACGTTTTAAAAATGAAATCTTAGAAATTAAATTCGACGAAAAAAACATTTCAGATATTCTTCACATGACAGTGGATGAAGCTTTGGACTTCTTCAAAGATAACGAACAGCCAAAAATTGTGACGAAAATAAAACCGTTACAAGATGTAGGTTTGGGGTATTTGCAGCTGGGCCAGAGTTCCTCAACCCTTTCTGGTGGAGAAGCACAAAGAGTGAAGTTGGCTTCGTTTTTAGTAAAAGGAGCAACAACGGATAAATCACTGTTTATTTTCGATGAACCTTCAACTGGATTGCATTTTCATGATATTAATAAATTACTAAAATCGCTGCAGGCATTAATAGAATTGGGACATTCGGTAATTGTAATCGAGCACCAACCCGATATTATTAAAACAGCAGATTACATTATCGACATTGGACCTGAAGCGGGAAAATATGGCGGCGAAATTGTTTTTGCCGGAACGCCAGAAGATTTGGTAAAGGAAAAAAAATCGCATACAGGAAAGTATTTGAAGGAAAAGTTGAAATAATTTCGCACAGATTTTACAGATTGTTATCAAACTTATCCACAAAAAATTGTTAGTAAAATGTGAATTTTAACATTAAATTCATATTTCGTATTGAAATAATTATTACATTTACTTCGAAATATTAATTGAAGTGAAGACCAATCTCTTTCCTTTAACGAAAAAATTTAGATTTAAATTTACTATAAAAATTTAAGCACAGCTTTGTCGGCGGTGCTTTTTTCATGTTGTCTAACCAAAAAAAATGAGAACTTCTATCTACTGGATCCGCTTCTAAAGAGTGGATTCTTTTTTGAAAGAGATAGGGGTTTTTCTTTAATCAAAGGAATTGAGATCGTAAATTCCTAATCCACATATGCTATCGGTAAATTAGGATATAGATTCTTTAGAATTATTGTTTGTCCGTTTTTAGATAATTTACACTCTGGAGCTTTCTTTTCAAATAATTGAAAAGAAATTTCAATTGGCTCCGAACTTTTTATTTCATCAAGTTTTCGAAATGCGCTTAGAATTTCATTTGGGCTGAAGGTATAATCAACACCATATTTCTGCGTATTTTCCCAATCTATTCTTAAAGTCTTTGGTATGTTTCGTCGTACGATTTTAGTTTCCTCTTCCAAATCGTCAATACTTTCGTCATCAAATGAATAGGCAAATATCCGTTGCAACTGACCTTCTTTTTCTATTTTAATGGTGCAAATCCATTGGTATTGATTTTGAAATAAATCTGAAAAATCGGTAATGTTGAGAATATCTTTATAATCATTATGCATTTCTCCCAGTGATTTTCGAAAAACAAGCAAATCGAGATTTCCCTGAACTTCTTTCGCTCGAAAAACAGAAATTTGGTTTCTTTCTGAGTTCGCTTGATCAAAGGTTAAAATTATTTTTCCCTTCGGAAATATCTCAATATACAACTTCGCAAATCTCTTATTATTCTTGGCAAAATTTAGTATTTTATCATAAGGAATTGGGGTGTTTAAAAGATAAAATTTCCGCTCATCGATCGAGAAATATTTTAACTGAAGCGAATCTGGCAATAAATCTGCATTCGATTCGAAATAAATCTTATTTTGATTATTGGAGTTGGTCATCGTGCCCGATTCATTGTCCAAATTAAATTCAGAATTATTGAAACTATTAAAAAAGTGAGCATCAATAATTTTAATGGTGTTTGATTTTTCAGCCGACGAATTGCCAGAATTACTTTCGATAATTGCAGTCCAAAGCACTTTCTCTCCCCCTTTGTTTTGGATAAAAGTTGCGAAATATAAAAGGGTGAGAACCAACAAAATTGCGAGCAGAAATAAATTGATATAATCTAATATGGTCTTTTTCATAAGTATTAATGTTGATAAGCTTTTGCCAAAGCATTTAAATAATACATCACAACAAAACCAATGACAGAAACAATTACAATAAAAATTGCAAAATATCTAAATGATTTTTTATACTTCAATTCCTTTAAAAAAGCAGAAAGTACGATCGAAATAATGGGAATTAAAAACCAGAAAATAACAAAGACAATCTCCGCTGATTCCCGTGGAATAAAATCGATATAATTTAAATAAATCAATAAAATTACTTCCACCAAAAAAAGAAGCAATACCGTGATAAATGGATTATTTCTCAACATCAATCTCTTTTTTTTTAATTTAAAATTTTATCGCTTCGAAAATCGGAAGCTTTTCGAAATTTCCCAAAATTCATATTTGTTAATCGTTTAGAAATCTTACATTTGAATTCCTTTCAGCTTCATAGTTCAACGGATAGAACAAAAGTTTCCTAAACTTTAGATCCGGGTTCGATTCCCAGTGAAGCTATTTTTATGAGTAATGACTAATTTACGATCTACTTTGTACATTTTACATTGTACAATTTAATTACTTTTTATCCACCACAATTCTCTCCTCTCGATTCGCCAATTCCCATGCAGTTGCAAAGACCAATTGAGTGCGTTTTTTCAAAGCAACATAATCAATCTTATCGGGCGTATCGGTTGGTTTATGATAATCTTCGTGAATTCCATCGAAGTAAAAAATCACTGGAATCCCGTTTTTTGCAAAGTTATAATGATCTGATCGATAGTATAATCGCTCTCTATCGTTAGGATCGTCATATTTATAATTCAGTTCTAAATTGATCGTTTCTTTATTTGCATTTTCACTAATTTTCTTCAAATCCGAACTTAACATTTCCGAGCCGATCACATAAACATAATCCTTACCACAATTGCCCGGATCGCAGCGTCCAATCATATCGATATTCAAATTCGCAACGGTATTTACCAGGGGAAAGATGGGATTATCAGCATAATATTTTGAACCGAGAAGTCCGTGCTCTTCACCCGTTACATGTAAAAATAAAACCGATCGTTTCGGACCATTTCCAGATTTTTTAGCCATTTGAAAAGCTTCTGCAATTTCTAACAAAGCCACCGTTCCACTTCCATCATCATCGGCTCCGTTGTAAATTTCACCCTTCGACATTCCCACATGATCGTAATGCGCAGATATTACAATCACTTCCTCTGGTTTTTCTGAACCTTCCACAAAAGCTAAAATATTCTCTGATTCCGGTAAACTACCTCTTCTTCCCAGTAGAGCCTCTTTCGGTACAATTTGGTAAAAAGAACTCATCGATTTTGGATGAGAAACACCCATTTTTCGATACTGTTCGATCAAATATTTTCCAGCTTTTTTCTGACCTTCGCTTCCCGTTTCCCGACCTTCCATTTCATCAGAAGCCACGATATACAAATGGGTTTTCAGTTCATCAGACGATATGGATTCATATGATTTTTTAAACGGTGAACCGGAATAAGAAAGATTGGTGGCGCAACTTTGCAACAAGGCAAGAGCCAAAAGAAGAAACAAATACCTAGAATTTTTCATGCTTTAAATTTTTGAAGCTTAAAGATAGTTTTATTTTTTAAATCTTCCGTTTTATTTGGACAGCGATTTGGCTGCACCGAATCGCAAATGTGATTTTTTTATGGCAGCGATTTCCGCCTTCCATTTCCTCCCGATTTTACATCGGGATCCACAAGTCGGGCTGCAAAGGGATTTTAAAAAGAAATTTAGTTTTTACTTTACCTTCATTTTATTTCTGGGCAAACCAATTTCACTTTCTTGCGGATAAGGTTTTCGCCAAGTCATACTTACATCTTCATTTATTTTTTTGTGGACTTCGTAACTTTTTTCTTTATCTTCAGAATACCTTGGATCGGGAATGAACGGCATTTTTGCCATCTTAAAAATCGTAATCGTAGGGAAATGAAAATCCACTTCTACCCTGCCCAAAAGCAAATAACAACCACCTCCCTGAAATGGATAACTTTTTAAATTATCCGGAAAATGCGCGGTGTCGAAAAAATTCCCTTCCACATCAATCCAGGTTCCAAAATACATGGTCCCTTTTTTGGTGGGAACATGCTTTCGGGAAATGAGATACGCTAACATTTTCACCTCCCGTTTATGATATTTCGGCAGATCATTTGCCATTATTTTCCCCCGAAATGCGGTCTGCAACAAATCAAATGGACTGCAGGAAACAGCGAATCCCAATATCTCTATTTCATCAAAAGCATCTTCGAAACGGTTTCGCTTTAATTCTGGAAGTTGATATTCCTGCACTGGAGTTTCAAAAAAAGTGGGCAATCGATATTCAGGTTTAAAGTGGATCATTAATAATCTGGCTTCGATCAATAATTCATTTTTTTGTTTTCCGGTAAATCGAAATGCACCTATAAAAATCAAAGTTTGTAAAGTTTCAATTCCCACCGGAACGCGTTTGATGAAATTTTCCAGAGAACTGTAATTTCCATTTTTTTCTCTTTCTTCGGGAATAAAATTCGCAATCCTACTTTCGAGTTTTTCAATATGCATAAATCCTAAAAAAACGTCTTCTCCATAAACAGTTGTTTGCAGCAAACTTCGATTCGCACACGGTGTTTTAATTTTTCCTCCCGCCATTTTACATTCGTGAACATAGACTTCTGTCCGGTAAAATCCACCCCCATTATTGATGGCAGAAACCATAAACTCAATCGGATAATAGACCTTTAAATATAAACTCTGATAACTTTCTACGGCATAAGAAGCAGAATGAGCTTTGCAAAAAGAATATCCTGCGAAAGATTCAATCTGTCGATAAACCTCTTTGGATAACTCTTTGGGATGACCTTTCTCTGAACAAGATTCAAAAAAATGTTCCCGGACTTCCTGCAACTTTTGAATGGAACGGGTTTTTCCACTCATCGCGCGTCGCAACACATCGCCATCATCGGCAGAAACGCCACCGAAATGCAAAGCGATCTTGATGACATCTTCCTGATAAACCATAATGCCGTAGGTTTCGCCTAGTTGCTCTTTAAAAACATCGTGAAAATACTCGAATTGAGTGGGATTGTTATGTCGGAAAATATATTCCTTCATCATTCCACTTTTCGCCACACCCGGACGAATAATCGAGGAAGCCGCGACCAGAGTTGGGTAATCTTCACATTTCAACCGCCGCAACAAACCGCGCATGGCGGGACTTTCAATATAAAAACAGCCAATGGTTTTGCCGATACTTAAATAATGATTGCAGTTTTTATCCTTTTTAAAAAGCGTCGTATTGTGAATATCAATGGTAACTCCCTGATTTTTCTGGACCAGTTTCAAGGTATCATTAATGGTTCCGAGGCCACGTTGAGAAAGAATATCAAATTTTTCGAAGCCGATATCTTCTGCCACATTCATATCAAATTGCACGATGGGGAAACCTTTCGGTGGCATTTCCAAAGCGGTGTAATTGGTGATGGGTTCTTGGGAAATAATAATTCCACAGGAATGCATACTTCGTTGATTGGGGAATTTTTCGAGCAACATTCCGTATTTCTGCACGAGTTTTACGACTTTATTATCATCGTGAATTTCCATAGGATTTTTCGCCAAAATATCGAGTTCTTCTTTGGGCAAACCAAATGCTTTCCCGACTTCCCGAAAAATCGAACGGTATTTAAACTCCACATTCGTTCCACAAAATGCCACGTGTTCTTTTCCGTACCGTTTGAAAATATACGTTAAAATTTCATCGCGTTCTTGCCAACTCCAATCGATATCGAAATCGGGTGGATTATTTCGGTGCTTATTTAGAAAACGTTCAAAATAAAGATTGAGTTCGATGGGACAAATTTCTGTAATTCCGAGGCAATAACTTACGATGCTGTTTGCACCACTTCCGCGACCAACATGCAGAAAACCGCGGCTTTGGCTGTATTTCACAATATCCAAAGTGATGAGAAAATAACCTGCAAAATCCATTTGTTGGATGACTTTTAATTCTTTTTCAATTCTATCGATCACGATTTTTGTACGTTCCGGATATCTTTTGGCTAAACCTTCGTATGCTAATAATCTTAGAAGCGCATCGTCATCGGCTTTATTTTCGGTGAAATAAATTTTATTTTTGGGGGTTTTAAAATCAAAATTAAAGGTACATTGATTTAAAATAAATTGCGTGTTTTCAATAATTTTCGGATATCTTTTAAATTGTTCTGCAATTATTTCTACCGACTGAAAAACTTCATGGGGAGAACAAAAATCAGTTTCATTTAATTTCGAAACCAAAGTGTTTTGGTCGATGGCACGTAAAATTTTATGAAGATTAAATTCTTTTTTCGTTTTAAAAGTGACCGGATGGAGAATCACCATTTTATCTAAAAACTGCTGCCATTCCGGACGGATCAAAAGATTCAGTTCTTGTGCTCGAACTCCGATAAATTCATTTTCTTTTAAATTTTCTGGACTATTTTTTAAAGAATAAATGACAAAAACTTTCTGAAAATCTGGGGAAACTTTTGGAAGTTCCGAGTCGTAGCAATTGTGATTGGTCAATAAACGGTTGATCTCTCCAATTCCGGTTTCATCTTTTGCAATGGTAATATAAAGAAGTTCGTTTTCCCTCCGAATTTCTACGCCAACAATCGGTTTTATATTAAATTTTTCGCATTCTTTTTTAAAATCATAAATTGCTGTTACGGTATTAATATCCGTTAAAACCAATTCTTTCGCACCGGAATCGGCGGCTTGCTTTACGAGTTCTTCAACTGATAAAGTGCCGTAACGTAAACTGTGGAAAGTGTGGGAATTGAGGAACATGAGTGAGATTTGAGACAAGAGACTGAAAGATTATAGATATGAGATTTTTAATGGTGTAAACTTTAACTCTTAAAATTTAGCGGATGAATTAAAAAAATTTCTCCATTTTCACCATTAAGATTTCGATTAAGAAATTAAGTTTCTTAAGATTTCCTATGGGAATTAAAATACGTACACCTTTTTTAATCTTTGATCAACTTAAATACGCCCAAAAATTTTTGTGGCTTTTGTGGTTCATAAACTTTTTTGATTAAACCGAAGCCAATTCAAATCCCGATGCTCTTCCCAAAACATTTTTGCCGAATCGGTTCTTCATACGATCCATGGCTTGGTAGAGATTCATGAGTTCTTCGGTGTCTTCAAATAAATTCATTTGATAGGTGCCGTGCAAGAGATTGGTGAAGCGCAATCCGACCAAACGCAGACGCATTCTTCGGGTGTACAATTTTTCGAATAAATCCAAGGCAACTCTGGCTAAAGTGTGATCAAGAGAAGTATACGAAATTTTACACTGTTTCGTTTCGGTATCGAAATTGGCATAGCGAATCTTTAAAACCACCGTGGAAGTGAGCCATTTTTCCTGTCGTAATTGATAAGCCAATGATTCTGCCATGCTGGAAATCAATCTTCTCATTTCAAAAACATCCATCGTATCGTTGGTAAAAGTATGTTCGCTTGACAATGATTTTCTTTCGGAATACGGAATAACCGGAGTTAAATCGATTCCGTTCGCTTTTTTCCAAAGTTCACCCCCATTTTTTCCGATCATTTGCTGCAAAACCAAAACCGGCATATCTGCTAAAGTCTGAATGGTTCTAATTCCGATGCGTGATAATAACTGAAAAGTTACCTCTCCGACCATAGGGATTTTCCGCACCGATAAAGGATTCAAAAATGGTTTTATATTTTGAGCCGGAATATCTAATCTTCCGACTGGTTTAGATTCTCCAGTGCCAATTTTAGAAACCGTTTTATTGGTGGATAAAGCAAAACTGATGGGCAAACCCGTATTTTTGGTGACGGAATCTGCAATTTCTCTGGTCCATTGATAACAGCCAAAAAATTGATCCATGCCGGATAAATCCATATAGAATTCATCGATGCTGGCTTTTTCTAAAACGGGAACTTTTTCCTGAATAATTTCGGTGACTTCTTTAGAAAATTTAGAATAGCGTTCGTAATCGCCGCGAATAATTTTTGCCTGCGGACATAATTTCATTGCCATCTTGATCGGCATTGCAGAACGCACCCCAAAATACCGCGCTTCATAAGAACAGGAAGCCACTACTCCACGGTCGCCACCACCGATGATAACGGGAACACCATTTAATTTTGATTCGATTAATCTTTCACAGGACACAAAGAAAGTGTCTAAATCCATATGTACAATTGCTCTTTCCATAGGCACAAAATTAGTATGATTTATACCAAATATTTGTATATTTGTTGCTATAATTTATAGCAATGTCAATTTTATCAGAAAACATGCGGTATTTGAGAGGTCAGCAAAAATACGCGCAACAGAAAATCGCGGACGACCTTCTTATCACGCGCGGACGATACGCCAAATATGAAGATGGCTCCAGTGAACCGCCTATCGAAATCCTGATTCGCCTGTCCAAATACTACCGAATCAGCATTGATTTATTGGTGGGTTTAGACTTGAGGAAGTATTCCTTAGAAAAGATGATGAAGCTTCCCGATAACCGTACCATTCTTCCGATTACGGTGGATGAAAAAGGTGAAAATAAAATAGAAATTATTCCCGAAAAAGCCCAGATGGGTTATCTTCAGGGGTATAGCGACCCGGAATATATTGAAAAGTTGCAGACCATTTCCCTGCCCTTTTTACGCAATGGAAAATTTCGGGCTTTTCCGGCCAGCGGAGATTCCATGCCGCCTTTTAAAAATGGGACTTTTATCGTGGGTAAATATGTGGAAAATGCGAGTGATTTAAAGAAAGACAAAACGTATATTTTCATTACCCAAAATGAAGGCGTGGTGTATAAAAGATTTGAAAAGAAAACGGCCAGAAACATCACAGTGAATTCGGATAATCCGCTCTATAAACCTTATGAAATTAAACTTTCTGAGTTGGTAGAAATCTGGGAATATGCCTGCAGCATTAACACGGCAGAATTTGAAATGGAAAATTTGGATATGATGACGGTAAAGGAAATGTTTTTGAGCTTGAAGAAAGAGATTGATTTAATTAAAAAGAAATAGGAAGGATGAAGGGATTAATAAATAAAAAAACCTCTCCAATTATTTAAATAATTTGAGAGGTTTAAAATATGGTATTATTTAGATATACTGCTATAGTTGACCCAAATAAGTGAAGATGTATTATTTTGTAACAATCAACTTTTGTGTTGCTTTCCCGTTTTTATTTTCCAAGTAAATAATATATACTCCTTTTTCTAAAGAACCAAGATTCACCGACTTACTTTTTCCACTTTGTAACTCAACTTTCATGTTTTTAATTTGTTGACCTGCAAAGTTTACTACTTTCAAATCATATTGTCCCGTAAGAGCGGTTTTCACATAAACATTTCCATCGGAACGGGCAGGATTAGGATAAACTGAAAAAGATTTATTATTGATTTGTTCGTTAACGCCTAAGGAAGAGGATACCGAAACCATCCAAACCTGTTGATTTGTACCATTTTGTGCGGTAACATTAAAACCAACTGCTCCACTTGAAAAATCTACGGTTGAGGCTGAGGTTGGAACAACAGTTGCACCAGAAGAAAGCGTTATTACCGGTTTAAGTGTGGAAAGATTAGTACCATTAGGAACTTTCAGCGTAATGGTATGGGTTGCTTTATCAATTACAGCAGCTTCAGTTTGCTGATCAAGATTAAAAGTAAGAATATCTGTCTTAGCACTAGCTGCTTCTTCTAAAATTTTATAAATTTGGTTCACTACTGGATTTGTAATTACTTGCTGGATTCCTGAAGGCCAATTAATTTCAATTTTATCTATCGCAGTAGCAGTTCCGATACCAAATGTTTGCACTAAAGTACTACCTGTATATTCACCAGAGGTAGAAGAAACTTCGCGGGTCTGAACTTTTCCATCTGCATAACAATAAATACGGGCTCCAATAGCTGAGCGGTTGGAGACCACTCCTTCCAAACGTAAACTAATCCAATTATTACTGCCGCCATTATTTTTATATAATCCATGGATAAGGGTTGTAGAATAAGATGGAGTGAAGATATCCGGATACCCATCATTATTATAATCTGAAATAGTGGTGCAATAATCCCGAAGTGGAGTTAGCGTGGAGGCATCTGCTGTTTGATTGGTAAAAGTTTCATCGCCATTATTTCGATAAAGATAATTAAGACGAAGAGCAGTTCCTCCATTGTTTGAAACGGTAAGATCAAGGAAACCATCATTATCCATATCGAGCCAAGCTGATCCAAATGCTACTCCACCATCAGTAGAAGGGGCAGAATTGACGAGCTCAAAATCGCCTTTACCGATGTTTTTATACAAAAAATTATGTTTTATATCAGCAAAATTGTTAACCGTTAAATAAACATCCATCAATCCATCATTATTGAAATCACCCCATGAGCTACCCTGAGTCAAAGCGGCATCATTCGCAATGATAGAAGTTATATTTTTAGTAAAAGTGCCATCGCCGTTATTACGATAAAGACAGTTATTTTGTCCTGGTAAACCTGAATAAAAATAATTCACTACATATAAGTCTTGAAAACCATCATTATCATAATCTACCCAGTTGGCACTGTAGGTATTATAATTATCTGTTACCATATCTCCGGTCGTAATTTTAGTAAAAGTGCCATCACCATTATTATGGTACAATCGATTTGCTTGTAAAAAATTCGCTACATATAAATCTAAGTAACCATCATTATCATAATCTGCCCATGCTGCTCCTAAAGACCAATCTTGATCTGTCACAATATCACCTTCTAAAATCCGTGTAAAATTTCCGTTCCCATCATTTCGGTAAAGAAAATTACCCGCATCTATGCTTCCGCTATTGCCTGTATTGCAAATATATAAATCAATATTGCCATCATTATTATAATCACCCCAAACACATGCAACAGAAGGCCCAGTGGTGCTATAGATTACATTTTCAGTCTTTATGGTAAAGGTACCATCGCCATTATTCACTAATAAAGTTGTTTTATTGTCGGTGGTACCAACAATTAGCATGTCATCAAACCCATCATTATTATAATCAGCCCAAGATGCGCTGTACGTTTTCAAGCGGGTATCAACGAGCGTACCGGAAGTAACTTTTGAAAAATATTGTGCAGTCAATGGTTGTGTTATAAAAAATAAAAAGCTGACCATGAACAAACTACGCAACAGAGTGCTACGGGTGTTCTCAAACTGTAATAAGGAGTTTTTTTTCATAATAATTTTATTAATTAGGTTATAAAACATTGTAGATCATTAAATTTTATTAAGAAGATCTATATTGGCGAAGTTAATTTTTTTGTAAATGATGTGTAAGCGTATTTTTACGTGATTTGAAGTTTCTGTGTTGTATTTTATTTTAAAGGATAAGGAAAATATAACCCATCATTCATTACAGTATGGTACGCATCCATAAGTTCTTTGAGGCTTGGCGCTTTAAGAGCTAAACCTTTTACGCCAGCATTTTTAGCCTCTTGCACATATTTATCATCAGTAAACATGCTAAGGATTATAATGCGCAATGCTGGTTTTTTAGTAAGCGCAATTGTTGCAGTTTCGATTCCATTTCTATCGGGCATTCCACTATCCATGACCACCAGATCTGGAGAAAGAAAATTCAGATCCTCAATAAATTTAAAGCTGGTGTCTTTTTCGGTAATTTCAATTTCCTCGGGAATTTCTTGTAGCATCGTCAGTAAACTCTTCCGGAACGCAGCATGATGTGCCACAATTACGATTTTGGTCATAACTTATTTTGTAAAATATAAAATTAACGCAATAAGGTGACGTATTTATGCGTAAAAACACCTGTTTTGCATAAAAAAGCTTAGAAATTCAAAAGGAAAAAAATAAAAAAAAGAGCTTACAAAAGTGTTCTATTCAGACAATCACCAATTGATTTCTGATCGCATAAATCACCAGATCTACTACATTTCTTGTCGCTGTCTTAGAGATCAGGTTTGCACGATGCCCTTCTACGGTTCGCTTGCTTATAAATAATTTATCTGCAATTTCCTGACTAGTGAGCCCTTTGACAATATATTGTAACACATCAAGTTCTCGCTCGGTAAGTCGCTCATTTAAATCTTCTAGAAATTTTCCTGAAGCGTCTGCAGGGTCGAATTCTGCAATTTCGTCGAGTAATTGTGGAGAAAAGTAGGTCTTACCGCTGTTAACAGTATTTATTGCAAACTCCAGTTCAGCTTTCCCAATACTTTTCAGGATAAAACCACGTGCTCCTGCTTCTGCCATGAGGCGAAGATATTTCAGTTCGCTAAACATCGTGAGTGCCATTATTTTGAGATTAGGATATTTTTCGATTGCTTCTTTCGTTGCATCAGCACCGTTCATCATGGGCATTTTAATATCAATTAAAACTAGATCTGGATTCAGATCGGTAAGAAGTTCCAAAAATTGCTGGCCATTAGACGCCTCGCCAATCACTTTAAACTGACTGCATTCGTTGATCCTAAGGCGCAGTCCATTCAAAAAAATTGCATGATCGTCTACCAAAATTACTTTAATAATATCTGTCATTTTTTTAAGGAAGTATTAATTGTACGATGTTCGAGTTCTCCCGAAATTGCTACGGATATATATGTTCTGAAATATTGTCCTGGTACCGAATTAAATTTACAATATCCATTAATAGATTTTACGCGTGAAGTGATATTGGATAAGCCCAATCCTTTCGATGGTGATGAAAGCATCTTCTGGATATCACAACCAATACCATTGTCAGAATAAGTAATCTCCACTTGACCTTGAGTTTTTAAAAGTTCAATTTCTATTTTACTTGCTGAAGCGTGTTTAAGAGTATTATTAAGTAATTCTGAAATAATTCTATAAAAGGCAATTTCCGTTTGTTTGCGTAAAACCGGAAAATTTTGATCAATTTTGAGATCTACCGAAATAGAATTCATCTTATTAATCTTGTCAACATATACGCTCAGCGTTTCAATGAGTCCAAAGTCATTCAACAAATTTGGGGCAAGATTATTGGCAATTTCGCGCGTACTTTTTATAGATTCATACAGGATATCGTCCGTCATTTTAATAAATTCTTTTTGCTCTATCGGTTTCTCCATTCGGGCAGCAATAAGTTCCAGATAAATTTTTGCCGTAGATAATAGCGGTCCTAATCCATCATGCAAATCTTCTGAAAACCGCTGTCTCTCACGCTCTTCAGTTTCAATGGTATTCCGCAAAATATGCTGTTCCATTTGCTTCCTATAGGTTATATTGCGAACCACAACAATAAGTCCCTTTGATTTCCCATCTGAATCGCTGATTTTAGCAGTCCTCAATTCTCCTGAAAAAGTACTGCCATCTTTCCGCTGTAAAACAACATGCGTATCGCTGGTACTTTTTTCGGAACCTTGCGCTCTGAGGTTTTCCATTACTCTTAGTTGGTCAGTTTTCACAATCCATTCGTTAATATGCGTTCCGATAATTACCCTTTCATCGGAAATTCGGAAAAGCGTTCTACTTTGTTGGCTTGCAAAGACAATCAATCCATCCGCATTTATTTTGAAAACTGCGTCTGGTGAGGCGCTGATAAGCTTTCTATACCATTGCTCACTTTCAATTAAAGCGATTTCAGCAATTTTTCGTTCGGTTATATCCTGAATATTTCCCTGAACTAGTTTTATATTACCCGAATCGTCTTTTATTACTTCTGCAAATACACTTATATATTTTTCGATTGTTCCTGACTCAGTAATTCTGAAATCAAAAACAAGATGAGAATCGAATTCACTAAATTTCCTTCTGAGAATTTTAAGAATTTTGAGGCGGTCTTCTTCATGGGTACTGCGCAAAATTGCAACCCAATTCATATCACTATTCGTTCGCCCTAAAATAATAGGAAGTTCATCTGACCAGCTTAGCCGATTATTGACCAAATCCCAATCCCAGCTTCCAGACTTCCCAATACGCTGCGCTTCCGTAAGTTTTGATTGATTTACCAATAAATCATTGGTGCGTTTTTTTACTAAAATTTCCAGTTCGGAACTTAGTTTTTTCTTCACCCGAAACCGAAAAAAAAGAATGACGACCATTATCAGGATCAGAATAGAGAGGAAAATAAATGAATTCTTAATCGTTCTTTCTTTCGCAATTTGAAGTTTTTGTAAAGCATATTCTTTTTCCTTTCGCTCAGTTTCGTATTTCACCTGCATTTCGGCGATAGAATTGGTATTTTGATTGGTAAAAATAGCATCTTTGGTCGCTTCATATTTGTAAAAGTAATAATGGAACTGCTGATAATTTCCCACCGCGCTGTAATATTTAGTCATTGACCGATAACTAAAAAGCAATATATCCTGATTTTGTAAGGCTTCAGCTGCAGATAACGCTTCATTAAAATATTCAAATGCTTTCGAATATTTTTTCATCAATAAATAGGTTTCTCCAATCGAATTGGAGATGTAAGATATTTCCCATTTTCGACCCATTTCTTTATTGATTCGAAGTGCTTTTTCATCATATTCTAAAGACTTTTCATACGCGCCATTTTTTCGGTATAAGAGCGCTAGATTATTATAAGAAGTGCTAAGTGCAGGTGAATCATGCAGGTTTTCAAGTAAATCAACTGATTGATTTAAAAGTACATAAGCCGTATCTATTCGACCATTAGAACCATACAAACTACCCATGTTAATAAGAATCGATGCTTCTCTCTTTTTATCACCGAATTTTCGTGCAAGTGATAAAGAGCGTTTGTAAAACTTAAGTGCTTCCGAAACGTTATTAAGATTAAAATAAACATTGGCAATACTATTTAAGGTGTGCCCAATTTTATCAGAATCTGCCATTTTCTCTCTTATCTTCAGCGATTGGTATAAATAATCTAAAGATTTCTTGAAGTCGTTTGCGTAAAAATAGGCAATACCCAAATTTTGAAGCGCATCCCCTTTTTCTTTCTCCGATTTCATCTTTTTAGACAGCTCCAAAGCTTGTTTTGCATAGTACATGCTGCTGTCCGGAGAAACTTTCCGATATGAAATACTTAGGGAATTTAAAATTGAAAGTTGTTGCGTATAATCACCAGAATATTGGTCGAGTTCTTTTTTTAAGCTCACGATCACATTTTTAGAATTTGGTGGTTTTGCAAAAGAAAAGTTGATAACAACTAAAAAAAGCATTATCATCAAAACACGGAATCTGCACTTAATAAAAAAAAGTTTACAACTTCTATCACAATGGTAAATTGATATTTCAATATTACATAAAAAAGAGGCAACGCTCAAAATTTAATATAAAATTTGTTTTGTATTCCTAGAGAAGAGTAATCTAGTTGTTTGTTATATTGCCCAATTCAAAAGCTTCATTAAAAAAGTCGATAAGTTCCTATTGAAAAATTTTTTTTATAATTTAAAGTTTACAGATTGTGCTTTATTAATCTAAAAGTAAATAATTTTTACTAAAAAATGAGACCTCATTAAATTGAACTTAGAGGAACATTGTACCGAAAAAAAACAAATTAATTAAAATTTATTTCCGAAATTTAAAATAACAGATCAAAAGACAAATATTGACCAACACAGCAAATGCATTCGAAAGGATAATGGGAAGCTCGTCTTTGATAAAACCGTACCAAACCCACAAAGACAGTCCTGTAATCAAAAAAAGAATCATTAATAAAGACAGATCTTGTACGTCTTTTTCCTTTAAAACTTTGATGAGCTGCGGCAACATGGCTACCGAGGTAATTCCTCCTGCGACCAAACCTAAGATGTTTTCGTTCATGTTTGTTGATTAGTAAACGAATGTAAGAAAAGAATTGAAAAAAAATGAAATTCAAATCGAAAGAATAGTTTTGTAAGCCACTGTTAAAATCTGCCTAAAAAAAGAAAAATTCTTTTTGGCAGACCGTAAAGGATGAAAAATTTCTAATAAAAATTCCAAAATGAAAAATCAATTTGGAATTTTTGTATTTACGAATCGAATTTCGGTTAACTTTATTTCTGAAGTTGTGCCAATAATAACTCCGCAACTTTTTCAGAAGAAGCCGGGTTTTGACCCGTGATTAATAAACCGTCTTCTAATGCATATTCTTCAAAATCTCCTTTTTTGCTGTAGATTCCGCCGCTTTGTTTCAACATATCTTCTACGAGGAATGGAACAACATCGGTTAATTGTACCAAATCTTCTTCGGTATTGGTAAATCCGGTTACTTTTTTTCCTTTAACCAAAGGTTCACCGACTGAATTTTTAACATGTTTTAGAGCCGCAGGCGCATGACAAACAAAAGACACAGGTTTGTTGGAATTGTAGAAACTTTCGATCAGTTTTGCAGAGTCCGCACTTTCTGCCAAATCCCAAAGTGGTCCATGACCGCCCGGGTAAAATACAGCGTCGTAATCATCAGACGAAATCTCAGAAAGTTTATGCGTTTTACTTAATTTTTCCTGTAATGCATTGTCTGCTTTAAATCTAATGGTAGAGTCTGTTTGGTTTTCCGGTTTATCACTGGTTGGATCAATCGGTGGTTGACCGCCTTTTGGAGAAGCTAAAATAACATCAACTCCTTTATCAACCAAATAGTAATAAGGACTTGCGAATTCTTCAATCCAAAAGCCGGTTTTCTCGCCGGTGTTTCCCAATTCTGAATGGGAAGTAAGAACAAATAATATTTTCATAAAAATTTTTTTTTAATTTTTTAATTGTTAATTATCAATTTTTAATTGTTGTGCTTAATAACTCATCTCGATAATTTTCTGAGCGTCAGAAGGTGCAAGGGATTTATGTTCGCCAAGTCCCAGCCAACCTCTTTCGGTAAAACGTTTTGCCACGGTAGATCCGGTTTCTGAATAATCTTTAGTATACTCTGATAATTTAATATCAATTCCTAAAGATTTGAAAAATTCATCGGTTTTATTAATTCCTGCGTGGGCTCTTTCTTCTAAAGTTCCGTTGGTAATATTCCAAACGCGTTCTGCATATTGCGCTAATTTTTCTTTCTTGGTTTCAAAATTATAGCGGTAATGATTTCCGGCTAAAATGGCCAAAGTTCTGGCGTGATCGATGCCGTACATCGCTGTTAATTCGTGTCCCATGGAATGAATCGCCCAGTCTCCCGGAACGCCTTGTTGAATTAATCCGTTCAAAGCCAGGGTGCAACTCCACATGAAATTAGAAGCTGCCTGATAGTCGGATGCATCTTTCATAATGGCGGGAGCAACTTCAATTAAAGTTTGCATAATACTTTCCGCAAAACGATCCTGCAATTTTGCATCTACTGAATAGGTCATGTATTGCTCCATCACGTGGGTGAAAGCATCTGCAATTCCGTTCGCCAATTGACGTTGCGGAATCGATTTAATGACTTCTGGATCCAACACTGAAAATTGCGGGAACATTCCCGGTCCGCCAAATGCTAATTTTTCCTTGGTCTCTGCCCTTGTAATTACCGAACCTGAATTCATTTCTGAACCAGTAGCCGGAAGTGTTAAAACGGTTCCAAAAGGCAAACCTTCAGTCACCGGTTTTTTATTGGTCATTAAATCCCAGGGTGTTTCACCTTCGTACAAAGCGGCTGCTGATAAAAATTTAGTTCCGTCTATCACAGAACCGCCACCAACTGCTAAAAGATACGTGATGTTTTCTTTTTTAATGACTTTCAGCGCGTCTAATAAAACACTGTATTCTGGGTTGGCCGGAATGCCACCTAATTCGAGCACTTCAAAACCTGAAAGAGCTTTCTTTACTTGGTCGTAAATTCCGTTTTTCATTATACTTCCACCACCGTACAGCATTAATATTTTTGCGTTTGCCGGAATTTCTTTTGAAAGATTTTCTATTTGCCCTTTTCCAAACAATATCTTGGTTGGATTTCTGTACTTAAAATTGTTCATATTTTTATTTTATACTGTTTATATGATTCTAAATTTTATTATTATTAATGAATGTTCATTCTTTTTTATCGAGAAAAAATTACAATTTAATGGCGTCCCAGGCTACCTGAAACATTTTGTTTTTCACCTCCTGATCCAAACTAAAAATTTCCCGTTCCTGCATTTCCAATAAAAAAGATAAAGGATAGACGGTGTGTGAATATAAAATGTAATCAGAAAGCGGTTTTATAATCCCTTCTTTTTTTCCCCTTTCCCACAAATCCAGCAGCGGCTGTAGATTCTTCAAACCTTCTATTCTAATAGCTTCATCAATCATCCGACTGTTATCACACTGCGATAAAAAAGTTGATTCGCGTACTTGATTTAATTTGTAATTGGCAATATTGAACCAGATAATTTCAAAACCTTTTTTCACCGACATTTGCTCATCATAACCGTTGAAAGTACTTTTACTAAATGATTTCTTCACCTCTAAATAAAGACTATTAATCAAATCCTGCTTGTGTTCAAAATACAAATAGATGGTCGCAGGAGAAACGCCGGCAAGTTTTGCAATTTTAGACATCGGCGTATTGTGAAAACCATGATTGTTTACCAAAGTGAGCGTCGCATTAAGCAATGCACTTTTCTTATCGGTGATCTTTTCTTTTTTAAGCATTTTCTTTGTAGTGATTTTTCAATATTGAGGAAAACTGATAAGCATTCCAAGACAACCATATTAAGAGCAATTGAATCGCTAGTCGGATGTAAGCCAAAGTCGGACTTCCAATAATGGGTTCCATGCTGAAGGTATCTGCAATGTGAAGTGTTAAATAAATCACCATTAGAACAAAAACTCCCAACATTCCAAACTTGGTGTACTTATGATTTAAAAACAAAATCGCCAGACCCAGAAGCAATTCTACCAGTCCAGACAGATAAACCATCGTCATAGGAAAAGGCATAAAGGGCGGCACAAATGGCAGATAAAAATTTGGATTCCATAGATGCTGAACGCCTGCAACAATCATTAAGACTGCCAAAAGGATACTTACAATCACCCAAAATATTACTTTCATCTTATTTTTTTTATTTTGATAATACAAAGATACAAAAAAAAGAATGAACGTTCATTTTTAGCTGCTATGAAGCTCGCCTCATTCTTTTATATGCTAAAAATATTAATTGTTCACGGTTCATACTGAAGTGGTACGATTATCGCTCCCAAAAATGCGGTTCTTTATTTTGGACACTAAATCCAGTTGATGACTACTCTACCCTTTTGAAAGTATATAGCTACTTTAAAGGTGAACAAAAATTATTTCAAAAACTTTACGTTACAAAAATCATGATGGTTAAGTCCTCAATCTTTTTTCTATTACTCTTGTGCTGTACGCTAGGTGCCCAAACTAAAATGGATGATATTCTAGGAAACTGGGTGGCCACCGATAACAGTGTAAAGGTTAATATTTACAAAGACGGCGGAACATTTAAAGCTAAATTAATCTGGTACGACATCAATCTCGGAAGTGGTAAACCCATTCATGCAGCCGTAGACGGACGAAACCCAAACCACAATTTGAGAAATCGAAAAATAATCGGAATGGAAGTTTTGCAGGGACTGCACTTTAACGCTTCTACAAAAAGATGGGAAAAAGGCAAAATCTATGATGCCTCGAGTGGTAGAACTTGGGATTCTTATGCGCAAATAAGAGACGATGGTGAGTTAATTGTTCGCGGATATTGGAAATGGCAGTGGATTGGGAAAACCTTGCATTTCAAGCGCTATTAAAAATCAGAAATCAAAATTGAAAAGTTTTAGGTAGTACAGAAAGCGAAATCTTTAGATTCTTTTTTTTAATTTAGGTCTAAATCTATTCTAATTATTGAATCGAAGCGGGAGTTAATGGTTATCTTTGCAAAAAGTTATCTACTTAATTTTCTATTTATGTCTTTATCTCTCTTTAATCCTTTTACGGATTTGATTTTCGACGAGCAATTCTGCTTTCTTACAGGTGATTTAACCATCGAAAAAATGACGGTTTATCCACAATGGTTGATGGATCATTTTAAATTCGGGGAAGATCGAATTGAAATGATGGATAAATCAAAATTTTACACGTATGCTGATTTGCAATTACCGTGTTCACCCCGCGTAAAAGAAGCATTTGAATCCTTAGAGGTAAAAATTCAGGAAGCTTATAAAAAAGGCTATGAAGGCATGGCCACCCTTGATGAAGAAACTCTTTTCTTCTGGACAGGCAGAATGGTTTACGGCATGCTATATCATGAGATGCATAACGAGAGCAATCGAATGATGAAACAGCGTGAGCGTTTTGAACTTTCGCCGATGTTGCGCGAGCGTTTTGGAAATTTCCATTTGATGCTACAATCCATCATTGAACCGATTAATTTTGTTGGACAAAAACCGTGGACTATCGCCCTATTTCCGCTTAAATATTCTGCAGATATTTTCAGTTATCGTGATGATACTGTGAATTTATTATTCCAGTTTGGAGTCAATGGTTTTGGTATAATCGCCTGTTTACAAGATAATGGCGTGATTGGAGAAAAAGAAAAAGACCTGTTGGAAAAAATGAAAGGTGATGTTTTACATCCTGTTCAGTTTGAAGAATTGTTTGCAAGATTTCATTACTCAGATTATATATTACAGTACAAACCGGAATACATTATCGAAAACACTGCAGAGGGAATAACCATTGAAGCCCTGCCAATTATTGCCAATGCCAACAGACCTGTTTTCGGATTTTGGGACGATGAAACTTTTGCGCAGTTACTCACCAACTATTGGTCGGTTTACGGCATTCAAAGAAACGACATTATTCAGTTTCAAAAACCATTCTTAAGTTTTCTGGAAAATCCTTATACCAAAGATTTTGTAAAATCGGACGGAATTGATTTGCCTTTTTAGTTTTTTTGATGATAATATTACATTCAGATAAAAGTACCTGAATTACTTTCTAGTATCAATAAACTCGTAAGAATCAGCATTCATCTCGATACTGATGGCAATGGCTTTAAATTTCACTTGATTTGGGCCAAGAACGGTGTAATCGTAAGCATCAGTCTGACCAGACTCTTGATGAAATTCATAGAATTTTCCTTTTTCAATCCACCAATTACCCGTTTCAATGGTTTGTAGTACCTGACCATTTTGACTAAATTGAAAGTCTAAAGTAAAGGTTCCATCCGCTCTGCGATTCATTTCCCAATTTTTGTGAATCCCTTCAATCTGCTTGTCTTTTTCAGAACCAACCCAAACTCCCACAAGGCGATTATCTATTTTTTTGCCGGATGCAACTTGGGTTAGATAACTTGTACAGGCTGTTAATAAAACGAGCACTGCAAAGACGAACAGAAGGTTTTTAGTTTTCATAGATTGATATTTATTTGGGAATAAAAATAGTATTTTCTTTCTGTAAAAATGAACATTTTACAATTGAATACCTAAGAAAATTATGCTGGAAACATTTCACTTATAAACTACAGATGATTTACAACTTTTGAAGACTCGAAAACACAGATACTATACCTTAAACTGTTAAATTACGAAAATCAAATTGAGCATAAAAAAACAAATCGCCATTTTATAACGATATGTTTTTATTATTAGTAATTCATTTTTAAAACTCGTGGTCAGAAGCAGGATGCCCGCAACGACTTCTATTACAGATTCCAGGCGCACCTCCATATACATAAGAGCTACACGGACAAACATTGTACGTACAAGCGCCTTCTCCTTCTGGACGTGGTCTGTCTGCATTTGCTAATAAAATTTTTTCAGCTTCTAAGTTCAGTTCGAGAACTTTTTGTCTAATTTCTTTCAGTTGTTCTTCTGGTGTTTTCATGAGATAGTGTTTTTAGTTTTTATGATTAATTCAAGCGACTACTTGATTTTTTAAATTTAATTGACCATAACCCATTCAAAGGTATTAAATATTTAATTTAATCACAAAATTAGCGAGGGCTTTTTTTGTTTAATTTTTTTTTTCGGCACTCTTTTTTGCTTCAGTCACTGCTTTCAGAATGTGAAATCATACTTCGGGTCTTTTTTAAAATTCCGAATTTGACTTGTTGATTCGCCTCAATTATTAGACGGCAGAAAATTCGATGCTATTACTTCCGGCATTTTACAGTTGACGAGGAAAAATTGGGATTGCGAGAAGCTAGAGATTTTAAGTTAAAAGATGGATCAATCTCAAAACTTGGGGAGAAAATAAAATGAATGAGTAAATTTGCGTTATGCTAAACGAAACTGAAGTCCTGAAATTACTCCTCCCAGAGTTCCTAATAAACCATTTTGATATTGTAAATTTCGCAGAAGAAAATAAGATTTTGCATATGTATTTTGAAGAAAAAAGTGCGATTCCCCAAGAATTTTCCTCGCTAATGTTGCAGTCGAAAGGATTTTTACCAGAGATTACGGTAGATGATTTTCCGCTTCGAGGCAAATCTGTGAAGCTTCACATCAAAAGAAGAAGATGGACAGACAAAAATTCTGGAAAAATACTTCAAAGAGATTGGAATCTCATCGCCAAAGGAACTCGCATGACAACAGAT
>NZ_JAUFQB010000008.1 GCF_030409525.1 Kaistella yonginensis | reverse complement strand
ATAAAATCTTGATGATCTGAACTTCTGAAAATTTACTGTTTTTCATAGTCTTCCAAATTTAAAAACTATATTTTTAAATGTTCTTATTTTTGGGGAAGATTACATTTTCACTTCATTCCAGTCAGGACGAAGTGAAATAACTTCTTTAAATAATTTATAGGCAATTTCTCTGGAGGCGCATACAAACATTACTTTGCCGGCAACAGTAGCATTTTCAGCCAGCCTATTTTCGTAATGGGTCACGAAATCCTGTGCGATGGCTTTTATACGATCTCTATCTCCTAAAACGACTTCCATTCTAGCAATAGCTTGCTGACTTGCTTCCACATGATATTCCGAAGCGCCTTCGGCTACTGCATTTTCATAATATTTCTCAATCTCTACCACTTTTGAATGATCGAGATTTACTTTGGCAGCGCGTCCTTCATAGACCAAACGTACGGTAATTTCATCATTTACCGATTCAAACATGGTGTACGCATCCACTACCTCTCCGAAGACGGTGAGTGTTTTATCAATGGGTGTTCCGGTAAATCCTACATAGGTTGCATTGGGTAATGAATCATGTAAATATTTGGCAAAACCGTACGATTTTGTCACTCCGTTTTCATCGATTTTTACTTTTAAGTCCAAGTTCACCTGACTGCGGTGTGCTTCATCAGAAATACAGATAATATTGGTTCTGTCCGAAAGTATTTCCAAATCCTCTTCAAATTTTTGTACGGTGGTCAGGAAAACGCCGCCACTTTCTCTTCCTCGCAATCGGGCTCTTAGATCCGCACGAGAAGTGATGTTGATGATGTTTTCATCACCGATAAAATCCTTAGCGTTGGTGAAATCTTTTGATAACTGATCATCAAGATCGGTTCGGTCTGATATAATCACAATCGTAGGACTTGAAAATAAGGTAGAACGCATGAGCAAACGAGCCAGAAATAACATGGTGTAACTTTTACCACATCCGGTCGCGCCAAAATAAGTTCCGCCTTTTCCATCACCTTCAGGTTTGCGGTGTTTTAATATATTCTTAAAGAGTTTATTTGCTGCATAATATTGTGGATATCTGCTCAGGATTTTCAGTTCATGTTTTGAAGTATCCGGGAACAGGATAAAATGGTGAATAATGTCGCACAACCTTTCCTGATTCATCATTCCGTGAACAATAGAAGTTGTGGTATCAATTCCGGTTAAAGCTTTTTTCTCGTCGCCGGTGATTTTATTCCAGCCATAGAAAAACTGGTAGGAAGAGAATATTGTTCCGGCTTTGTTATTTACACCATCGCTGATGACGCAAAAAGCATTGTATTTCATCAGCTCCGGAATATCTCTTCTGTACCTTTTCGTTAATTGCTTGAAGGCATTATGGATGCTAATATCTTCTTCGATGGTGGTTTTGAATTCGAAAACAACCACCGGAATTCCGTTGATATAGACAATCAAATCTGGGATACGGAGTTCTTTGCCCTGAATTTCTAACTGATTGACAATTTTAAAAGAATTATTTTTGGCTAAAGTTTCCGGATCTATATCCAGATACCGAATATGTAAATCTTTTTTAGATGGATCATTCCGCTTGAAAATTAAACCGTCTGCCAGTAATTTGCAAATGTATTTATTGCTCTCATATAGGTTTGAGGCAGATTGAAAAGCCAGTTCGTTGATGATTGTTTCCAGTTCAAGATCCTCTAAATCCGGATAACGGCTCAGTAGAAATTTACGCAAGTCTTCTTTAATCAATACTTCCTGATTGTTGCTGCGCTGGATATTCTGACCAGAAACGTAGGTATATCTTTCTGTTTTCAGAAGGTGGATGAACGCCTGTTCGAGTTTAGATTCGGTGTATTTCATAGTTCGTTAGACTTTATTAAATCGATCTTGAATGGTCTTTATCCGTTCAAGCAATTTTTTCCATGGCAGGCTCTCTCCCACAATCATATTTTCCTGCATTATTTTGTAGTCGGCTTCCCAGTTTTTGAGTACTTCAGCAGGAGGCAAAATGCTTAATTTCCCTTTTTCGTGATTGGTATAATAGATTCCACGTAGTGGCGTAATCGTTTTTCTATGGTGAACGATTGTTTCGAAAAGTTCATGATCACTTATTGCAGATTCACCATATTCCGTGTCCATCATTTTTTCTAAATCATAAAGATGTCTTGTAAGACGATCGGTTCGGATTTTATCTTTTTGTTTTGAAAACTCTTCATGTAATAATAAAGTTTTTTCAATAAAAGTTCTGGTGGGAATCACTACTTGAACATCAAAACTTGGCTCAGAAAATAGAAGTTCAGCATATTGCTCATCAATAAATGATAGTACAGGTTTTTTTTCCATGGGTTCAGTCAAAGATCTTGCACCCATTTCCAATAGCACCCGTTGCTGGATATAAGCATTGCTGACAGGCACCACAGAGTTATAATAAACTTCCAAAGTATTTGGATCACTTGTGTCATCAATTACTTCATTGTATTTGATTTCATACTGACTATTATCAATTCCTAAATTTGACAGCTGAAGTATAAGTTCTTCACGGAATTCATTAATAATAAATCCACCAGATGCTTTTCTTAATTTCTTAATCTTTGATTTTGAATCCAATTCCTCAAATCCCAATAAGTGCCTGTCGATAATTAAGTCTATATCTTCCGAAAAACGATCGATCAGATTATAAACTTTACTTAATGAAGTTCCCCCTTTGAAGATAATAGAATCTGCGTATTGAGATTGGAAAACAGCTTTAAGGATGATACAAACCCACCAGTCTTTTTCAATAACAAATGCAGGCAAAGCTAAAGCACCTCCTGTCTGTTCTAAAATCTGAATTTTTTGTTTTTCTTCGAGATTAATCCACATCTTTTGCTGATTGATAAAGGTTATTAATGTTTTTCTGAATCCAAACCGGAGCGTATTTCAATTGTGACTTTATCGTTTCTTTAGTTAATTTTTTAACTGCAGGTTTAATTCGATTTAGAAAATCAACTGATACTTCTTTTTGGCCAATTTCTTTGAAAGCTTGAACGATGAGATGTAATAATTCATCTTTGATGGCGAAACTTTTTGGAGTCGTTCTTTTAAACCTAACAGAACGTTTTCCTATTTTTATTTCTCTAGGTGAGCCATCGGTTAGATATACTGCTTTTAAGGGTACCTGACTGCTTAATCCTAAAAGGAAAAGTGCTAAAACACCAGTTGGGGCAATTAGAGATTTGTCTCTCTTGGCAATTTCTTTGGCAACCTCTTCGGTATTAGGATAAACAGTTCCTAATAAAGAATCTATTTTAGGTTTTAAGTAGATGCCATGCGCAATTCTTTCTAAAACACCTTCTTTCTCCAAACGGGAAAGCACCTGACGAATATTTTCAGATGAACCATATTTTGAGAAATCATCAGCGAAAAATAATTCGCCGCGTGATGATTTCATAATCTTAGTTTCTATTTGACTTTTAGAGGTTTCCATTGATTTCTAAAAATGAATCTGTCACAAATTTAGTAAATATTTGTGACAGATCTAGTATTCTATTTTAAATTCGGTGTACTTCATTCTTAACTTCTGTATGTTCTATTTTTGACTTTTTTATAACACGTCTTCTTAACGTGTTATGATTTTCGCTTTTTTGTAACATGTCTGAAGAGGGTTTTCTTTCTTGCAATTCTTTATAACCTACTTTAAGTAAGAAATCTGTTTCTGAATATTCTATACAAAATAGATAGATTACAATGTGCTTATTTATCCGTATTTTGGAAAATAAGAAGTTTTATGGTTTATTTTCTTTTTATTTAATAGATGCTTATCCGAAAAAGCAAGAATGGGCATCTTCTTTTATTACGTTTAGCAACTCTTGTAAATTAGTAGCGGTAGGAAAAGGTTCGTAAATTTCCCACTTTCCTGTACCACGCATCCAATACAGTTTGTATTCTTTTTGGGTTTTTGTATAACGGATTTTTGCAAACTCTGTATTCATCAACTCTTCTGGATGGTCCCATTTTGGGCGAATCTCAAAGAGAATAGCGGTATTATTTTCCCAGGAATAACCAATGTCAATTTGCTTACGGATTTCTGGATCCTGCGGACGTAGAGTTTCTACAAAGGTTTTTAAATACTGCTCCTGAATATTTATATTTTTTTGTTCCATTTTATTGATGATATTTGAAATGTCTCCTCAATGCGTCAACCGCCTAATCTAATTTAAAACTGTCTTTTTCTTTTGACCACTCTTCCCAAAAGTCAAGAGTTGCAATTTGTCAATCACATTGCAATAAAATCACCACATTGACTTAAAATAGTTTTACTTACACCAGAAGGTCGTTGAATTATTACTAATAAGGAATTACTTAATTTAAAATAGAATCTGTTAAAATTTCTTCGTTTTCTTCAATACCCATCATCATATTATAATGCCCAATGTTATGTGTATGGAAAAATATTTCCTTAAACACTTTCAAGTATGTTTCTATCGATTGGTCCGGTAGCTCAACATATAAGTCATCTGGTAAAGTATGTGATCCTTCGTTTATCCAACTTAACAAGGATCTAAAAATTTCCTTTTCTTGTGCATTAGGGAATTTTGATAATAATGTTTCATCCCTTTTATTTCCTAAAATACTAAAGTAATTTTCAATTACCCTTCTCATTGCATTTTGAACAGTAATACCAGAATTCTTTTCATAATCCTTTATTTCATTCCACAATAATTCGTAAGAAGAAGAAATTGGATTTTTATCTAAGTAAGGAAATGATTTCGTTACTGAGTTTACTTTTCTAAGTATATAATATTGATTCTTCTCTCCCTTACCTCTATTAATGCCTTCAAACGAAGCTTCTTTATGAAAATAAATATTATGTGTTAGGAGAATAACTTGCTTGATGCTACCAATATCGTTTCGTACTTCTTTTAATATTTCTTTAATTAATGTACTTACTACAAATAAAACATTACTATCTAAACTTGATATTGGATCGTCGATTACCAAAATACGATCATCATTTACTGTATTTTCATCAAGTCCTCCTTTTGCAAGTTGTAAATAATATAGAAAAGTAATGAAAGTTATTTCACCCTCGCTTAAAGTCGTTTCTGCTATTTCGCCATCTTCTCTCTGTATTTGATAAAAGCTATCTTCAGTTGCTGGAACAATTTTAAAATTTAAAAATCCGTACGCCTTTAAAAGTTTGTTTATTTCATCTACAGTCGGCTGAATACTAGTAACATTTTTACTAAGCTTTGCAATGTCATCTTTTAATGTTTTGTACGCTTCCAATTTTGAAGTGCGATTTGCTTCTAATTTTGATATTCCGTTATCAAGTCCAGTAATACTTGAATTGTACTTTGTAAGGTCAATCCTAAATTCCTCTACTAAAAATTTCCATATTTCCTGAACTAACTTGCTTTTCTCTGAAATAAAATTCTCTACTATTTCATTATGTTTTTTAATTTCCTCATTTGCATTATCAATCAGTTTTTTAATTAAATCTAATTGCTCTTTAAGTGAAACAAGTTCTATTTTCCGACTAGGTTCTTTGATTTTACTATTTAGAAGTTCATTATTCGTTGTATTTTGACTAATTAAAGTTTTCAGGTATGCAGAAAATTTATTGATATCTAACTTAGAACCTTTTAAATTCTTATGATCTAGTTCGATAGTATTTAGTTCATTAAGAATATTCTCGTTACTAATATTATATTCTTGCTTTAAGTCTTTTATTTTGTTTAAATCATTTATATAAACTTCATCAAAAAAACTTTCTAACTGATTTTTAAAATCTTTTGTTATTGTCTGTTGTTGACAGAATGGACAAGTTTCATCTTCCTGTATATAATTTCTTCCTTCATTTACCCAATCATTGATATTTAACTTCTGAATTAATTTAGCTATATCAACATCTGCTTTTCCAACTATTATTTTATTCCAAATTGAGTCTTTTTCTATAGATAAAATATTTTCATAATTAAAATCATTAATTGGTATTATTTTTTGTGGAACCTCTCCAAATATAGTTTTTGCTTTTTCTCTTAATAATTCTATGCTTTCTAAATTAGCAGTATTACTTGAAAATTCTTTTAAAAATCTTGTTTTAAATAATTCTCCAGATTTCATTGAACCTACAAAAGCATCTTTAAATTCTTTCTCGTACTTTTTGTATATTTTTTTCCAGCATTCATCAGTGAATTCTTTTTCTACTTTATTTTTTTTGTCAATCTGGCTATTAAGAGTATCCTTTATTTTTGAACCTTCATCTTTTAATTTCTTTAATTCTTCTTGTTTTTCTTCTATTACTTTTATTTCATCTGTGGTTGCCTGTCCCAAAGTAAAGATTCCGCTTATATTTCCTTTTCCGAAATTGTGTTCTCGAAAAGCTTTATTATACACTAAAGTCGTAATAGGTTGCTCGTCTTTCCACGAGACTTTACAATTTACAAATTTTGGATTAGCAGATTCTTGTAAAAAATTTGACAAAGTAGTTTTCCCACATCCGTTTGTTCCGTATAAGAAATTTACTTTTTTTAAATTATCAATTAATACTCCATCTGTTGGGTCGTAAGTAGCTACACCTTTTAAAGTAATCGAATTAATCATAGTATTTTAGTTTTTAAAGTTTTCAGTTTTAGTTTTTGTATTAAGCACCCACTTCCTCCCCAACCGCGACAACAACAGATTACGGAACTGAGTAAGTTTTACATTTTGATCTTTTAAATTATAAACTTTTCTATAAGTCACTGAAAATATTTTTTCTATTTGACTTTCAACCAAATCATTTGCTTTTAAAAATTTTCGGTATTTTAAATCCTCTTCAAAAGTAATCTGTGGAAATGTTCCTGATCGTCCTTCTGCGGAGTCTTGAAAATCTTTAATTGTTTCATCAGATATTAGATAGTAGTATAGTCTGTAAAGTCCAATGACATTATTAGTCTTTCTTAGTACCATTAATTTAGTTGAAACAATATAATCATCTGCTTCAAATCTTACTAAAGCAAATCTTCTATTATTAGGACGAATTTCACTATAAAGTATATCATCTTTTTTTATTGACTTTTTAGCTTGTCCAGGCATATCAGCTACGCTCATATAATCTGAATGTAAAAACTCACCGTTTAAAATATCGGAAGTATTGAAGAAAATAAGTTTATTCTTTTTAAAAGTATGTGATTTAGAAAAGCTTTCAATATAATTACCTAAATCTCCAACTTCCCACCCCTCCGGAATCTCCTTCGCCAACTCCTCATTAAAAACCATTTCCCCACCAGAAGATTTATAAGGTTTTCCATCTTCATTAGGAAACTCAAAATCTACGAACCAGTGTTTGTATAAAGTTTGAGCCGTAGTTTCTAACTTCTCACAGATTTGCTCATTCACTTTTATTTTGTCGCTGATCGTGTGGTATTGCTTTACTAATTCTCTTTGTTTTTCAATAGAGGGAATTAAAATCTCGATCGACTTTAAAGCATCTAAACTTAATCCACCTCTAACGTCTGCATCTGTATAAAACCAGCATTGTCGATCAAATTCTTTTCTACTAAACCACATCATTAAATACTCTGGGAGAACATCTTTAGAAGTTATTTCAAAAACATCATAAGCGGGCGAAACAATAAAATCATAATCATGAGTTGACATAGAAATCGGTAATCTTTCATCCCTACCAACATGCATTCTATTACATGCAAACTGATGTTTTGTAACTACCTTATATTTTTTCAAATCAACGCCAATCGTATTTGCAACCGACGGCATAAAAAATTTATCAATATTAATTCCGTATAAAATAGTGGCTGTACCTTCTATATTCTTTTTGGAAATAAATTTCACTAAATCACCCAGTTTTTTATAACTCATATCCCAATGATTTAAAAACGTTTTCTACTTCTTTTTTTAAATCTTTCTCCTGCTGAAACAATTCTTTTAAAGCAATTTGCAATGATTCCATTTGTACATCGTAATCAATTTGTTCATCACGATTCACGAACTCAATATATTTACTTGGAACTAAAGAATAATCTTTCTTACGGATTTCTTCCAGGGTTGCACTATAGCAATATTCAGGAATATCCTGATAGGTTTCCTGATGATTTTCCTGTTGCCAATGATGATAATTTAAAGCAATACTAGAAATTTCTTTTTCATCAAACTGGATGAATTTTTTTTCAAACGGTTCACCTTTTCTCCGTAAATCTAGAAACAAAACTTCATTTTTACGATTTCTATAGTTTTTAACACCATCATTAACTTCAAAAGTTCTTTCAGTTTTATTTCGATTTAAAATCCACATCGTAACCGAAATATCAGTGCTATAAAACATACTTTGGGGTAGAATTGCAATCGCTTCAACCAAATCATTTTCAATAATCTGTTTCCGGATTTCATATTCCTCACCACTTCCAGACAGTGCGCCATTCGCTAGAATAAACCCAGCAACTCCGTTTTGAGAAAGTTTAGAAATCATGGTCAGGATCCAGGCGTAGTTGGCATTAGATTTCGGCGGAACTCGGTAACCTGCCCAACGTGGATCATCGGTTAATTCATTTTCGGCGCGCCAGTCTTTTAAATTAAAAGGCGGATTGGCCATAATATAATCGGCTTTCAATCCGCGGTGTTGGTCATCGCTAAAAGTGTCCGCTGCTTTACTGCCCATATTTGCAGATATTCCGCGAATAGCCAGATTCATTTTGGCCAGTTTGAAAGTGGTGTTGGTCAACTCCTGTCCGTAAATCGAAATGTCTTTTTGATTTCCTTTGTGTTTGTCAATAAATTTCAGCGACTGCACAAACATACCACCGGAACCACAAGAAGGGTCATAGATTTTTCCTTTATAAGGTTCTATCATTTCTGCGATCAGGTTTACAATGGATTTCGGAGTATAGAACTCGCCTTTTCCTTTTCCTTCGGCAATGGCAAATTTGCTGAGAAAATATTCATAAACGCGCCCCACAATATCCTGAGATTCATCTTTTAAGGTATCGATATTATTAATGGTGTCCAGCAAAGCGGAGAATTTGGACTGATCCAATCCTAAACGGGAAAAATAATTATCGGGCAACGCCCCTTCTAAAGATTTATTGGTTCGCTCAATGGTTTTCAGGGCAGAATCCACTTTCAGCGTAATATCTTCCTGCTTGGCATTTTCGATGATGTAAGTCCAGCGGGATTCTTCGGGCAAATAAAATACATTTTCTGCCTGGTAGAATTCCGGAATTTCCAGAAAAGCATCTTTGCCATCTGCGAGTAGTTCTTCTCTTCGACGAAGGAATTTGTCGTTGGCAAATTTCAGGAATATTAAACTGAGGACAACGTGTTTGTATTCGGAAGGTTCCACAGAACCTCTTAATTTATTAGCGGAATCCCAAAGGATTTCTTCGGTCGATTTAGTTTGTATTTTTTTGGCCATTTAATTTTTACGTAATCTTTCAAAAATACGAAAAGAAAGTAAAGAAAAAGAGTTCGGAAGGGATAAAATATTCCTAATGAAAATCTTTTTTAAAATATAGACCAAGGTTTTGTTCCACCTGTTAATTTTATAACTCAAAATAAAAAATTAGAAATATTAATATTTGTGGCTGTAGCCAGTCACTTTGGTGCTACGATCGTAAATTCACACCTATATAAAATTTTGGTAGGTGAGCACGTTATTACAGAGAAACAATAAAACATAAGAAATTGATAAACATATATTTAAAGATTTTTTAAAAGATATTTATTAAAGCAGAATGTCCAGTTTATTATTTAAAAAACTGGACGTTTATGTATAAATATAAAAATCAGTGGTAAACTAAACGCGAAACAATTATCTCTCAATCTTTTTCGCCTCATACCCATCTTTAAACCTTAAAAAATCTTCTGCTTTTTTAGGATTATTCTTAATCCATAATTGCATCAATTTAGTATTTTCACTCAAAGCTTTCACCTCATTTTCATCATATATTTTTTTTCCTTCACCAGCAATTTCATTTAAAATATTTTCTCGAAGTTCACTTTTTGATCGAATGCTTTCTTTATACCAATTCGTAGCAAAGTTGATAGAAATAACGAAAAGCAGAATTCCTAAAATCATCGTTCCTAATCCGGACCATGAAACGATTTTCATTTCTTTCATTTTTGAATTTATCTTCTCAAAATCTTCTACTGTTTCTGGCGAAAGAACCGCTTCGATTTTGGTCGGAATATTTTTTAAGAATTCAGTTCTTTTTACAGATTCTAATTCATGAAATTTCATTGCATCTTCATATGTCTCGCCAACCGCTTCAAAATCTAATTGAGTCTGACCCATGATAGTTAAGTGATCTTCCAATGCAAATGCTAATTTTGAATAAATTTCAATTCTATTATTATTTGATTTTATATTGTCTTCGTTCGACCTGATCACCTTTTCTAAAAGTTCAAATCCATCAGATTTTGATTCTTCAATTTGATCATCGTTTTCCATTTTATATTTTTTTATCGTTTAAATTTTTTCTTCTTTTTCCACCATTCATCTTCCGCTTGTGAAACGTAATTTGGCTTTAGGAGTTCTTCAACTGTTTCCAAAGCAATTTCTAATACATTTTCATTCTTGCTGCTGGCAGGAAAAACTGATGATTGTGCGGTAGCATTTATTAATTTTTCAATGTTTTGAAAATTACCATCAGTTGCAGAAAGAGAAAATCCCTCGTATTTCTTGTAAAAGAAACCATCTTTCTGCTGATTGGAAGTTGTGGTCGCAACTCTTTTGATCCAGATATCATGAACTTGATTAATTTGATTGGGTCGGAATCCGTTTTTATACTGAACTTTCATCGCCCATCCTTGCCGATGCAGATTTTCCCGAAATTCTTTTAAACTGGGTTGAGTTTTTAATTCTTGAATTAATAATTTTTTTAACTCAAATATATTCTTGATCTCCGCTATTTTGAGATTTGATGTTATCTCCGAAAGTTTATAACCCGGCTTGTATTGTCGTTCGGTTTGGTGGTTGATGTCGCTTTCCAGAATAATTCGCATTCCCGAAATTCCAATCTTTTCATTTTTAGAAAGTTCAGTTAAAAAACCACTTTTCCTCATTTCTGAAATTAATTCATCAAAATTATTGGAGCACTTCAAACTATGAATAAGATTTTTCAGCATTTCTGCTTTCTTTTCAATTCCAATTTCTACATCGGTTTTCAGATTTCGTTCCTGACAAATTTGGCGGACTGCTTCACCGAATCTTTCACCAATTTTACGCGATTTTACCGTACATTTTCCATGAATATTCATTCTATTGACCACAAAATGAATATGTTTTTGTTTTGTGCTGTTGTGGATATCCAAGCGGTATTGATTTCTATCTGTAACTCCAATCTTCTCCAATGCTTCAATTGCAATATCTGCTAGTTCTTCATCTGATAATTGCTTTATGATTTCAGTAGGTGGAGAAATATATCCAGTTAAAGCCCACTTTTTCACTTTTGAATTTCTATCGGCTACCGTTTTCATTTCCTGGTATTGCTTTTCCGGATTGCTGCTTAAAAGGAAATTAGATGCAGCAGCGATTGCCATTCCTTTATCGTTCCCATTATATTCCAGCGCAATTTTAGAGATCATTCTAGTTGTTGCTGAATTATTCATCCGCTATTTTTTGATTGTTTTTAGAATATAAATACTGACGAATGAGTCCAATTATCTCTTCGATTTCTACAATAATTTTCTTTTTATTTGAGAAAATATTCCATTCTCTGTGGCGCAGTAAATTTTTAATCCTTTTAAAATTATTTCCGTATTCCAACAAAATTTCATCGGTTTTAAATTCATCAATTTTCAGCACTTTTCCCTGGTAAACCATTCGGGCAAAAGTTGATAATTTCAAGTTGACTTTCTCGGCTTCTTTTAACTCAATCTGATATTCACTTTCAGTCATCCTGAAGGAAATTATTCTCGTAAGTTGTGGATCAGATTTCTTTTTCAAACCACCTCTTCGACCTAAATCTTTGAAAATATTTCTTCTTTTTTCAGCATTCAATTTTTGCTCATTTTCCTGTGTTGCTTTTTGCACAAATTTTTTAAAAAAATCTTCTTTCATGTTTTAATTATTATTTTGTTATTTACTGTAAATTGTATTTCTGACGATAGGAAGAAATCAAAAATCCCAGTTTTATAAAAAGCGTGAAACGCTTATTGTAAACAATGGGTACTTTTTGCACTACCATCTAACCATATTCTACCTGAATCTATTTTACACAGGTTGGTTTAGGTTGCACCTGCGTAAAAAGAACACAGGCTGAAATCTTCCATAATTTTTACATCTCATTTTACCTGTTTTCATTTTCCTCACCTTCTTTTGTAATTCAACTGTCTTTCATTTGATGGATTTTCATGAATCAACCAATCATTTAAGTCTTTAAAATCGGAATACAAAATCCGACAATCTTCGGCATTTTCGTTTTCACTTTTTATCATTTCAACGGCTCGATTTCCAGCTTCGTCATTATCGAAATAGAGTTCTATATTTTCATAATTATTAATTGTATTTTTAATTTTACCAATCATAGAAACTGAATTCAAAATCATGTAATCTGAAGGTTCATTTTCTAACGATTTTTCAATATTCTTAAAGGTGAGAAAATCAAAAAAACCTTCAAAAACCAGAAGCGATTTTGAGTTGTTTTTTATGGTGGTAATGTCTTTTTTGCCCAAACAAATTTTAGAATAAGCATTGCGAATTTCATATCCATCGGAATCATTTTTGAAACCAATTCCGAAATAATTTTTACCATTCATTTGAAAATGGATTTCTTTAATATATTCAGTTTGATTTTCTACTTTTCGACTATTCAAATATTCTAACAAAGCATGATGCCCAATTTCTTTTACTTCAGTTATTTCGTATGTTTTTAATGGATTTTCAAATTTTCTGTTCGGAGTTTTTTGATTTTGAAAAGAAGAAAAATTTTGATTTTCTGCCCAAATTAAAATTTCACTGATGGAAGTATTTAGAAATTTCTGCATAAAATTGGTGTTGTTTCCTCCGATACCTTCTGAAAATAAATACCATATATTGAGGCGTTTATTGAGTTTAAAAGATGCGTGGTTTTCTGTTCCAAATGGATTAAGATACCAAGCTTCTTTTTCATTTTGTTTTGTTGGAAGGTGTCCGATAGCAAGTAGGACTTCTTCCAATGGGATTGTATTAAATTGGTTGCAATTCATTGTTGTATATTTTCCGGGTTTTGGGTGAGGGATTTTTTGTTGAATTGTTGAGGAAACCGTGTAACTTATTGATTGCATTATATTTACTCCCTCAACAAACGCTCAACAATTCAACAAACTTGAGTATTATTGCTCAACAAACGCTCAACAAAATTGAGGATATAAAAGTTTGTTGAGAACTTTGTTGAGACTTAACTATTTGATTTTCTTTTCATTATCAATCAATTCAACAATTCAACATATTTATTAAGGATAAAATCCTTTTTTATGGTGAAATAGCGACCAACTGAATTAGTTTGATAGAATATTCCTGCAAAATCGATGTCATATCTGATGTAGGTTAAGCCATTTTTTTGCGGCTCCAGTTTCCAGGTTTCTTTTAGTAGATTTCGAATATCGCTTCTCGTCCAATAAGTTGGGCGAAACATTTTGTTCATCATGTTGAGTAAGTCTTGCGGAACTACACTAATTCCTTCATCCTCATTACTTTCAAAGAACTCGTATAGTAATTCTAAGGTTTTCGATTCTAACTTGTTATTGTTCTTGAAAACCAACTTCTGTAGTGCTTTTGTTCTTATTTCATCCGCAGAAAACCACATTCTTGTTTTCTTTTCAGTTGAGAATTTTCTTTCAATTAAAAACTGAAGAAAATCTGGAATTTCTGAAATGAGATTCTTTAGAAATTCTGTGTTTTCAGTCTTGATTGGATTGATCTTTAAAATCCAAAACCGGATTTCATTTTCATCGATTTGAATAAAATTTTCTTCATTATTGGAACACAAAATAAACTTGGCGAAAAAATCGACTTCTTCTCGGTCTTTTCCTTTGGCTTCCAGTTTATCTTTGTTGGTTGTCGATAGATATTTTAATCGTTCTGTAATTTCTTTTTTATCAAAGAATACTTCGTCAATTGCTACAACCAACATTGCTGCCCAATCGGAATTGAATTGGCTGCCGAAAGAATCTCCTTTGATATAAGTCATATTCAAGCCAAAAATTTCTTTTAACCACTTAATAAAAGTTGTTTTTCCAGTAACTCTTTCTTTAGAAACCAAGCATAAAATCGGTAGAATTTGTGTTGGAAATTGCAGTAGAATCTTTAAATAATCCAATCCCATTTCCAGTTGTTCACCGAAAATATGCTCCACAAAATTCATTGAAAATGGAATGCTGCTTATTAAATTTTCCTTGCCAGATGAAGGTAAAAATGGAATTTCATTGTAAATATTATAGAAACCTTGAACGATTTGCCTATATTCTAAATGCTCTGGAATACAGCAAAATCCATCATATTTCGGTACTTTAGAAACATAGGTTTTTCCGTGATCGCTAATTATAGTTTCTCGATTCCATCGAACTAATATGGAAATTTTATCACCAGAAATCAATGGTTTTTCTATGGTTTTGTAGTAGGTCGTTCCTACTCGTAAATAGGGAGTTTTATTGCTCATTTTTCGGGAGTTTTAATGGTTATACGGAATCGTTAAAAGAAACTTTAAACATTTGATGAAATTTCACATCATCAATTTCTTTTTAATGGATGGGCAGATTTATTTACGCTTCAGACTTTCTAATTCTTCCACGTTGTAAAAATGTTTGCCACCAAAACCGTATGTGGTAATTCGTCCTTCATTTTTCAGTTGGGCAAAACGTGCTTCAGACAATCTTTTTCCATGCGTTCCCAGAATTCTTCGTGCTTCTAATCTATCAACAACTTTCCCTTCATTGTCTTTAGAATTATTTTTATCAATATCCGTTTTTAAACTTCTTACCTCTTTGATGAGGATTTCAATTGCCATTGGTAATGTTTCGAAAGTAATTTGCATAATAGTATAATTTTGTATTTTGTGATTAATTGAAAAGTTGAAAATTCAACTATTCATTCGATTTGAACACGACAAAATTAGACTGGAAACTCCAGAATTTTATGTTTTGGAATCCGTTCTGCTACAACTTTAACTATCCCATTGTACTTGTGGATTAAATACTATTAAAAAAGAGTTAGGTGGTTTCAAGGAAATGTTAAAGGATGTTAAGGAAATACAATCCTATAAAATGGGTAAATATTTAAAAAAATAATTTTTTAAATTTGAGGTAGTAAATAAAGAATTTGAAATCGAAAATTGCTAATTTGAAAGCTGTTAGATTTTAATAATTGTTTGTAAAATCTAAAATGGAAATTTGTGGAATTTTTAGGAGAATTTATCTTTTGCAAGACAAATACAAGACAAATAATTTTTACAAAAACGAAAAACCACTGAAAATCAGTGGTTTAAAAATGTAAAAAGTGGAGGATATCGGGATCGAACCGACCACCTCAACACTGCCAGTGTTGCGCTCTAGCCAGATGAGCTAATCCCCCGTTTTGGGTCTGATTTTTACGCTGTAAATTTCAGATTTGCAATGATACAAATTTTTGTGATTTAAAAGCAAGAGTTCGTGCTATTATTTTTGCTGAGCGATGATGGAATAAACCAACGGAATTTTGTTACCAAATTGCGGAATTTGATATTTCCCTTTTTCAATTTCTTCAATATGCTGGAAACATGGATAGGGCGACCAATTGTATTCCTGAAATTTTTGCAATACGAGATTCTTAGTTAACAAACTGGTCAACACTTCGGATAGCGAATGATTCCAGCTTACTTCTACATTGGCTAAATCGGCAGTTTTGTCGGCGTAAGTTCCTTCATTGGTTTCTATAATCGTCTCTTCATTAAAATAACTGTACTTCACGGATGCAAAGTCATTGTCGTACATCCAGACTACAGGGTGAAATTCTACGAAGATCAATTGACCACCAGGTTTTAGGAAATGAGATATTACTTCTGCCCATTTTTCCAAATCGGGAAGCCAACCAATGGTTCCGTAAGTGGTGTAAACGATGTCGAATTCCTGATCCAAAACATTCGGTAAATCATACACATCTGAAATGATAAACTCGGTATCTGTGCCGCACTGTTTCGCTAAATTTTTTGCGGCCTCGATGGCTTTATCTGATAAATCTATTCCGGTTACTTTTGCACCCAAGCGGGAAAGTGATATAGAATCCTGCCCGAAATGGCATTGTAGATGCAGAATTTTTTTTCCTTTGATATCGCCCAACAGCTTTAGTTCTATTGAGTTTAAAGAGGTTCTGCCCTGCAAAAATTCTTTTACAAAATAAAAATCTGATTTTAAGTGCGAATCAACTTTTGCATTCCATAAGTTACGATTGATGTCGAGGTAGTTTTCCATTATTTCCAAATTAAAAAAAGAGTTCCTGCGATAATTAATGTGGCACCAACTGCTGTTTTCCAGGTTAAGGTTTCGCCTAAAAATGCTGCTGCAAAAATGATAGTCAACGCCAAACTCAGCTTATCAATCCCGGCTACTTTTGAAACTTCGCCCATTTGCAAAGCTTTAAAATAAAAGACCCAGGAAAGTCCGGTAGCAATTCCTGAGATGGTGAGGAAAAACCAGTTTCGGGAAGAGAGTTCACCGATGGCTTTGTATTCGTTTCTAAAGAATACAATCATCCAAATCATGATCAAAACAACAACAGTACGAATGGCGGTCGCCAAATTTGAGTGGACATTTTCTACGCCAACTTTAGCAAAAATGGCGGTTAATGCAGCAAAGAAAGCCGATAATAAAGCGTAAATCCACCACATTTTTCTATTGGTTTAATTCTTTTAAATACGGTCTCAGTTTAGAGTCTTGAAACGATTAATTCCTATTTAACCCAGAAATTCATTCATCGTCTGTACAATTTGTTCTCCTGTTTGCAAATTCTTAACGGTAATTTTACCTTCTGAAATTTCCTGCTCGCCGTAGAATACCAAGTTGGGAATTGCTTTCTTTTCAGCATAGGTAAACTGTTTTTTCAACTTTGCAGCTTCTGGATAGAGTTCTGCAGAAATTCCGTTTGCACGAAGTTGCCCAATAACTTTCATCGCCGCTAAAGATTCATTTTCACCATAATTGGCGAAAAGGTACTGCACCGTTTTTACAGAATCTTTTGGAAACAGCTGAAGTTCTTCCATGACCAAATAAATTCGGTCCAGACCAAAAGAAATGCCGATTCCGGGAATATTCTTTACGCCGAAAACTTCGGTTAAATTATCATACCGCCCGCCGCCTCCGATGGAACCCATAGCAACTTCTGTTGCTTTTACTTCGAATATTGCGCCGGTGTAGTAGTCAAGACCGCGCGCTAAAGTGATATCAAAGTTCAAACTTTTTTGGGGAATCCCGAGTTCAAAAGATTGAGTCAATACAAATTCCAACTCTTCTACTCCACTTGTTCCGATTTCATTTCCTTGAAATTTTTCTTTTAGCTGTGCTAAATTTTCTAGTGCATTTTCACTTTGATTAAAGAGAAAATCTAATTTATCTATGGATTCTTGCTTGATGTTTTTTTCTAAAAGTTCTTTAATAACTCCTTCCTTACCAACCTTATCGAGTTTGTCAAGTGCCACTGTAAAATCAATCAGTTGATCTGAAATTCCCGCAAATTCTGCTAGGCCAGAAAGGATTTTTCTATTGTTTATATGAAGTGCAACTTTTACCTTCAATTCTGCAAAAGACTTTAAATATAATTGGACTAACTCTACTTCCTGCCATAAACTCTCGCTTCCCACCACATCAGCATCACATTGGTAAAACTCACGAAACCTCCCTTTTTGCGGACGGTCTGCACGCCAAACCGGCTGAATTTGATACCGTTTGAAAGGGAAAGGCATTTGTCCATGATTCATCGCCACGTACCTTGCGAAAGGAACCGTTAAATCATAACGCAAGGCTTTCTCTGAAATCTGCGAGATTAATTTTTGCGAACTTTTAGCGACCCAATCTTCGTGCTTTGTTTTTGAAGCGTAGTCACCGGAATTTAAAATTTTAAAAATCAAGCGATCTCCTTCTTCGCCGTATTTTCCGGTTAAAGTAGACAGGTTTTCGAAACTTGGTGTTTCTAAAGGTTGAAAACCAAACAGTTCAAAATTTTTCTGTAAAATATTGGTGATAAATTTTCTTCGGTACACTTCTTCGGCAGAAAAATCTCTGGTTCCTTTGGCTAAACTGGGCTTCATAGTTATGGGTAATGAATAATAAATAGTGGGTAATTATGCTGGTAATAAACTTGCTTTAGTCTGCAAAAATACAAAATTATTCATCGAAAATCACTAAAGATGCTTGATCATCCAAAGGTTGCAACCGCTATGTCCCGAATTGCCCAAGGGTTTTTCTAAGTAAGCGAAACCTTGCTTTTCGTAGATGGAAACTGCAGTCGAAAATTCGGGTAGGCTTTCTAAATAAATGGATTGATAACCTGACGACTTTGCAAATTGAACACTTTCTTCCATTAACCTTTTTCCCACCCCTTTTCCTCGAAAATCTCTGTGAATATAAAATTTAACCAGCTCTGCGCAATGTTCCGGTAAACCATTTGTAGGAAAAATTCCGCAGCAACCGCAGATTTCGCCAGCTGCGTCCGCCACAAATAGGGCCGAATTTTCAGCATGAAATAGTTCGTATAATTGATCGGTGGTTGGATCTTCGTATACTGTTCCTTGGGTTGCAACTTTAAAATCATGAAAACAACTGCGAATGATTACCGCTAATTTTTGGTTATCTGCCTTCTGAATTTTTCTAATGTTAATTTCCATGGTATAAATTTAAAAAAACTTGGTGACTTTGTATCATAAAATAAGAGCTTCACCTTATAATTTTTAATAAAAAACCGAAGAATTTCCCCGGTTTTCAAAATAATAAATAATTTTTCTGCAATTACACCATTTCTAAAATCTCGATGATTTCTTCGCCGTAGTTTTCGATTTTATGTTTTCCGAAACCTTTAATTTCGAGTAATTCTTCTTTTTTTGCAGGTTTATATTTCGCAATTGAGAACAGCTCTTTATTGGTAGCGATGAAATACACCGGTAATTTTTGATCTTTCGCTTTTTCCGAGCGCCATAATTTGAGTGAATCTAGAATTTTAATTTCATCCGAACTGAGCTCTGTGTCATTTTGCACGCTATATTTTTTCGGCTTCGATTCATTAACCTGTAATTTGAGTTCTTCATAATAAAGAACAACCGACCAATAGCTATCTTCGTCTTTTACAAAAGCGGTTTCGTATTTTAAGATATTATTTTCCTGAAGGAAACGGTCGAGCACGTTTTGGTCAGCGTAAATAAATTCGTCTGACAATCTTATTTTGAACAGTTGAACTTTCATGGGAATGTGTTTTTATTATTAATATAGAAAGTAGCGCAAGCCGAATTGCATGGGAAAAATCCGGCTTGGCTACTCCACTGCTATTTACCGCCCAATAGTAAAATTTCTAGTACGCGGATTTCGGTGATATAGCGTTTCACGCCATCTTTATCATCAAAGTTTCGATAAATAACTTTACCTTCTACGGCGATTTCTTTGCCTTTTTCGACATACTTTTCCATAATATCGGCAACCTTTCCGCTGCAGACAAGGTTATGCCATTGTGTTTCTTCTACTTTTTCGCCCATTGCGTTGGTGTAATGGTCCGTTGTTGCTAAACTTACTTTAGCTAATTTCCCGTTTTCGAATTGTACGGTTTCTACGTCTTTTCCTGTTCTACCGATTAAGGTAACTTTGTTTCTTAGTGACATGGCTTTAGATTTTTATAATTAAACATTAGAAACGAGTCTCACTGATTTTCCTCGAATCTCTGTTGCAAAGATTCACCAGCTTTCAAAAATTAGTCGGTATTGAATCACTTAATATCGTTTGTATTCGTTTGTATCGATTATGTATTTAATAATCAAGTAATTAAAATTTAATTTTTTTGTGCATGGCGACTGTTATTCCTTAGAAATCATGGTATTGCTCTCCACGGTATCTTTTTTCCGTCGTTCCTCCTCAAAAAAAGGAAGTTGTTTTCAGCTGGGCTAGAATTTCGACTTTTTTTTCCATTCAAAATTTTTAAAACTGAGATAAGATTTTTATATTTGACTTAAGTAGAAAAATATGATAGACTTCAATCACGAAATCAAATCCGCACTTTTCGGCGTGGCAATTGGAGATGCGTTAGGGGTACCAGTGGAATTTAAAAGCCGAGAATATCTTCAACAAAAACCAGTGATCGACATGATGGGTTACGGAACATATAATCAACCAGCTGGAACTTTTTCTGACGATAGTTCGATGACATTTTGTTTAGCAGAATCATTAACGCACGATTTTGATTTAAATCACATCGCCCAGAACTTTGTAAAATGGCGAGATGAAAATTATTGGACAGCACGAGGTGAAGTATTCGACATCGGAATTGCAACAAACCAGGCCCTCACTAGACTTGCAAACGGTGAACAACCAGAATTCGCTGGCAGTTTTAGCAGCGACTCCAATGGAAATGGTTCCTTGATGCGGATTTTGCCACTTCTTTTTTATATCAAAGATTTGCCAATTGCGCAACGTTATCACATCACGAAACAGATTTCTTCAATCACGCATGGACACATTCGATCTGTGATTACATGCTTTTATTACCTTGAATTTGCGAGAGAGATCTTGTTGGGGCGAGAAAAATTCGATATTTATAAAAAATTACAAATAGAAATCCCTGATTTTTTAGCTTCCATTTCCATTAATCAATTTGAAATTTCTTTATTTGATCGAATTTTAAAATATGATATATCCAAATTAAAAGAAGAAGAAATTGCGAGCAGCGGTTATGTACTTCACACAATTGAAGCCAGTATTTGGTGCTTACTTAGCACGGATAATTATAAAGACTCCACTTTGAAAGCGGTTAATTTAGGAGAAGACACCGACTCTACCGCTGCAGTTCTGGGCGGACTTTCGGGCTTGCTTTATGGCTTTGACTCAATTCCGAAAAGTTGGATTGATCAAATAGCGCGAAAAGAAGACATTGAAAATTTGGCGGAAAGATTGGCTAATAAAGTTTTTATTAAAGACTAAAATATTGTTTTAAAACCTTAATTAAAAGAAAATTGTTCCATAGGAAAGAGGTCAAAATCAGGAGTTATATTCGTGGTAGAGCGGTATTTTTTACGGAGAATTTTATTGATGTTTTTAAGGGCGCCATTGGTACCAATTTTTATAGAATTTTCAGCTGATCCTAGAAGTCTACCGTTTTTTCTGTAAGTGTCGTACGAAGTTTCTGCCAACAATTCACCGCTGGCGTTGAAAATTTTCAGGCTTACCACTACTTGATTTGAAAAAACGTATTTACCAAATCCTACTTTAAAATATTTCACTTTCGGAACAACTGCATATTGTGCATTATTATTAACGCAAAATTCTGAAATTAAATTAGGCTCCGGTTGATCATACGGAATTTGGTAATCTACGCGCAATAATTGGTTGGGTCTGGCCGTACTGAGATGATCGGATAAAGCAGAGAAAAAAGCCGAATAGGTAGGCTCTTTTATTTCTTCAATATCAGGAAAAATTTCTGGTACAAAATAAATAATTTGAGCCGCTTTTACTTCTTTATTTAATGGGCCAATTTGGGCAGAAACTGCACAGTAAGTGCTGAATAGCAAAAATACTGCAAAACGAGTTTTAAAGAAATAAAGATTTTTCATGGCGTTGTGTTATGCAAAGATACTGCCATCCAATTAGATAAACAATATAATTTTAAGATTTAATTAACATTTACTAATAAATTTTTGATTTATAAAAGCAATATCGTTTTTAAGATTAAAAAATTAGTTGTATTTTTGCACCCGTTACATAATAATCATTAAAATAATATTGGAATGTACTTAACAACTGAAAAGAAGAAAGAAATCTTCGGAAAACATGGAAAGTCTGATGCAGACACTGGGAGCGCGGAAGGACAAGTAGCCCTTTTTACCTACAGAATTAATCACCTATCGGGTCACCTAAAAAAGAACCACAAAGATTACGCAACAGAGCGTTCTTTGGTACTTTTAGTAGGTAAAAGAAAAGCCCTTTTGGATTATCTTAAGAAAAAAGATATTAATCGTTACAGAGCTATTATTGCTGAGTTAGGATTAAGAAAATAATTATTTTCCAGACAAAATTAAAGCAACTCAAATTGAGTTGCTTTTTTTAGGCCTTCACTTTAGAAATGAGGGATCAATCTCAAAACTTGGGGAGAAAATAAAATGAATGAGTAAATTTGCGTTATGCTAAACGAAACTGAAGTCCTGAAATTACTCCTCCCAGAGTTCCTAATAAACCATTTTGATATTGTAAATTTCGCAGAAGAAAATAAGATTTTGCATATGTATTTTGATGAAAAAAGTGCGATTCCCCAAGAATTTTCCTCGCTAATGTTGCAGTCGAAAGGATTTTTACCAGAGATTACGGTAGATGATTTTCCGCTTCGAGGCAAATCCGTGAAGCTTCACATCAAAAGAAGAAGATGGACAGACAAAAATTCTGGAAAAATACTTCAAAGAGATTGGAATCTCATCGCCAAAGGAACTCGCATGACAACAGAT
>NZ_JAUFQB010000007.1 GCF_030409525.1 Kaistella yonginensis | reverse complement strand
ATGAGATTGTTCATGTATTTAAGTGATTGGTAGTCAGGTAAATATACGATTTTTTAATCAAATGAACAATCTTTTTTCCTATATTTCTAAATGCACAACGGGTTAGAAAATATTTATTTTAGCGTCCTAAATTAAAATAAATTTTATGAAAAAAATCTTTACCATTTTGGTTCTTACAGCATCATTAAATGCCATTGCACAGAAGCAAATTTTTGAAGCACCAAAACTAAGTGAAAAAATTGCAGCGCAAAAAACGGTCGCAATCATTCCATTTGAAGTAACAATCAATTACAAAAAGCAACCTAAAAACTTCAGTGCTGAAGCAAATAAGGAGCAAGAAAGAAAAATGTCTCAAAGTATCCAAGCGAGTATGTATACTTTTCTCTTACGAAAGCGTGATAAATACAGCGTTTCTTTTCAAGATGTGGATAAGACAAATATTTTATTGAAAAGAGCAGGTTTATTAGATAAATTAGATGAAACAACTAAGGATGAACTTGCTGCGATTTTAGGGGTTGATGCAATTGTAGGTGGTAATTATGAAATAGAACAAACAAAATCAGAAGCAGGGGCTATTGCAACTGCCGTTTTATTTGGTGGCTTTGGTGGAAAGACAGGAACTGGAACTTTAACTTTAACGATTAACGACGGAAAAGATGGAGAATTACTTTGGAGATTTTTCAAAACCTTGGATGATAGTATTGCTACATCAACTGATGACGTAGTAGAACGTATGATGAGAAAAGTTTCTAGAAATTTCCCTTACGATAAAGAGAATTAATGAAAATTCATAAATACTCTAAAAATATTAGTTTAAGTCGGATTTTAGTCCGACTTTTTTATATCGTAAAGAATCGAATGAAAAGCTTTTTATAGTATTAAAGCATGTTAAAAATATATAATGTTTGAAACCATCAGAAATAATTACCCTAAATTTGCCAATGGTTTCTAAAAATAGAAAACTTTAGAAATCGACTTTAAATGAAATGCAGAAAAATCAGTAAATGAAAAAATTCACAGCCCTTGCGCTTCTTGCTATAACCCTAGCTGCCTGTAAAAAAGAAACCAAAACCATTTCCAAAATAGATCCCGAAACCGGAAAAACAATGACGATAGAAGTTCCGGTAGGAAGTCCTTCAGATTCAGTAAAAATGGAGAAAGCTCCAGAACAGGTTTTGGCGATTAAAGATTCTTTGGGAATTTACAAACAGACTTTTAAACTAGAAAAAGGGCAAACTTATCCTTTAGTTACGTTTCAAAAAGATGTACAAACCATGACGGCTCCGGATGGGAAATCCCAAAGTGGAACCAGCGAAATGACCGATGAAATGTCATTTACCGTGAATGATTTTAAAAATGGTATTTATGATATCACGATTAATCTATCTGGGAAAAGAAATTCGCAGTCTGCCAATGGAAAAACAGTTGCAGTTGACACCAAACAAGCGGAACCAAAAGATGAGCAATTGAAAATGATGTGGAAAGTGAACAAAGCTTTGGTGGGAAATAAATTAAATTTAAAAATGACCGAAGCCGGAAAAGTAATTTCTATTACAGGTTTCGATACCGTTTATAATAAAATTGCAGCGTCTGTTGGATCAACAATTAAAGATACTAAAGATAAAACTGCTTTTATCAATAGTTTCAAACAGAGTTTCAACGAGAAAATGTTGAAAGATCAATTCACGAAGAACTTGGTTTTGATTCCTGCAAAAGGAGTGAAGATTGGCGACAAATGGTCTGCAAGTGAAAATGCAACGCCAGACGGAAAAATTAAACTGACCACCACTTATACTTTAAAAAGTGTAGCCAATGGACTAGCGGAAATCTCAGTCGCCGGCGGAATCCCAAAAAAATCGGATAAACAAACTCAGGAAGGCGTCACCAGATCGATGAGCTCTGAATTATCACAAAATGGAACCATCACGTTGGATCAAAAAACAGGCTGGGTAAAGAATCAAAACATCGCCGTGAAAACAACCCAGATTGAAACGCTTTCCGATGGAAAACAATCACAGACCATGAAATCAGTATCGAATTCTACGGTGGTGGTAAATCCTGTAAAGTAGTATTGCTCAGGAGTTTAAAAATAAAACTTTATCCTTTATCAAAAATAGAAAATGAAATATATATTAGAATTAATTCTAACAACGGTAATCATTTTTTTTGTTTGGAATTTTTTAAAAAGAATGTTTTTTACGAAAATTTTTAAATTTCCAAGGCCAAGAAATGAAGAAAATGTAACCCAGCAGAAAACCAATAAAAATTTGGATTCAAAAATTAATTGGGATGCAGAAACCGTGGATTACGAGGAAGTAAAAGACCCGAAAGAAAAGTAAATAAGTGTAAATCCTTTGACGATGTCGAAGGGTTTTTCTCAATAATAAACCTTAAGAATGTTAAAAAATAAAAATTTAATTTTCATTATCGGAAGCTTAATCGTTTTCGTTTTGCTGGCCGTGATTTACGCCAATCCTGTCTTAACCGGAAAGCAACTTTTTCAACATGATATTGTGCAGTATAAAGGCGGCGCAAAGGAATTGTTGGATTATCGTGCTGAAAATGGAAAAGAAACCTACTGGAGTGATTCGATGTTTGGTGGGATGCCGACCTATCAAATGGGTTCGCAATTTCGCGGGGATATTATTAAAAATATTGATAATTTACTGAACTTTTTACCCAAGCCAGCCAACTATATTTTTCTGCTTTTTTCTGGGTTTTTTCTTTTAGGTTTAGTTGCGGTAAGAAACTGGAAATACGCACTTTTGGGAGCGACTTTTTTCGGACTTTCCACTTATTTCTACATTGCACTTGCTGCGGGACATAACGGGAAAATCCATACGGTTGCTTATTTTGCACCACTTTTGGCCGGAGTACTTTTGGTGTATATCCGCAAAAAATATGTGTTAGGATTTATTGTCACCACACTGTTTATGGGTCTTCAGATTGCAGCAAATCACCCGCAGATGACATATTATCTGTTTCTAGCGTTGGCATTTTTATTCTTGTCAGAATTGATCCGTGCTTTTCTAGGAAAAACCGACTGGAAACATTTTGGTATTTCTACCGGAATTTTAGCTTTTGCTTTTGTTTTAGGGATTGGAATGAATTCTCAGCGAATCATGGCCAATTCAGAATATATCACCGAAACCGTGCGCGGCAAGCAGATTTTGGATAATGAAAAACATTCGGCCGATAAATCCGGCATGGATAAAGAAAGCATGTTGATGTGGAGTTATGGGAAATTAGAAACTCTGAATTTGTTTATTCCACGCTTAATGGGAGGCGCAAGCAACGAAGAGGGTTCAGAAGAGATGATGGCGAAGTTGCAACAGTTGGTACAGGAAAATGTATCTTCTCAACAAGAAATGGATCGAATTTCAAAAGGATTCGGTGGGTTAACATATTGGGGTGAACAACCGGGAACTTCTGGACCGGCTTATCAAGGTGCAGTAGTTTGTTTCCTGGCTATTCTAGGGTTTTTCTTCGGTTGGAAGAAATATAAATATTGGATTTTAGGAGCCTCAATTTTAACCATTCTGTTAGCATGGGGAAGTAATTTTATGGTGGTTTCCGATTTATTCATCGATTATGTTCCTTTCTATAATAAGTTTAGAGCCCCGAGCTCTATTTTAGTTGTGGTAGAATTATTATTTCCACTCATTGCGATTGTTGGATTATACCGTTTCTTTAACTCAAATGAAAAAATAGAAACCGCTACAGGAAATATTTTGGCAGAAGATTATAAAAAGAAAATCCTAATCTATGTAAGTGCTGTAGTCTTAGGAATTACCATCTTGCTATTGCTTTTTGGAAAATCGATTTTAGGTTTCTATACGCCAACAGAAAAAACATATCTACCGCCGTTTTTACTGGATTTTCTAGTGGAGCAGCGATATAAAATGTTCAGCATCGATGCCATGAAGGCCATTGCTTTTGTCACCATTACGGCTGGGGTTTTATTTTTGAGTTTAAAGAATAAAGTCACGCAAAACACAGCAATCATCATCATTGGTTTGGTGAGTTTCTTTGATTTATGGAGTGTTAATAAAAGGTATTTAAACAATGATAATTTCATTGATAAAGCTTTTACTGAAAATCCTTTCCAAACAGAAAATTCAGAACTGTTGATGCAGAAAGTAGGCGATAACACCAATCTAAAATCACTTTTGGATAATACCAATATGAACAAAACATTGGAAACCATCGCAGAAAAAGACAAAGGCCATTACCGAATTTACAATCAGGTTTTAGGTGCGTTTAACGAAACCAATACCTCTTTTTTTAAATCCTCGGTTGGCGGTTATCATGCGGTGAAATTAAGAAGATATGATGATCTGATCAATGAATATTTTGGTAAAATGGATACGGTAAAAGTTCCGCGAATTCTGAATTTGCTGAATACAAAATATATGATCTTCGGATCTCCTGATAAGCCAGAAGGGTTGACCAATGCTGATGCAAATGGAAATGCCTGGTTTGTTTCTGAGCTCAAATTTGTAAACACGCCCAACGAAGAACTGGATCAAATCGCAATTGTCAACAATAAAAAAGTGGCCGTAATTGCCAAAGAAGATCAAAAATATTTTGTGGAAAAACCCTTGAAACAAGATTCAACTGCTTTTTTAGATTTAAAAAAATATAAGGCAGACGAACTAGAGTTTACCTCCGAATCAAAGACGCCACAATTGGCAGTGTTTTCAGAAATCTATTATCCCAAAGGTTGGAAAATGTACGTTGATGAGGTCGAAGTTCCCTACATTAAAGCAAATTATTTGTTAAGAGCAGTATACGTTCCGGCCGGAAAACATAGCATTAAAATGATTTTTGCTCCAAAGGTGATCGCCCAAGGAAAAATTATTTCAATGATCGCCTTTGGATTGTTTTTGTTGTTGAGTGGCTTGGGAATTTATTTTTTATACCGCGAAAAAGACAGGAAAAATTTGGCTGTGTAAGAAACTCATCAGGTGCAAAACGTTTGTGGGATTTTCATGCTTTTAATTTTCTACCCAAAAAAGAGACAAAAGAAACGTGGCTTTTTAAGTAAATCAAAAGATTGCAAAATTGTAATTTAGCATTGATGATAACACAAAAATTTATCACCGATTTAACTTATAAAACTAACGGAGTCTGCATTGAGGTGCATAAAATTTTAGGTGCGGGTATAGCAGAAATTGTTTATCATAAAGCGTTAGAAGAAGAATTTAGGATGAGAGATATTCAATTTAAATCGGAGTTTGTTATTCCGGTATTTTATAGAGATAAAAATTTAGAGTGTGATTTTATATGCGATTTTTCAGTTGAAGATTTAATTGTCTTAGAAATAAAAGCAGTTAATCAAATCATAGATATTCATAAATCACAAGTATTAAATTATATGAATTTACTAAAAGTACCAAAAGGAATATTGATCAATTTTAATGTCAAGAATATTTATCATTTCGGACAAGAAACATTCATTAATAAATACTTTGATCAATATGATTAACTAAAAATGTATATTTTGCCATCTTTTGAATATCCTATTTTCGCATCAATCTTTTGCTTCTTTTGCGGTTAAAATTTATAATGAAACCAACTAAAAAAATATTAATCATCACGTATTATTGGCCCCCAGCAGGTGGGCCAGGTGTTCAGCGCTGGTTGAAATTTACAAAATATTTACCTGAATTCGGTTGGAATCCGACTGTTTTTGTCCCCGAAAATCCAAGCTATCCCATTGTTGATGAAACGCTGGAAAACGAGGTTTCTGATGATTTAGAAATCATTAAAACCAAGATTTGGGAACCATATCAAATCGCAGAGTTTTTCGGCAAAGACAATAAAAAATTCAAAGCCGGACAATTTGATGTTGGTAAAAATCAATCCTGGAAATCTAAGCTATCAATTTGGGTTCGAGGAAATTTCTTCATTCCGGATGCACGCGTTTTTTGGGTAAAACCATCCGTTGAATATTTGAAAAAGTATTTGAAAGAAAATCAGTTTGAGGCTTTTGTTACGACGGGTCCTCCTCACTCTATGCATTTAATTGGTTTGGAATTAAAAATGGAATTTCCTGATCTAAAATGGATGGCCGATTTCCGAGATCCATGGACGGAAATTTCCTATTACAAACATCTGAAACTCACCAAACCTGCGGATCAGAAACACAGAAACCTGGAAAAGCAAGTTTTTGAAACTGCCGATATTACCTTAGCCACCAGTTTTTCTGATGCTGAAAATTTAAGAAAAAAAGGTGCAAATGCGTTTTGTATTACCAATGGTTTTGATGAAAATGCAAATCTGAAAATCCGACAATTGGAGAATTTCAAATTTGAAAATTCGAAATTTACACTTAGTTATATCGGCGTTTTAGAACAACTTAGAAATCCCGACGTTTTATGGAAGGTTTTAAACGAACTTATTTTAGAAAACCAGGATTTTAAAAATACTTTTCAATTAAAGTTGGTCGGTAGAATTGATCATAAAATCCTGACAGAAATCGAACAATCTGCTCTTAAAAATTGCGTCAATAATTTAGGTTATCTTTCTCATGCTGAAGCGAATAACGAAATGCAAGACGCTGATCTACTCTTAATCACCAATTTTCCAGACGAGAGTTCAAAAGGAATTATCCCCGGTAAAATTTTTGAATATTTAGCTACAGGCAGGCCAATTGTTTCTTTTGGACCGAAAGAAAGTGATGTAAAAAAAATTTTAGAAGAAACCAATGCAGGAAAGCATTTTTCGTATGATGATGAATCAGAATTAAAAACATTCTTCCTTGAAAAATATGAGGAGTGGAAATCGGGAAAGTTGTATTCTCAAACTCAAAATATTCAGCAATTTTCTCGTAGAAACTTGACTAAAAAACTGACTGAATTTCTCTGAATCCTTCAAGGATTTTAAATCCTTGAAGGATTAAAGTTAAAACTTTTACAACCAACCCATTTCCTTCATCCATTCATCATTGTAGATTTTCCCTACATAACGCGAACCGTGATCGTGTAACAAAACAACAATCACATCATCTTTGGTGAACTGGTCTTTCATTTGAATCAAGGCAGCAATCGCACTTCCGGCAGAGTAACCACAAAAAATCCCTTCTTCTTTAGCGAGTTTTCTTGCATAAATTGCACCGTCTTTATCGGTCACTTTTTCGAAATGATCGATGACCGACATATCATAATTTTCGGGAATAATATCTTCGCCAATTCCTTCTGTAATGTAGGAATGAGCATGGTCTGGATGAAATTCACCCGTTTCGTGATATTCTTTTAAAATGGAACCGTAGGTATCTACGCCAATCACTTTAATTTCTTTATTTTTTTCTTTAAAGAAAGTTCCGCAGCCGGTGATCGTACCGCCTGTTCCTGCTCCCGCAACGAAATGGGTTAGTTGACCAGCTGTTTGCTCCCAGATTTCTGGGGCAGTAGATTCGTAATGCGCCAATCGATTTGATAAATTATCATATTGATTCACATACCAACCGTTTTCTACTTCTTCGCCCAATCGCTTTGAAACGCAGTAATACGACCTCGGATCATCTGGGGTTACGTCGGTTGGGCAAACGATTACTTCGGCTCCAACAGCTCTTAAAATGTCATTTTTTTCTTTCGACTGTTTGGCGTTGGTTACAAAAATACATTGGTATCCTTTTACGATTGCAGCCAATGCCAAACCCATTCCCGTGTTTCCGGAAGTCCCTTCGATAATTGTTCCTCCCGGTTTTAAGCGTCCGTCTTTTTCTGCGTCTTCAATCATTTTCAAAGCCATTCTGTCTTTTACAGAATTGCCCGGATTAAAGGTTTCTACTTTTGCTAAAACCAAGGCTGGAAAATCATCACCCAAAACTTTGTTCAGTTTTACGAGCGGCGTATTGCCGATGGTTTCAAGAATATTTTGTGCGTATTTCATAAGAGTATTTTTAATCTAATGCTCACTTTCGTCATCTATTTGTGTGTTTTTAAATGAAATCAAGTGCTGTTTTTGTCATTATTAATTTCGTAAAAATCGATAAGAAATTTACGAATTTGCAAAGATATAATTTTAAATGTTAATTGTATTTAATGGCTTTCACCGGAGATATTTTACTGATCAAATAACTGGGAAGAACCAAGGAAATGCCAGATACGATGAGTATGCCCAAAGAGATGAGTACAATATGCACGATGTTGATTTCAACGGGAACCACACTTAAATAGTAATTTTCTGGATTTAAGGTGATAAGGCCAAAATATTTTTGAATAAATAAAAATGCCAATCCAATTAAGTTACCAAAGAGTAAGCCCGGAATCATAATCATTAATGTATAATTAATGAATATCGTTCGGATTTGTCCGTTGGTGGCACCTAAAGTCTTCAACATTCCGATGGAATTGGTTCGTTCGATAATTAAAATCAACAAAACCATGATGATATTGATAATGACCACGATGAGCATAATGGTAATAATCAATGCAATATTGGTATCGAAAATCGCAATGAAATCCATGATTTGCGGATATTCGTCGGTCGCTTTCACGGTATAGTTTTTATAACCCACTAACTTTTCGACGAGGGGAGCATCTTCATCAATATTGTTAATATTTTTTAGGAAAATATCAATGCCACCGATTTCAGACTTTTCCATTCCTTGAATTTTGCGCGCATGATTGATGCCACCAATTACGAACAGGTCATCAATCAATTTAATATCGGTTTTATAAATGCCTACGATTTCAAATTTGCGATAAAGCGGACTTTGATTTTCTTTAGAAAAAATAGCGACAATACTGTCTCTTACACCCAAATGAAGATCGGTTGCAATTTTTTGGGAAATACAAATCCCATTGTTAAATCCATTTTCTGAAATTTTTGGTGCGCGACCCGCCACTAAAAATTTACGGAATCGAACGGAGTCAAAATCTTTGCCAACCCCTTTGAAAATAATTCCTGCAAAATTATGCTCGTTGCGCAAAATTCCGCTTACAGCCACGTACTTTTGGGTAGTTGCCACATCGGGCAGCGCCTTTATTTTTGGGAGTTCCAGTCCTTCATTGCTTAAAATAGAGGAGTTATAAGAATTATTGGATTGTTTTGATTTTACCGAAATATGACCGGAAAAATCAGCCATTCGTTCTTTAATCGCTTTTTTGGAACCCACCCCAGTTGAAACCGTAATGAGCGAAACAATCACACCTAACGCAACGGAAAGCCGACCAATAAAGACAATAACCCGTGAGAGATTATTTTTATTATCTTTGGAAAATGCAATTTTTTTAGAAAAATATAACGGAAAATTCAATCGTATGATTTTAAGCCTCAAAAATAAAGATTTACTTCTGATTGTGCTAATTTATTTTGGTTTTTACCAAATCAGTTTTGCCCAAAACCTTGATAAAAACTGTTTCGAAACCGGTGCAGACCGCCCAGAATTGTATCTTCCTTTATTAAAAAGCAAAACGATTGGAATCGTCACCAATCAAACAGGCTTACTGAAAGATCAAACTTTCCTGGTTGATTTTTTGGTTAAAAATAATATTAAAATAAAATCGATTTTTGCACCTGAACACGGTTTCCGTGGAGATGCTGATGCCGGTGAGCATGTGAAAAATGGAATTGATACCAAAACGGGAATTCCAATTGTTTCTCTATATGGATCGAATAAAAAACCAAAGCCAGAGCAATTAAAAGGAATTGATATTGTTCTTTTTGATATTCAAGATGTGGGGGTGAGATTCTATACTTATATTTCTACTTTGACTTATGTAATGGAGGCCGCCGCTGAAAATAATGTGGAAGTAATCGTTCTCGATCGACCGAATCCTCACGATGGATATATTGATGGACCTGTACTTAAAAACCAATGGAAAAGTTTTGTCGGAATGCATCAAATTCCCGTAGTTTATGGATTGACCATTGGCGAATATGGAAAAATGGTCAACGGTGAAAAATGGTTGGAGAAGGGTATACAGGTGAAATATACTTTAATTCCGATGAAAGGTTATCATAAAAAACAACGGTATGAAATGCTGGCACCACCCTCGCCAAACTTGCCGAATGACCAATCCATCAATCTTTATCCAAGTTTATGTTTTTTTGAAGGAACACAAGTTTCCGTCGGACGCGGAACTCCTGTACCTTTTCAAATCTATGGTTCTCCGTGGACAAAAAATTTGCCGTATGCGTTTACTCCGAAACCTTCTGCGGGAGCAAAAGATCCATTTCTAAACGGGAAATTATGTTATGGTGAAAACTTGGCAGACTATCCGGAAGATTTACGAAGTTTGAATTTAGACTGGCTTTTAAAAGCATTTAAAGATTATAAAAATCCACAACAGGATTTCTTTTTAAAGAATCTGTTTTTTGATAAATTAGCGGGAACTGATGAATTGAGAAAGCAGATCATCGCTGGAAAATCTGCGGCTGAAATCCGATCATCATGGAAAAATGATTTGGAGAACTTTCAGAAAATCAGATTGAAGTATGTGATATATGAAGACTAAGAAGAGCCAAAAAAAAAGTAAAAAGAGGCAAGGGGAAAAAGTGAATGGTTAATGGTCAATGGTGAATTCTGAATTCTCAACTTGTTTTTTAATCTAAAAAATCAGAAAATTTTTGCGCAGTTCAATTTCCGAAGGAAATCTTAATCCTCTTAATTCCTCAATGAACGTTAATGGTTAAATTTTAATTTGTGCAATTTCTGTCTCAAATTTTGGAGTGTTTTTTTGAAGGTTTCATTGAAAAGTTTAGAAATATCCGTGCATTCGTGCCCAAATATTCATACTTCTAAAAACTCGCTTTCACCTGCATTGATCCCATGTGAATCGTTCGTTCACCAGAATTTCTTCCTTCATAATTTACGTTCAGTTGAATAAATGAATTCAAGGCCTGTTGTAAAAATACTGACCACACCTGATTTTTCCCCGGTTTCAAACCATCGAGCATTTGGTTACCGACAATCGAAAAATTATTTCCGATGAAATCATTTTTAATAAAGGAGAAATTGCCGCGAACCGAAGTTTTCCGCCAATCCCATTGTAAACTTCCCGTAAGGTCGAACGTCTTTAAAAACTCGTCGCCATCAATTCTTTTTTTCTGACGAAAGGCCAAAGAAAGTTCAGACTGAATCGCTTCTGTAAACTTATACGTTGCTTTAGGTTTGGTTTCCAAATTTTGCAATTGGTAATCCCTGCTCTTAAAAAGTTGCGATGAATTTTCAATTGCATGAACCAAATTTTCCCAATCAATCCGGAAATCTTTCCCAAACCAATGTCCGATATTCAGGAAATGAGAAACTTGGGTTCGTTTTTCATTACTAAAGTTCGCATTGATCAAATTATTGTTGGCGATAAAACGGTAATTTCCGTTCCAGCCCGATTTGTCGGTAGGATTAAATTGCGCCGAAGCCAGAATATTTTGATTTTTTAGAATCTGATCTTCATTTTTTTCGAACGGATTCAAAACAAAAACCTTTTCTTTTTTCAAATATGAATTTTGAGAATTAATGGAAAGATTAAAGTTCCATCTTTTCAGAAACTGATTTTCAGAATCAAAAATTACGGAAGGATTGACGAACAAAGCCAACTGCATTTTATTTTTATTGGATGGAATATAATTTACGGTATTCGTGTAAATCCTGATATACTGCGCCAAATCTGCATATTCTGCAATTTCAAATTCGTCTAACTGTTGAATTCCATCCCCGTTATAATCCGTCCATTTATAAACGCCCTGTCCGTCGGTCACCTTGATATACTGAAATTCCCGTTGCGCTTCTTGGCCATTTCCCAATTCATAAAAAGCCTGCAAACGGATTCCGTTATTGAATAATTGTTGCTGATAAGTCATATTTCCAACGATGAAGTCCTGATTAAACTTGGCCTGTGAATCATCGGTTTTTTCAAAGAATTTTCGATAATGGAGCAGAGCAGATAAAGTGGTTTTTTCGGTTTTAATGATTTGACTTTCCGCCATAAAACCCAGAATTTGATTTCTGTTTTGCAAGGTATTATTTCTTACGGAATCATTATCTCTCAAATACATTTTTGCCAAAAGTTTAGTTCTCGCAGAGTCACCCACTTTTTTCTGAACGAAAACCTCTTTCCAGCGGTAACTCGTCACATCGAGCACCTTGGTTTCATTAAAGTTTTTTAAATTCTGCTCCATACTCGCACCGATTCCCCAACTTCCTTTTTTGGCAGCATATTCTGTGGCAATGGCAGCTCTTGTAAAGTTGGTATTCTGAAAAGTTGACTTCGTATCGAGATAAGAGAAGTTTCCATTGGTGCTGAATTTTCCTTTTAGCCAGCCGAAATCCAGATCATTTTTTATCCCGGAATAAGAATCTGTTTCATCTAAATAATTGATTTTATAATTCAAAAAAGAACGGTTTTTCCATTGATTCAGAAAACTAAAAATTAAGCGGTTTTGGGTAATTTGATTAAACTCCTGCGCTAAATTAAAATCTCTGGAAAACTCAACATCATTGATTCGGTCTAGAATATGAAACTGCGAATTGATATGTTGATATTCAAAACTCGGCGTTCCTTGCCAGTTATTTTTACTAAAGGTTTTATATCCAAAAACCCTTCCGGCATAGCCGATATTTTCACTGGAATCTTTAGAAGAAAAGAGATTCAGGTCGAAATTACTTAAGGAAAAGTCTGCACCCACTTTTCCCTCCGTCAAAAGAACTTCAGCATTGGTAGAGAAAACCTGTGATTTTTGTGGTGATGGCAATTTGCGAACAGCTTTGTACGCGCCAGCATTTGGACCTGCATATTCAAAAACGCGTCCGTTATTCGTGGTTTGCTTTAAACGATAATCTCCCAAATTGTCTCCAAAATAGGTAAAGGAAACCTGATATAAAGTTTGCGTTTGATCATTCGAGAATTCATAATAATTCCCGAGCGGATTTTGAATGATTTGGTAGAGGATTTTATTTACATCATATTCTGAAACAGTTCCTGAGGGTGCGTACATCAAATTCTGATCATTTCCGGCATTGGCTAAAATCTGCTCGTCTTCTTTGGATAGATTTAAAGAAAGAGGCGCATTTTTATTATCGTTTTCCATAAACCAGTTGAAACCAAACTTTACTTTTTCTCTTTCGTGTTGAACGCGGCCGGTTACTAAAAAGCGCGAGTAATTTCGATTGGTATAATTGTACGAAATGGTAATATAATTTTGCTTAAAAATCGGCCGGAAACTGGTAAAGGTAATTTCGCCTGTATTGTAATTAATGGTGTAATCCTGACTTTCACCACGTTTCATCAAAATACCGTCGATGAAAACCTGTTCAGATCCGGAAATAATGGTAATAAACTGTTCGCCACTTTTTCCGTGGAGTCGATAGGGACCTTGGTTACCTTCGACCCCTTGAAACCGGATCCGGTGAAATTCGCTTCGGGCTACACCAGCAGAAATATTGGTAAAGGTTTTATTTGTTGTTCCAAATTGTGTTTGATATTCCAAACCCATACTCCGTCTTTGAAAACGACCGAAATAGGTTTTTTCATCCATTAGATCCAAATGACCGGCACGCAAAATCGAGTTGTCTTTTATATTGAGTTGAAGATAAATCTTGTCGAATTCCTCAAGCGTTTGCGTATAACCATCTGCTTGAATCGGCAGATTATGATCGGAAATCGAAGCCAGAATTGAAACATCGTTCGAGAGTTTTCCGGTAATCTGCAAATCCATGGAACTCTGCACGCTTTGTCCCTGATTATTCCCAAACGTGATTCCTCTGATAATAGAACCTTTAGAATTTAGATCGCCTAGAATTTGAGACCGTGTATTTTTAACCAAAACACCTTCATCAATAATGGTTTTATTCGGCATTCTGATAAAATCCAAAGTGTCTTTCGAGAAAATATCTTTTTCAATTTTCGCTGTAAGGATGGAATCTTTTTTTAAAGAGTCTTTTGAAATATTAGGATTTTGCCACGTAAAAATCTGAGCATTAAATAGGCTTAATGCAGTTACATAAATGAATAAGAATAGTATTTTTTTAATCAAAACGCTTTAGAAACAATGGTGTAAAAGTAACGAAAAAGTCTTTTTAAAATTGTTGTTGCATATTTAATATATAATTCATGTTGGAATTAGGGAATTAGCAAAATAGTTCTTATTTTTGCGCTAATAATTATTAATAATTTAAATTTTCAAACTATGAAAAAAATCTATTCTTTATTCGCAGCTGTAATTTTGGCTGCAAGTGTTAATGCACAAACAACTGTAAACTATGTGTTTGGTGATCAGGGTTGGGCAAATTCTACGATTTTGAATGCGGGCTCAATTGATTCAAATATCAATTTCACTGCAGCAAAAAATGAGGCATCAAATCCACCTACTTATTTCACAAGTGGTAATAATGTACGATTGTATTATTCCGCAAATGGTAATGGATGTTCAATGACACTCTTGCCAATTAATGGAGCGAAAATTACTGATTTGGTAATTAATGCAGTTTCAGGGAATACACCTTTAGTTAAATTTAGTGTTGATGGCCAAACAAGTCAAACGGCTACACTAACTGGAACTACTTATACAATTTCGGGTATAGAAGCGGCAAATTCTCTTACTTTCCAAAATGCAAATACTACATCTGCTCAATTAAGAATTACATCTATTTCGGTAACTTATTCTTTGCCTACAATGGCGGTGGTTGACGTTAATTCAGCCAAAACGAACTTGGTTAAAAATACCGTTGTAGGTAATACCATGATGTTCACTGCAAAAGCTGATATTCAAATTCTGAACATGAACGGTCAAGTTGTCAAAACTGCATCTGTTAATGAAAACACTTCATTAGACGTTGCAACTTTAACAAAAGGAATGTATATCGTAACGGCAATCGTAAACGGAAAAACAATTTCTCAGAAAATTATCAAAAAATAATTCTCAGATTACTTTAAAACGAAAGATTGCCAGCAATGGTAATCTTTTGTTTTAAACATGATTTATATTTTGAATTGGGTTTGCTAAAAAACAATTTCGTAAATTTGTAGTATCAAAATAGAATATTAATTTTTAAATTTCAATACAATGAAAAAGATCTTTACAATTTTAAGCGTACTTGCAATAAGTACAACGGCATTTTCTCAGGAATTATTAACAAATCCAGGATTTGAAGCCGGTTTAGCACCTTGGGCTTCTGGTCCTACAGGTTCTTACACTGCTCCTGTAATTTCTACAAGCGATGTTCATTCTGGAACGCAGTCTGCAGGATATCCTGGGGCAACTGCAACAACCGGTTTCTTCCAAAATGTTCCTGTAACCGATGGTAAAACCTACGTAATTTCTTTTTGGTATAAATCTGCCGGTGATGATACAGATACCAGATTATGGAGCGTTTACAAAACCGCAGCAGGAGTACCAGTTTACACGACAGCAAATGCTGATACAGATGCTTTCCGTACCAACAACGGATATTTGCCATCTGCAGCAGTATGGACTAAACATACTGCAGAAATGCCTGCTGGTACTGGTGCTACCAATCTTGATGTAGCCGTAAGAGCTTACAATAATGCAACCGTAGCTCAGTTTGATGATTTCTCTTTAATGGATAAAGCGACAATGGCAGTTACCGATGTTACTTCTTTTGACAAAGCCATTAAAATGAATACCAATGTTAAAGATGCTTTGACCGTAATTCTTCCAGCAAGAGCAACGGTAAACATCTACACGGCTGAAGGAAAATTGGTGAGTTCAAACAGAATTAACAGTGGTGAATCAATCAACACTTCTTCTTTAACAAAAGGAATGTACATTGTAACCGTAGATAACGGTTCTGCAAAAGTGAGCAGAAAAGTAATGAAGAACTAATTATAGTTTTATTATTTATAAAATTGAAAGCGGCTCCAATTTGGAGTCGCTTTTTTTTATGGGTTGAAATTTTTTACACGATCTAATTTCCAGAGGAAATATTAATCTTCTTAGCTGCTTAATGGATTCTTAATGGTTAAATGATAAAAATATAACTGCTTCGTTTTTAAAAAGTTTTAAAGGACTTTGGAACTGTTTTCTAAAACCAACCTCTTCTAAAATAACTGGTAATAGCATTGAAATTCAGAACCAGGGTAAACCGTATTCTTTTTCCGTAATCTTTAAATGAAGGTTCGAAGCCCAACGAACTTTGAACGGGAAAATAGACTTCTAGAAAATCGGGAATTACTTTTACCTTGATGCCAGAATCCCAAATAAATTCTGCGCTTTTATTTTTATTTTTATTTTTATAAACACCGGCATCCGCATACATATTGAACCAACGCCACACATGAGAATCTACATTCACCGAGGTAATCCACTTATTCGCAGTGGTACCCAAATAGGATTTAAAACCACCCTCGGCAATGATTAACTGTTGCGCAAACAGTCCAGAGGTAGCACTTTGTCCCAACAAACCATACGAAAAAGCATAATTAGAAACCCGCGAAATACCATAATTAAAAAGGTTGTTTTTGGTAGTATTGGTCAGGAAGTACCCGCCGAAAACGCGCATGCTCAGCTTTTTATCTTTTGCATATTCCCATCGATAAGAAAACTCACTTGATATTTTTTGAAAATCTTCCATCCATTGGAAATTAGCGCTGTATGATTTTTCATGAATTAAAGTTCGATCAGAAAAACCGTACCCCAGATTCCATAAATTATATTTACCATATTCGCTTTGTGCTTTTAGTGGTGCCAGCTCTTTGTCTAAATAATTGTAGGAAAAGGCAAGGGATCTGCCAATATCCGTCCGTGGGTTTTTTGCAAAATTCATCCCGACATACGCGCCAATTTTTCGGTAAGTCAAGTCAAAATCATAATGGAAGTGGGAGGTAGAAACGCCAAAGTCTAAACTTCGGTAAAAGCTGTTGGCTGGTTGAAACGAATAGGAAATCCCACCAGATCCTGCCAATTGTCCTGTACCTGAACTGAAATACGGGGTGAAGGAATATTGAAACTTGCGGTCAAACAGGGAGGCATTTTTAAAGTTAATTCCAAACAAAACTTTATCATAGGCGTTAAAGTTCAAACGCGGATTCACATATATTTCATTGTATTCGGGATTCGGGATGTCTTTAAAAACCTTGAACTTGATTTTTTTGGTATTGGCAAAAAAGCCTTTGGTATATAAATAATTATCTCGAAAGTTTTTTTCTGGGAAAATATAACCATCATTAATAATGATTTTATCGGCCTGTGCTTGAGGAATAGTGTAGGGCACTACTTTTTGAGAGTCATCTGTGTCAAACCAAAACGTCTGTTTTTTTCCAGATTTTTCTTCGGTTTCAATTTTAAATGGAATGGTTTGCGCCGTATTTTTAACTACTTTAACTTGAAAATCATCACCCAATTTTTTATATCTTTTCAACTTAAAGTTGACCCTGTTCTTTTGTTGAATAAAAGGTTCTAAAAAGTCGGAAGAGTAGGCGGAAGCCACTGAAAGCTCCTCTAAAAATACCTTTTGATCCACCGGTTTTTCGGCATACTGAGCCAGATAATGAATGAGAAAATCATCGAATTTTTCCTGACCCATCTTGTCTGCGATAAAAGAAAAGAGACTTCCCGTTTCAAAGTGGCTGATGGCTGTAGCATTGAAGTTACTGAGGTTTTCAAAAGGCTCACTGATCTTTTGATCTAAATTTTGGGTCACAATATATTGATATGCAAGACCATATCTTTCGCGAAGCTGCAATTTTGAAAGTTGGAATAATTTCAACGGTTTTAGCCCAAATAACTTCAGGTGGTCTGGTAAATCGCCTAAGAGTTTTCGATCGTTGTAATACCGGTTGATATACTCGATTTCGAGATAAGTTTTTAAACCATTCATCAACCAATGATCGCTGCTTTTTTCGAATATAGCCGCCCTTTGAACAATTGCTTTTGCTAGAATACTAAAATAATGAAGGTCGGTTTGTTCATGATTTTCAAAGAGTTGATATTGAAATTTCCAGAATTTTAAGTCATCAATACCGGTGAAGTTTTCATCGTTTTTAAATTTTTCAGTGATGAAAATTTTAGTGGGTAGCTTGCCAATTTTATTTTTAATAAAGTGAAGTTGCAAAGGGAGATAAAACTCGAGACTTTGTTTTTCTGCAAAGCTCAAAGGATAAGCAAAATTGATTGCAATGTTTTCACCGTCGATTTGCGTCAGCATCTGTGTTCCTTTATTTTTAGAAATAAAAAATTCGGGATCTTTATTGAGGGTTCCTTCAAAGGTGTTGTATTGCGTTTTTTCTAAGTTGCTTTCTGCAAAATACGCCGGAGGTAAGTCGAACTGAACTTTCCAGTAATTTCCTGGACTTTGGTTTTCTTCAATATTTAAATAGTATTTGGGCGTTTGATTTTCATCCTCAAACCCATCAGGAACAATGAAAAAATACTTTAGTGAGAGCTGTTCTTTGCCCATTCCATACGTGGTAAATTTCTGGTCGGGAAGATGGAGTTGATATCGTAAAGAAATTTTAACTTGTTTTCCAGGTGCTAAGGTCTCATACAGTGGAAAATAAATATTTTCAACATTGCCAGAGATATATTCCCAGTCAGAGTCATTAATTTTAATTTGTAATTCGTCGGTATCGCCTAATTCTTTGCGCTTGGCAAAATACATATCGTTGCTGCGATCTTGAATGCTGCGTACAAGAAGCGGCGTTTTTCTGTTTTTATAAGCGGCAACCCAATTAAAGAGTTTTATTTTTTCTAAAGGTTGCGTGCTCTTATTGTAGTAAATAATTTCCTGCTGAACTGAAATAACATTATTATTTTCAGTTATTTTCGCAGTGATGTGAATAGAATCCTGCTGAGCAGAAATCCCAACATAGAGTAAAAGAAATAAAAGGGCGGTGGAATATCTTTTCATGGTCAAACGTAGCTCAAATATAACGATGTTTTTTAAAAATTAGTGTTATTTTTCAGTATTTAGAAATAATAAGTAATTTTGATAAACCCTATAAAAATAATGCCACTTGAGACGACTAAGCGTCATACTGTTGTTTTTATCTTTTCCAAAGATATACTCGCAAGTGATTGAGACCACGCTGCCATTGGTGATCGATACCTCCAAATCCACCATTCGCGCACGCTTTGTACCGCCAAAAGGTTTTTCGTGGGTGAATCAACCACCTGGAAGCTTTAGCGAATTCCTCAGCAATTTTCCGCTTCACCCATCTCATTTTCCGGTGAGAGATTTCTCCGGAACGCTCATCGAACAGCAACAGCACCATAGTGCAATTTTAAGAATTAGCGTTGGCAACAAAGACCTACAGCAATGTGCAGATGCCTGGATTCGCCTGTACGCAGAATATCTTTGGCTTCATCAACGGTTTGACGAGATTGGTTTTGAATTTACAAGTGCGCAATTCCTGTCCTGGAAGGATTATAAAAACGGACTCCGAACGCAAGAACTCAAGAAAAAAGTACGGTTTGTAGACACTGGAAAAGTTGATGATTCTTATGAAAACTTTCAAAATTATTTACAACTTATTTTCAGATACGCGGGTACGATTTCCTTGGATCGGGAATCGGTGGCCGTTCAAAATAATGCAGACATCAAGCCTGGTGACTTTTTAATAAAACCCGGAAGTCCAGGCCACTCGGTGATTATCGTCGGTGTGGCGAGAAATACAGCGGGCAAAAAATTGTATTTGTTAGCCGAGAGTTTTATGCCGGCACAGGATATTCATATTTTAGTGAACCATAAAAATCTACAATTTTCCCCTTGGTATGAACTCGATGTAAACGCACCGGAAACCATTACTGCAAAATATACTTTTAAACCAACGGTCATTAAAAGATTTCGCCGTTTACAGTAATTCTAAGAGCTAATTATCTTAACAGAAAAATGAGCTTTATTCTCTTAATATTCAATCTTCAAAATTTTAAAAGTACTACGCTTGGCTCCTAAATCTAAGATGCCGTGGTCACCTGCTTTTTTATGAAGCAGCGCTTTTGCCAAAGGCGTTGTAAAAGACAGTTTTTTTTGAGCAATATTGGCTTCATCCACACCGACTAATTGAAAAGTTTGCGTTGAATTGTTTTCTACATTTTTAAAGGTCACCGTGGCGCCAAAATGAATTTCATCTTGTGGGAGTTTTTTAGAATCGACCACTTTTGCCGAGGTGATTCTTTCAGTGAGCAATTGAAGTTTTGCGTTGAGGTGATTAAAGGAGATACGATACTCTTTTTCTTGTGAAGAATCCAGATTTTCCTGTTCACGTAATAATTCTTCTTTTTCTTCCAATAACAAATTTAATCCAATTTGAGTCACGAAATTATCAGTTCCACTTGGTAAATCGGCCCTGGGTGGTACTAATGGAATGTCTTCCTGGTCGTCTTCTTTTACAAATCCTCTGCTCATATCTTTTAGATTTAATGAAAATTAAGATTATTTTAATTTCACAATTCGCATTTCATTAAAGATAAAAAAAACTTCCGAAATAAATATTCCGGAAGTGATCTTTTGTCGCGTGGAACTTTTTTAATCGCAGTTACCGTCAACATCGCAACTTTCGCCGCCATGAATAATTTGCAAACCTTTATCTCCGGCCGAAAACTCTTTCCATGAATTTTCTAAAACCTCGCTAAAAGCGGTTGTTGGTTGTGCACCCGAGACGCCATATTTATCATTAATCACAAAAAATGGTACCCCGCTGATGCCCATTTGTCGCGCCAACATCATATCACGCGTAACTTCCATACCGAAATCATCAGATTGCAAAGCCTGTTTGATGTCGGTTTCCGTCAAAGAAATTGATTTTCCAATTTCAATTAAAGTGGCTTCATCATCAATATTTTTACCATCGACCAGCTGGGCTTTAAACAAAGCTTCCTCTGCTTCATTGGCAAGGTTTTTTGTTGCAGCCAATTGCAGTAAAAGGTGCGCGCGGTAAGAATTGGCAATTTTTTGATGCTCAAAATTAAAGTTGATACCCGCTTCTTTTCCTGCCTTAGAAACGTGGTCATGCATTTCTTTGGCTTGTTCTGGGGAAACTCTTTTTGCTTCAGCAAAATATTCTAGCGAATTTTTTTCCGGTTGTGTTTTCAAGTCGGGATCCAGTTGAAAGCTGTGCCAAGTTACTTCAACTTTATCTTTATGGGGAAACTGGTCCAAAGCTTTTTCAAAATTCTTTTTTCCAACATAACAAAACGGGCAACGGATGTCGCTCCAAATATCTACTTTCATAATGTATTTTTTAAAGCAACAAATTTACGAATCTTTAAATTGATGGGTCTTGAGCCAGGATAAGAAAGGTATTTTTCTTAAAAATAAATCGAAGCTTTTTAATTCGCCATCATTCCTGAATAGTGCAAAATCAGGTACCAAACCGCCAAAGTCACCAACGATAGCGGAATACCTATACCCAGAATTAGATTGCACAATTTAGGTTCCAAGCGATGTGCTGAAGCGATAATCACCGCAGTCACCATAGGACCCATGGCAGATTCTAAAAAAGCGATCTCAATCATGGTTCCTCTTTGTTTTAATACCAGAAAAAACAATACGAATATAAAGGTGGGGAATACAATCAGTTTGAACAGCAATGCCCAAAACAAAGGCTTGGCATCGTGTTCTAATTTTTGCCATTTCAGCTGGCTGCCAACCGAAACCAAGGCCAGGGGAACCGTGGTGGCGCCGAGTTTTGCAAAAACATCGTCAATGACGAAGGGTACGTCAATGTTAAATATGTTCAATACCACTGCAACCGAGAAGGCAACAAATGGTGGGAATTTCAAAATCTTTTTTAGAATTTCTGTAACCGAATTTTTTTCGCCTGAATAAAAATTAGCAAGCGTAATTCCCAAGGTGGAAAGTGCTACAAAAGAACCCGGTTGATCAACCAGCATCACGGTTTCTAAACCGCTTTCGCCATACAAAGACTGAATTACCGGAATTCCTACAAAAGAGGTGTTTCCGAAACCTGCACAAAGAATTAAGGCTCCAATTACGGCTTTCGACCAGTTCCTGATTTTACCCCAAAAACTAAAAAAGACAAAGGCTAAGATCACATTCAGCCAAGGAACCATCACCGGAAAAATCACTTGAAAGTTTAACACGATTTTCGGAATATAATATAGTGACAAGGCCGATAGTGAAATATTAATCACAAAAGAATTTAAGGCAAGATGTCCGTTTTCTGGAAACAGTTTTGTTTTCCGAAGAAAAAATCCCAGAAATAAACAGAGAAATAATAAGATTAAATTAGACAAAGTTTAGAGCCTGTTTAGATTTACAAATATATAATTTACAACATTTTACCAGTAAGATTTTTAAGCAATTGCTCTTAAAAACCTTAACCAAAATCAATTTACAAATTTCTGAACCCATTGATAAAAACCCATTACCTTAATTCTTATTACCTAAAATGATGGAACAAACAAAATTTACTCAAATTAAGAGTAAGAAGTTTTAGAGGCTTTTGGTTTATCTAAAGTTTTCTTTACGTGAAAAATTACGAGAACAATCAGCAACTGAAAATCAATATATTTTGCAGCTTAAATGATTACGATTTTCAAGAGGGTGTACCTGGATGATCTGCCTAATCTGCGAGCGCTTATTTTATTGAATTGAAGAAATTTACAAACTTGCTTCGTAGGCATTCCAACCTGCTATTCTATAATTCAGGGCCGCTTTTTCAGCATCATCTGCTTTGTAAATGCCACGCCCCACGATAATGAAATCTGATTCTAGTTGTGAGAAGGCATGCTCCGGCGTATTATACTGTTGGCCTTTGCCATCACCTGTTTCCGCCAGATTAATGCCGGGGGTGAACAGAAGCAGCTCATTTGGAATTTTATATTGAGAAACACCGCCGAAAACGTTGGGATGGGATAAAGCGATATTGGTTGCTTCTTCCCGATAGTCTGCTGTAGTCAGCGTTCCTTTAGAAGACATGCCTATGATGGCAACTACGCCTACATTTCTGAAACAATCGAGCGATTCATAGCCCGCAATTACTTGCGCCGTTACAAAATCTGCCCAGTTCGAAATTTTATAAATTCCATATGAAAACTGCAATTCTTGGGTGTTTCCGATGTCTGCAAATTTACGGTCTTCCATCAACAGGAAATTGTATTTGGTTGCTAAATCTTTTAAAGGTAATATCGTTTTGTCTGCATCAAAATCCATCAAAATATCCATATGCATTTTGAGCGCTACGATATGCGGACCTACTTTTTCTGCCAGGGCCAATAACTCAGGTGTTGAGGTTACATCTGCAGAGACAATGAGGTTTGATCTTTTCTCCAGAGCAATTTCTAATAATTTTTGTGCCACCGAGTGCTCGCAAAGTGCCAATTTATCCTCATAAGAAATTCTTTTTTCTTCTTTGAACTTCACCACATTCCCGGCTAGAAAATCATTGATGCGTTCTACTTCATCATCGGCAAGGTGTCCTTCTTCTTTCAACATGGCGCATACTTCAGAAATCGTAAAGAGGGTATGCACGCGGAATCCCTTTTGCTCCAGAATTTCTTTGCCGCCTTGCTGTCGGTCCAAAACAACCACAATGTCAGAAACGGTAATTCCTTCGTTTTCAATCTCCGGAATGGTTTCGAGTAGGGAAGCTCCCGAGGTGACTACATCTTCTACCAACAAGCAGTTTTGGCCGGAAGTATAGATGCCTTCCAGAATTTTTTTGGTGCCGTATTGTTTGGCTTCTTTTCGTTTGATGATAAGGGGCAAGTAGCTTTCCAGGGACATGGCAGTCGCCATAGGTAGTGCCGCGTAGGGAACACCGCAAATCAAGTCGAAGTTATCCAGAGGAAGCATATCCAGCATATAATTGGCCAGCTTTTTCAGGATTTTAGGATCAGAGGCCAGTGGACGTAAATCCACATAAAAAGGGCTTTCAATTCCCGATTTTAGGGTAAACCTGCCAAACTTGATAATGCCGAGTTGATAACACTCGAGAAAAAATTCTTTCTTCGTTTCCATATACTTTTTACTTTATCACAAAGTTATGATTTTTGAGTGGAATGAGTGAATCTCTTTTGGTTTGTTAATACTATTTTTAGTCTGTTTTTAATTTTAAATACTAAAAACATACTATTACCTATTGATTAGTATATTTTTCAATAATTACTTTTATAATTCCAATAGCAATAAACGATGATAATCCGAATATGTATTGGTAGAACGTTGTAAAAATTTTAATTTCATCAATAAATGTACAATTAGTTGCTTCTGTAAATTGCAGCTAAGTAAGGCATGCTTCACCAAATCGAATTATGACAAATGATGAATAGAAGATAAGAGGAGTAATTATCACATCGTAATATTGTGTTTTCTTTAGAAAATTAATTTTATCAAATTTATAAAAAACTGCCAAAAAAAATGGAATATTATCAAAAAATAAATTTTAGGATTTTAAAGATTCAATTCTATTATTTATCTTTGTAAAAATTCAGCTTTTATGGAAACCACTTATATTGAAACACAACAAATTTCTTTTCAGGATTTTAAAAATCAAATTTTAGAAGATTATAAGCTGGGGAGGATTTCAAGAGAAATGTCTTACCTCGGAAGAAGAGAAGTGTTGACCGGTAAAGCAAAATTTGGCATCTTTGGCGATGGTAAAGAATTGCCGCAATTAGCCATGGCTAAGGTTTTCAAAGATGGAGATTTCCGTTCAGGCTATTATCGCGACCAAACTTTTGCTTTAGCAATTGATGCCGTAACTGTAGAAAGTTTTTTTGCACAACTGTATGCAGATACCAATATTGAGCGTGAACCAGCTTCTGCTGGAAGACAAATGAACGGGCATTATGCCACCAGAAGTCTAAATGAAGATGGCAGCTGGAAAGATTTAACCAAACAAAAAAATATTTCTTCGGATATTTCTCCCACAGCCGGACAAATGCCTAGATTATTAGGCTTGGCCCTGGCTTCCAAAGTGTACAAAACCGTTTCATTTGAAGGTTCAGAGAAATTTTCAAACAACGGAACTGAGGTTGCCTTCGGAACGATCGGAGATGCCTCCACCGCTGAAGGACATTTTTGGGAAACTTTAAATGCAGCTTGTGCGTTGCAGGTTCCTATGATTACTTCCATTTGGGATGATGGGTACGGGATTTCTGTGCCTACTCAGGATCAAAGAGCAAAAGCCGATATCGCAGAAATGCTATCAGGTTTCCAGAGAAAAGAAGGTGAAAGTCAAGGTTGCGAAATTATTCAGGTAAAGGCCTGGGATTACCCCTCACTTTTAGATGCCTACGCCAAAGCAGAGCATTTTGCGCGAACAGAATGCGTTCCGGTCGTTGTTCATGTTATCGAAGTTACGCAACCACAAGGTCATTCAACCTCAGGTTCGCACGAGCGGTATAAAAATGAAAAGCGCCTAAAATGGGAAGACGAGTTTGATGGTTTGCTGAAATTTAAAGAATGGATTTTGGATTATTCCATTGAAATTGATGGACAGGAACAAGAATTAGCCTCGGCTAAAGACTTGGAAAAAATAGAGTCAGAAGCCAAAAAATTTGTAAAAGAAGGTCAAAAAAAATCTTGGGAAAACTACCAAAAAACCATTCAAGATTTAAAAGAAGTTGTACTTCCGTTGGTGGAGGATTTAAAATCACAAAACCAAGAAGTTGCAACAGAACTAGATCAATTTAAAGCCGTAATTTCTATCGCTAAAAAAGATGTTTTCCATCTGGTGAGAAAATCTTTATTGTTGACCAGAACCAATCAAACTACAGAAAGACAAAGCCTTCTAAAGAAATTTGAAGAAGTCTTCGCTATTGAAAAAGATAATTATTCCTCCCATTTATATTCGCAATCCGAATGGAAAGCAACCAATGTTAAAGAAGTAGCTCCGGTATATTCTGAGTTCTCAGAAGTCCTGGACGGTAGAGTAGTAGTCCGAAATAATTTTGATAAAATTTTTGAAAAATATCCTGAAACGTTGATCTTTGGTGAAGATGCCGGTAACATCGGCGATGTGAACCAAGGTCTGGAAGGGCTTCAGGAAAAATATGGTGCCCTAAGAATTGCCGACACCGGAATTCGCGAAGCCACCATTCTCGGACAAGGAATTGGGATGGCTATGAGGGGTTTACGACCGATCGCCGAAATACAATATCTCGATTATATTTTATACTGTTTGCAAGGAATGAGCGACGATTTAGCAACGGTGCAATACCGAACTCGCGGTGGTCAAAAAGCACCGTTAATCATCAGAACACGTGGTCACCGGTTAGAAGGAATCTGGCATTCAGGTTCACCAATGGCCGGTATTCTTAACTTATCCAAAGGTATTTTGGTGCTCGTTCCCCGTAATTTAACCAAAGCGGCCGGCTTCTATAACACAATGCTTCAAGCGGATGAACCCGCCTTGATTATCGAATGTTTAAATGGTTACCGACTAAAAGAAAAGCAACCAGATAATATAGGAGAATTCACCGTGCCAGTGGGTAAAATTGAAATAACCAAAGAAGGAAGGGATGTAACTTTAGTCACCTATGGTTCTACCTGGAGATTGGTAATGGAAGCCGCTCTGGAATTAGAAAAAATTGGTATTTCTGCGGAAGTAATCGATATTCAGTCTTTAATCCCTTTTGATTTGAGCCATGAAATCGCGGAAAGTGTCAAAAAAACCAATCGCTTGGTTGTCATCGATGAAGATGTAGAAGGCGGAGCGTCTGCCTTTATTCTGCAACAAATTTTAGAAAAACAAAAAGCCTTCAGATTTTTAGACTCTGATCCCTTGACCATTTCTGCCGAAAACCACCGGCCGCCGTATGCGAGCGATGGTGATTATTTCAGTAAACCAAGTGTTGATGATATGATAGAGAAAATTTATGCACTTTTTCATGAGATTGATCCGGGGAAATTTCCTGCGATTTATTAAAATTAGCGTAGCAAACCTCGTTTTTATTGGGGCAACATGATCCGCCTTCCGTTCCCGCTTTTTTGCTCCGCTGCGCTGCGCAAAAAGAGCTCCACTCAAGTCGGGTTGCGGCGTGGGTGACTTTACAAGACTATTTTTAATTTGGGGAACTTATAGGTGTTTTAGATTTACGCCTAATTTTATAAGCAACGATTAAGTATCTGCATCAGACAAAAAAGAATTTATCAACAAGCTGAACAAGATTAAAATTGTAACTTCGCTTTATGCAGTTAAAAGAAAAAAAATAAATATAAAAAAGAGTTCAAAAAGGCACTAAACATCTTTACAAAAAAACTCGAAAAATACGTTTCCACAGAAAACGGTGATTGGTCTGTAAAAGGATTTATTGACGTTTATAAGAATATTTACACCATTTTTTCATCAGACACGAAAATTGTTTCAAAAATCCTTGAAATACATATTTTTCCGCAGATTTTACAATTTGCAGAAGAAAACTCATACAATATTATTCTGACCGAGCATCAAAACTATTATCCAGACCTTACTTTTATTCATAAAAAAAACGAACATGTAAAATTTGCAGTTGATTTAAAAACAACTTATCGTAAGAAAAATGGAATTTCGAGTTTTACTTTGGGAAGTCACGGAAGTTACTTTAAAGAAAGAGATAAAAAGAAAAACATACAATTCCCTTACAACCAATATTTAGCACATTTTTGTTTAGGTGTAATTTACACAAGAACTGATATGACAGAGGATGTTTCTGAAACAGAAATATTTCAAGTTCAAAACCTCCAAGAAGATTACGAAACACCTAATAAAAAAGTAGGTGATAGAGAAGTTACAACAGTTGATAACCTAAAATCAATCACTTCAGTAATTAAAGATTTTGATTTTTTTGTAGCAGAAAAATGGAAAATTGCCAGCGACAAACAAGGCTCTGGAAATACTGCGAATATTGGCTCGACTTTAAGCATTGATGATTTAAGAAACGAGAACGGGATTTTCAGCCAATTAGGCGAAGAATGGTTTGACGAATATTGGATAAATCACGGCTCTGCAACAATGGTAAAAGATGGTAAGCCAACAAAAATTACGACTCTTAAAGACTTTTTAGAATTTAAGGGTAGAAAAGATTTATGGGACAAAATTGTAACAAGAACAACTTATAAAAAAGAGGCAAAATGAAAGTAATTGTTCCACCCATAAAAAGTCAAGGCATAAAAACAAAGCTCGTTCCTTGGATTATGGATCTTGCTCCAAAAGTTCATGGAAGATGGATAGAACCATTTTTAGGTACTGGTGTTGTGGCTTTTAATTCGGGTTACAAAAAAGCAATTTTAAACGATACAAATCCTCATATTATTAATTTCTACAAAGGTATTCAGCAAAAGAAAATTACAGCACCTTTGATGAAACAATATCTTGAGCAAGAGGGTGCACTTTTAAGTAAAGCAGGAAATAATGGATATGAACATTATTTAAAAGTTCGTTCACGCTTTAACTCAGGAGAGTTTTCACCTTATGATTTTATTTTCCTTTCCCGGGCTGGTTTTAACGGAATGATGCGATTTAATAAAAAAGGACATTGGAATATACCTTTTTGTAAAAAACCTGAACGATTTGCACAAGCTTATGTAACCAAAATTACAAATCAAGTTTCTAGTGTTTCGCAAATTATTCAAGTTGAACCAGATTGGACTTTTCATAATAAATCGTTTGCCGAAATTATTCCATTGGCAACCGAGAATGATATTATGTATTGCGACCCACCGTACTACGGCAGGCACGTTGACTACTTTAATGGTTGGACAGAGGAAGACGAAGAACTATTATTCAACTTATTGAGTGAAACAAAAGCGAAATTTATACTTTCAACGTGGCATCATAACGATTGGCGACAAAATGAAATGATCGAAAAGTATTGGAGTAAATTCAATGTAGTTACAAAAGATCATTTTTATCATAATGGCGGTAGTATTGAAAACAGACGAACAGTTGTTGAAGCATTAGTTTGTAATTTCAACACAGACCATTTTATATTACATAATCACGGTTTAAAAGAAAAAACAAAACTTGAACAATTAGAAATTGATTGGGCAACGTGAAAGATTCTGCTGCGCAAAGTCTGCGACTTTGAGTTCACCGCTGCCGCACGAATCCTTTCGTGGTCAAGATAATACCAACGCGATGTCTCATATTTGTAAGCCTCATCTTCAAGAATTTGGTTTCCAATATTTTAACATTAAGAATAAATATCTAAAATCAACATTTCCTACATTTGTGTAAACTAAAAACACAATGCCATGAGATTTTTTGATTTTCATTGCCATCCGATTTTAAAGCAGTTATTCAACGATTCGCCGAACATCGATTCCCTGATTTATAAAAATGATGTCGCTTTTATTCCGAAATTTCTTTCAGATTTACCCAATATCATTGAGTCCCAACTCCACCAATCCCAACTCGCACAGTTCAATGAAGAAGTGGTCGTTGGCGCGGTTCTTTACAGTCCCGAACGTTATGTTGCAAAAGCAGTGATTCCGTTAATTCCTTATTTAAAGGCGAGTTCGCGCTACAAACTTTCTAAAAATCTGTTAGAAAAAATAGAGCAAAATCAGTACAAAGCATTCAGTGATTTCCTGATGAATCGAACATTGCAACCTTATATCGAAGCGTCCCGATCTTTCAATATTTTAACGAAAGACAGTTTCAAAATCGGACTTCCAAAAAATAAAGTCAATGTGTTTTTTATTATTGAAGGTTGCCATTCTTTGGTCGATGAAAACAATTATTGCGATGCCAATCATCGGTATAATCCAGATTCTATTCTAAAAAATATAGACAAGGTTCTGGCAAAAGTAAAGGTTCTTGCAGTTAACATCACCCATTTACAGCAGTCGAGTCTGTGTAATCACGCTTTTGGAATGCAGCTTTCTAATTCAACGGATTTCTTACCCACCGGAAATGGTTTTGAAAATGAGGGTAGAAAGGTTGTTCAAGGTCTATTTGATCGTAAAATTTGCGTTGATGTAAAACACATGAGTTACCAATCGAGAAAAGACATCATGGCGGAAATGGAGGCTGGGAAATTTAAAAACAAACAACCTTTGGTGTGCACCCATGCAGGATTCATTGGAACGAATTTTAAAAATTGGCCAGGTTATATGCAAGTCAAAAAAACGGTGTCGGGTGCCATTTATGTAGAACATACCAAACCTTTTTTTCCTGAAAATAATCCCCGAAAACCAGGATTCCCTACTTTTAATTTATCAACCATTAACTTATTTGATGAAGAAATTGCCTGGATTGTAAAAAATAATGGGGTCATTGGTATTTCGCTGGATCGTAGAATTTTAGGATACGTTGATCGCTATGATGAAAATCCTACCGGACAAAATGCCATGGGTGACAGAATTGTTGACAAAGAATATTTCTCTAAAACAGAGTGGCTTGCTTTAGGAATTAAAAATCAAGATATTGGAAAAAAAATTAATGATGATAATTGTTTGACACTGGCAGAACTAGAGGAATTAACAGAACATTCAATTCCACAACGGGATGAATATTTTTACGATCATTTTTTAAATCATTTATTTCATTATTTTAAAGTCTGCAAAGCCTACGGAATCGACCTTAAAAAAGCGCAAAAGCAGATTACCGTTGGAAGTGACTTTGACGGGCTTATTAATCCTTTTCTTAATATTTCTACCGTTGATAAGATGGTTAACTTGAAAAGTTATGTACGAATGAATTTTTCTTATTTTTTAGATTCCATCGATGAGGCACAATCCTGGTCCAAAGACCTGAATATAGATACTTTCGTTGAAGATCTTTTTTATAATAATGGAATTGCCTTTGTGAAATCGCGTTTTCAATAGTCCTGCGTTTGCCTATTTTTTCTTCTGCAAGGTTGCAAAGTCTGGTTACTTTAAATTTTTGCCAACAGACCACCAAAAATTTATGGTTTTTTTATTCCGAAAAATTACTATCTTTCCTTTAAATTATTACCAATGAAAATCAATTATTTTTTACCGGTTTTTCTTATCGCCGGTGTTGCTTTATTTTCACAAAAAACAGGGGATATTGTGGTGCCGAATGAAAATCTGATTACCGAAAATATTCCGGCCATCCCCAAGAGTTTAAACGAGAAAATCAAGAAATATACGGAAAGCAGAAGTGCCAACTTTACCGCAATTCACCCGAACGGAAAAGAATTGATTATGGTAACCAGATTTGCGTCTACCAACCAACTGCATCATTTAAACCAACCTTTAGGAAACCGAAAACAAATTACCTTTTTTGACGAACCTGTGAATTCCGCAGATTATGAGCCAACCGAAGGTAAATATTTAGTGTATTCCAAAGATATCGGTGGAAATGAATTTGGTCAATTGTTCCGCTTAGATTTAAAAACCATGGAATCTACACTTCTCACCGATGGCGGAAGATCCCAAAATGGTGGAATGCGCTGGAAAAAAGACGGCTCTGGGTTCTACTTTTCTTCAACCAAAAAAAATGGAGGCGACCGCGATATTTATTTCATGAATCCTTTAAAACCAGCAGAAACGCAATTGATTTTGGAAGTAAAAGGTGGCGGCTGGGGAATCAGCGACATTTCTGAAGACGGTAAAAAACTCATCATCGGAGAATATATTTCGGCCAATGAATCCCACATTTATCTTTTTGACACCGAGACTAAAAAATTGGAATCTATCACTGATAGAAAAGATAAGCAAATTGTGCAAGGTGGTGCCAAGTTCGCAAAAAATTCTGATGAGATTTTCTACATCACAGATCGTGATAATGAGTTTAATCGTTTAGCACTGATGAACTTAAAAACCAAAAAAATCACTTATTTCACAACAGATATTCCTTGGGAAATTGAAGATTATACGCTATCTAAAGACAAAACTAAACTTGTTTTTTCTACCAATGAAGGTGGTTTGGTCAAATTGTATTTGATGAATACCGAAACTAAAAAATATAATGAGATCAAAGGTTTATCTGTTGGCATCGTTTATAAAATGGAATTTACGGATGATGGAAAATCCCTCTTCTTCACGCAAACAACGTTCGACTCTTCCTCGGATATCTACCGTCTAGATTTAGCCACCAATGCTATCGAAAGATGGACTGATAGTGAGCAGGGGGAAATGCAGAAAAGCGATATGGCACAACCCAAACTCATCGAATGGACGAGTTTTGATAAAATGAAAATCTCTGGATTTTATTATCCTGTTTCTAAAAAGTTTACCGGAAAAAGACCCGTGCTGATTAATATTCACGGCGGCCCGGAAGGACAGTCGATGGCATCGTCATTAGGATCCAATAATTATTATACCAATGAGATGGGCGTGGCTTTAATTTACCCGAATGTTCGCGGTTCCTCAGGTTTTGGTAAAACGTATATTGCGAGCGACAATGGTTTTAACCGAATGAATTCTGTAAAAGACATCGATGCTTTGTTGGATTGGATCGCCAAGCAACCAGAACTCGATAAAGACCGGATCATGATTATGGGTGGAAGTTATGGTGGCTTTATGACTTTGGCAACCGCCTATGAATATGCCGACAGAATCCGATGTTCGGTTGATGTGGTCGGGATTTCTGACTTTAATACTTTCCTTAAAAATACGGAAGAATACCGACGTGATTTAAGAAGAGCAGAATATGGCGACGAACGAGACCCCAAAATGAGTGCCTTTTTTACCAAGATTGCACCGCTAAATAACACGGAGAAAATCAAAAAACCCATGTTCATTATTCAAGGAACCAATGATCCAAGAGTTCCCGTTACCGAGGCGATTCAAATGCGTGATAAGTTGAAAGCCCAGGGAAATACAGTTTGGTATTTAGAAGCTAAAAATGAAGGTCACGGTTTCCGGAAGAAAGAAAATGTAGACTTTCAAAGATTAGCGGTGATTAAATTTATGCAAGAGTTTTTGCTAAAATAATAAGCCTGTTCTTAAAATATTATTTCATGAAACCACAGAATTGTCTCTGTGGTTTCTTATTTTTGAAAAATTTTTAACCATGAAAAAATTCGAACTCGGACTTGTGCTTTCCGGTGGAGGAACCAGAGGTTTGGCACATGCCGGAGCCTTACAATTTTTAGCTGAACAACAGATCAGGCCAGATGTTTTGGCTTGTTGCAGTTCGGGCTCCATTGTTGGGGCGCTTTATGCCGCAGGGAAATCGCCGCGAGAAATTCTAGATTTTTTTAAATCTGTTTATTTTTTCAATTGGCGGCATTTTACTTTTAATAAACCTGGCTTGGTTTCTTCTATGATTTTTTCCAATTATTTACTACCCGTTTTTGGTGAGATGACAATTGGTGATCTTGACTTGGATATCAAGGTGGTAGCGACCGAATTGGTTTCTGGTGAGCAGAAAATCTTCGAGGGAAAAGATAAAGTTATTGATGCGGTGATCGCTTCATGTTCAATTCCAGGGATTACGGTACCCTATATTGTTGGTGATAAAATGTACAGCGATGGTGGTGTTTTAAATAATTTTCCTGCCGACCTCATTAATCAGGATTGTAAAAAGTTGATCGGCATCTATGTTTCTCCGGTTCAGGATGTGGTAATTGATGACCTTAAAACCATAAAATCAGTAACTAGCAGAGCGTACGAATTAATGTCGCATCGAACAGAAATCTACAAATTCTCGTTCTGTGATTGGATTATTACTTCTAAAAAATTAGCCAGTTATGGAACCTTCGAGCGAAATGCGGAGCGATTAGAAGAAATTTTTGAGATCGGTTATCAAACTGCGAAATCATCTTATGATGAAAGCGTTTTTAAAAAAGATATTTAGCATAAACTAAAATCCCTATGAATACTGATGCAACCGCCATTAAAAATACAGAACCTGCCGCTAAGTCTTTTATTATTTTAATGCGAATATCATATTCTGGTTGTATCAGATCGCAGATTTTTTCCACGCATGTATTCAGTATTTCTAAACTCAATACCGCAAACGAGACGATTAAAATAATCGAAGCTTCCACAGGTGTTACTTTTAAATAAACGATTAAAAGGAGATTGATGAGCAAAGCTAAGACTTCAATCTGAAAATTGCGTTCTGAGTTCAGCATCCAAATCACGCCCTTGATGGCGTTCCAAAAACTTTTATGAAGTGGTGGTTTTCTCATTACCAGTTTTTATCAATCATATAAATAAGCTGTCCCATCGCGGCAGCTCCCAATAGTAATTCTCTCCGATTTACTTTATCAAAAGTATCCTCTTCAGAGTGATGAATGTCGAAATATCTTTGGGAATCGGGGATTAAGGAGGCCAGCGGAACACTTAAAGTTTCCATGGGTTCAATATCTGTTCCGGCATATTGAATGTCGAAATTATGAAGTCCGTAGGGTGAAAAAAGATTTTTCCAGGATTGTATTTGCGCTCTTTTTTCAGCGTTCATTACCAACCCAAAACCACGCGGCGTATAACCGCCACCGTCGCTTTCGATTGCGAAAAGATGTTTTTCATTATTTTTTTTGATATTTTCGGCGTATTGATTTCCTCCTTTTACACCGTTTTCTTCGTTGGCAAAACAAACCACTCGAATGGTATGGTTATTTTTGATTCCCAGCTTTTTAAAAGTTCGCAGTACCTCGATGCTTTGTACAATCCCAGCGCCATCGTCTTGCGCGCCTTCACCCACATCCCAGGAATCGAGATGGCCGCTTACTACAATCACACTTTGGTCTTTGTTGCCTGTAATCTCGCCAATAACCGTATATGAAAGTTTTTCACCTTTCATGGTAGCGTTAGAATTTAGCTTTGCGGTTACTTTTTGTGTTTTCAATGTTTTTTCGAGCGCATCTGCACTTTTTGGTCCTATAGCTACGGCGGGAATTTTTGCATGATCGTCTTCATCGTATCGCATCATTCCCGTATGTGGAACATCATCAAAAGCAGAGGAGAGCGAACGAATGATCACGGCTTTTGCTCCTTTTTTTCCGGCCCAAGATGCAGATGCACGTCTGTAAATGCTTGCGTCTCCATAAGCCATGCCTGTCATGATGAATTTTTGATTAAAAGCATAATTAAAGAAAACGATTTTTCCCTTGACTTGTGCCGGCGTAAGTTGATCAAATTCGGCCTTCGTTTTTACGAGAATAATTTCAGCTTCTACGTCTTTTCCATTTGTTCCTTCAGAATTCCCGAGGGACAGCATTTTTAAAGATTTCCAGTTTCCATTTCCTTCTTTTATTTGAAGCGATTCTTTGCCTCTTTCCCACACGGGAACCATCACTTCTTCTTTCCACACCTTATCGGCGCCAGCTTCTTTTAATTTTAAAACAGCCCAATCGGTGGCCTTTTCATACGCTGCAGAACCGCTTAATCGCTGACCGATATTTTGGGTTAAATCCCAAAGGTTTTCATACGCTGTTCCATTCACCAATACTTCGTCAGAAATATTTTTAAACTGGAGGGAATCTTGTTGAGTTTGCGCAAATAAAAATCCGCCCAAAAAGAGCGGAAGTATTTTTATAATAGAGTATTTCATAGGGTTTCAAAAATTGATCGACCCAAATTTAAAAAAAAATTATTACAATAAGTAGCTTTATTGTTTCATATCATACATCACCAAGGCAGTAACCAATTTAGGTTCAATATAAGTGCATTTTGGAGGCATAATGATTTTGTTATCAGACACTTTTAACAAATCATTAAAACTGACGGGATAGATCCCAAATCCTACTTTGTATTTCCCCGAATCTACACTTTCTTTCAGACTGTTGATTCCCTCAATGGTAGAAGTTCCTTTGATATAAGTGATTTTATCGGTTGTTTTAGGATTGTCGATCCCGAGAATGTCTTTTAAAATATAGTCTTCTAGTAAAATGTGATCAAGATCATTTTTTTCACTCTGAAGCTTTCTGAGTTCATGTTTTACATGAAGCGAATAAAATTTTCCGCCCAGATACATTGAAATATGAAATTTTTGGGAAGGATAATAGGGTTGGTTCCCTTTTTCGTGAATAAGGAAATTTTCACCGATCTTCTTAATAAATTCTTTTTCTGTTAAATCATTTAGATTATCTAAAAGTCGATTGTAATCATGAATTTTTATCGACTGGTTCGATACCACAAAGCTAAAAACGTAATTGTATAATTCTGTTCCGGTGTGCTTTTTATTTTTACTTTTTTGATTGGCTGCATTCAAAGCGGCTGAGCCAATTCTATGGTGTCCATCAGCGATATAAAAGGAATCGATTTGCTCTAAGACTTCTTTAAACTGAAGCATTTTCAGGCGGTTATCAATTTTCCAAACCTTATGTCGGGTGCCATTATCATCAAGATAATTAAGAATAGGAACATTTTTTTCCTCATGATTCATGAGCATCTCTACTTTAGGATTGGCCATGTAAGTCAATAAAACCGGCTCTGCTTGTACATTGACTTTGTCTAAATAATAAGCCAGTTTTTCTTTTCGATGGGTGAGGGTAGATTCGTGTTTTTTGATTTTTCCAGCTCGAAAATCTTCTACACTTACCAATCCCAGTAAACCACGGAATACGGCTTTAGTGGCCAAAATCTGCTCATATAAATAATAGGAAGAATTGTCTTGTACCAGCTTGCGATCTTCCAAAAGTTCTTCGAAATTTGTTCGGATTTTCCGGAGATTTCGATCAACGTCTTTGGACTTACTCACCACGTAGGGTTTAATCATCTGGATGTATGAAGAGTCGACTTGGGCTTTTTTATTGATTTCATCCTGCGAATAATTATCCAACGGATGGGTTGGGAAAATATCTACAAAATCTTCGCTTGGTCGGATTCCCCGAAATGGTTTAAATGTAGGCATAGGATTCTAAAGTTTCTTTTTAATCTCAATGATTTGCTCCGCGAGTTCTCTACCAATTTTCATTTGCGCATCTTGGGTGTTGCCACCTAAATGCGGTGATAGTGACAAATTTGGATTCATTAAAAGAGCAAGTTCTGGGCTGGGTTCATTTTCAAACACATCGAGTGCGGCACCTGCAATTTTTCCGCTTTCTATCGATTCGAGCAAGGTAACTTCATTAATAACGCCTCCTCTGGCCGTATTAACAATGAAAATACCATCTTTCATTTTTTCGAATTGGGTTTGATCTAAAATATATTCGCTTGATTTCGGTGTATTGATACTCAGAAAATCCAGATCGGTTAGGAATTCATTCATATCTGTTTTAGAAGAAATATCGAATTGAACTTTTTGTCCATCAAAAAATTCCAAGGTGATTTTTTCAGTTTTGGGATTTCTGGTGAGAACTTTTACTTTCATTCCTAATGAAATCCCGATTTTTACCACTTCTTGTCCGATGCCACCGAAGCCGATGACGCCTAAAGTTTTTCCTTCTAATTCAACCGCAGTTGAAAAAGATTTTTTCAAAGCTTTAAAATGCGTTTCACCTTCCAGCGGCATAAGTCTGTTGGATTCATGCAGAAATCTGGCTAAGGAGAAAAAGTGTGCAAAAACCATTTCAGCAACCGAGCGACAAGATGCTTTTGGTGTATTAATGACGTAAATACCCTTTTCAATCGCATAGGCAACATCGATATTGTCCATTCCAATACCACCACGCCCAATAATTTTCAATCCCGGACAAGAATCGATTAGGTCTTTTCTTACCTTGGTAGCACTTCTAACCAACAAAACATCCACCTTGTTTTCATTAATGAATGTGATGAGGTGTTCCTGTGAAACTTTTGCATCTAACATTTCGATTCCTGCGTCGATCAGCAGCTGTTCTCCGGCTTTAGAAATACCGTCATTGGCAAGAACTATCATTTATTTTAAATTTTGCATTACGTCAACTAAAATTTGAACACTTTCGATGGGCATGGCGTTATACAAACTTGCGCGATAGCCTCCTAAACTTCGGTGACCGTTTAGACCACTAATTCCGGCCGCTTTCCAGGCGTTATCGAATTCTTCTTTTTTAGTGTCATCAATTAATTTGAAAGAAACATTCATAAGTGAACGGTCTTCTTTCATACAGAATGTTTCAAATAGGGGATTGCGGTCGATTTCACTATATAATAAGGCAGCTTTTGCTTCGTTTCTAGCTTCTGCAGCAGCTATTCCGCCCGTTTTTTCTAAATGTTGTAAGGTGAGAAGCGAGGCATAAATTGGGAAAACCGGGGGCGTATTGTACATGGATTCTTTAGCGATATGCAAGGCGTAATCAAGCATTGAAGGAATATCTCTTCCTGTTTTGCCTAAGATTTCTTTTTTTACCACGACTAAAGTTGTTCCGGCCGGACCCATGTTTTTCTGCGCACCAGCATAAATCAAATCAAATTGAGTAAAATCGATGGCGCGGGAGAAAATATCTGAACTCATATCACAAACCAACAAAGTATCAACTTTTGGGAATTGTTTCATTTGCGTTCCATAAATGGTATTGTTTGAGGTGCAATGAAAATAATCATATTCATTTCCAACGGTGTAATTTTTAGGGATAAAGGCGTAATTTTCTTCTTTCGAAGAACCTACTATATCGACCGTTCCGAATTTTTTTCCTTCTTTGATGGCAGAAGCAGCCCACGTTCCCGTATTCAAATAGGCCGCTTTTCCATTTTCAGAGGGCATTAAATTATAGGGAACCATTGCGAATTGTAAACTGGCGCCGCCTCCCAAATATAAAACTTCGTACGCATCGCTTAAGTTCAGGAGTCTTTTCACGATTGCTCTGGCTTCGTCCATTACAGCAACGAAATCTTTGCTTCGGTGAGAAATTTCTAAAAGTGATAATCCGCTACCATTAAAATCGAGAATTGCTTCTGCAGATTTTTGAAAAACTTCTTGAGGTAATATGCAGGGTCCTGCACTGAAGTTGTGTTTTTTACTCATACTTTTTGATTTTTATAAGAACTCGAGCGGCAGCAAAGTCGTTGATATTCTTGCGTTAAAATGATTTAAAAAAGATGGAAAAAAAACGCCCACATTTTGTGAGCGGTTTAGCTTATTCTCCGTGTAAAAATGCTTTTTTCTCCAGTAAACTCTCCTCCGATTCCACATGGTCATCATCTGGAATACAACAGTCAACCGGGCAAACGGCCGCACATTGCGGTTCTTCGTGAAAGCCGATACACTCGGTACATTTATCGGTGACTATGAAATAAACATCATCACTTACGGGTTCTTGTGGGTCATCAGCATCAACGGTTAAACCTGATTTCATGACCACTTTTCCTTTGAGTGATGTTCCATCTGAAGCTTTCCAGTCTACTGCTCCTTCATAGATTGCGTTGTTCGGGCATTCTGGCTCACACGCACCACAATTAATACATTCGTCTGTTATTTTAATAGCCATTGCTACTTTATTTTTTTAAATTTGTACAAAGTTACAAATAATTCCGTGCATCATACAAGTTTTCTCTAGTTTGCTGATGAATACACGAATTTATTTTTTTAGGTAACAAAACAAAAGCATCAAAAAGCAACCAAATTAAGAGTTTGTTGTACTACTTGTTGTACTTTTATGTCATACTAAAATCATCCAGAAAAGTCCCTTTTCAGCACATTTTACAGAAAATTAGTAGTCGTTTCCCTAAACATTACTAACCTTAAATTGTTTTACTATGGCATCGTTAAAATTTGTACTAAAAACGCAGCAACTGGATAAAGCCGGAAATTGCTCTCTTTACATCAGGCTCATTAAAGACCGAAAAACTAAATTTATTTCAACTGGAGTAAAACTTAAACCTAATCAATGGGATGGAGACAGTCAGAAAGTCAGAAAATGTTATCCCAACAGTACCAGAATGAATGCTGTTTTGGCGGTTAAGATTGCTGATGCTACAATGATGGTTTTAGAAGAAGAAAAGAAAACCCAAAACATTACAGCACAGCAGATAAAACAAGCGTTAAAAGGCGAAGATCGAATCAATTTTTTCGATTATCAGCAAAAAACTTTTAATCGTTTACGAAATACATTAGCAGCGGCAACAATGTATAATTATGAATCATTGATTAAAAAATTCAAAGAATTTATTGGTCATGATGATCTGACTTTAAACGATATAACCGTATCACTTTTGAAAGACTACATTAATTTTCTCACTGTGGTGAAAAAAAACTCTAACATTTCAATCAAAACTTGCCTAATACCTCTTGCTAAAATTTTCAACTCTGCGATAGAAGATGGTATTATTGACAAAAACATTTATCCCTTTGATAAAATAAAAATTAGAACAAATGCTCACAAGAGAAATTTTTTATCATTAGAACAGTTCGAAAATTTCAAAAACTATAACAAGGAAAGAAAATGTAAGGTTAAACTTTGCCAGGATATGTTCATCTTCGCGGTGTCCGCTGGAGGTTTACGATTTTCTGACGTCGCCACTTTGCGGTGGGAAGAAGTGGATATGGAAAAGGGTATTATTGAAAGGAAAATTAGTAAAAGTGGTAGAGTACACCGCATAAAAATTGGTGCAACTGCGGCTGAAGTTCTTTTGAAGTACTATTCCAATAATGTTGAAAAGCAAGCCTTTATATTCCCGATTATTCTAAGAGGTAAGTTTGATCTTGGAAATCCGGAATTCAAAAGAAAAAAAATAGCATCTGCAAATGTGATTTGTAATCTGCATCTGCGTAAAATTGGCCAAGAATTAAAATTTCCTTTCCAGTTACATTTTCATTTAAGTCGTCATACTTTCGCGACGCAAGCACTGAGTAGGGGAATGCGGATCGAGTATGTCAGCAAGTTAATGGATCATTCCAAAATAAGTACAACTCAAATTTATGCTAAAGTAATCGATGATGATTTAGATAAGGCAGTTGATCAATATGTAATGTAGATTTCATATGAATTGCTATTCATTGGATATGAATTTTTGCCAATTAACACTTATTTATTATCATATTTATTAAAAAATGGCTCTGTTTTGAAAATGGAGTCATTTTTATGCTTTACTTTTCATAGTTTAGCATTTGCTAATAAATGAAATTTCGGTGACTGATACCTGAATTGTTATGAAATGGGAGAAAGCGACCTAGTATAAAACACACAATGACTGAAAATATTCTCTGACAATTAGATTTAAAATACATTATAAGGATGTTAGTAAACCATATCATTAAAGAGTCTGTGCCGTTCGCACAATTTTCGTCTGTTAAGTTGACGGAAACTTTTAATCCGTTATTTGATGTTGAACAAGACACTGACCGTGGTTCAGAATACTATTGCCAGCAATTAATATCAAAAGTCTTTTCAATAACCCACTCTCAAATTCCCGAATTTATTTGTCATCATTGCAAACAGGTATCAGAGTCCATGCTTTGGTTAAATAAATTCGAAAAACTCATTTCTGTTAATGATGAATTATTTAAAGGCGAGCGGGGTCAGAGCAGATTGGTCAAACTTTATACATCTATCGAATCGAAACGCAATACATTAAAGTCTTTAGATCTTAATGTAAGTCTGTTAAGACCAAATAAGAAGCAAATTAATGCAGAATCAGAAGAACGTTATTTCTCATTTTGGGAATTAAAGAATAAACTGGCTACCTTAAGCAGTGACAATGAAAAAATCCTTCTTTTAATGGAAGAGAAATTTGAATATCTACAGGCCAATATTGAATTTGTCAACAGAAATCTTCAGGATTATAATCTGCAATGCAAAAAAGAAATTGAGCATTTATATGCCTTAAAAAAGTTGAAAGAAGAAATATCGAAAACTGATAGTCCGGAAGTTGTACAAAAGAGTTTTCAGGGAAAAATAAAACTACATGGTCCAACAAATATTTTAGTCCATGCTTTTAAACAGATGATGTATGGTTTAAAACCAAACGGCAATTTTTATATTCAAATGACAAACAGTGAGTTAGCAGATTTTATCTGTGATAGTTTTCTGGATCAACACGGAAAGCCGCTTTCAAAATCCACAGTGCTCACATACCTGTCTCCAACCAGAACCGATAAAGATCCAAATAATGACAGTGCTGTTACTTGGAAGTCTGATTTGTAAATTTTAGAAAATCTTATAATACTATTGATAATTAAGCGGTTACAAAAAACTTAGTCCGATCAGACTAAAAAAGACCAATCAGACTTCCGGAACCTTTATTCCTTTGCTTCATAATCTTAAAACCAATAGTATTATGGAAGCAATTATTTTAACCAAAGAACAATTTGAAGGTTTAATCGCTAAAATCGATGACCTCTCAAGGAACTTCAATTCTCGGAATGGTTCAAAACAGGACCAGTTTCTCGATAATGAAGAATTCATAACCATGATGAAGATCTCCAGAAGAACCGCCCAAACTTGGCGTGACGAAGGCAAGATTTCTTTCTCTCAAGTCGGTAACAAAATCTACTACAAACTTTCTGATGTAGAGAAAACGATGCAGGAGCATTACAACAAATCCTTTGCGAAATAGTAATTCATTTCCCGCTTTTTTGTGAAATCTAAAAGCCCTCTACATTTCAGAGGGCTTTTGTCTAAGACTCAATGTCTAAAGTCCAGTATCTACCATCTAACCTCCAAAATCTAATCAAAATGAAATCAACCATATTTATAAATTTCAATGAAGTTGTTGAAAACAAAGACATCCTGAAAATATTAGATGATATTAAAACGGGCGTATATATTAACCCGATTACTTATCTCAGAAAATCACTCGCCGATAATAAAATGGAGGCTGCAGAAAGAGCCAAGAAATCACTTCCGGCATTCACACCCTCTGCAACTTTTAAAGGGGGCCGTAAAATGGAATTTCTTACAAAGTATAATCCTTTAGTGGTTTTGGATATTGATAAACTGCCAAAGGAAAAACTAAAGGAGTGCCGGAAAACCTTACTGGAAGAACCTTTAGTATTTGCCTCATTTCTAAGCCCCTCTGGCAACGGTATAAAAATTCTGGTCCAAATAGAAACCGAAAAAGAGAACCACAAAGAAACCTTTCTGGCTTTACAGAAACACTTTGAAGAACTTCTCCAGGTTGAAATCGACAAATCAGGAAAAGACATCACCCGTTTATGTTTCGTCTCCTTCGATCCCGAATTATTCCTGAACGAAAACTCCACGATCTTTACTACCGCACCAAAGCAATCTTCCACTGTAAGTAATCACAACCATCCTTCATCCAGCATCAAACATCAAACACCCATTACTTACGACGCAGTCTACGAACACACCGTCCGTTTTACCGAAAAAAAAGAATTATTCATGGATGGCAACAGAAACAATTTCGTTTTCCAGCTCGCCAACAACCTGAACCGAAAAGGTATTCCGGAAGCCATGGCTCTGGGCTATATTTTAGCTGATTATGATTACAATTCCCAGGAAGTGGCCACGGCTGTTAAAAGTGCCTATGCAAATACTTCAGACTTTAATACCGATGATTTTAAACCTCAAAAGCAAACTGCAAAATCGGCGCAATCGACGAGCCATAAAAAAAATAATGGTGAATCATCCGAGCAGAAAACAACAGATGGGAATTTCAGTACCGATGATGATGAAGAACCGTCATACATCGACAAACTGGAAAACTTTCTGAATAACAGATACAAATTTCGTTACAACAATGTTCTGGGAAAATTGGAATATAAAACCATTCGTGCCACCAAGTGGAAACACATGACCGACTTTGCAGAAAATTCTTTGCTTCGTGAAATCTTAAAAGCAAAAGTCCGCTGCAGCATCAATTCTCTCCGGAATCTTTTGCACTCCGATTTCTGCGAAATCTTTGATCCTTTCTTAAACTATTTTGAGAACAATCCGGAAATTACAGACGAATTTGACTGGATAGAAAAACTCGCTGATACCATCACCACGACAAAACAGGATCTTTGGCGAATCTGTTTCAAAAAATGGTTCGTCGCAATGGTAGCTTGCGTTTTAGATGAAAAGCAGGTCAACCAAACCGTTATTGTATTTTCAGGCAAACAGGGATTAGGAAAAACAACCTGGATCGAAAAACTAATGCCTGCACCTCTAAAAGAATATATTTTTTCAGGTACGATCAATCCGAACAACAAAGACACCTTAATCCATTTGGCAGAATGCATGCTGATCAATCTGGACGAACTCGAAAATTTAAACCGTACTGAAATCGGTTCACTCAAAGAACTCATCACCAAAACCCATATCAGAATGCGAAAAGCCTACGGCCATAATAACGAAAACATGTCACGTCGTGCCAGTTTCGCCGGCTCCGTCAACACCGCTCAGTTCCTGAACGATACCACTGGCTCACGCCGCTTTCTGTGCTTTGAAGCGGAACACATCGAATACACGCACGAAATTGATATCAATAAAGTTTATGCCCAGGCTTTAAAACTGAAAAAGGAAGGCTTTCGACATTGGTTCAACCAGGAAGAAATCAAAGAAATCAATGCCAATAATGAACAGTACCAGTTAATGAGTCCCGAAGAAGAACTGTTATTGACATGGTTTGAGCCGGCAACAAGAGAAACGGCAAATGCCTTTTTTAATGCCTCTCAAATTGCGGTTCGGTTATCGACCGTAGCAAATGTAAACGTCACAGACGGCACAGTAAACAAACTGGGTAAAGCATTAAAAAAACATGGCTTCCTGCGGATTGCTAAAAACAAAAGCTATGTTTATGCCGTCAAAGTTCTGGATATTGATGAAGTCGATAAGAGAGCCCGGCAAAAAGAACAACCTAAAAAAGACAATTCTACACTCACGAAATTACCTTATAATTTCGAAAACTGAAAGCGGTGCGGTGGTTCCTGAGCGAAGTCGAAGGATGCACCGCTTTTCTTTATTTAATGGGTGTAAGGGGTGTAAGCACTTTTCGGTAAAAAACTTTTTAGTTTTTTTTCTTCAAAAAAAATAGATGAATCGAAATTAAATGAATGCAAACAAAAACGATCACTTCTGCAATTTGCATTCTTCGTTATACCATTAATGGAAAAGTTTTTACTCCAAAATTTTTAAATTTTCTTTTGCTAAAATTTGCTTACACCCTTACGTCTTTTTTTTACTTCCTAATTTTTCTCTCTTTTGCAATATTGATTTTAATTACTGATATTTATAGCAATAAACTAATTACGACTATATGATGAAAAACGACCTCCTTGATTTGATAGTAAAAGAAAAAGAAAATAAGGCAGACACATATGTGAAAAAGTATGCTGAGATGGTAGCAGACTATCAAAGGGAAATAGAGACGGTGATGGGCTATAATGGGAGGCAGATTCTTGAATTATTACAAAACTGTGATGATCAGGAATCTAAAATTGCAGTACTACAGATTAATACCTTAACTAAAGAATTTTCAATATCAAACAATGGTATTCCTTTTTCGGCAACAGGATATCGATCCTTGTTTATTGCAAACCTATCTTCGAAAGTAAATAATAAGAAGTTTATTGGAAATAAGGGGCTTGGGTTTAGGTCTATAATTAATTGGTCTGAGACGATCGAAATTATTAGCAATAATTTATCGTTATTATACTCGCCAGAACTTATAACAGATTTTTACAGCAGCAACTTTAGTGCAGAGAAACAAATTAATATTCGAAATGAATTTCAACTTTCTGATGACGAAATACCGGTGGCATTATTATCAATGCCCGAAATTCAGTTAGCAGCCAGTCATGATTATGCAACTACAGTCAAAATTAAATATAGGGAAGATGAACAGGATAAAATTTTAGAGCAGATAAACTTAATTTCATCTGATATACTACTGTTTTTAAACCATTTAGAAGAGATATTAATTATTATTGATAATCGAGAGGTCGTTTTCAAAAAGGCCATACTAAATACGGATGTAACAAATGGGATAACGGTCACCACTCAGTCTATTAATGATGTGGTATGGAAAGTTTATGGTGTAGAGAAGAAGATAGACAAGGACATTGTCAAGAGCGACAAAGACAAAGATTTATATTATCAGGTCAAGATTGCAATCGCCAATGCTTTTACACATACAAACCCTTATCTGTTTTCCTTTTTTCCAACGAATATAAAATTTAACCAGGATTATATCCTTCATGCAACTTTTGAACTTGACTCTACGAGGAATCAAATTGTTGACTCAGACAAAAATAGGTTCTTGCTTAAAGAAATTGTTGATTTTACACTAAATGTCGCGAAGATTCAAAGTAGCGACGGCGTAAATTTTAATGCGCTAAGAATACTTAATTATAGCGACAAAGCTGATGTACTGGATAAATATGGTTATTATGAACTTATAGAAGAAGCATTGGAAACTGAGGAGATATACCCTTGCTTGGACAATGTTTACAGAAAGATGGCCGAAATAATTCATGTGAATGATTTCCTGCCAGAATTATTGATGAAATATAATGCAATAGAGTATTTACCAATTCATACAATTTCGATTAATGGCGATCTAGAAGTTCAAAAAATATTTGAAAACCAGGAAGTGGATAAAGATCTTTCACTTATTACTGACCTGGAAGAAGTTGTAAATAAAATTTCTGCTTTAAATTTAAGGCCCGCCGAACGCATCGATTTTATTGATACGGTTACTGCGAATATTGATAAAAATAAGAGATACAAATTTAACTTTTTGATTGACGATGAGGGAATTATAATCAATTCTAATGAAAATATTTATACAAGGCCATCTAATTCAAATAAATTAATAGTTCCCTCCTTTACGCACATTAAGGCCGTAAATGAGGTGTTTTACCATAGATACTTAAATAAGAACTATAACCCTACTGCCGGTTCGCGAACTAGATTTTTCTATGATGTATTCAAATCCTATTGCAATATTCATGAATATGACATTGTTCCCTTAATTAACAGAATAATCTCGAAAACAAATGAGATTATGGTTGATAAAGCAATAACCTTCGAGGTAAAGAAAATTAGACTACAGGAATCCATAGCCGCCATATACGCCAATTACAATCAATTAAAAGATAAGGAAACTGACAGAGAGATAAATGATTTGAATGTTCTCACGAAAACTAATGCCTTTAAGCCAATTAGCAACTTGTTTTTGTCAGAAACCTATCCTTCAGGTATCCTTACCGCAAAAATATTTGATGGGATATATTTTAACAATGTGTACATAGCAGATGTTAAAATCTTGCTGGGTGAAACTGATGTATATGATATTGCGGATTTTGAAGAATTTCTAAAATGGATGGGTTGCAATCTTCTCCTTAAATACCAGGAAAGATCTATCGAGGATAGTCCTGGTTACGGTACTCAGTTTAATGAAATTCCCTACATAAAATATGTACGAGATAAAACGAACGACCGCGATAACTACACGGGTTATAAAATCAATTTTAAGGAGCTTGATCAGAACATAATTTCAAATTTAGATATACATTCATTAATTGCGCTTTGTGTGTTGGATACACAACTCAATAATCAAATTAGTGATCGGAAAAATTCAGACAGTTATAAATACTCCTATCGTGGGTGGTCTAAAAAATATGAACACCCCTCATACATGAAATTTCAAATAAATAATGCTTTCAACTTTGAGAGCTTCATTCTTGATGAGAAATTCTCTTGGATGAATACTGTATTTTTTGATTATAACCATCAGATTTTCAAAGATCTAAAAATTGGTCCTTCTGCAGTAAAAGGTATTCTTGCAGATTTAGGAGCCATTGAAAACTTTGAAGAAAGTCCATTAGAAATATTAAATAGTGCATTTCATCAGTTTAATGAAGTATTTCCTGATGGGAAGGGATCTGCGACATTTTATAATAATATGGTAAAGATCCTTGCAAAAAGAAATTACTTTCTGGAAGCCCCAATCAAGTTGTTTGCTTATAAGAATACTACCTTGGAGTTATTAGATCAGGATAAGATTTATTTTAGTGATAATAACATAATACCGGCTCAATTGTCAGATGATTATCCGATACTTAATTTTCCATCTCGTGCCGGAGCTAAGGAGGCAATAAAGAGATTGAATATTAACGACTTAGATGACTTAGAGATAGAAATTGAAAATTACGATCTTAACGCTACAGTTAATGAGGAAATGCTCCGGTATTACGATTCTATCAAACCTTATATTTTAGCATATAGGTTGGAAGCTCTGGATAAAAATTCATCAATCAATGCAAACATAAATTTTACGAATTCTTTTAAGTTTATTTTGTGTAACCATCTCGAATGTCGTTTAAATGACAGAATATTTAATCTTCAAAATAACTCTTACGTATATGATTCAAGTAGAAAAATTTATCTTCTCAAAACTTCGAATGTTAGCAGTTTAGAAGAATTTCGTAATGACCCGGGATTTGCGGATGTCTTTTCTGATGTTTTATGTAATGTCTTCTCAACCAAAAGCGAGAAGTCAACTTTTGAATCTTTAATTCGTGATTCTTCCAAAGTGATTAACTATAACTTAGAAAAAACATTAGGTATTACCGCATTAGAAGAAGCAAAGAGGCACTTGGGACAACTTTCTTCAAAAAAATATTTTTGGAATATCATTTTTTCATTACTAGATACAAATATTGAAAATACCGACGAGGCTATAGATGATTTTATTAAATCTCGTTTTAGCGGATTTGAAATGGATTTAGATTACCATCACTTTAACAATCCTAAAAACATAAGTCAGTTTAAAGCCCTTTTTGAAACATTAAATATTAGCCTCCAGGACTTCAATGCTTTGGTAATAGAACAAATTGATGTTTCTGACTATAATTTTAGAGCTTTAGAGAATGAGTACCTGAAATTTAACAATAAATTCAAGCAGCTTGTATATCATCAGTTATTGGATAAAGCTCTAAATGAGAAATCTCAGTTAATTGACTATTTCAACCGCTACAACAATTTGATTACTGAACTTAAAACTCTTGCTCATGAAAATTCATACACTTATATTGAGGATAGCAAGCAATTCTTTTTCAGTCTGGTTTCGGGTAGTTTTCATGAATTTAATTTCGATTTAGAAATTCATGATTTAGATATTAATGAAATTTTTAAAAACAGTAAATCAGAATTTACCGGCGACGAAAATCTCAGAATAAGACAAAATGCTGCTTGGCAGAGTCTGTTATTCTTTGCCGAAATAGAAATAGTACGGCAGGAATTGGAAGCAAAATTACCCGCGTCGGAAATCGCTATCGAAAGTGATACCGATGATGCAGATGGTTTAACAATGACAACTGCGGAAGTCACTACGCTTTCAGCATCAATGTATAAAACCACACAATTGAAAAAGAGTATCTATTCAAAAAACACGTACAAAGGTGATTCCAAAGATTCCTCCGGCTTAAAGATAATTGGTAATAATGCAGAGGATATTGCCTACAATACCTTGGTGGCTTTATACACTGAAGAATATGTCCAGTATAAAGCTGCTGAAAATGAAGCTCTTCACTACGATCTTGCTTATTCAAAAGACCAGGGAATAACTTGGACTTATGTGGACGTTAAAAATTCATCATCTGGAAAATTTTATATTTCAGAACCTGAAAGACTTTTTGGTTTGGCACACAGAGAGAACTATGATATTTGGATTTACATCAACAAAAATTTTAGGGTACTGGAAAAGTTTTTTCTTGCTACCCCGATACTAAACTCGACCGAATATGAAGTGCAACTGGATTTTATTCTGGAAAACAATGACTGACATATATTTCGGATAATGCTTTTTTATTGGCGAATCGCTTCATTTAACGCTAAAAAATGATAATTTTAACGATTGGTATTTAAACCAAATTTTTACCAGACCTTAAAAAACAATAATGACTACACATCAACAACATATTAAATTCATTTGGGACATTGCAGATCTGTTAAGAGGACCATACCGCCCCCCTCAGTACGAACGTGTTATGTTACCTATGACGGTTCTTCGTCGTTTTGATTCGGTGCTGGAGATTACAAAAGAGAAAGTGTTGGCCGAATATGAAAGCTTAAAAATCAAATATAAAAACGAGATACCACAATCTATTCTCAGTTCGAAATTAGAAAAGATTACAGGGCAAAAGTTTTATAACACTTCACCTTTTACCTTCGAAAAGCTAAAAGGTGCTCCAGATACAATTACGCAGGATTTAGTAAGCTACATCAACGGCTTTTCGCCAAACGTGAGGCAAATTTTTGAGTTCTTCGAATTCGAAAAAGAAATCTTTGCTATGAACGATGCAAATATTTTGTACCTAATCATCTCAGAATTTACAAAAGTGAATCTGCATCCTGATTTCGTTTCAAATAGAGACATGGGATTAATCTTCGAGAATCTAATCCGTCGTTTTAACGAATTAGCAAACGAAACCGCCGGGGATCACTTTACGCCAAGAGAGATTATCAAATTGATGGTAAACCTGTTATTTATCGACGACGATAAGTTTTTAGCAGACAAATACCAAATGCGTAAAATTTTAGATCCTACCTGCGGAACCGGCGGGATGTTATCAGAAGCTAAAAACTACGTAAAAAGTTTTAACGAAGATGCTATTCTCTTAACCTACGGGCAGGAATACAACAAACGTGCATTTGCCACAGCTGCTGCTGATGCGCTGATCAAAATGGATAAATCTGAAACGCTTGGGAAATATGAACAAAACCAAGGCGAAATCAAATTCGGAGATACGCTTATTGACGATCAATTTGCAGATGACACCTTCGATTATTTAATCGCAAATCCTCCTTTTGGCGTTGATTGGAAAAAGCAAAAACCTGTTTTAGATCGTGATAAAACAGGCCGCTTTTCAGCCGGACTACCCCGGGTAAACGATGGGGCTTTGTTGTTTTTACAGCACATGATTTCAAAGTTTGAAACCTATAAACCAAATAATAAAAAATTCGGTTCACGTATTGCGGTGGTTTTCAGTGGATCTCCGATGTTTTCAGGAGGTGCAGGTTCCGGGGAAAGTGATATCCGTAAATGGATCATTGAAAATGACTGGCTGGAAGGAATCGTAGCCTTACCGGAACAAATGTTCTACAACACGGGTATTGGTACATACATTTGGATCGTAACGAATCGAAAACAAAATCATCGAAAGGGAAAAATACAGTTGCTGGATGCACGCGAATACTACATTCCTATGCGCAAAAGCCAGGGAAGTAAGCGCCGTAAAATTGGTGAAGGGGAAATTAACGATGGAATTATCAATGTAGTAGAGCCTAACCAAATCGAAAACATTGCTGTGGAATATGGTGATTTCTCCAATGCAGGAAATTCTAAAATATTTGATAATGAAGATTTTGGTTTTACGCGGGTGACCATCGAAAGACCATTGCGTTTGCGTTATGAAATGTCGCTGGAACGTAAATCAGCCTTCTTAGATGCTTGTCCGCATTTGTTAGATGACGTTCAACGCATAGACAAAAACTTAGGTCGGGAACCCTTGATGGACTGGAATCAGGCTTTGAAAAAAATCAAGAAAATTAATACCTTAAAATGGTCGGCTAAAGAGTTGGCGCTGTTCCGCTCGGTATGCACAGATAAAGATCCTGAAGCTGAACGGGTCTTAAAAGGAAAAGATTCGTATGAGGCAGATGCTGATTTACGCGACTTTGAAAATATTCCATTGAAGATAGACATTAACGAATACTTCCAAAACGAAGTATTACCCTTTGTGCCCGATGCGTGGATGGATAATTCCAAAGACAAAATAGGCTACGAAATAAATTTCAATCGATATTTCTTTAAAAATAATGCAGCTCGCTCATTAGAAACCATCAATAAAGAGTTGAATGACGTGGAAAAGGAAATTTTAGAAATGATTCAAAACTCATTATTATAACTATGCATAATAAATATCGATTAAAACATTTATTTGTTAAAAGAATTGGTGGTGCATGGGGTAATGAACCAGATAAAAATAATGAAGGTTATGCTTGTTTAAGAGCTGCTGATATTTTAACTGACCAAATGCGTCATAAGTCTGAAGATTTAACATATAGAGTTTTTTCAGAACAAGAAATCAAAACTCGTAAATTACTTAAGGGTGATTTACTAATTGAAAAATCTGGTGGTGGTGAAAATCAACCTGTTGGAAGAATTGCTTTATTTGATCTAAATGAAGAACAAGCTTTGTGTTCGAATTTTCTTGATTTATTAAGACCTAATAAATCAATCGTGAATTCTGCATATATTGCGTATATATTATATTATTTATGGAAAACGAAAGTGGTCAACTTATCAATAAAGCAAACGACAGGGATTCAGAATTTAGATATCGAAGATTATTTTAATAATGCAGTTTTTATTCCATCTCTAGAACAACAAAACAAAATAGTAGCTTACCTAGATAAGGAAGTCGACAAAATAGATTCCTTGATCGAGAAGAAAACCAAACTTTTAGAGCTCTTAGAAGAAAAGAAAAAAGCAACGATCAGCCAGGCAGTAACCAAAGGTTTAAACCCTAATGCAAAAATGAAACCTTCAGGTATCGAATGGCTAGGTGATATTCCGGAACATTGGGAGCTTACTAAATTTAAATATATAACATCTAAAATTGGTAGTGGTGTGACACCATCTGGAGGTGCAGAGATTTATAAAGATGAAGGTATTCTTTTTTTGAGAAGTCAAAATATATACAATGAGAATTTAAGACTTGATGATAGAACCTATATACCGGTGGAAATTCATGATAAAATGAAATCATCTCAGTTAATAAAAAATGATTTATTGTTAAATATTACAGGAGGATCAATAGGTAGATGTTTTTATTTTGAATTAAATGAAGAAGCTAATATAAACCAGCATGTTTGCATTATAAGGTGTAATGAGAAAGCATATTACAAATATTTACACAAATTTCTAATTTCCGCATTTGGCCAATATCAAATTGATAATTTACAATACGGAGGGGGTCGTGAAGCAATTTCTTTTGAAAATATAAAGAATTTTGTGATACCTATTCCAAGTTATGAAGAGCAACTAGTCATTTGCAATGATATAGATAATACTTTGGCAGAGTTCAATAGTATATTAAATAAAACCACTTATTCAATTAAGCTATTGAAAGAAAAACGTACTGCGATTATTTCAGCTGCGATTAATGGTGAATTAAACCTATAATTATTTATGAAAATTAACACTTTAGAATTAACCAATGTTCGTGGTTTTACCCATGCAAAACTCGAGTTTCAACCCGGTTTTAATTTAATCGTGGGTATAAATGGTGTGGGTAAAACTACAGTGCTAGAGAGTTTGCGTATTGTATTGTCACATATTTTATCTGAAATTAAAGTACCTGTAGTAACAGAGGAAAATTTTAAAAAATCAGATATAAACATTAACACCAATCAATTACAGGTGAATACCAATTTCAGTATTGACAATGTAGATTATGAGTTTATATATTCTAAGTCAGCTAAAGAGGTGTATTTTAAAGAAGTAGAATCTAATACTAGTCAAAACAAGGATTTAAGAAGGAAAATTGAAGCTCAAAAAACGGATCTCGCTCAATTGGTGGTAGATCAAAAAAAGTATGAAGATGCTTTAAATATTAAGAATTTGATCAATCATTTGGTTGTAAATAAAATAATTAAAAAGGTCAATTTCAGTAATTTAAAAGAAACGATTATAAATCTAAAACATTCCGAATTAAAAAAGATAGCTCCTAATAATGGCTCTGAAATAAGGGAAGTTTTTGAATTATTACAGTTTGTCACGGAGGATGAACTATCTGCAAATTTGCAAATATTAAATGATAATCCTGATATTGAAAATACCCTGGCTTTTACAAAAGAAGAAATAAACAAACTAGCTGGAAAAGAAAATACTTCTTCAACAATCCCTTTCAGAGTAGAAGGAATTCAACAAGAAGATATCATCGATTTTAAGACGCCAATTAATAGAAAAGAAAAAAACAATTTGTTAGGTATTTACTTTTCTACAAGAAGATCTTTAATGGTTAATCAAACTTCTAAAGTAATTAAGTCTAAATTATTTCACGCTGCAGCATATGTTGATACTTTGTCAGAAGTAAGAAGTTTCAATATTAAAATGTTTGCCGAGTGGTTTAATGTTCGGAAAACTTTAGCCTCTGAAAACTCGAAAAACGTAAATTATAATCGTGTAATAAAGTTGATTGAAGAGACAATCTATACCTTCATACCAGCTTTTACGGATTTAAATTTAGTTAAAGATAAGATTTCAAATGAACTTACATTTTCGATAGTTAAAGAAGGTAAGAAATTGTTATTTTCTCAATTGTCCGACGGTGAACGAGGTGTTTTGGCTTTAGTTTTTGATATTGCTCGAAGATTAATAATTGCAAATAATGATGCAGAAAATCCATTAGAAGGCCAAGCAATCATTTTAATTGATGAATTAGATCTGCATTTACATCCAAAGTGGCAAAGAACTATAGTGAGTGATTTGGTTCGCACATTTCCAAATTGCCAATTCATAGCGACTACGCATTCACCTCAAATTATATCTTCGGTACTTCCTGAGAAAATAAATATCATTAAAAACTTTGAAGTTGATCAGACCGTCAAAAGTTATGGTTTAGATATGAATTACATTCTTAAATTTATAATGGAGGATGATGATCGCCTAGATATTGCTAATCAAGCGATAGAAGCTGTTGAGGAATTAATTAATGATATTGAATTTGAAAAAGCACGTGATTTAATTGCAAAATATAAAGCTGATAATTTAGATTTATCTGAGTGGGTTGATCTTGAAGCTCGAATGTCGCATCTGGAAATGTTTGGTGATGAAGAGGATAATTAAACGTGATGAGCCAGCTAGTTATATTCAAATAAAGCTAAAGAATGAAAAGGCTGGTGTAAAAATGCGATATGATAAGAGTCTTGGTGCTGCTGAAAGAATTCCTATTAAAAATGCTTTACTAAAAGAACAAGGTTTCATCTGTGCCTATACCTTAAAAAGAATTGAATTAGATTCTTGTCATATAGAGCATTTAAAACCAGAAGAATTATGTCGTAAGCATCTTGAAGAAGGAATTGAAACCGTTTCCGATTTAGATTATTCAAATATGGTGGCTTGTTATCCAAAAGATGCTCCTAAAGGTGTTGCAAAACAAAAATATTTTGGAGCTATTAAGAAAGATGACTATTGGTCAAACGACGGAAAAGATTATATTTTGCCATTACATCCAAATTGCGAGAACCATTTTACTTATAATAAAAAAGGAGAAGTAACTGGAAATACAGCTAATGGTAAAAATACAATTGAATTGTTAGCTTTAGATCACAAACAATTAGTTTATGACAGAAAAAGAACAATTGATAATTTTATTGGAGTAAAAGATCCTATAAAAAAAGCGAAAACAATTCAGGCGTTATCCGAAATAGATAAATTACAAAATGGAAAATTTGTTGAATATTGCATTCCAATAAAACATGCTCTAAAAGAACATCTTAATTTTTTACAAAGGTTAGAAAAAAAGATGAAATACATGAAAAAATCATGAGTAATACCCAAACCAAAGAAATAGCATTTGAGAAAAGTATTGAAGAAGTATTACTGAACTCAGAATACCAAGCGATACACAGTAAATCATTTGATAAAGAAAAGGCAATTTTTCCGGACCAAATCATTGCATTCATCAAAGATACGCAGCCAAAAGAATGGACCAAGCTTGAATCTGTTCTGAAAGAAAATACTGCGACTCAAATTATCTACGACCTTACCAAATGGATCGAGTTACATGGCGTATTATCTACCTTACGTCATGGTTTCAAATGCTATGGCAAACAATTGCAAATGGCCTACTTCAAACCTTCACATTCTATGAATCAAGAGGTATTGGAAAAGTATGAGAAAAATATTCTGGGTATTACGAGACAGTTATATTACAGTACACGCAATCAAAATTCAGTCGATGTGGTATTGAGTCTTAACGGTATTCCTTTAGTAACTTTAGAGCTTAAAAATCCATTATCGCATCAGAATATCAACCACGCCATACAGCAATACAAAGACGATCGTGATCCTCGTGAACTGATCTTCGAATTCAAAAAACGTACTTTGGTTCATTTTGCAGTTGATACAGATCTTGTGGAAATGACAACGCGTTTAGCGAAAGATGCAACGCATTTTCTTCCATTCAACAAAGGAAATAACGGAGGGGCAGGGAATCCTGTAGATTTTGAAGGTTTAAGCTATAAAACGGCTTACTTATGGAAAGAAGTACTGCAAAAAGACAGTTTACTCGAAATTGTTTCAAAGTTTGTTCATTTGCAAATTGATGAAAGAATTACAGAAGAGGGAAGAAAAGTAAAAAAGGAAACTTTAATCTTCCCTCGGTACCATCAGCTTAAAGCGGTTCGTAACATGATTCAGACAGCTTTACTGGATGGTGTTGGAACAAATTATTTAATAGAGCATTCTGCAGGTTCTGGTAAATCAAATACCATAGCTTGGGTGGCTCATAGATTATCCTCTTTACACAAAGCTGACAATACAAAATTGTTTGATTCTATAGTAGTAATTACAGACCGTGTTGTATTAGACCGTCAGTTACAGGATACCATTTATCAGTTTGAGCATAAGAATGGGGTTGTTTTAAAGATTGATAAAAATGCCAAGCAATTGGCGGAAGCTTTAGAAAACGGAATTCCAATCATCATTACAACGATTCAAAAGTTTCCTTTTGTAACGGAACAGTTAAGGAAACTCGCTGAAGAACGTGGTGAAGACGGAAAAGGGATTTTAAAAACACGTAAATATGCCATTTTGGTTGACGAAGCCCACAGTTCGCAATCTGGTGAAACAGCGGCTGATCTAAAAGAGGTTTTAGGAGGTGAAGATTTGGCGAAAGAGGCAAAAGCAAGAGCCACCGAAGAAGGTGAAACAACGCTTGAAGCTTTATATCGTAATATGGCAAAACGTGGCCAACAAAAAAACATTAGTTTCTTCGCATTTACTGCCACACCAAAACATAAAACAATCAAATTATTTGCTACCAATGGTGAAGCTTTAGATAAATACACCATGCGCCAAGCCATCGAAGAAGGTTTTATTTTAGATGTATTAGAAAACTATACTTCGTATAAAACATTCTATAAATTAGTAAAAGCTTCCGAAGACGACCCCAAAGTTGAACGTAAAAAAGCGGCCAAAGCATTAGGACGTTTCATGCGTTTACATCCGCATAATATTGCGCAAAAAACAGAAATTATGATCGAACACTTCTACCAATCGACAAGACATAAGATCGGTGGAAAAGCAAAAGCAATGGTGGTGACAGGATCCCGTTTAGAAGCTGTAAAATACAAGCAAAGTTTCGATCAATTAATTAAAGCAAAAGGCTATAAAATAAAATCCTTGGTAGCTTTTTCTGGAGAAGTTAAAGACGACAAATTGCCCGATACCGTATACACGGAGGTGGAAATGAATAACGGTTTGAAAGAAAAATTATTACCGGAAGTGTTTGCAACCGCAGAATATCAGGTATTGTTGGTTGCAGAAAAATACCAGACAGGATTCGACCAGCCTTTGTTGCATACCATGTATGTCGACAAAAGACTATCGGGTATTCAAGCGGTACAAACACTTTCAAGACTAAATCGTACACACCCATTAAAAGAAGATACTTTTGTATTAGATTTTGTAAATGATCGGGATGAAATTCAGGCAGCATTTAAAACCTATTACGAAGGTGCGGTACTGGGCCAGGAAGCAGACCCAAATAATTTGTATAGAATTCAGCATGAACTTCTTTTAGAGGATATTTATTCCGCAGAAGATATTAATCAATTTGTCGCAGTGTATTTCAAACCTAGAGAAAAACAGAGCAACAAGGACCATGAAGCAATTAATTTTATCCTGGATTCTCCGGTAGAAAAATTTAGAAATTTCTTAATAGTTAACGAAGATGAAGCTGAATTATGGAGGGGTAAAGTAACGGCTTTTAAAAACTTATATATGTTTTTAAGTCAGATTATTCCATATCAGGATACGGATTTAGAAAAGCTGTATATTTTCTTACGTCATCTTTTCGAAAAATTACCAAAACGTAATAATGGGGCAAGCTACAATTTCGATGATACAGTTCGTTTAGAATACTACAGACTACAAAAAATTAGCGAAGGTTCAATCAGTTTGAACAATGACAAATCTTATAAATTGGATGGTCCAACAGATGTGGCAACTGGGTTAGTGCGTGAAGAAGAAGTTCCGTTTTCTAGAATCGTAGATGTGGTAAACAGTCGCTTTGGTACAGAATTTAATCAGGCTGATCAATACTTTTTTGATCAAATTGTGGAAACAGCAATAGCAGATGAAGACATCATCAAAGCTGCACAATCTAATCCGCAAGATAAGTTCACGTTGATGTTTAAAAGTGTTCTGCAACAGTTATTTATTGAACGTATAGACCAGAATGAAGAAATCTTTGCCCGCTATATGGATGAAAAAGATTTTAATAAAACCATCACAGATCTCCTTGCTAAAATAGCGTACAAAAAAATTACAGAGAATAATTAAACTGGTCGAAAACTGCTATATTACACACTTCGCTACTTCCAAATATCCACAGAAAGGATTCGCAAGTTTCATTTGGCTGGGCGAATGGCAGTCGGGTTCAAAAAGTCTCGCACTGCCTACTAGAATAAATAAGGCTCTCGCCCTAGAAATTGCTACATTAAATCGGTTCGGGCTGTATAGAAAATCCATGCCTCTTGGTGCATCTTCAGGCGTGGAGCTGGCCATACTGTAAATGATGATGGGCGACTCCTGCCCTTGGAATTTGTCAACAGTTCCAATTTCATAATTTGGTAACCTTTTCTGAAGTTCAAACACATTGTTGTTGTACGGGGTATAATCTTAATATCTGTCGGCTTAACTTGTTTTTTTTGTTGCTTAGCATCAATATAAAAAACATCCCCCGCTGCCGCACGAATCCTTTCGTGTGGTCATCATAAGTTTGTGCAAAGCCCCTTGTGGTAGTCTATGTATAGAGAGATCCATCCACTTTGTATTCTATCAATAGTTTGCAGTCGCAGCCTGCTCCTGCAAACTTTTTTCATAAAATACTTTCCTTGTGACTTGGCTAGAGTAATTACTGTCTCCGAAACAGCAATTCAAAATAAAGTGAGCCGATTATTTTCTGTAATCGGCTCAATATTTTCACTATATTTGAGCCGAATAAATAATGTAATCGGCTCATGAAATACATCTGGCAATCGGAAAAATTTCCTCAGTTTACCTTCCAAAAAGATAAAATTCATACTTTGGTAGAGAAATTTGCTCTGGAATTAGGCGAGGCAAATGGAATGATCAGTAGTTTTCGCGAGGATATGAAACAGGAAGTCTTCACCGAGATTATGCTTTCCGAAGCCTTGAAAACCTCCGAAATTGAAGGCGAATTCTTCAGTCGCGAAGAAGTAATGTCTTCTTTAAAAGTAAATTTAGGACTCAAAGATTTTCATCAGAATACCAAAAACAAAAAAGCAAATGCAATTGCTGCATTAATGATTGAAATCCAGAAAAAGGATACCAATCCACTTTCAGAAAAACAAATCTTACATTGGCATCAAATCCTGATGGGCAATGAAAAACGCATTAATGCTGGTCAGTTCCGAACAGGACAGGAACCGATGCAGGTGGTTTCCGGTCCGATAGGCAATTTTACCATCCATTATGAAGCACCTCCTTCCAAAGATCTTCCTTACTTAATCCCTCAGTTTTTAGAATGGTATCATCGGTTTTCAGAAAAAGGCTGGGGAAGAATTGGCGAGGCAATGCTCTTTGCGGCCATAACCCATCTCTATTTTGAAACACTCCATCCTTTTGAAGATGGAAACGGCCGAATAGGTCGTGCCTTAGCAGAAAAAGCTTTAGCCAACAAACTCGAAACTCCCATTTTTATAAGCATTTCAAAAGCCATTGAAAAAGATAAAAACCGATACTATTCCGAACTCAAAAAAGCCCAGCGGGATTTACAAATCACCGATTGGATCATCTGGTTTTTCGAGGTCCTCCAGAACGCATTGACCGATACGAAAAAAGTCGTTCTCTTCACCCTGAAAAAAACAAATTTCTTTGACCGCTTTAAAGAACAGTTCAATGAAAGACAATTAAAAGCCATCCATAAAATGATGGACGAAGGAGAATCGGGCTTTAAAGGAGGAATGACCGCCAAAAAGTACATAGCGATCAACAAAACCTCAAAAGCATCAGCCACCAGAGACCTGCAACATTTGGCAGAAATCAGGGCATTCATCCCAACAGGTGCAGGACGGTCGGTTTCGTACCATCTCAATCTGGAGGGATAAAATTTAAATCCCGCTGCCGTACAAATCCTTTCGTGATGATCAATAGACTGAACTCTATGTCGCAGATTTATAGTTAATGACCCTTGCATCCTAACAACAGAAAAATTATTCTAAAACGAAGATTTTTTTAGGACAGATATGGATAAGAAAAACCGATCTAAAAACCCACGCCCGGCCGCAGCAAATAACATAATCGCAATTATACGCAAATGGCCAGCGCGAACCGTTGTATTCCGCTCCACTTCGTTGCGTTCCATACAATCCAGCAGCATCTTCGCCTATAATTGAAGATTATGCTAAATGCTTTCCTTTTGTTTGGGCAAAGCCCGCACAAGCCAACGCCATCCAGCCGCCAGGTCAGTTATAATTTATTAGGGCAGGACACCAATTGAATACCTTCTAATCCCCATTCAGAAATTGATGTGCCATCCTGAGCGAAGTCGAAGGACACAAAAATGGTGCAGAGAGTTTCGGGATTGGCCATGTGGTTCCAGTCAATAAACTGCTTTTTTTCAGCGGAAACTTGTAGTGGCAGTTTATTCACTTTCACCACCGCGCACAGCAGTATTCCTTGCTGAGAAAAATTGCTCTTGCCACCTCTTTTTTCCAGCACACAGTATTCATACTTTAGTTTCATAGGCTAAGATTTTCAGTGTATGAATACCGCGTTCTGTAAAAGCCAGCGCGCAGCAATTTTCCCCATCAATCCAAACCGCTGCCTCTCCAGCCGCTTGTCACGTTCAGGTATCTGTTCACTATTATTGCTTATAGTACAATTGGTAAAGCACCATTTTTGTGCGAGTTGTTACCCCCATTTTGCCATTTATAGTGAGTCTTGTTAAAGGACAAAAAAAATATAAATCTTTAGGATCAAAAAATTTATAACGACATCGATTGTCGCCCAAGAGCTATACATTTACAATATGACAAAACAGAAATTACAAACAGAAAGTAAAATACCCGTTGATAACGGTACGACGGTCTTATTTCGTGAAACAATAAAGTTTGGTTCGCTGGATGCCACTTGGGAAAGTTGGATTTGGGAAGGCGTCCAGGCTTTTAGTGTGATCTTTAAAGTTGATGACATAAACAAATATTCTGATAAAAAATTACTGGAAATGACAAAGCACATCGTAAAAGATAGTAAGCCAAATATCAGCAGGAATGGCCAAGGGTTTGTTTTCGTAAATTATGGGTTTTCAATTACAAAGTAAATGTACATAGACAAGAAAAAACTCCTTTATATCCATGGCTACGGCTCAAACCGACAGTCTGCAAAGTACAGAGAGATTAAAAATTATTTTGAACATATCTACGATTGTAATATAATGGAATGGCAGGAAGACTCGATTATTTCTCTACTTCTTAGTAATACCGTAAAGCAATTTAAAAATTGTGAAGAACTAATCATCATCGGAGACTCTACAGGGGCAAATTTCGCCTTTCAGTTAAAGGAGCTCCGCCAGAATGAAGAAGACATCCTAATACTAATGAGTCCCTTATTAAATATAGAACAGAAAAATTTTGATATTTTATTTCCTATAACTTTATCTGCCCAAATAAAAAAAATGGTACCTTCGAAAAATTCTCTGATTATTGCGAGCCGGACTGATGAAGTCTTAAATCAGAGCATATTGTTCGATGAAAATACTTCACAATCTTTTACGCTATTAGAAGTTAATGATTCTCATTGTCTTGAAAATTTTCGCAAATACTTGCCCGCAATCAGGGCTTTTATATTAAATCAATATTTTAAATCTTAATTTTAATTCTATAATCTATTTTTTATGAAGTATAATTTTATCAAAGAAATTTCACGAATTACAGAAATGTACGACAGACATCGGAAAATGTCAGGCGAAGAGTTCAATATTTTTTCAATCATGAGCATGGAATCAGATGAAGTTTTCACTCATTCAGCACTGCTTGCAGAACTGCTCCATCCAAGAGGAACCCACGGGTTAGGTACTAAACCACTGGAACTTTTTGTTCAAAAATTTTTAGGCGCAGATTTTAAAATGAACTTTGAAAATGCAGTTTGCAGAAAAGAAGATCATATCGGCTTTACCAATGCCGATAAAACCGAAGGAGGCAGGATAGATATTGTCATTAAAGACCTCGAGGGCAATGTTATTCTTATTGAAAATAAAATATACGCGGCTGAACAACTGAATCAGCTGAAGCGCTACAAAAAACAATTTCCTGATGCTGAACTGTTCTATTTAACATTAGACGGTAAAGAAAGCGACCAAATTTCTATTGGGGATGATGAATTAAAAATCTACAGAAACCTTTCCTATAAGGATCATATTATAGAATGGATTTCCGAATGTGCAAAGTGGGCTTTTGATAAGCCTATGCTGCGCGAAATACTAAACCAATATACTTTTCTTCTTAAAAAACTAACAAACCAAACTACAAATAAAGAAATGGCAGCATTAATAAAAAATATCATTACCGATAACTTCGAAGCATCTTTTGAAATATATAAAAATTTCGAAGCGGTAAGTACTGAATTAAAAAGAAATTTGTTATTGGATTTAGTTAAAAAGTTAACTTCAGCATATCCTCTACTTAATTTTGAAATAATCGAATTTAAAGATTTTCCTGCAATATTGGGAACGGGTTTTCATAATAACAGGGAATTTAAATTTAGATTTAAAAACAATAAGTTACCCGTAATAAGTTTTAGGGTATTTGATGTTGAAGAGCGGAAAAATTTTTCAAATTCTTTCAAAATGGACATTGTTAATGACCAAATTGCTGCGTTCTGGAAAACATTACCTGTTTTAACTGATAATAAATTGTTTCCTGAGGAACTTGCAAATACCCTTACATTCTTCGAGAACGAGATTGTCAAAGTGATTAATGTAATCATACCTGCAAATTCAGAAGCGGTTTCACAATAAAAATAACTTTCTTAAAAAAAAAACGGAATGCGCACTGCATTCCGTTTATATAAACTGGCATTTAATATTCAACAACAAACAGTTTACGATGCATTTTTTTAGCTTTATTAATGCTATCCATAGTACCCCGGGATTTACCATCCCAAAAAGCAAATACAATATCGGACTTTTCAACGATTTCCGTATTTCTCAGCAATGCCGCAGACCTACCGTATTTTTTGTAATCCGGCCGGTAAACAATCAGTTCAATTTCCATTTCGGCAGCATATTTCTCAGCGAGAGTATCCGTTCCGGCTGCACCCCCCGTAACAATAGCATTGATAAATGTTTTATTATCAATATACTCATTTAAAACTTTTTTCATCAATTCATAATCGTTGAAATCGCGGCCGCCAACAATAGCAATATTTAGCATAACATTTAATTTTAGTCAAAACTACCGTTGGGGCGCGTCAAAGAATGTCGTTACAAAAATTATTGCTATTTTTAAAAATATTTTTTTCTCCATTAAAACAGTTCCGCGAATGTCATTACTTGAAACTTTTACCCGTCACCGTATCATCATTCAGAAATTACGGATGAAACCCTTTACATTTGAGGAACTCAAAGCCAAACTGAATATAGAATCTGACATTATTGGGGGTAATTATGATATTTCAATACGAACTTTCCAGCGCGATATTCGAGATATATCGCAGTTGTACAGCATCGATATTTCCTACAATAAGTCGACAAAACGATATGAGATTTACTCCGCAGAGGATGATCAATATTCCGAACGGCTTTTTGAAGCGTTTGATGTCTTTCAGGCCCTGAAAGCCCATCAGGAATTCTCGGATTATGTTCAATTTGATACAGGAAAACCTGAGGGAACAGGATATATGGCAGACCTCCTTGTTTCAATAAAAGACCGAAAACAAATTCAAGTTACCTACCAGAAGTTTTGGTCTGAGAAACCTGAAATAAGGGTGCTGGAACCTTATCTACTCAAAGAATTTCGCCGGAGATGGTATGTTTTTGCGTATGATTTGAAGGTGAAAGATTTTCGTGTTTTTGGGTTAGACCGAATAAACAACTTGCTGGAAACAGGAGTTAAGTTTCAATACCCACAATCCATCGACCCCAAAGAGCAGTTCAAAGAGGTATTTGGTATTATCGGTTCATCGGCCGATTTTACAGTTCAGGTGGTGACGCTGTCTTTCCGTAAAAGTCCCACAGATACCGTCGATATACCTAATCAGGGCGAATATATCAAATCAATGCCACTCCATGCTTCTCAAGAAATTGTAAAAGATACCCCAGATGAAATAGTGGTAAAAGTTAGTTTGAAACCTAATTGGGAGTTCATCATGGAAATCCTTTCTTATGGCGAATATGTTGAAGTCTTAGAACCTCAATCACTGCGTGTAATTATTCAGCAAAAATTAATGACCACGTTGTCCATTTATAACAAGAAGTAATCTCCGGCATCCATTACACACCGTTTTCTTCAATTTTTATAAACCATATCAGTCTGCGTCATATTTTGTCGTCCTTGAGCGCTATTTTTGCTTCTAACTATTAAAAATTACAGATATGATGACAGAAGAGCAGATTAAAAAATTTTCTTTAATTAATGATAAAATCAGAGCAGAAGAAATCAGGGCAAGGAAATATTTGATCAAACTTTGTGATGTACTTGATTTACAGGTGAAGAACGATTTAATGGATGACTACGAGTACGAAACTCATTTTTCTGTTTTTAGTTATGACGAAGAGTTTTGCCAATCGAGGCGTATAGAAGTAGGAGATCCCTTTTGTCAATCAAATATTTATTCCCTTTCACCCAATGATCCAGAGTTTTTTTATATGGATTGGTTTATACATGGTTGGATGGGATTCGAACAGTTGAAAATCTTTCATTTCGGCTATCTCATGCACTGCCTGATAGACCATAGTGGTCTCTCATTTGAAGAAATTTTGGCAATTGATGATGTGTGGATTGAAATAATTGTGCGTCATCAATTTTTTAAAGATAAAACAGACCTTAACCCTTCTAAAATTATAAATGCAGAATAAATCAATAAAACTTTATCTGGATGATATGCGTTCCACTCCAAAAAATTTTCATCGAGTTTATGATTATGATGAATTTGTGTTATTTGTCAATGCTCACGGCCTTCCAGCTTTTATAAGTTTCGATCACGATTGGGGTTTGGGAAAAACAGGTTACGATTGTGCAAAGTTTTTGGTTGACTACTGCCTCGATAATAAGATAAATACAATTAATTTTACGGTTCACAGTCAGAATCCGGTCGGTAAAGAAAACATCGAAAAATTACTTAGTAACTTTAATAAGTTAAAATTTTTTGTTCATATCCATCGCTTTCCCATGTTCCTCCAGTAACTGTCCGGCGGAGCCGTACAGTCACTGAGCCTGTCCTGAGCCCGCCGAAGGATCACCGCGCGCAGCAGAATGCCGGTACATCGGGATTGCGTTATTGAATTTTAGTTCCGGTGTACAGTCATACAGCTGCCTTTCCCAACGCTCGCAACCGCTTTGAATAATCGTCTTCGAAATAAAACAGTTTATAAAAAAACGATCTCGACGGTTATCAATCGGAAGACCCGACCATAGAAAAAAATAAAAAAAAGAAAGTAAAGATATACCGTCAGGAAAATGTGCTGTCAATATCAAGCCCTGGCGGGTTTTTTGCAAAAAATATAGCCGTCTAAAATACTACGTCTATATTTTTTGCAAAAAAATATTGCATCGCATTTTCCTTCCAGAAGGGTATTGCACTTTCTTTTTTTTCCTTTTTTCTTTTGAAAAATTTTCAACGAAAGATCGTTACCAAATCCAAAGTTTAGCTTTAAGAAAGTACAGTCTGGAATTCCAATCAGTTTGGTAAATCCAATTTCTAAATGTAAATTTTTAATTTATGTCTCCTACTTAAAGGCTGTTCAACCGACCCTTAAAGGCTATATATTCCACCTAATTAAACAGACCGAAGCAACATAAAGCAAAACACAGAAAAACCTGCCTAAAAGACAGGTTCTCACAAATAACCAAATTACACAAACAGTCTTTAACCAGCCTATCAGGTGTGTTTTATTTGAAGTTTTCGCCAGGTTTGGAAACGTTTTTTCCGTATTCTTCTGAACTGACAGCGGTCTGACTGACCGCACCGATGATGGTTCCACCCAAAAACAAATAGCCGCCTATAGAAATAATTCCTGCAGGTAAAGAAACTGGAGAAGCAATCAGAGCACCACCAACGGCAGAGAGGGTAAGACCCAGATTTCGCATAATCCTAAACCATTTTGGTGTAGGTGCTTGCATTCTTCTGACTAGATTTAGATTTCTATTTTTCATAGTCTTGATTTTTAATTTGTGTAAATTCAATTTTGTTAATCCTTTGTTCTAAATATTCGACTTTTTGATTTAGAAGTTCATGACCATTCTTAAACTCTGATTTGATCAGTAGGGCAGTAGTTTTGACTTCTGTCAGATTTTCTCCCATCTTTCGGAAATCATTGTGAAGCTGCCGTATAAAAAAAGCAACAACTGCCAAAAGAACACTACTTGTAAAGCCAAAGAAGATGCTTACTGTAATTTCATTTTCCATCATTTCATGTTTTTAAAATTGGAAAATATTTTCAATCACAATACCAGAATCCTTGCTTTTTGTAATGGATAAAAGTTTTGGATAAATCATTTTGTAAGCATCAGTGCTTTGCAATACCTGAAAATTGCCATCTTTTTTAATCCAGGAAAGACCGCAAAGTGGACAACCTGCGGTTTCGCTGATTACATTTCCGATATGAATGTAAACTGCGCTGAAAGTGGGAAGTCCGGCAATCTCAATCATGCCTTTATGATTGGTGCCAAATTTTTGTGAATATTTGGTGTTCATTCCGCCAACCGTATTAACCTTTAAAGCAAATGATCCAATAGGAATAGCAGTTTGTTTCATGATTTTTACTTGTCGGATTTTATCCTCCAATAAAAAACACTGGAAAATACCATCGATATATAAATGGGAAAGAGTGCTGTTTTTGCCTTCGGCAACTCTAATTATTTTTGTTCTCATTGTGTTGTATTTAAAATGTTGAGTACACTATTTAAATTGATTCAATCAAAAAAGCCTTCTCTTTTGAAGAAGGCTTTGAAAGATTTATTATTAAAATACTTCTTCGATACGCAAACAGTTTCCACTGGCAAACGGATAATATTGGCCGTTGACTTCCTGATAAAACTCGATGCCAATACACTGAACTACTGAAACGTCAGCACCTAGTACGGGAACACCAGGAAGTGCTGCATTGATTGTTCCTCCGGCATAAGATGCATTCATGGGAATGTATGTTGAGTAAGCAATATCACTCAATTCATTATTCACGTTGTCATCCGGATCATAAGTTCCGGTAGTTGGATTGTATGAAAAATCAGACAGGACTGCCAATGCATGCAGAATGCGGAAGTGAGTTGCCCCTCCGGGAGCAGAAATCATTTCAACGGGATTAAATGCAGGAAGAATCAAATCGCCCTCATTTCTATCTACGGTATGATTAACGTCGTAAGGCGCGTTAAAAACACCATTGATGGAAATGTTTTTATCGAACTCGAATCCTTCAAGGTATTTTCTTTGCGAAGAAATTTCAATCTTACGGTAACCTCGGGCTTCAGTTCCATCTTCCAGATTGATTTTCTTCATTACTGAAGTTAATCTTCCGGTAACCTGCGGATCCGTAAACGTTCCCATTAGTGAGGAAAGAGCCGTTCTAAGAGATTTTCCTGCTTTTGCACTGCCTCCGAACTCATTCATGTTTTCACGGGTTCTTTCGAACTCTGGTGCAGTTTTAACCTGCTGCGCAGTAGGACCACCTACCATTCCAGCGAAAAATCCTCGCTGACCTTTAATTTTGAAGTGTCTCACGTCGCCAATTGTGCCAACGTATTTCATAAGACCTTTTTGTCTTGCCATTGTTTTAAGTTTTTAAATTGAGAAAAGATAGTATAACACTGTTGTCTAGACTATTACAAATTTCAATCATTATCTTTATAAAAACAATAGATAAAATACTGTAAACCAATGAAATACAACGCAAATACACCAAATGGAACAGAAACTGAGAGTAGTACCGCCGAACATCCTTCTGCGAAATATTTTAGAATCCCCAACATAAGAACAGAAACTTTCTGGCTCATCGAAAGAGTGCTGGACGGTGACAGTTTAATTGTAAAAGAAGAATTTGGTCAATACCAAAAAGAAATAAGATTGTACGGCCTCGATGCGCCCGAAATACACCGGAACAGAAAGATCCGTGAAGATGAAGCCAAGAGTCATATTCCTGCGAGCCTATTACTTCAATATGGTCGGATGAGTTTGGATTATCTGCTGCAAGTAGCACCTCCGGGAACCAGGGTAACAATCTTAACAGAAAAGGAAAATCAGTTGGACTTTTGGAAGCGCCAATTAGACTATATCATTCTACCTTCGGGCGAATGTTTGAATGAATTATTAATAAAAAACGGGTGGGCAAAACCCAGCAGTTCATACTATTGCTTTAGTTTGCATTACTTTCAGGAATTGAGTACTTTAGCGAGAAGAAATGACGCAGGAATCTACGGCTTTAATAAAACATTTTAAAAAGTTGTACTCATGTTGTACTAAGCAAAATAAAAAAGTAAGTGAACCCAGTAATTTAGGTAGTTTACCGAGAATTGTTTTATTTTGTACAAAATTACTAAAAATACCTCAATTTTCCATACAATGATTATAGAAAAGCAAATTTCGGGACTTTCTAAATTAAGTGCTTATATTAAAGATTTTTTAGAAAAGAATCCTGATATTTTTAATGAAGATGATGACCTATTTTACGGAGTTTTACGGAAATCTCAAAATGAAAATTCATGGTTCACCCTCGAAAATCAAAAATTTGCCCTGAAACAATGGGCAGATCTGCTGGATGATCGCAATATAGAAAAATGGATTTCTGCCTATGAAACTGCGACTACTCCTAAAAAAGTGGGTTTGATTTTAGCGGGAAATATTCCGATGGTAGGTTTTCACGATGTAATTTCAGTGATCTTGAGTCAGAATATTCCATTGATTAAATTATCTTCAAAAGATAAAACGCTATTGCCTTTTTTACTGGTCAAATGGAATGCGTTTTCAGAAGGAAATATTCGATATGAATTTACCGAAAGATTAACTGATTTTGATGCTGTGATTGCGACAGGAAGTAATAATACCGCGCGATATTTGGAATATTATTTTAAAAACTCATTGAGTATTATTCGTAAAAATAGAACCTCGGTTGCTGTTTTAAAAGGAGATGAAACCCTGGAGGAACTTGAGCTTTTAGCCGAAGATATTTTCCATTATTTTGGGTTGGGTTGTCGGAATGTTACGCGGCTTTTTATACCGAAAGACTTTTTAATCGATCGTTTGTTTGAAAGTTTTCTTCATTATAAAGAAGTCATCAACCATCACAAATACGCCAATAACTATGAATACAATCGTGCCATTTATTTGCTGAATCAAGATGCTTTTTGGGACAATAATTTTGTGATGCTTAAAGAAGATGACGCTTTATTTTCGCCGCTTTCTGTACTGAATTTCAGTCGCTATGAAGACCTGGAGGAAGTACAGCGTTTCATTGATGAAAACGAAAAAGAAATTCAGGCAATTGTGGCAAAACCAGACTTGGGATTTGACTCCATTTATTTTGGTGAAGCACAGCATCCAGGCTTAGATACTTATGCCGATAAAGTGGATACGATGAAGTTTTTAGAACTAATCTGATGACTTAAAATCGTGATTTTTTTGGATTTAAGTACGTTTTGAAAATCATGACATTTTCTCCAAATTCTTTTAGAATTCTTTCCGTAATATTCGTTAATTCAATTTCTACAAAATCCTGGCGCTTTTCTTCATCCTGAAAAATCAAGAGCAGGTTGGTATTTTTGCCTTCCGATATCATTTCGCTTTCAACTTCAGAAAGAATGTATTTTTCTGCATCGATTAAATTTTCAATCATTTGGTGCAACTCATTTTCCAAGTATTGATCCCATGCATTACTGATGGATTCTGTGGTGTGAAAGGTGATACTTAAAACGCTCATTTATTTAACTTTTTTTATGATTTTCTGAAGAAATTATTGGGCAAAAATCGGTATTTTTTTCGTAATTTAGCACGTTATTAAAATCAGAATTATAAGAAAGATCAAGTGTAATTATAACTGCTTGATTTTCATTTTATTAAAATATTATGCATACAGAAGGAGAAAGGTTAATTCCTATCAACATTGTTGATGAAATGAAATCCTCTTATATCGATTATTCGATGTCGGTCATTGTTTCCAGAGCGTTACCCGATGTAAGAGATGGCTTGAAGCCGGTTCATAGAAGAGTATTGTACGGAATGTACGGCTTGAACGTTTTTTCAAATAGAAAACACTTAAAATCAGCGAGGATTGTAGGGGATGTTCTCGGTAAGTATCACCCACACGGTGATAGTTCCGTTTACGATGCTATGGTAAGAATGGCGCAACCGTGGAGTTTGCGTTATCCGCAGGTTGATGGTCAAGGTAACTTTGGTTCCGTTGATGGTGATCCGCCAGCGGCCATGCGTTATACCGAAGCAAGATTAAAAAAGATTTCTGACGAGATTTTAGCAGATCTTGATAAAGATACGGTTGATTTTCAAAATAACTTCGATGATTCCATGACGGAGCCCACTGTTATGCCAACCAAAATACCAAACCTTTTGGTGAACGGAACTTCGGGAATCGCTGTAGGGATGGCCACCAACATGGCACCACATAATTTGTCGGAATCCATTGATGCCATTTGCGCTTATATCGACAATCCTGAAATTACCATCGATGAGTTGATGCAACACATCATTGCCCCAGATTTCCCAACCGGTGGAATCATTTATGGCTACGATGGTGTTCGTGAAGCTTTACATACGGGACGTGGTCGCGTAGTGCTTCGTGCAAAAGTTGGTTTCGAAGAAATAGGGAATAGAAATGCAATTATTGTTACCGAGATTCCTTATCAGGTGAATAAAGCAGACATGATTGCCAGAACTGCAGAATTGGTTAAGGATGAAAAAATCCCGGGAATCTATGAGATCCGCGATGAATCTGACCGCCAAGGAATGCGGGTGGTTTATGAATTAAAACATGATGCGATACCGAATGTGGTTTTAAACATGCTTTATAAGTATACTGCGTTACAAACTTCATTCAGTGTTAATAATATAGCCTTGGTAAAAGGGCGTCCGGTGCAGTTAAATGTGAAGGACTTGATTCTTCATTTCGTAGATCACAGACATGAAGTAATCGTTCGCAGAACAAAATATGATTTAAGAAAAGCCAGAGAAAGAGCGCATATTCTTGAAGGTTTCATGAAAGTGATTGGTACACAAGATGATTTGGATAAAGCAATTGCCATTATCCGTCACAGTGCTAACCCAGCCGAAGCGAAAGAAGGCTTAATGAAAGAATTCGATCTTTCTGATATTCAGGCGCAAGCCATTTTAGATTTAAGATTGGCTCGTTTGACTGGAATGGAACTCGACAAAATCCGTGCAGAATATGACGAAATTATGGCATTGATTAATGATTTGGAAGATATATTGGCAAATGAACCAAGAAGATATCAAATCATCAGAGAGGAAATGATCGATATGAAAGAAAAATACGGCGACGAAAGACGTACGGAAATTGATTATTCGGGTGGCGAAATGTCCATTGAAGATTTAATTCCAGACGAAAAAGTAGTATTGACTATTTCTCATGCAGGATATATTAAAAGAACTTCACTTTCAGAATATAAAGTACAAAGTCGCGGCGGCGTAGGAAACCGTGCTGCAACAACCAGAGATGAAGATTTCTTGGAATATATCGTAGCGGCAACCAACCATCAATATATGCTTTTCTTTACCGAAAAAGGAAAATGTTTCTGGTTAAGAGTATTTGAAATCCCGGAAGGATCCAAAATATCTAAAGGGAGAGCGGTGCAGAATTTAATTAACATCGAACCAGATGATAAAATTAAGGCCTACATCAGAACCAATGATTTGAAAGATTTGGATTATGTAAATCAAATGAATGTGGTGATGATTACCAAAAACGGAACCATCAAAAAAACTTCATTAGAAGCCTATTCTAGACCGAGAACCAACGGAGTAAATGCCATTGAAATTAGAGAAAACGATCAATTGTTAGGAGCACGATTAACAGATGGAAATGCTGAGATTATGATTGCCACTAAGAATGGTAAATGTATTCGTTTCCCAGAAGAAAAAGCCAGAGCAGTCGGAAGAGGTTCCATCGGTGTTCGTGGGATTACTTTAGATAAAGATGATGAGGTAATCGGCATGATCGTTGTCAATGATGTAGTGAATGAAACCGTTTTGGTAGTTTCTGAGCGAGGGTATGGTAAACGTACCGCCGTAGAAGATTATAGAGTAACCAATCGTGGTGGTAAAGGGGTGATTACTTTAAATGTTACCGAAAAAACCGGTAAACTCATCGCTATTCAAATGGTAACTGATGATGATGGTTTAATGATCATTAATAAATCAGGGGTTGCTATCAGAATGGGTATGGATGAAATGCGCGTGATGGGCCGAAATACACAAGGAGTGAAAGTAATTAATCTTAAAAAGAATGATGAAATCGCTGCCATTGCAAAAGTTGAAATGGATAAAGAAGTGATTGTTGAAGAAGCAGAACTTGTTGAAGGGGAAGAAGGTACAGAAGTATCGCCAGGCAGCGATGCCGACTTAACTATTGAGCCAGAAACCAATCAAACCGACGAAAATTCGGATTCAGAAGACGAATCTGAAGAATAATAAATCAACCAAATTTTTAATTAAAATAAAATGAAAAAAATATTTTTAAGCGCAGCGCTGCTAGCAGTTGCTTTCGCATTTGGACAAAAAAAGGAAATCGCAGCCGCAGTAAAAGCAATTGATGCGGGGGACATCGCGACCACCAATGCACAAATTGCACAGGCAGAAAGCGCAATGGGAAACAAAACCTATCTTTTGGAACCAGCTCTTTTGGAACAATACTATTATGCAAAAGGTTTAGCCCTTTTAAAAGCAGGTAAAACAGCAGAAGGAGCTACCTATCTATCAAAGATTAATGATCTGGCAAAAAACAAAATATTTGTAGGTAAAGATGATTCTAAAAACAAAGTATATTTTGTAGGAAAAGCTGCCGCGGATCAATCAGGTATACAAGGTTTAAAAGAAGAGTCCTACGTGCCAACATTGACTAATAAACTAGCGGGTGCGGTTAATCCTGTCATCGAATCTGCAAACAAAGCCGCTTTAAATGCATATAATGCAAAAAAATATGGTGAAGCTGCCCCCAAGTTTCAAGAGGTTTATAACTTGTTAAAAGCTGCTGGTCAAGATAATAAGAAATATTTGTATTATGCCGGACTCACCTATGCACTTGCAGATAAGAAAAAAGAAGCCAGTGAAATTTATATGGATTTAATCAATTCTAGCTACACCGGAATTGAAACAACCTACACTGCTAAAAATAAAAAATCCAATGAAGTTGAAAATTTAGAAAAAACAACTTGGGAGCTTTATAAAAAAATGGGAGCTACCTCAGACTACACTGAATTTAAAACAGAAACCTCAAATAGTTTAGAGCAGGAAATTTACGAGACCACTGCAGCTTTACTTAATGATATCGATAAATCTGAAGAAGCGTTGTCGGTTATTGAAAAAGGATTGAAAAAATTCCCGGCAAGCACCAAATTAACAGAACTTCAGGGAACTGCTTATTTTAAATCTGGAAAAACAACCGAATTTGTAAACAATTTGAAAGCGCAGCTCGCAAAAAATCCTAATGATGCAAGCAATTGGTACAACTTAGGCGTTTTGCAAAGTAAAGATCCGGCGACGGAAGCAGATGCCTTGGCTTCTTATAAAAAAGCCGTGGAAATAAATCCTAATCTAGCAGTGGCTTGGCAAAATCTAACGTACATGGTCATGGGTGATGATCCAAAAGCAGTTGACGATTATAATGACGCCAGAAAAGCAGGTAAAATTGAGCAGGCCAATAAAATTATTGAGGCCAGAAGAGCGCGCCTCGCAGCAACTTTGCCTTACGCAGAAAAATGGTATGAAAGTGATTCTAATAATATCGATGCAGTCAGCTTATTAAGAGGATTGTATTTGTCAAATAAAAAGGATGCTAAATATCAGGAGTTCAAAGCAAAAGAAGAGGCGATGAAAGCCGCAAAAAAATAGCCTTTTAATCAATAGATTTTAAAAGTATATCGAATTCAGTTTCGGTATACTTTTTTTTTGAAGTAAAGGTGGTTTTTAGAACCAGAAGTTTCCGGTTTTTATCTATAAATAATTCCGGCTTTCCCATGCAATCCCCTGAAAATTCGCGGCGCTCCTTCAAATCCTTTCGTAAGGTCAACTTCAAATCCTCATCCGTGACAAGGTTATTTGTAAAAGCTCTGTACTCATCCGTAAATTAAAAATACCTATTTTTATAAAAACTTTAAGACCCAACTTTTTCCAGACCTCTAAATTCTTCGTAAATTCACCTCAAATTTATATGTATGACTTCATCAGAAAAATTAGGCACACTTCGCCAAAAAATGGCAACCCACACAATAGATGCTTTTATTGTGTATTCTGCAGATCCACACATGAGTGAATATTTGCCGGCAGAATGGCAAGAAAGAACTTGGCTCTCAGGCTTTACAGGTTCGGCAGGATTTGTTGTAATCACAAAAGATAAAGCAGGTCTTTGGACCGATGGGCGCTATTTCGTACAGGCACCCAAAGAATTGAAAGGCTCCGGTATCGATCTATTTAAAGATGGAATGGAAGGAACACCCAATTATATCGATTGGATCAATGCTGAAATACCGGAAAACGGCGTAGTTGCGGTAAATGCCATTGCTACCTCCCATGCAAATTGGGAATTGTTGACCGAAAAATTAGCCGCAAATGGCAACAAATTGGTCGATTTACCTTTATTAAAAGATATTTGGACCGATCGCAAAGATCCAAATGCTAAAAAAAATCCCATTTTTATACAACCTGTCGAAAGAGCCGGAAAATCGGTTACGGATAAATTACTCGATATTCGGACCAAAATGGAAGAGCAGAATGCTTCCGTTCATATCATCTCTAGTTTAGATGATGTCGCCTGGACGTTGAATTTACGTGGTAGTGATGTTCAATCTAATCCCGTATTTTTAGGATATATTATTTTAACTAAAAATGAGGCAAAATTGTTTGTTGATTTGGAAAAGCTCGATGTTGATTCCAGAAAACAAATGGAGGAGTCGTGCGTAAAAATGCTTCCGTATGAAAATTTCTATCAAGAATTAAAAACCTTCAAAAACGAAAAGGTATTGGTTTCGCCGACCAGTAATCAATCTATTTTTGAAGCATTGAAAGAAAATAACACCTTCATTAAAGCACCAGTGCCAGGAAACTTAATGAAAGCCATTAAAAATGAAACCGAACTTGCTGGTTTCCGCACCGTCATGCAACGGGATGGGGTGGCGATGGTGAAATTCCTGTACTGGATAACGCATCAAGCGGGTAAAGAAACCATGAATGAATTTTCGATCGGCGAAAAACTAAGAGGATTTCGTGCAGAAGGTAAAAACTTCGTCGGCGAAAGCTTTGGCAGCATTGTGGGTTACAAAGAAAACGGTGCGATTATGCACTATTCGGCACCCAAAGAAGGCAGCAAAGAAGTGACCAATATCGATACGATTCTAGTCGATTCTGGTGGTCAATATTTAGAAGGAACCACTGATATTACGCGGACTTTTGCCTTGGGAACACCTTCCGCTGAGTTTAAAACCGATTGCACTTTAGCACTGAAAGGAATGATTCAATTGTCGATGGTCAAATTCCCAAAAGGAACGCGCGGTGTGCAGCTCGATGCATTTGCACGCTTGGCACTTTGGCAAGAAAGCAAAGATTACAATCACGGAACGGGTCATGGCGTCGGCAGTTTTATGAACGTACACGAAGGTCCTCAGAATATTCGCAAAGACATGAATTTTCAGGAACTTATTCCGGGAATGGTATTGTCTAATGAACCAGGTTTCTACTACGAAAACCACTATGGAATCCGGCATGAAAATTTGATTGCCGTACGGGAATTAGAAACCACTGATTTCGGTACTTTCTACGATTTCGAAACCTTAACCATTTGTCCATTTGACCACAAGGTTATTGCCACAGAATTATTAACGCCACCTGAAAAAGACTGGCTCAATAATTACCATCAGTGGTGTAAAGAAAAATTAGTAAACGATCTGGAAGGCGAAGTCAAAGACTGGTTCCTAGAGCAGGTGAAACCATTATAAAAAGTAAAAAGTGTAGATTTTTCTACACTTTTTTTATTAGGGCGTGTCCCTTGCCACTGCACTGCCCTAGGCTTGGGTCGGGCTATTCATTACAATTTTTTTGTTTTCCATCAGCAACTTCCAACGCAACAAACAAAAAAGATTTTCATTACTATCCCTCACGCAGAGCAGTAATGCTAACAAGCTTATTTATTCTAAAAGGAAATATTGATCAAAATCTTACTAACATTTTAATCTATTTTTTCGACCAGTTCAATTGATGCAGTTTTTTGATCTCTTCCAATAAATCACCAGTTGCGGGACTACGAACTTCTATATTTTTAATTAGATCTTCCACTGGTAAGAAGTTAATTAGGAGAAAGTATTCTATCAAATTCTTTTTGCCATGCTCCGAACTGCTTAGCAGAACTCAAATAAACCAGTGCGCCTAAACCAACCCAGCCATGAGCAGCGGCGCACATCGGGCAATGTTCACCAGTCGTGTACATGGTTGTTTTCGCTCGTTGTTCTTCAGATAAATGCTCTGCAGCCCAATAAGCCAAGTCAATTTCCGGATGGGCCAGAATCGTTTTTTCATTACCGCGGTTTCTTGCCTCTGCAATGAATTCTGCGCCTTCGTTGACCAGTACAGAACCGAAAGCTTCATCGCCAGCTTCCATAGCTTCTTTCGCCAATTCCAGACATCTCCGCAAATATTTTTGATCGAATTCTTTTAATTTTTGAGCCATCTTATTTTATTTTGAAATTAATAAATCACCACATCATCCTATCACCAAATCAACAGATCATCCTATCATCACATCAACTACTTCCAAAGTCTTGCAATAAAATCCAGAGCATTCTTACTGCTTATTTTATTCGCCTGTTCAGCTCCAAATTGATTTTCAAAAACCTTATTAATTTCGGGATAACAACCCGCATTATCATGCTCTTTAAAATAGAAAGGAATCCTTGATTTATCCGGATGGCTTTTGGTGTAAAAATAATCCGCACCATAACAGATCGTATTTTCACCGCCCAATTCCAAACCATGTGCCACGTGTTCTTGCAGGGAATTTACCTTTTCTGGATTCACAAAAGCCCGCACAAAGTTAAGTCCGATCAATCCTTTTTGATGAATGATTTCTGTGGCAACATCATCGGGTAAATTCCGCTTATGATCATAAACCGGACGGTAATTAGAATGACTTGCAATTATTGGAACGCTGATGTTTTCTTTCGAAATATAATTCAGAATATCGTATGCCAAAGCATCACTCGTATGCGAAAAATCGATGGCGATATTTCTTTTGTGTAGATAATCAATTAATGCTTTTCCATCATTTTTTAAGCCAGCGGTAGAAAAATTACCACCACCAAATCTATTTTCTGCATGATGCGTAAAACTGATGTACATGATCGAGCCCGCATTTTCGATAATTCTTTCCAAATTTTCAAAGCCTTGTTTCAGAGGGATGTTTTCATCGCAAAAAGCAGATCCACTTTCTACCGAAGCCAACATTCCGATATTTTCGTTGCTGCGTAAATTTTCTAAATGTTTTTTTTCAAAACGGTAGAGTTCATTTTTTTCATCATTTAATCTTTTAAATAGTTCACTTTGTTGCAGTCCATATTCATGGCTTTTTTCTACGGTCGGTGCAAAAATTGCCATGACTTGCAATTTTACATTTCCCTCTTTTAAATAAGGAATAGCACAACCCATATCTTCGGTATTGTAAATGCTGGAGTTTGATCTGGTAAGATAACTGAGTAAGTCACAGTGAAGATCGATAACAGGTTTTTTCATTATTTCAGTCGTTTATTTTAAAGTTGATCAGATTTAATTCCCATCGTACGCAATAAAATTAAAGTGGTCTAAAATTACGATTTTTAAATTCAGCTTAAAAACACATTTTAAGAATGTTTAAAATACTTTCACCACGTTAAATACCCGTGTGAGTCTGTATAAATTCATGTGCAAATTATCTCAAATATTTTCAATGGTCTATTATTAATTAAAACATAAAAGAACGATCAGTAAGTCGGTGTGTAAAAATGTCACACCGATTTTCACCGATCAATTCTTAATTCAAAGCATGAAATAAAAAAATCGGTATCTATCCGTGCATATCTGTGTGCCAAAAATCCTAACTTTGCATTTATGAATCAAGATACCATTTGTGCAATCGCCACTGCAAACGGAATTGGCGCCATCGGAATTATCAGAATTTCGGGAAATGATGCTTTCAAAATCGCCTCAAAGATATTTGATGGAAAAAACCTGGAGAAAGTAGATTCTCACACCGTTCATTACGGATATATTGTGGATAGAGAGATGGAAGTGGGGAGTGGGAAGATGGAAGAAGTGCAAACTGATACTATCAATTATCAATCATCATCCACCAATTATGAAATAATCGACGAAGTAATGGTTTCCGTTTTCAAAGCGCCAAAAACTTTTACCTCAGAAGATTCTGTAGAAATTTCTTTTCACGGATCACCACATATTGCAAAAAAAATCTTGGAAGTTTTAACCAAAAATGGAGCGAGATTGGCAAAAGCCGGAGAATTTACGATGCGCGCTTTTATGAATGGCAGAATAGATTTGTCACAAGCAGAATCCATCGCAGATTTGATTGCATCCGAAAATGAAGCATCTAGAAAAGTTGCATTAAACCAATTAAAAGGCGGAATTACCAATGAAATTTCAATTTTACGAAATGATTTATTGAATTTTACATCATTGATAGAACTGGAATTAGATTTTGGCGAAGAAGATGTAGAATTTGCAGACCGAACTGCAATGAATAAATTATTACTGAATTTAAGAACAAAATTATCCGCTTTGATCGAGAGTTTCCAGTACGGAAATGCCTTGAAAAATGGAGTAGAAGTAGCCATAATCGGGAAACCAAACGCAGGAAAATCTACCTTATTAAATGCATTATTAAAAGAAGAAAGAGCCATCGTTTCGGAAATTGCGGGAACGACGAGAGATACGATTGAGGAAGTTTTGCACATCAAAGGAAATGCTTTTCGCTTTATTGATACTGCTGGTTTACGAGAAACCACCGATGAAATTGAAAAAATTGGCGTTCAAAAAGCCAAAGAGAAAATCGCATCTGCAAAAATTTTGTTATATCTCTACAATCAGAATGATGATACAGCCGAAGAAGTCATCAATTTCATTCAAGAATTCTCTCGAAAAGATTTAAAAATCATCTTATTGCACAACAAAATTGATTTAGTCGGAGGATATTTTGAAAACCCAATCGATCAAAAAATAAAAGAAGTTTTATTCCCAGAATATTCCGATACCATCCTCGGAATTTCCGCAAAAGACCCGCAAAGCATAGAAATTTTAAAAACCGAACTTTCCAACTATTTTGAAAACCTAAAAGACCAGGAAAGCAATGTAATCATTACCAACCAACGCCACTTTGATGCTTTGCAAAAATCTTTACAATCTGTTTTTCAAGTTGAAGAAGCCGTCAGTTCTGGCATCCACACAGAATTGCTCGCTTACGAATTGCGTAATGCTTTAGAGCATCTTGGTGAAATTTCGGGAGAGTTTACAAATGATGAAGTTTTGGGGAATATTTTTTCAAAGTTTTGTATTGGGAAATAAACAAAAAAATAACGCTCAAAAAATGAGCGTTTATTGAACCCACCAATTTAGTGGCAAAATAAAAAAAGCTTCGGAGGAAGCTTTTTTATGGGGTTATTTGACCAATTTAATATTGATCGCCGATAATCCTTTGGGGGATTTCTCTATTTCGAAAGAGACTTTATTGCCTTTCTTGATCATCTCTTCACAATTGTTGCTGTGGAAAAAAATGTTTTCTTTGCTTTTATCCTCGGTGATAAAACCATAACCCTTTTCACTGAAGAAAGTAACGATTCCTGATTTTATCGGATTTTCTGCTTCAATAGGTGCTGCTCCCAACTGAATGGTTCCCAAATCAATTTTGTCCTCATTATTCCTGTCGGGCGGAGTACTCGTAAATTGACCATTGGCATCAACGTACATAATCATGTCGTCAAGACCTTTACCTTTGTCATTGCTTTCTTTACGCTCCTCACGTCGTAGCGCCTTTTCTTTCTGTTTCTGAAGTTTTTTCTTAAAGTTTTCCTTTTTTGAAAAAGAATCTGCCATATATTATATTCTATTTTTAAATTATCTGATAAGGTACAACTTAATTCAATACAATGCAAGATAAATCTTAATTATGCTTTTTATCCGCCAATTATTTGGTGGTTGTAGAATCTTGATGAGGTGTTTCCATGCGTCTGTATTTACGAGTTATTTTTCTAAAAATTGCCTCAATACATATTGTAAAATACCTCCATTACGGTAATATTCAATCTCAATGAGAGAATCCAAACGGGCAATCACTGAGAAATTAATTTCGGTACCCATTTCATTTTTAGCCACAATCTGAATTTCTTTCAAAGGTTTGATATCATTTGCAATTCCGGTCAAAGAAAAGATTTCTTTACCTGTTAGACCCAAACTATCAGCGGTTTCTCCGGGTTTATATTGGAGCGGTAAAACACCCAGCCCTACTAAATTGCTGCGATGAATACGCTCGTAACTTTCTGCTAAAACGGCTTTTATACCCAGCAAGAATGTCCCTTTTGCTGCCCAATCCCTAGAAGAGCCGCTACCGTATTCTTTTCCTGCCAAAACCAATAAGGGCGTGTCGTTTTGTTTATAACGAATCGCTGCATCATACACTGACATTTCTTCACCACTCGGCAAGTAAGAAGTATAACCACCTTCTTTCTGCGCTAATTTATTTTGAATGCGAACATTGGCAAATGTACCTCGCACCATCACTTCATCATTTCCACGGCGTGATCCATAAGAATTGAAATTCTCTTTTTCTACGCCTTTACTTAAAAGATATTTGCCTGCTGCTGAACTTTCATTAAAAGCCCCTGCCGGAGAAATATGATCGGTAGTCACGCTGTCCCCCAAAACCAGTAATGCGCGAGCGCTCGGAATATCTTTCAATGATTCTGCTTCATGTGAAATATTATGAAAAAAAGGAATTTCTTTGATGTAAGTGGAGTTTTCATCCCAGTCATATAGTTTACCCATTGGCACTTCCAGATTTCTCCAGATCTCATTCCCATCGAAAATTTCATCATAATTTTTTGCAAAATCTGTCGGCGATAAAACACGGTTGAGTAGTTCATTAATTTCATCGTCGGTCGGCCAGATATCTTTTAGATAAACCGGTTCTTGATTAGAATCATAACTTAAAGGTTCGGTCGTTAAATCAATGTCAACCCGCCCCGCAAGTGCATAAGCTACGACCAGCATGGGCGACATTAAGAAATTCATTTTGACCTGCGGATGAATTCTAGCTTCAAAATTCCTGTTTCCAGAAAGAACGGAGGTTACAATTAAATGATGATCATCCACCGCTTTGGAAATTTTCGGTGCTAATGGTCCAGAGTTTCCAATACATGAAGTACACCCATAACCTACAAGATGAAATTGTAAGGCTTCTAAATCTTTCATCAGATCTGCTTTTTCTAAATAATCGGTAACCACTTTGGAGCCAGGTGCAAGCGAAGTTTTTACCCACGGTTTTACATCAATCCCATGTTCACGAGCTTTTCTTGCAACCAAACCCGCCCCGATCATCACGAATGGGTTGGAAGTATTGGTACAGGAAGTGATTGCGGCAATGGCTACCGCACCGTCGGATAACATGAATTTTTCTTCGCCACGTGTAATCCATACTGTTTTGAGACCGTCTTTTTCTTTGGTCTCTATTTCTGTGTTCATCTCTTTTGCTACAGCTTCGGGAACGGGTAAATCGCCGCCCTCATTGTCAAAACGTGTAATTGATTTTTCAATTTCACGGTCTTCCTGTGAGATGTATTTTCTGTTGTAAGAAGTATGCAAAAGCTCTATAAATGTATTTTTGAAATCTTTTAAAAGGATTTTGTCTTGCGGACGTTTTGGGCCAGCAACCGTTGGTTCAACCGTAGAAACATCCAGTTCGACTACATCAGTATAGGTAATCTGATCTTCATTTTCCCGCCAAAGCATATTGGCTTTGCAATAGTTTTCAACTAAAGAAATTTGGTCTTCGGAACGGTTGCTTTTGCGCATATATTCCAGTGTTTTATCATCGATAGGGAAATACGTAATGGTACAGCCAAATTCGGGTGACATGTTACCGATTGTTGCCCGATCTGGAACAGATAAATGATCTAAACCAGGCCCAAAAACTTCCACAAATTTGCCTACCACGCCAAATTTCCGTAGTAGATTTGCAATGGTTAAAACCAAATCGGTTGCGGTTGAACCCAACGGAAGTTTCCCTGTGAGTTTTAAACCAATCACTTCGGGCATAATAAAATAAAGTGGCTGACCCAGAATTGCAGCTTCCGCCTCAATGCCCCCAACGCCCCATGCAACCACTCCAATTCCGTTGACCATCGGCGTGTGACTGTCGGTTCCCACCAACGTGTCTGGAAAAACTTCGCCATTTCTCTCAATAACTCCTTTGGATAAATATTCTAAATTAATTTGATGACAGATTCCCATTCCGGGCGGTACGACGCTGAAATTATCAAAGGAATTCTGGGCCCATTTTAGAAATTGATACCGCTCTTGGTTGCGACCATATTCTTCCTCCATATTCCGTTCGTAGGAATAATCGGTCCCGAAATAATCAACCTGTACAGAATGATCGATGACCAAATCTACGGGAACAAGAGGGTTAATATCATCTGGGTTTTTTCCTTTTCGTGCCAATTCTGACCGAAGTGCTGCAATATCCACCACCGCTGGAACACCTGTGAAATCCTGCATTAGTACCCGTGCGGGTTTAAACGGAATATCCTTGTCGGATCCTTTTGGTTGCCAATGTAGAAGCGTTTCTATATTTTCTTTGGTAACGGCAAAGCCATCATAATTGCGTAGGGTGTTCTCTAAAAGTATTCGAATGGAGAATGGCAGTTTGGCGATATTGTAACCTTGCTTTTGCAAATCTGGAAGACTGTAAAAGGTGAAATTGCCTTCCTTGGTTTGAAGGTTTTTTTTAATCTGAAAAATATCGGTTTCCATAATTTTATTTTAAGAATGTATTAGACTGAAATATTAGCTTTCTACCCTTTGAAATTGAGATTATAGAGACCATAAATCCTCATCGGCAAGAATTTGCACGGGGTATACTAATCCTCTCAAAGTTAGCAAATAAAAGAAGACCGTGGGCTGATCTTACCAATTATCTTAGAAAATCGACGAGATTAAGCAATATATAAAGTTTCCAAATGATTTAAATAATCGCTGGAACATACAATTTCGAAAGGTTTTCTATTCGTTTAAATATAAAAAATTTTCTGCATAACGAACCAGATATTCATTAATTATATTAATTCTTAGACGTTTTTTTTTAACCTTCTCAATAGCGTATGCAATTGCCTTAATCGACTAGCAATGACTTTTATTTTTATTGAAAGTTAATATCATGCCCAATAGAGATTATTTTAATATCAAGCGAAAAAATGCCAAATTCTCGCTACTAAAAAGCAGACAATAATGCCGTAAACAATAGGTAAAACAGTGGCAACAAAAGTCCATTTTCGGCTGCCGGTTTCTTTGTAGATGGTATAAATGGTTGTACTGCACGGATTATGAAGCAAACTGAAAAGCATTAGATTTACGGCGGTAAGTGTGGTCCATCCTCCGGCGTGCAGTAAGTTCGCTATTTCCATATCAGTTCCTTCAAACATAACGCCAGCACCGGCACCCAAAGCAGTGTTACCGATCGTCAAAGTCGTTAACATTAAAATTGTAGGAATTACAATTTCGTTGGCCGGAATTGCAACGATATAAGCCAACAGGATTACCCCGTTTAGACCGATGAACATTCCGAAGGGATCTAGTCCATGAATCATCCATAAAGCCAGACTCTGATCGGCGATTTTCAGATTAGAAATCAACCAGATTACTGCGCCAGCAGGTGCTGCAAAAACAACAGCACGCCACAAAACGATTAATGTGCGGTCAATTAAAGAAGTATAAACGGTTTGTAAAACATTGGGTGGGCGATAGGGTGGAAGCTCTAATGTAAAAAAAGAAGATTCTCCTTTTAAGAGGGTTTTTGATAAGAGCCACGAAGTGAAAAAAGTAAACGCAATACCCAAAATCGCGATACTAATTACCGCTAACATCGAAACGGTGCCTGCCCATTGACTCGGTACCAAAACTCCTAAAAATAAGGTAGCGATAATAATTTGAGTGGGCCATCTTCCATTACATAGTGAAAAATTGTTGGTGATAATTGCAATTAATTTTTCTCTAGGACTGTTGATAATCCTGGTGGCCACCACACCAGCAGCATTGCAGCCAAAACCCATGCTCATGGTTAAAGCTTGTTTGCCGTGCGCCCCAGATTTTTTAAAAATACGATCTAAATTAAAAGCCACTCTCGGAAGATATCCAAAATCCTCTAATAATGTAAACAAGGGAAAGAAGATGGCCATTGGTGGCAACATGACCGCGACCACCCAAGCCGTTGCAAGATAAACGCCGTCTACCAAAAAACCACTGAGCCACCAAGGAAAGTTGAGATTCACTGCGCCGTTTTTCAAAAAAGGATGAATGGTGTCCAATAGTAGTGAAGCTAAAAGCTTGGAAGGATAGTTTGACCCTACGATGGTTATCCAAAGCACAACTCCTAAAAGTAAAAACATAATTGGAAAACCCCAAATTCGATGCGTTACCACATTATCAATAGCGCGATCCAACCGGAATGAACGACGAGATTTATCAGATGAAACAGAATCTTTAACCAACTGCGCTGCTTTGGCATAAATACTTTCAACCAAATCATTTCGGTACTCATCGCCAAGTTCAAGTCGTAAATCCTTAACGGTTTTTAAAATTGGACTTAATTGAGGCTCAGAAATTTCTGTGGAAAGTCTGCCTTCATTTAGACCAGCAATAATGCTTTCATCATCTTCCAACAAACGTATGGCCAGCCAATTTGAATTTTGTACGGCCGGATCTAAACCCAACAAAGCATTTTCAATAGTACTAACCGCTCTACCACTTGCCGCAGAAAGTTTCAATAATTTTTTAGAATATGCCTCAAAGTTTCCAGTGGCAACCTGTCTAATAGCTGCCAGTAATTCTGGTATGCCTTCCTTTGATCGTGCGCTGGTTTGAACCACGGGAATTCCCAGATCTTTTGATAAAGTTCGCACATCTATTGATATTTGATGGCGCCGAGCTTCATCCATCAAATTAAGACAAAGAACGACCTTATTGGTGATTTCTAAAATTTGTAGAACTAAACTTAAATTTCGTTGCAAACGACTTGCGTCAACTACCACTACGGTGACATCGGGTTGCCCAAAGAGAACAAAATCTCTGGCAACTTCTTCATCTTCTGAAGTAGATAAAAGCGAATACGTTCCCGGTAAATCCACAATTTTATAATGGGCTTCTTGATAGGAAAACTGTCCCTCTGCGCGCACGACGGTTTTGCCTGGCCAATTTCCGGTATGTTGTTTTAAGCCCGTAAGTGCATTAAAGACAGTGCTTTTTCCGGTATTTGGATTTCCGGCCAAGGCAATGGTATAGTCTGAATTGCCCACAGAAATTCCCATTTTTTTGAGTTCTGCAGCTGGATTTAATTCACAAGTATCACACGCGGTTTTCATAGACTCTCTTTTAATTCAATTAAAACGTTGGCGGCATCTTCATTTCGCAGAGAAATTAAAGTATCATGAATGTTGTATGCAATAGGATTTCCAAGCGGACTAATATTTTGAACGGTAATTTCAGCGCCACGAACAAAACCTAGATCCAGTAAACGTTGTCGCACTTCGCGACTACAATTGGTTGATAATCCAACGATGACCGCAACTTGATTTTTTGTTAAGTTTCCTAAATTTTGACCTGTTCCCATTTTGTTTTTTAAAATAATAAAACCTTATATCCGTACAAAAATACAAAATTAGACTGACCTAACAATATAATTATGTGCAGCTAACAAAAATATATATATTTATTTTTATTATGAATTTTAAAATAATGGTATAGGTTTATTGCAAGAATCAGTCAATTCAGAAAAAAATGCAAATCAAGTTACAAAATAGTCTTGTTTTATGGTCTAAAAAATAATTGTTCACCTATTTTTCACAAAAAATTTTTCGCTTAGGCCCCATCGTTATTGGATTGTTCGATTTATGATTTTTATTACCTGCTTTCTGAAAAAATAGCTATAATTTAGCCCGCCCTAAACGATGGTAAGCTGAATTACCTAGACGAAGTCGGGGACTTAAATCATTATTAAAATGACCCAAAAAGGACAAATAGTTGAAATTCCCTCAGATTCCGCGCTTTACGGTAGAGTCTGTCCCGAATTTTTATCGAAAGAAGAGGCGTTGATTTGGAAAAGTCAGAAGATTGCCTATTCTCTTTTTGATGGTTTCCTCGTGGGTGGTCATTCTGGGATGGATCATTTTAAACTGGGTCAACGAAGAGGAATTAATGTTGGCGGGAAAAAGCAACCTCTTTATGTAATTCAACTGGATCAGGTGAATCATCGATTGTTTGTTGGGGCAGGAGACGATCATCCGGGGCTTTGGGTAGAGGTGTTGTCTTTTGCAGAAAATATTTTGCAGTGGGCTCCGAATTTTACCATGAACCCTGAAGTATTAGAACTTGGGGTTCCCGTAGAGTTTTTATCTTTTAATGATGTTGAGAAGATTCCGGCTTTACTTTATGTTTTTAATGGAAAAGTTTATGTAGAATTTGAAAAGCCTATTTCAATCACTTTCGAAGAAGCTCCTTTCAGTGTATTTTACCAACATAATAAAATAGCAGATTTTAATTAAATAAATGTATCATGAAACTTAAATTATCTTTTTTAACAAGTATTTTTTCGTTTTTCTTGTTGGCTCAGTCCGCTCCGGCGTATTACTCCAGCATTGATTTCAACAAAACCAAGAACGAACTAAAAAATGAACTTGCAACATTAATCACCACAACCCACACGAAAACAATTTCATATAGCGAATTGCAAACGCTGATGAAAACCAGTGATGTAGATCCAGAAAACCCAGCAAATCTTCTTTTGGTTTATGGTTCACAATCTTCTGGACTTCACCAAAGAAGCCGACCAATCAGCGGATCTTGGAATCGGGAGCATGTGTATGCCAAATCAAAAGGAACACCCAATTTAGGAACGTCTGGTCCAGGAGCAGATGGTCATCATCTACGTCCCGCAGATACGCAGTTAAACAGCACTAGAGGAAGTCTTTTATTTGATGATGGTACAGGTTCTTTAGCTTATAAAACCAGCCGAGGTGGTTGGTACCCGGGGGAAGAGTGGAAAGGAGATGTCGCCAGAATTTTGATGTATATGTACGTTCGATACAACAGCAGATGTTTGCCTTTAAATATTACCATGAATCCGAATACCTATTCACAAGATTTTCCCGATATTTTATTAAAATGGAATGTTGAAGATCCTGTTTCAGCGTTTGAAATTCAAAGGCAAAATGTAGTGGCAAATATGCAAAAAAATAGAAATCCATTTATAGATAATCCTTATTTAGCGACGGTGATTTGGGGTGGGCCACCGGCACAAAATAAGTGGCCAGATACCTTTTCAGGAGGAGGAACAATGGATACAGAAGCACCTTCAATACCAGCAAATCTTGCAATTTCAGCGACCACTACTACAAGTATTTCTTTGAATTGGAGTGCTTCTACAGATAATGTTTCCGTGAGCAGTTATGATTTTTTTGTGGATGAAATCTTTCATTCCAATATTTCAACAACAAATACAACGATTAATGGCTTGAATCCGGCAACCACCTATTCTTTCTATGTTGTGGCAAAAGATGCTGCAGGTAATAAATCTGCAAATAGTAATGCGGTGCAAGGAACAACTGAAATTGGCGGCGGAACCAATACTGGAACAACTTGTGGCACCGAAGATTTTGAAAATATTCAATCAACAGGAAGTACACCTCCAGCTTCATCCTATAACGATAGAACCTGGTCGGCCAATGGTATTGTTTGGACGGCAACAAACGCACGAACGGATAAACAAATCTATATTGATGGTGACGCAAATAAAGCGATTTGCATCAGAAAAGGAATGTTGAAATCTTCCGTCATTGCGGGTGGGATCGGAACATTAACCGTGAAAACATACCTTCCTTTTTCAGATAGTGCCGGAAATTATATCCTGAAAATTAATGGTATTGTCAAAGGCTTAATTCCTTACTCGAAGACTGCTCAAACACAAACCATTGAAAATATCAATGTGGAAGGAAACGTAATTATTGAACTTATTGATGAAACTTCCAGCAACCGTGTTTCGTTTGATAATCTTTCATGGACGTGCTACGCTGCTTTGGCGACTGAATCTTCGGTCGTTAAAAACCAGAAAGTGACCATCTATCCAAACCCAGTTAAAAATAACGAATTTTTCATTAGTGGAATTCATCAAAATGAAACAGTGAGAATTTACAGCTTAACGGGTCAGCTGCTGCAAACCATTAACAATGTTAATAATCAAGAAAAAGTAAACCTTAATCAATTACCGAAAGGTGTTTATTTTGTGACTACAAAAACCCAGTCTGCTAAAATTATAGTAGATTAAGATGTAGATTTTTTTTAGTGGAAAATAATGATAAGGTCGGAAGCAGGTGCTTCCGACCTTTTTTTATAACTGATTTTGAGGGTGAAATTTAAACCCATAAAACGCCCCGAAATCCTCTCGATGCATAATACGACTCTGCACCGCTATGATAAATAAAAACAGTTTTAAAGCGTAAATCTGCAAAAATTGCCCCACCAAGTTTGCGTATTTTTTCAGGAGTTTTCAACCAACTTGAGGTTTTAGAATCAAAGGTTCCATGTCTTTGTAATTCACGGTATTCTTCTTCAGTAAGAAGATCGATGCCCATAGATTTCGCAGCATCTACGGCATTATTATTTGGCTTATTTTCTTTTCTTTTTTCGAGTGCGGCTTTATCATAACAAAAACTTCTACGACCTTTCGGGCTTTCTGCAGCACAATCGAAAAATAAATATTCGCCGGACTTTTGATCTATCGCAATAACATCTGGTTCGCCACCATTGTCCTCCATTTGACGTAATGATTCCAATTTTTTGGAGTCTTTACTAAGCTTTTGCTGAATATCTTCCCAATTTAAATCAGGATGTCGGGATTTATTATCGTCAAATCGCTGCTTTATAATCTGGAAAAGGTCGTCGTAATTATTTTCTAAGGCCATATTTTTAAAGGTTAGATTTTTAAATTGAAGTACGAGGCAAATAAAGTTTGGATGTTTAAAAATTGCTTTCTTTATGAAAAATACAATGTTTTTTAGTGAACCCATGGCTTTTATTACTGAATATTTGTAATTAATTATTGATATTAACATTTGAACACATTGATAACGCTAAGAAAATAATTGTACGAAATATTTTTATATCATAAGTAATTGGTACCACGATTAAGCGTATAACTCACACGTTTAATGAACTTCTCTTTGTAATTTTGCCATACGAAATGTTATGAACAGTAAATAAATGAAGATGAAAAGTGAAATCAAAACCATATTAGTACCGACCGATTTTTCCGATATATCAAAAAATGCTTTGAAAGTTGCAGCGAAAATGGCGCAGCGTCATGAGGCAAAATTGATTGTATCGCACACGGTTCAATCCTATTATGTAATTGGTCGCGGCGGAAAGCAAGTGATCGGTTCAGAAGTCGTACAGGATAGTATTAATCTTGCCAGTGCAAAATTAGAAAAGCTTAAAAATTCTTTTCAAGAAAAATATAATCTAACAGTGGAGACCAGAATTTCCAGCGAGAATATTGTAGAAACGATTAATGATCTGGTCGCGACCGATCAGCTAGATTTAGTGGTCATGGGAACAGCTGGTCGACAAAAGATGAAGCAGTTTTTATTGGGCTCAAATTCTTATAATGTACTTTTACATGCAAATTGTTCCGTGCTTTTAATTCCCGAGAAATTTAAAAAAACATCCTTCAAAAAGGTTCTTTTTCCGGTAAGAGTAGAACAGCAGCTGGATCACAAAGCAGATTTATCAGTTTTACTGGCGCATAAAAACAACGGCGCGATTATGCTTTTAGGAGTTGGGGCGGTTGATGAAATGCTTAACATTAAACAAGCTTACGTCGAAATGAAGAAAAATTTGATGTTCAAATCTGCGAATTATCACTCAGAGTTTCAGTTGTCTTATGATAATGCGGAGCTTATTTCGAAGGCAGCCATCGATAAAAAGTGCGATATTATTATGTTGGCCAATAAAGATGAAAATTCCTGGAAATCGTTTATGGCAGACAATTTCTTTAAAAAAATGATTAATGGATCAGATATTCCGTTATTCATCGTGAAATCAAAACGTAAGAAAATTAAAATTAAAAATAAAAAGGAACATACTATTGGTTACGATTTAACCATGCCGATTCCTGGATAAAATTCAAATATGATTCAAATAAATACTTATTCAGCTCAAAATAAAGCTCCAGAAAATACAAAGAAAGAAATCATCGATTTTCTTTTTGAAAGTTTAGATCAATATGGCGATCCGAAAGAAGATATCGAAAAATGCCTTGATTATGCTTTTGGAAAAGATGATAAACCAGGTGGCTTGGTCATTTCAGCCATCGACGCTGAAACCCAGAAAATGGCTGGCGCGGTAATCATTAATAAAACCGGAATGAACGGTTATATCCCAGAAAATATCTTGGTTTATATCGCCACTGATAAAGATTTTCGCGGAAAAGGAGTTGGAAAAAAAATGATGCAAACCGCCATAGATCTGTCTGAAGGCGATATGGCTTTGCACTGCGAACCCGATAATCCGGCCAAATTTTTATATGAAAAGCTGGGCTTTACCAGTAAATATCTCGAGATGAGATTAAAAAAATAACATGTCATACATTACTTTACATTCCACGAAACTACGTCATAATTTTAAAGTGCTCAATCAGGTTTTTGCGCAGAATAAAATTGAATGGGCGATCGTTGCTAAACTTTTATGTGGGAATGAAAAATTCTTAGAGGTTCTGCTGAACTTGTCTGACAAAGAAATTTGTGATTCCAGATTAAGCAACCTGAAGACGATCAAAAAGCTGTCGCCCAGCACGCAAACCATTTATATTAAGCCGCCAGCAAAGCGCTTGGCCAAAAGCATTGTAAAATTTGCAGATGTAAGTTTCAATACAGAAATCGCTACTTTAGAATTGCTATCAGAAGAAGCTGTAAAACAGAATAAAATCCATAGGGTAGTGCTCATGGTTGAAATGGGAGAATTGCGCGAAGGAATTATGGTCAGAAATCTTATGCAGTTTTACGATGAGGTTATTGCATTACCCAATATTGAAGTTGTCGCCTTGGGTACCAATCTGAATTGTTTGAACGGTATTTTGCCCGACGAGAAAAAATTGGTAAAACTCAACCGTTTTAAAGAAATAATAGAAGAACATTCTGGCAAAACCATTCCCTATATTTCGGGTGGATCTTCAGTGACGATTCCGCTGATTTTTAAAAATGAAGTTCCAGATGGAATCAATCATTTTCGGGTCGGAGAAACCCTGTTTTTTGGGACGAATGTGTACGAGGATTCTTCATTAACAGGAATGTACCAAGATGTTTTTACCCTCACTGCCGAAATCATAGAAATGCAGGAAAAGCCCACCATTCCCTCGGGAACGGTGGGAACTAATCTTACCGGCGAAACTCCAACGTTTTCGGAAGAAGAAAAAGGAAAATCTTCAATAAGAGCTATTGTTGATGTTGGTTTGCTGGATATTGATCATAAAGATATTGCCGTATTATTGCCTGGAATTGAAATTATAGGAGCAAGTTCAGATATGCTGATTTTAGATCTGGGTGAAAACACAGAACATCTGGAAGTTGGCGATACGATTGATTTTAGCATGAATTATATGGCCGTTTTACGCGCCATGAATTCTGATTATGTTGATAAAAAAGTAGATACAGAAATGATTCCCATAGAAGGTAGGGCTGACGAATATGTCTGTTTAAACTAAAATATTTCACTCAAAAATAACGTTTATTAGTGGTTTGTATTATCTTTATATCATAATTAAAAGATACTTTAGTTTATGACAAATTCATTCATTAACAGAATGACAATCAGCTCCTTAAAACGGCCTTTTTCTTTTGATGGAGAATTGGTCTATTTGAGTCCATCAGATTTGATTTCCGTATTTAGTGCGCAGAATTCTTATAAAACAAAATTCTATACGCTACTAATCGTGCAAAGCGGTTCCGGGAATTTAATAATCGACCAAGAAGTACATGAGCTCAAAAAAGGAAGGGTGTTTTTTGTGAATTACAATCAGGTCTTTCTCTTTTCGAAAGTTGAAAATTTTTCGGGAGAAGCGGTGCTTTTTACAAGATCATTCTATAATTTAATCTACACCGGAAACAGAAAAATAAAAAATGATACTGCCTTTGCGAATTTGCCTTCATCTCTTGATTTTTCGAAAATTGATTTGGCCAATTTCAGACTTGGAATAAGCGATATTAAAAAAGAATTTGATCAGCCAGGAATTTTAAGCAAAGAAATTATCTGTTTATTATTAAAAACATCGATGTTGAAATACATCAGAAAAACCGATCATCCGGCTTATAGTGACTTTAGTACAGACCGGAAAAGTTCATATGTAGACCAGTTTAAGAATCTGGTAGAACTTCATTTTAAAGAACTGAAAAGAACCTCTGATTATTCAGAAAAATTAACAATTTCTGCTAACTATTTGAATGCTTTGGTTAAAGAAAAATTAGATATTTCGGCAGAAAATTTTATACAAAATCGAGTAATTCTCCAGGCAGAACGACTGCTATTAAATACCGACTTATCGGTCACCGAAATCTCCTACGAATTAGGCTTTTCTGATAAATCACACTTTGGAAAGTATTTCAAGAAAATTGCACAGGAAAGTCCAAACAATTTTCGAAAAAAATTTCGAGAGACCCACTCAACTTTATAAACTTAAAATATATTACAATGAAAATAATTAAACCAAATTTACCAATCGATCAATCAGTAAAATTTCACACCGGCGTAAAAGCGCTAGTCGACCGAAAGATTGGTGGCATTAATGTCTTAAAAAACGATGAAATTTTAGAGGAACAAACCAAATTGAAGAACATGAGAAATGGGAAAGTCCGTCCTTGAAATATACAGGATTCAAGTTTAATAATAAAAGACAAAACACGATGACCGTATTTTGTCTTTTATTAGGTGTTTGTTTAAAATTATTTTGCTGGAATATTGGCTAAAATCTCTTTTAAGAATCCCCAGAATTTCTGAACTGAAGGAATATTAGCCCTTTCATCAGGCGAGTGAGCACCGCGAATGGTGGGCCCAAAACTCACCATTTCCATATCGGGGTAATTGGCACCGATGATGCCACATTCTAATCCTGCATGGCAAGCCACAACCTGCGGCTTTTCACCGAAATCTTTTTCATAGATTTTCTCCATTACTTTTACGATTTCAGATCCTGGTTTTGGCTTCCAACCGGGGTAAGACCCACCAAATTCTACCTGCATACCCGCTAATTCATAAACCGATTTTAATTGTTCTGCCACGGCATATTTTGTAGAATCAACCGATGATCGCGACAGGTTTAAAATCTTTAATTCTCCATTTTTCAAGGCTACTCTCGCAATATTATTAGAGGTTTCCACCAAATTGGAAACATCCGGAGACATTCTGTACACGCCATTGTGCGCAGATTTTAAGGCCAGAATAATTTTTTTTGAATCTTCTTCAGAAATCGCTTTTTCTGGTGTTGAGAAATTTTCGATATTGATATGGAAATCCTTTTCAACAGAAGCAAATTCTTCTAAAATCGCAGCTTTCAAACTGTTAGCTCCATCAATAAATTCAACTGAATTTCTGACGGATAAAATCACGTTTCCTTCTCTTGGAATAGCATTGCGTAAACCGCCGCTGTCCATAGAAATCAACTGTATATTTTGGTTGTAAAGACCGGTGTATAAAAGCCTGCCGAGCAAAACATTTGCATTTCCAAAACCTTTGTGAATATCCATTCCAGAATGTCCACCTTGTAAACCTTTCACGGTAATTTTTACGATTTGTCCCTTGGAATGTTCTAAACCATAGGTTTGCGAAGCGGTAACATCTACGCCACCAGCACAGCCGATGTCGATTTCGTCATCTTCCTCAGTATCTAAATTCAGCAAAATCTCGCCTTCCAATTGTCCGGGTTTTAATCCTAGTGCGCCCGTCATTCCTGTTTCTTCATCAATGGTAAAAAGAGCTTCTAACGCGGGATGGGCAATGTCATTGCTTTCTAAAACACTCATGATCGAGGCGACACCCAAACCGTTATCAGCACCCAAAGTTGTGCCTTTTGCTTTTACCCAATCGCCATCAACTTCCATTTGAATTCCCTGGGTTTCAAAATCGAAATTTACGTCATTGTTTTTCTGACAAACCATGTCCAGGTGAGATTGTAAAACAATAGATTTTCTGTTTTCCATCCCAGCAGTGGCAGGTTTTTTAATGATTACGTTCCCGACATCATCTACGGTGGTTTCTAAATTTAATTGTTCACCAAAGTTTTTAATAAATGCGATGACTTTTTCTTCTTTTTTTGAGGGACGAGGAACTGCATTCAACGCTGAAAAATTTTTCCAAACGATTTGCGGTTCGAGATGTGATAATTCCATTTTAAAAATTTATTTACCTCAAAAATACAAATAAAAAAACGCTCCTGAAATTTTCAAAAGCGCAATATTTTAATTTTAAGACTATTTAACAGCCACATTCGCCATAAATAGGCGTGATTGTTTTTTCTCCGTTTTTATTCTCTACGGTCATGGTTCCTTCAAACATCATCACTTCTTCTAATTCATTTACTTTTTTTCCTTGAATGCTAATGGTGAAATCTTCATTTTTAATGACTTTATTGAAATTGTCGGGATCGAAATCACCTTCTTCCATTTTAATCTTGGCCATCTTTCCATCGATTTTTAAAAATGCGCTGTTGCCGTAATCATCAATGTATACATATTTCTCATCTTGAAAATCCTGCTTATTTTTAGAAAAGTAACAGGAGCATCCGCTAACTTCGGCTGGGAAGCCAAAGGTTTCCAGCTTAATTTGATTTAATGGTTCCAGGGAGGCTGCCAACGAATCATTTGCGAGCAAGATGGAATCTGTGCTTAAGGGTTTTGTTTCGGAAACTTGTTCTTCTTTTTTACACGAGAAGAGTATTATTAAAGAGGCGATCAGCAGAATTTTCTTCATTATCATAGGTGTTATTTTAAAATATAAGTTGGCTTATCCCCGTGCTCTTTCCAATAAAACCATCATTAAAAATGATAAAACTACCAATGATTCATCTTGATCATCAATATCTTTTATTCGATCCAGTTGAAATCTTCTGCCAAAAAGAGAGGGCATTTTTTTTAACTTAAAATACGCGTTGCCATTTGCATCTTTTACCGTATAGGACGGGTTTAAGATATAGCCGGTAAACATTCCGATGATGGGTATTTCGCCAACCATTCCGTCCATAATTTTCACCCAAGCGTTGTCTTCGCTGATATTAAATTTAAGCTGGTCATTTTCATCAAAGATTTCATAATGTGATTTCCAAAAAGAGCGCATTCCTTTTCGTGCCAAGCGACCGTAATTTTTATTGTTCAAAAGATCGTTGATGGAATAACTCGCATTAAAGTCTAACCACCGGTCTGCTTTTATTCTAAAGAGTTCCTGCGATTTCGATTCATCATTAAAAACGATGACGTCTTCTTTGAGTTTAAACATTTTTTGGCGAACATAGGCGACGTAATTGCCATCCTTATCCGTAATATTAAAATCACTGGAAAGGGTGGAGATTTTAAATTTAAAATCAAGCGGGTAATTTAGATTTTTTAGGACCATTTTATATTTTTTTTAAAGATAATAAAATCCGCGAAACTTGTAACTTCTGTTTTTAAACTTTATTTTTGTGAAATGGATTATCCGAGTAAAGTATTAGCAAAAGCGGTTGATGAAATATCGGGATTACCGGGAATAGGTAAAAAATCTGCACTGCGTTTGGCATTGCACCTGCTGAAGCAACCCGAAAGCCAGGCGATTACGTTGGGCGATTCCTTAAAAAAATTAGTGGTCGATATTAAATATTGTAAAAACTGTCATAATTTTTCAGATGCTGAAATGTGCGATATTTGTGCAAACCCAAAAAGGACAGAAGAGCTCCTGTGCGTGGTTGAAGATGTTCGCGATGTCATGGCCATTGAAAATACCGGAAAATTTCGTGGAAAGTACCTGGTCTTGGGCGGTAAAATTTCTCCGATGGAAGGTATTGGCCCCAATAAACTTAATATCTCATCCATCGAAAAAAAATTAGAAAATGGCGTTGTTAAAGAATTGATTTTCGCGTTAAGCGCCACCATGGAGGGCGATACAACCGCTTATTATATTTACAAAAAATTTAAAGCTGCTCCAGTCCGGTTTTCAACGATTGCAAGAGGAATTTCGGTGGGCGATGAATTAGAATATGCCGATGAGATTTCTTTAGGAAGATCCATTCAGAACAGATTGCCTTATAGTGAAAGCAGTTCTTAATCCTGAAGATTACCAGCCATGCAAATTTCAGAATACACCCCACCAACAATTTTAAACAACCTTGAAAAATGGGCTGTTTTTTTTATTTATCTTTTCGTAAATGGCTTGTTCATAGTGAAATATGGGGGTCGGTTTTCGTTTTATATTTTTCCGGTTTATCTGGTGTCACTTCTTGTTTTCGCGGTTTTCTACTTTAAAATAAACCTTAGAAATAGCGCTTACCAGTATTTGTTTTGGGGGTTAGTAGCATTATTTTTTATCTTTAGTGTGGCTGTAAACTATTATGTTGATGGGAAATCCTTAAATGTGGATCGCTGGGATGCGATGGAAATTGGTATAAAAGCAATCTTTAATAATGAATACCCCTATAATATTAGAAATTATTTGGGAAGAGAATCTTCAAATTTACCTTTCCTAATTGTTTTAGGAATGCCGTTTTATGTGGTTTTCGGCAGCGTGGGCTTTTTGCAATCATTTAGTTTTCTGCTATTTTCATATTTAATTTTTAAAATTTTCAAAACCTATAAACTGCGCTTGGCTGCAATTGTTTTGTTCATTTTATCACCAAGTTATTTATGGGAGGTTTACACAAAAAGCGACCTTTTTTCTAATTTTATTTTGGTAACAGGTTTTTCTTATTTGGTTTGGACAAAATTATTCGTGCAAAATAAATTAAAAATAGAGTGGCTTTCCGTGATGACTGCACTTGTTTTTCTTACCCGTTTATCAGTGATCATTCCTTTAATAATTCTTTTAACTAAAGCCTTTTATAAGTTTTCTAGCCAAGAAAAATTACGGTTTATCTCCGTTTTTGTTGTAGTGGTTTTTGCGATGTTATTTTTGTTTTTCCGAAATGCAGCGGATTGGGAAATGATTTTATCGCACAATCCATTGACCATTCAAGGGAGCAAGCAACCGATATTTCTAAGTGTTTCTTATCTCGTCTTGGCCATAATTCTTGCGTTTAAAGTAAAATCGTATGCTAACAGTGTTTTTTTCTCCGGGTTCGTTTTATTCATTGCGGTAGTAATTCCGTACTTCTTACATTTGGTAGAATATGGTTATCAAAATGTAATGGTGAACTCTTATTTTGATTTGAGTTTCTTTAATATGTCAATGCCATTTATAATCTTAAGTTTGGTTTTTAATTTTAATACTAATTTTAAAAGTAATCTGAAATGATTTCGGTAATTATTCCCATGTTTAATGCAGAAAATAGTATTAAGAATGCTTTGGATTCTGTTAAAAATCAATCTTTCCCCACCGAAATGTTTGAAATAATCGTGGTTAATGATGGTTCTACAGATAAAAGTTTAGAAATCGTTGAGAATTATATTTTAGATCATCCGGAACTGAAGATTTCACTAATTAGTCAGCCAAATAATGGCGTCTCGAACGCACGGAATACCGGATTAAAATTAGCTGCTGGTGAGTATATCGCTCTTTTAGATGCAGATGACGAATGGTATCCGCAGAAAACAAAAAGACAAATTCCTATTTTGGAAACTGGTCATTTGGAGGTCGATTTTTTAGCATGTCGCAGAAAAAATCACGAAATTCTCTTTCCGTATACTGTTGGTCCAGATAATCTTGCTGCGATTTCGTTTCGAAAATTGATGATCCGAAATGAAACACAACCTTCAACCGTTATTTTTAAAAGAAAAGTGCTAGCTAATGCAGGATATTTTGATGATAATCAGCGATATGCAGAAGACTTAAATTATTGGTTAAAAGTTTCGGAACACCATAAAATGTTTATTTTGAATGAAGAATTGGTTTTGACTGGCGGTGGGAAAAGAACGTTTGGTGTTTCCGGTCTTTCCGCAAATTTAGAAGAAATGGAAAAGGGATTTCAGAAGAATTTAAAAGAAGTTTTTCAATTCAGAAGGATCGGAATACTACGATATATTGGTTATTTTATTTTTTATAAACTGAAATATATTCTTAGAATTAGCCGAAATAAAATTTTAAATTGGCAAGGAAAGTACTAGGCAGCCTGGCAAAACCTTGTTTTTAAATTTCATATTTTTGAATAATTTAAAGAATTTTTATACTCCATTCAGATTTCATTCAGAAATTTTTGATCTTAAAAAAACAGAGAAGTTTTAAATATTATAGTTAAAAGAAAGTGATGGTATCATAATAAACCCGAAATTTGGGAAATTATCAAAAACATTGATTTGAAAAATATTTTAATCACCGGTGGTGCCGGTTTTATCGGGAGTAATTTAGCTTTGAAACTGAATGATCTGGGCTATAAGGTGACGGTTTTAGATCATTTATCTCCACAAATTCATGGATTGAATGATGAAGATTCTGTCCTTTATCAAAGTATTTCAGGAAAAGTAATTTTCATTAAAGGAGATGTTACCAACAGAAAAGAGGTAGAGAAAGCGCTTCACGGTCAAGATGCGGTTATACATTTGGCCGCAGAAACCGGAACTGGTCAATCCATGTATTCCATTGAAAAATATGGTCAGGTAAATATATCCGGAACGGCGTTGTTATTAGATGTTTTGGTAAATCAGAAACACACAGTCAAGAAATTCATTTTGGCCTCATCCAGAGCGGTGTATGGGGAAGGAAAATATATTAACGCACGCTCAGAAGCTGTTTATCCGAAAAGTAGATCGGTTGCGTTTATGAAGCAAGGATATTTTCAAATGCTGGATGACAATGGTCAGCCACTGGAACCAGTAGCGACCGATGAAGACTCGAAATTACATCCCACTTCTTTCTACGGGTTAACCAAACTCCAACAAGAACAAATGGTAAAATTGGTTTGTGAATCAATCGGGCTGGCCTACGTAATTTTGCGTTACCAAAACGTATACGGAGCCGGACAATCCTTACGCAATCCCTATACGGGAATTTTATCCATATTTTCAACCCAGATATTAAACGGAAATTCCCTTAATATTTTTGAAGACGGTCTGATGACTCGGGATTTTATTCATATTAAAGATACCGTTGAGGCAACAGTGAAATGTTTAGAAATGGAAACCGCAAATAATGCAATACTTAATATTGGAACAGGCATCGCAACCCCTGTTTTATCGGTGGCTAAACTTCTAATGGCGGCGTATCAAAAAAATGTTCCAATGGAAGTTTCCGGTGATTTCCGAATCGGTGATATCCGTCATCATTTCGCCGATTTAACAAAAATGAACACCTTGCTGAATGTACAGCCGAAAGTGAATTTGGATGAAGGCATACCAGAATTTGCGGATTGGGTGCTAGAACAACCACCTGCAGAAAATAACTTACTTCAATCGCTGCAAGAAATGAAGGAAAAAGGTTTTTTGAAAACATGAATTTAAGTGGCAAGAAGATATTATTTCTTTCTGCAAACTTTTTCGGTTATGAAAAAGCGATTTCGAACCGACTTCGGGAATGGGGTGCAGAGGTAGATTTTTATAACGAAAGACCATCTGATTCTGTTTTTTCTAAAGGAGTTATCCGCGTTAATAAAGATTTTTATTTTAAAAAGATTAACTCGTATTACCAAAAAATTTTACAAGAAACCAACGCCCATTCCTATGATTTTTTGCTTTTAATTAAAGGTGAAACGATTCCATTTTTTTTCCTGGAAAAATTTAGAGAACGTCATCCCGCGGCAGAGATGATTTATTACTCGTACGACTCCGCTCGGGAATATCCAAAATTTTTGAAACTGTATTCCTATTTCGATAAAAATTTCACCTTTGAACCGAAAGATGCGCTGCAATACAACCTACATTTTCGGCCCTTATTTTATCTGAATGAATATGGTGCATCCCTAGAAAATTCACCTCAGAAATTTGATCTTGTCTTTATCGGAACTGCACATACAGACCGTTTTGTGATTGGTGAGAAAATAGAAGAAATCTGTACAAAACAAAATCTTAGAACATATTTTTACTATTATGCTCCTAGTAAAGCAGCTTTTTTACTAAAGAAAATTTTTGATCAGAATCTAAAGAGGTTTGACGTAAAGAAATTGAGTTTTAAAAAATTGAAACATGCCGAAATTGCCACAATGTACAGTCAAACTCAGGCGGTTTTAGATATTAATAAACCTTTTCAAGAGGGATTAACGATGCGGACTTTTGAAACATTGGCAGCGGGTAAAAAACTGCTAACTACCAACTTAGATATTAAAAATTATCCACTGTATCAACCGGAAAATGTGATGATTTTGGATCGAAAAAACTTAAATATTGACATTGATTTCTTTAAATCAACTTTTAAAGAGATAGAGTCCGAAACTTTAGAAAAGATGACTTTGGATTCTTGGATCAGCTGCTTGTTTGTAAAAGACCAAGATGACTACTGGAAAAATAATCATTCGTACTTTACAAATTTTACGCCCTAAGTCACGCGTATAAATACCAAAAAGAAAGAGATCCAAATGATTGAATCTCTTTCTTTATTTTCGTTGAAAATTATTTCTATTTATCTGCTGGCGCAGGAATTGGCATTGTTACCGAATTATTCGTCCCAGGTGCAGTTTGTGGTGCCGGAGCTTCTTTTTTGGCTGGCGCTTGTTGGAAACTCTGTGTTGGTTTTGCCGTTAAGACCACACTTAATAAAATCAAAACAACAATGATCCCGCCTAAAGTCCAAGTTGCTTTTTCCATAAAGTCATTGGTCCGTTGAACGCCGAATTGGGCAGAAGAAGTTCCACCGAAAGTTCCTGATAGACCACCACCTTTTGGGTTTTGTGCCATTACCATAATAATTAGTAAGATACTCGAAATCATGATTAGAACCATGAATAATGTAAATATAGTGCCCATTTTTCTCCTGAATTTTAGTGTGCAAATATAAGATTATTTTTGTAATACTTAATAGAATTATTGCTTTAAAAATGATAATTTTTGAGATACTAATTATTTGGCTGGCGCTCAGCGTATTTTTTTAATAAAAATAGCTTAAGAAAGTTGAAGATTGGTTTGTTTTGATACTATTTTTTTTAATTTAGCCGTTATGGAAAATTTTTTCAGTAATCCTGATCGTGCAGATTCGCTGGCCTCACTTTTTAGCCAGGCTCCAATTGCTTTGGCAATGCTCATGGGCGATAATTTTGTAATAAAAAATGCAAATACACAATGTTTAAATTTTTGGCAGAAAGGGAGTGAGGTAATCGGTCTTCCAATATTAGAAGCACTTCCAGAAATTGCTACTCAGGAATTTCCTGGAATCCTTAAAAAGGTTTATGAAACGGGTACAAGTTATAACGGGTCAAAATTTAAAACGTTCATCGAAAAAGAAGGTATATTATCAACCTATTATTTCGATTTTATTTTTGCACCGGTCTTCTCAGAACATAAGATAATCGGAATATCGCTTGTCGCAATCGATGTTACAGAACAAGTTGTTAATGAGATTAAATTAAGAGAAAATGAATTTCTTTTTCGCGAACTCATGGAAATTTCAGATTTCTCAACTGCAATTTATAAAGGCGAAAATTTAATCATTGCTTTTGCCAATGATCAGATGTTACAAACTTGGGGTAAAACAGCCGATGTAATCGGTATGAAATTAGAAGAGGCAATTCCTGAGTTACAGGGACAACCTTTTGCAGAGATTCTTCGTACGGTACTAAAAACTGGTGAACCGTATATTGCCACAGAAGATAAAGTAGACTTGTTTGTTGATGGTAGGCTACAAACATATTATTACAGTTTTTCTTATCGGCCGATGCGCGATGAATCGGGACAAATCTATGCGATTTGGAATATGGCCGTGAATGTCACCGAATTGGTAGAAGCCCGTATAAAAGCTCAAAAAGGGATAAAGGAATATCGTGAATTGGCGGAAGCTATGCCCCACATTGTTTGGACTGCAAATAATCAGGGTAAACTTAGTTATTATAATGAAAACCTGCTGAAACTTTTAGATATAACGGAAGAAGAGATACCTGAATTGGATTATAAGACCATTATTCATCCCGATGACTTAGCAAATTTTAAACGGTCTTGGGAAATCGCTGATTTAGAAAAGAAATCATTCGAGCTGGAATTTAGAGTTTACGATAAAACCAAAGAAAAATTCATCTGGTTTTTAAACCGTGCTACACCAGTGTTTGATGATTTAGGTACCATTATTCATTGGATTGGAGCCAGTACCAATATTGATGAATTTAAAATCCTTTCTGCCCAAAAAGATACTTTTTTAGGAATCGCAAGCCATGAGTTGAAAACACCACTCACGTCATTGAAATTGTACGCGCAAGTATTAGAAAGAATGTTGCGTAAATCAGGTGACGAAAAAAATGCAGAATTTGCTAAGAAAATGGATGTGCAGATTGTTAAACTGACCTCGTTAATTGGTGATTTGTTAGATGTTACTAAAATTAACTCTGGTAAAATATATTTAAATGAAGAAGCTTTTGACTTTCAAAAGTTAGTGATTGAGACTGTAGAGGATCAACAGATGTCTACTTCGTGCAAAATTGAGTTGCATACAAAACCCGTAGGTATGGTTTTTGCAGACAGAGACAGGGTAGGGCAAGTAATAACCAATTTATTAACGAATGCGATTAAGTATGCTCCAAATACAGACAAAATCGTGGTAGAAATTAAAGAGGTCAGTGGAAATCTAGAATTTTCCGTTCAAGATTTCGGAATTGGGATGCCAGAAGATAAGAAAGACAGAGTTTTTGAGCAGTATTACCGAGTAAGCGGAGATGAGCAAACAACATTCCCGGGGTTGGGATTGGGACTTTATATTTCTGCACAAATTATAGAAAGGTCTCATGGTAAAATTTGGGTCAATAGTGTTCTAGGTAAAGGTTCTACTTTCAGTTTTATACTGCCCCAAATAGAATTGTAAATTAAGGAAGATGAATTCAAAAAAAATAATAATAGTCGATGATGACATTGCTATTCTGGATTCTTTAGAAACGATGCTAGATTTTGAAGGTTTTCAGGTAAACACCTTCGAACGCGGTTCGGAGATATTCAGTTACGTAGAACATAGTGAGAAGCCTAATATTATCGTACTCGATATGTGGCTCTCCGGAGAAGATGGCAGAGATATTTGTAAGAAATTAAAAGAAAGCGACGATACCAAAAACATTCCCATTTTGATGATGTCTGCAAGTCGTGGATTAGCGCATACCGCGCTTGAAGCGGGCGCAAATGATTTTATTGCAAAGCCTTTCGAGATAGAGGATATTATAAATAAACTGAACCGCCTCACTGGTTAAATCATTAATATAAAGACATTGTATACGACTGTCTTTTTTATGTTCGGGGGTAAAACTTTTTTTTAAATTCTTACCACATCAAAATTAAATCCACTGGAAAAATTAAGCTGAAAATTAGAATTGAGACGATATTTTAGCTTTTTAGAAATTTCTGCAAGATAACACATCGTATCAAAAGACCCATTGGCAACGGCACGTGAAATTTCATATTCATTATTAATTTTAAAACCTGCATCATCACAACGAATAAATTCTAAACCAAATTTGGTATGCAAAATTTCTAAGAATTTTAAATCTTCTAAAGAAAGTATATTTTCAGACATGGTTTCTAATTTTAAAATGGTACAAATAACAGTTCTTCAATTTTTGTGCCTTTCTATTTCAAAATCACTCCTAATATTACTTATTCTTTAAGGTTTCTATCATCAAACATTGAGCGCGAGAAATCTCTAAAAATTTCCCTAAATTTGAACCTCAATTTATATATGCAGATGGATTATTTAAAAGGACTCAATGAACCCCAATACGAAGCCGTAACAACCCTAGAAGGGCCTTTGATGGTGCTTGCTGGTGCAGGTTCTGGTAAAACGCGTGTACTAACCATGCGCATCGCTCATTTGATTACCAATTTGGTGGATCCTTTTAATATTTTGGCGTTAACTTTCACCAATAAAGCCGCCAAAGAAATGAAAGAAAGAATAGCAAAAGTGGTGGGACAAAGTGAAGCAAGATCACTTTGGATGGGAACTTTTCACTCGGTGTTCGCGCGAATTTTGCGTTCAGAAGCACACCTGATCGGATTTCCCAGTAACTTTACCATTTACGATTCGCAAGATTCCCTCAATGTTATTAGAAAAGTCCTAAAAGAACTCAATATCGATGGTGATTTGTATAAACCCAAGAAAGTTCAGGCACGAATCTCTTCGTACAAAAATAATTTAATTACCGTAAAAGCCTACTTTAATAATCCTGAACTTATTGAAGCTGATGAACGTGCAAATATGAAAAATATCGGCCTCATTTACCAAAAATATGTCGAAGTCTGTTTTCGAAATGGCGCGATGGACTTTGATGATTTACTATTGAGGACCAATGAATTACTGACGCGCTTTCCGGAAGTGCTGGCAAAATATCAAGATCGTTTCCGCTATATTTTAGTGGATGAGTACCAGGATACCAATCATTCGCAATATTTGATCGTGAAAGCATTGGCTTCAAAATTTGAAAATATTTGCGTGGTCGGAGATGATGCTCAGTCGATTTATTCTTTCCGCGGTGCCAATATTTACAACATATTAAACTTTAAAAAAGATTATCCAGACGCCGTTACGGTTTCGCTAGAGCAAAATTACCGATCTACACAAAATATTGTTAATGCCGCCAATGTCGTGATTTCTAAAAATTTACAGCAGTTTAAAAAAAATGTTTTTAGCGATAATGAAGAGGGTGAAAAAATAAAAGTTTATCGTGCACTTTCCGATGCTGACGAAGCGAATTTCGTCGCTTCAAATATTTGGGAACAGCATAACTCTGCACAGAAAAAATTTACAGAATTTGCCATCCTGTATCGAACAAATTCGCAAACACGAGCTTTTGAAGATGCATTGCGCCGGAAAAATATTCCGTACCGTGTGTTTGGTGGGTTGTCTTTTTATCAACGAAAAGAGGTGAAAGACTTGGTCGCTTATTTGCGGATTTTAATGAATGAAAATGATTCAGAAGCACTTTCGCGAATTATCAATTATCCAGCTCGTGGTATTGGCGAAACCACACAAAATAAATTAATCGTTTTTGCTGACTCGCAAAATATTTCTGTTTCTCAGGTTTTAGATAATCTTGGTTTCTATGCACCAAATTTAAGTTTGAATAACGGAATTCTGACTAAACTCTCAGATTTTTGGTCAATGATTAAAGCCTTTCAGGTCTTATTAAAAACTGAAAACGCATATAATGTTGCCATGGAAGTGGCCAAACGAAGTGGGATCATAAAATTTTTAAAAGATGACCAAACCCCAGAAGGGATTTCACGCGTGGAGAATATTCAGGAGTTGATGAACTCCATGCAGGGTTTCATCGAAGAGCAGCAGCAATTAGAGGATGGCGATCCCTCTTTATCTAATTTTCTAGAAAACATTGCACTTTCTGCCGATACGCAAACCGATAAAAATGAGGATGGAGATCAAGTTTCATTAATGACCATTCACCTTTCCAAAGGTTTAGAGTTTCCGATTGTTCATGTGGTGGGTTTAGAAGAGAATCTCTTCCCAAGTTTTATGAGTTCATCTACCCGCGAGGAATTAGAAGAAGAAAGGCGGCTGTTTTACGTGGCATTAACCCGGGCGGAAAAACAAGTGTTTTTTACGTTTGCGGTCTCCCGTTTTCAATGGGGCAAAATTACCAGTGCAGAACCGTCGCGATTTTTAAGCGAAGTTGATGAACAGTATTTAGAATTTATTAATCCAGCGCAGGAAAATCGTTTTGTAAATCATTCCGGGCTAAAATCCAATATTTTTGATGATGAACCCTCCGAGCCAAGATTCTTTAAAAAGAAGGAACCCAAGAAAACCATTGAGCGAAATGAACCAACTCCGATACCGCAAAATTTAAAACCGGTTGCTACGGCGCGAATTATCAATCCAAGTGGAAATTCCTCTCAAGATATTGAGGTTGGCGATCGCGTTAGGCATGATCGATTTGGTGTAGGTGAAGTTATTTTCCTGGATGGAACTGATCCACAAAATATCAAAGCGAAAGTAAAATTTCAACACGAAGGTGAGAAAAATTTAATTTTGAAATTTGCCAAACTGACAAAAATTTAAGGTTTATTTAGTCCAAAATTGTAAGGACTATGGTAGCAAATCATTAGTAGAAAATTTATTTAAAAATATAATCAATAGGTTTTCGTTCTTTCAAAAAAATTCAAAAATGAGGAAAATAATTTTTGTTCCGTAATTTCAGGTATATTCAAATTGATTTGCAGTTTTTTTGACGAAAATAAAAACTACTGGTTTACAAAAATTCCTACTCCGAGTGAACTAGTGCTGGGATCACCAACTTTTTTAGCAACGCCATTTTTCCAGAATGTTGCTACACTATAGGTAGAAAATTGTTCATAGCCTGCGATGTACACCTCATTATTGACCACGATAATTTTGCTTGTAATATTAGAATTGGTGCCATCACTAAGGTTAGTTACGATGCCATTTTTCCAAAGTTTTGCAACAGATCTATTATCAGTGTTGTATTCATAACCAACTGCATACACATCATTTCCAACGATGCAAATATCGGACAAGAATGCGGTATTTGTACCATCCGTAAGTGCGACTTCTTGGCCGTTTTTCCAGTAGGTGGCGACGTTTTTGGTGCCGTTGGATTTGTAACCAGCAAGGTAAACATCGCTTCCAGAAACATCCATTGATATTCCGGCAGCATATTCGCTCTCAGAAGTTGCAAATATTTTTACCCCATTTTTCCAATATTCAGCCCTAGATTTTGAAGACGTATTGCTGGTTCCCCCCACGTAAACATCATTACCAATAACTTTTATAGAGCGAAGAATGGTATAATAAACCGCATCTGTATAATTGCTTGCAATACCGTTTTTCCAAACTTTGCCTACTTGTATGGTTCCGTTCAATTCATGTCCTACCACATATACATCACTTCCCACTACAACAACTTTATGCGCAGTGCCAGGATTTCCCACGTCGCTTAAGGTGGTAGGTTGCCCATTTTTCCAAAGTATTGGCATAAGCATCGTCCCAATTTGTTCGTATCCAGCGGCATAAACATCTTTTCCGGATACAAAAACGGAATTTGCTCTTGCGTGATTGGTACCATCTGTCAGATTTGTAGCCACTCCATTTTTCCAAATTACTGCCGCAGAAGAAGCGCCATAAGTGTGCTGTCCAGAAACATAAACAATATCTTCAGGAATTGTACTTTGATCTAACTCTTCGTCCTTTCTGCAGGAAATAGTTAAAAATAAAAATAGGATTATTACAAAAAAGGGGTTTATTAATTTCATTTTTTCTGAATTATTTGAGAAGTTTTGTCGATTTTATAGGGTAAGTGATTGAAATTATTTACGAACATACGGTTTTAAATTTTTATAAAAAATAATTCTAAAAAATTTAAAGAATAATGGGGAGCAGAAAATTCAAAAGAACATTCATTTCACCAATTCCTCAAATAACCTCTCAAAAGTCCCATCTAAATCCTTCGTTTTTCCCGGATGTGGTCGAGAAGTTTGCACTACAGAACTTCTTACTGCAGTTAACCAACGAAATCTTTCGGGAATATCAAGTTTTGCGATTTCGCCGCCATCTTTTGTTCCGTTTGCAACTTTTTCGAAACTTTCTAAGTTTTGTTGTAGGTCTTCGAAATCTATTTTGCTTTGCATCAACTGAAATTTTTTCGGACAAATATTAAATTCAATGCGAATATAATTCTGTTTTTTCGAAAACAAAACGAGCCCGATGTTGAAAAATTCTTCCCGCTCAACTTTTGGTACAAAGCGGATTACGGCGTATTCGTATAATTTATCCTCTTGCATTTTGGGCTTCTTTTAAAAAGATTTCGGAATTGGCTAATCTCGTTTTCAAAAATTGAAAATAAATTTCTCGTATTTCTTCTGGCGTTTCTTCGGCATCATTCCACTGTAACCAATCGTCGGGAATAAGATTCACCAAATTTCGGAAAAATTCATCGTTCAAATGTTCTTTTGCAAACAAATCTGCTTCTTCTAATTGAGTTGCTAGAGGAAGCAAAACGTGGTCTTTCACATATTTAAAAGGAGTTTTCGCAGCAGCATCAAAATTTTGCCAAGAATGATGAAAATAAAATGACGCTCCATTATCGATGACCCACAATTCTTTGTGCCACATCAAAAGATTGGTATTCTTGAAAGTGCGATCGATATTGGTAATAAAGCAATCTAACCAAACTATTTTTGAAGCTAAAAGTTCATCAATTTTTACGGAAGAATCATAAGCAATTGCTCCGGAAAGAAAGTGCATTCCGAGATTCAAACCTTCTGAAAATTTTAGCAAATCCTGAATTTCTTCATCAGCTTCAGTTCTTCCAAAATCGACATCCAGATTTGCGAACACCAGTTCTGGAATGGGCAAGCCGATTTGTTTGGCGATCATTCCACCTAAAAGTTCTGAGATCAACATTTTTACACCATGTCCGGCACCACGAAACTTCAAAACATATTTAAAATCGTCATCGGCTTCTGCAAGTGCGGGCAAAGAGCCGCCTTCTCGTAGTGGCAAAATATAGCGCATCACCGTAACTGTTCGAAGGGATAAATCTGGAGTCATGAGACAAAAATACGAAAATTTTGATGTGATAATGCAGTAATGTGATGATGAGATAATGAGTTGATGTGATGTGATGATTTGAAAATGATAGAATTACTCATCAACTGTCAACCATCAACTAATCATTATGATACGGTTTTCCCTGAAGAATTTGTTCGGCGCGGTAAATTTGTTCTACAAAAAAAAGGCGGATCATCTGATGGGTAAAAGTCATTTTGGAAAGTGACATTTTTTCATTGGCTCTTTCGTACATTTCCTCAGAAAAACCATAAGCGCCACCAATAATTAAGGAAACTTTCTTCACGGAGGAATTCATCCAATTGTCAATTTTGGAAGCAAATTCTCGGCTGGTAAATTGTGTTCCTTTTTCGTCTAAAAGAACGATGGTGTCAGAATTCTCAATCAGATTGAGAAATAATTTTCCTTCTTCTTTTTTGAGTAAATCGGGACTTAAATTTTTGGCATTTTTTACATCTGGAATTTCAATGATTTCAAAATTCCAATATTTTGGCAACCGGGATTGATAATATTTTACCAAGTTGGTAATTTCTTTATCGTCAGTTTTGCCCATGCAGACTAAATTAATTCGCATTTGTTATCTTTGTTTTGCAAATATAAAATAATGGGCATCAAAACTCCGCAATTCATTATCAAAATTAGAAATTTTCTGGATGAGATTCATATTCCTTTTTTAGGAATTTCTCTTTGGAAAATGTTTGAAATTTACGGACAAGGGGTTTTTAAAATGCAAATCGGAAGAAGTGCCGCCAGTATCTCTTGGAGCTTTTTTTTAAGTTTATTTCCCTTTATATTATTTCTACTTTCATTATTGCCATATCTTCCGCATTACGATAAATTGCAGTTCTATATTTTTGAAGTTTTATTGCAAAATATTTTACCCGCAAGGATGCAAAGCGATGTTTCAGACTATATTCAGAATTTTATTATTCCAAATATGAAGAACATTTCTAATTTAACTATTGTTTTTGCAATGGTTTTTGCGGTGAATGGCACGCATTCATTAATCAACGGGTTCAATATTAATACAAACTTGCAAAGAGGAGCCGTAAAAGAATACTTGGTTGCCTTTGTAATCACAATCGCCTTTATTGTACTGATCATTGCCTCTTTATTGGGGGTGTATTATAGTGAAGTGGTGCTGAAATTATTTACTCCAGAAATTAATATTTCCTGGTTGGTTGATAATATGTCGAGGATTATCGGATTTATATCGTTTCCGATTTTCTATTTTATTTTGTTGGCGTTATTTTATTGGGTAGGATGTTTGAAGATCACCACTTTTAAACAATCTGTTCCTGGTGCTATTTTAACCACGATTTTATTTATGTTGCTTACCTATTTTTTTGCTATCTACGTGAAAAATTTTGCAAGATATAATGTTCTTTATGGCTCGATTGGCACCATTATTTTGGTCATGGTGTGGGTAAACATCAATATTATTCTTATTCTTTTAGGAAATGAATTGAACATTGCGATTAAAAAAGTAAGAGTTGATAAAATGATTGCCGAAGAAATGCTTTCAAATGATTTATTGGTTGATGCTGAATTTATTTCTAGTGCTGATGAATTTGGCGAAAGCCATCATATTACTCTGGAGAAATAAACTTTTAGATGAAAGATTACTTCTCCATTACAATACGATAATACCTCAATTTAATCTTCTAATAATTCCTTGTTTTCTTTCTTTTTTCCTACAAATTTTAATAAAGAAAAACCAGCAAAACCTGAAATAACGGATGCAATTAAGATGGCAAATTTGGCTTCATCCTGAATTTCTGCTTGTCCTTTAAAAGAAAGTAAAGCGATAAAAATAGACATGGTAAAACCAATTCCTGCCAAAAGACCGGCGCCCAACATTTGAGACCAAGAACTCTTATCAGGTAAATTACTTATTTTTAATTTAATAAATACCCAAGAAAACAAGTTGATTCCTATGATTTTACCAAATACCAACCCGAAGATAATTCCATAACCAAAGTTGCTGAAAAGATCATCTACCATCCCATCTTTGAAGGTAATGTTGGTATTGGCCAAGGCGAAAATAGGCATGATTAAAAAATTGACCGGTAGGTGTAATTTTTGCTCTAGTTTTTCTAAAGGTGAAATTTCTGTTACCGAAACATTGGTCGGCACAGTGAAGGCCAGCAAAACTCCTGCAATTGTCGCATGAATACCCGAGTGATGCATGAAATACCACAGAAATAAACCGGGTATAATATAGAAAATGTGTTTCTTAAAATTAAAGAAATTCAGCAAGATTAAAATCACCACCATCACAGCACTTAAACCTAAATAATCCCAGTGAAGTTGGTCGGTGTAGAAAATGGCAATCACCATAATCGCACCTAAATCATCAACGATGGCCAAGGCCGCTAAAAATATTTTTAATGAAAGTGGCGCGCGTTTCCCCAACATGGAGATAATCGCTAAAGAGAAAGCAATATCGGTTGCCATCGGAATCGCCCAACCGCCTGCGTAGGCAGTCCCATGGTTGAAAAAATAGTAAATTAAGCCTGGAACGACCATTCCACCTACTGCTGCAACGATGGGTAAGGAAGCAGATTTAAAGGTAGAAAGTTCGCCTTCTACAATTTCTCGCTTGATTTCTAAGCCTACGAGTAAGAAGAAAATAGCCATTAGCCCATCATTAATCCAAATGCTTAAAGGGTAATTGAGATGAAAAATCTCCGTGCCAATTTTGGTATCTAAGATGTTTTGAAAGGAAGCCGCAAAAGATGAATTCGCAACAAGGAGCGATACAAGAACACAAAGAATCAAGATGATTCCGGAGGATTGGGAACTGTGGAGAAATTTTCTAAAATAGTCAGTTATAAGCATAGATTTTATTTTGTGGTAATTTTACATTCGCTTTACACGAGATACACCGTTAATATTTTTTAGTTGTTTAAATGTTTCATCAAGCTGAATACGGTTTCTAACTTCGAGGTTAATATTTCCTAAGAAAACCCCATTATTCGATTCGATCGACATGCTTTTCATATCCATGTTCATGTTATTGCTGATGACCGCCGTAATGTCATTAATCATTCCCATGCGATCCAAGCCTTCAATTTCGATTTTTATTCTGTTTTTAAAGCTTTCTTCATTCACCCATTTTGCTGGTAAAACTCGATAATCGTATTGTGCACGGAGGTTAATCGCATTAGGGCAATTGTCATTGTGAACTTTAATTCCTTCAGAAATCGTGATAAAACCGAAAATTTTGTCACCCGGAATTACGGTACAGCATTTTGCATACGAATAAGTCATGCTTTGCTCATCTTTCCCGAAAACAATCATGTCGAGATTTGTTTCTGGCGTTTCGGAAAATGCTACGTTTTTAGTAGGAGACTTTCGGAATCGCTGCATGATATTGCTGAAAATCCCTTTTCCCTCCGTATATTTTTTAATGTCGCCAATATCTAAATCACCATTTTGAAATTTCAGAAATAATTCCTGCGAGCTTTTTAACTCAAAAAATTTCTGCATTTTATTCAGTTCCTCATCATTGAAATTGAGTTTCGCATGACGCATCTTCCGTTGTAAAATTTCTTTACCTTCCTCAACCAAACTGTTTTTTTTCGGAATTAAGGATGGCTTTAATTTTCGATTTTGCTTTAGAAGTAACAACGAAGTCTAACCAGTCAACTTTGGGTTTTTGATTCTGCGACGACAGTATATCAACCTGATCACCATTTAATAAAACATAGGAAATTGGCACCAATTTTCCGTTTACTTTTGCACCTAGACATTTTGTACCCAAATCAGAGTGTACTGAAAAAGCAAAATCCAACGCGGTAGAGCCGATTGGTAAAATTTTTATTTCACCTCGTGGCGTAAAAACAAAAACTTCTTTGGAGTATAAATTAAGTTTAATATCATCTAAAAGTTCTGTTGTAGAAAGTGATTCTTGGTTTTCTAAAACTTCCCGAATTTCGGTTACCCACCGTTCAAAGTTTTTTTCATCAGAACTTTGGCGAAATCCTTCTTTATATTTATAATGAGCCGCAACCCCTTTTTCAGCAATATCGTCCATTCTTTCGGATCGGATCTGCACTTCAATCCACTTTTTGTCTGGACCTAAAATGGTGAGATGCAAACTTTCATACCCTGTAGAACGAGGTTGCGAAATCCAGTCGCGCATTCGCTGAGGATTACTGTGGTACAGGTCTGTAACAATCGAATAGATTTTCCAAGCTAGGAATTTTTCGTTCTTCGCGTCGGATTTATAAATAATTCGGATGGCGTAGTTATCAAAAACTTCATCGAAAGCTACACCCTGTTTGAGCATTTTCCGATAAATGGAAGAAATCGCTTTTGCCCGACCTTTAATAGAAACATTTAGGTTTTCGTCTTCTAACTGTTCGAAAACTTCTTTTCTGAATTCTTCAATGTATTTTTCACGACTTTCCTTGGCAAGTTCTAATTTCTGTGAAATATCAATGTACACTTCAGGATTATTAAACTTTAAAGAAAGATCTTCTAATTCTGATTTGATATTGTACAAACCCAGTCTGTGTGCAAGCGGTGCGTAAATATACACCGTTTCAGAAGCTATTTTTTTCTGTTTTTCCGGCGTCATGCTTTCCAGCGTTCGCATATTGTGAAGCCGATCGGCAATTTTAATTAAAATAACGCGGAAATCTTCGGAAAGGGTCAGCAAAAGTTTACGGTAATTCTCTGACTGTATCGATATGTTTTGATGGTTCATGACCGAAATCTTGGTCAGTCCATTCACAATATCTGCTATTTTTTTTCCAAATATTTTTTTTAGATCCTCGTAAGTGTAGTCAGAATCTTCGATAACATCGTGAAGCAGGGCACACGCAATGGATGTTGCGCCCAACCCAATTTCGTTGGCCACAATTTTTGCCACCTCAATCGGATGATAAATATAAGGTTCGCCAGTTTTTCTGCGCTGATCTTTATGCGCATCTAAGGCGATATCAAAAGCTTTTCTAATAAGCTTATTTTGCTCCTCATCTAAATTGCGATAGGTGTTCGTAATTAAGTCTTTGTATCGGGCGAGTATTTCTTTGTTTTCCTGTTCTAAATCGTAAACCATTTGTGTAAGCCAATTAGGACACGAAAATATGAAAAAAAAGTGCAATATTGGGGATAAAACAAAAAAAATATAAGGAATAACTTAGAGTTTTTGCAGCTGGGATTATTATTTTAAGAACTAATAATAAAGTTGTTAATTTAATAAACTTTCCGTTTTAACGGTTTTCCAGCAGACGGTTTCGAGGATCAATTTAAATCTTAAAGTTTAAAAACTATATGTTTTGTACGATTAAAATGTTAAATAGTGAACCTTTCGTTTCCAATGGCAAAAAACGACGAAACAAATCGAAGAGAATTAATCCTCTCAAAAAAATGAATTTTAATTAGAAAATTATTCTAAAAAACCTTTCCTGAAAGTTGAAACGGAATTATTACTCTGGCTTAGAATTACCAAAGGTAACCTCGGAATTAATGCCGGTCGATTGGCCGCGGTAATTAATGCCAGGTGAATTATAAATCTCAGCTCTGGCACGCAGGGCAACTATTTTTTTTAAATATTCCAATGATTGTGAGGCGCGAAATTTTATATTTTCAAAATAATTTTGATGAATACATTTGTTTTTGGAGAATACCTCTTTAATTTTTTCAATTTCACCAGGATCTTTAACTTTTACGCTAACCACTAAACTATCATCTTCTAGTTGGGTTTTATCTTTAAAAAAAGACTGCCAAACCGAGGTTTTTATATCCTTATTAATTTTTTCATCATGCATGTATAAGATGTAATCTTCATTTAGAATACCTGCATTTTCTAAGTCTTGGCCAATCGTGCTAGACTGATTTTGGCTTTGAAATAAGCCAGTGATTATTGATGCCATGGTTAATTATTTTAAATTTATAATACAAAGTTTACGAAAATTTTGTCAAATATGCAAGCGAAATTCATTCTTATTGTCTATTCATTAAAATAGCAATCTTCTAATGTTCTTTATTTTACCCCATAAAAAATTATATTTCTTTATATTTGAAATCAAAATATTCTTATGATGAAATTAATTCCATTTATACTGCTTATATCGCAAACTTATTTCACCCAAAATATTGCCCAAAATTTAGAGAGTACGACCAAGAAACTGTTAAGCTCTGCACCTGCCTACGCTGCAAATTTATCGATTTATGTCGCGGATGAAAATGGCAACCTCATCTATGAAATGAATGGCAACAAAGGTCTTTCTAGTGCTTCTACGCAAAAGATTTTTTCTGCTGCCGCAGCTTTAGAAACATTAGGTAAGGACTATCAATATGTGACTTCCGCCTATTATTCCGGCACTTTATCTTCTGGTTCTTTATCGGGTAATCTGTATATAACCTCGACCGGTGATCCCACTTTGGGAAGTTGGCGATATGACGGCTATAAACCTGAAAACTTTAAACAGAAATTAATTCAGTCTTTAAAAGAAAAAGGAATTTCTACCATCAATGGCGACTTAATTATCGATGATTCTTATTTTGATTTTCAAACCATTCCCGGAGGATGGCCTTGGAATGATCTCGGGAACTATTACGGAGCCGGAGTTTGGGGCGTAAACTGGCGCGAAAATCAGTTCGATATGCAACTGGTTGGTGGCGAAATTAAAAAAGTAAATGTAGAATTACCACAGGTAAGATGGGTGAATGAGGTTACAACGGGCGGAAGCGCTGATCAAAGCCTTATTTTTACTTCACCCCATTCTGAGGTCGCCTATATTAACGGAAAATTGCCAGCCAAATCGATAACTGTTTCGGGTTCTACACCAAATCCACCGTTAACTTTGGGAGTGGAAATTCAAAAGTGGTTGGAAGAATCGGGCATCGAATTCCAGGGGAAAATAACCTCTACGTCACAGCAAAAAATCGCGGGTGAAAATAAATTAATCATTCCGAAAAATAATCTTTTATTGGAGTATAAATCGCCGACTTTGGATAAAATAATCTTTTGGTTTATGCGAAAAAGCGTGAATTTTTATGGAGAAACTTTAATTAAAACCTTGGGTAAAGAAAAGAAAAATGAAGGGAGTTTTGAAGCCGGTATTTCTTATTTAAAAGAATTTTGGAAAGGCAAAGGAATTCATTCTTCGATGATCAACTTTGCTGATGGAAGCGGACTTTCTCCCCAAAATTATGTTTCCGCCAAAGCAGAAGTCCAGGCACTGTTGTGGAGTAAAAAGCAACCGTGGTTTAATGAATTTTTTGAGGGTTTCCCCACCCAAGGAAATGGTATGAAAATGAAAAGTGGAACCATGAAAGATACCAAATCTTTTGCAGGCTACCATAGCGCGAAAAATGGAAAAAAATATGTTTTTGCCATCATTGTTAATAATTACCAAGGCGGTAATATCAGTGATGCACTTTACCAAGTGCTGAACATTTTAAAATAGTTGTATTTTCGTACGATGAAGAAAAGAGGAATTTTTTCAAAACTTAACAATTGGATTATCTATATCTTGCTCACCTCTGCAATTGCTGGAGTCGTGGTTGCCTCGGTGATTCTAATCGATTATTTGCGTAAAGAGGAAATTAAAAGGATTGAACTTTTTGCGACGACTATAAAATATCAGCAAAACGAAATCATCGAAGATCCGATGACTTTAGATTTGATTTTACGAATCAATGAATCAAACAATACCATTCCCGTTATTGTAACCGACAAGAATAAAAAGCCACTAGGGTTAGACTTCCAAAGAAATATACCGGAAACCATTCAAAATAATCCCAAGAAAATGCAAGATTTAGTCAATAAAATGGCGGGATCCTATAAACCTATTGAATTGCAAATGCCCGATGGAAATAACCAATATGTTTACTATACCAACTCGGATTTATTGAATAATTTAAGGTATTCTCCTTACATTTTAGGCAGTCTTATTTTGGCGTATATTTTCTTTTCATTTTGGTTTCTTAGAACCATTAAAAAAACAGATGAAGGCTACGTGTGGGCTGGTCTGGCGAAAGAAACAGCCCATCAAATCGGAACACCACTATCTTCGATGATTGGATGGATCGAGATTCTAAGGATGGAAAATGAAAATAGCGACGGGGTAAAAGAAATTGAAAATGATATTAATCGACTTAAAACAATTTCTGAACGATTTTCTAAAATTGGATCTGTTCCGGAATTGAATGATCTTAATATTAATGAAACAATACAACAAAATTACGACTATTTGAAATCCAGAATTTCGAAAAAGGTCAATTTTATGCTCATCTTACCCAAAGAGCAATTGCTCATTCCGCACAGCAGAATCCTGCTAAGTTGGGTAATAGAAAATATCGTAAAAAATGCGGTTGATTCTATGAAAGGCGAGGGCAGGCTTGAAATAGAACTCTACGAAAAAAACAAAAATATCGTCATTGATTTCAAAGATTCCGGCTCGGGAATGTCCCGAAGTCAGGCAGGAAATGCTTTTAAAGCAGGTTATTCTACAAAGAAAAGAGGTTGGGGATTGGGCTTGTCGCTAGCAAAAAGAGTGGTTAAAGAATACCATCGAGGCGATATAAAAATAGCACATACTGAAATTGGGGTAGGAACCACTTTTAGAATTACCATGAAAAATTCTTAGGGCTCCATAAGATTTTTATTTTTTTAAAAATAGGGTTAAAAGACGGTGGTTTTTTCTGATTAATTTACATAATTTCGTAGCTAAGTATATTAAAACGAATTAATTATGAAAAAGTTTATACTTCTTTTTTTCCTTTTAAGTTCATTTTTCGCTAATTCTCAAATTTTCGATTTATTAAAAGACAAGGTAAAAGATAAAGCCACTCATCTGGTAGGAGACAAAGTAATAGACGCAATAACTACGGAAGCGATTACCACTAATTTTAAAGATTGCAATAAAGTCGATGTTAAAAATCCCGACTTTGGGGTCAATGAAAAATATACCAATCTGTGCAATGCCACTTTTTCTGCCACGGATGGATATGCTTTAAAACCTGGATTTTATACCATAGAACTGAAAAGCTTTTGTATGCATGCCGGAACGTATGCACCAAGCAAAGGAGACGGTTATTTGTATGCACCATTGAAAGGTCAGAAAAAAGACCTCATCAGTTCACTAATTAAAAATTGGTACACCAATCAAGATATTCCGCAACAAACCGTGCAGGCATTAGTTTGGGGAATTATCGCAAAATCTAGTTTTAAAAATATGAGCCCAGATATGCAGTTGGCAGCCACCCGCCTTTTAAGTAAAAACGAATTGCTTTCATTATCTAAAATGGGTTTAGACTTCGTTCCGCCAAGTGTGATGTCTAAAGCCAAAAGAAATTTGCCACCTGCTGTGCAAACGGTATTAGAAGCGGAAAATAAAATTAGAAATTTCTTCAGCTCCTCTTCATCCAGTTATGCAGAATTGGAGCGATTGGCCTTACTTGGCGGCGTAAATCCGGTAACATCTGAAATTTCATACGGAAGCTGGGGTTTGCACCCCAAAGGATACTGGACTTCTTATCAACCTCATGGTTACAAGCAAATGACGGTGCGGATTTACGTCCCAAGTTCTCTAAATTTTGTTAATTATATCCCTTCTGATGATGTTGCGGTGCCTGCAAATACAGGAAGTCAGCGGCTGAAAGTTTCAGATATTTTATATTGTAACAATTAAAAATCTTAAAAGAGAAAGAAAATTGCCGTTCATAAAAAGAGCGGCATTTTTTGTGGTATTTACGTCGGTAAGTTATCTTTTAAAGTTATTACTTTGCCGAATAATTAATATAATAATTGGAGTCAAATCGAACCAGACCAGCAGCAGATAATTTTATGGTTTGCCAATTCTGGGTGGGACTAATCTCTTGATTATCATTAATTCTAATTGGTAATTTTAAATTTTTTACCGTGTTCGTATATCGGTATTTGAGTTCATTTCCGTTCTGTGAATATTCTAAAGTTGGAATTGGTGTGGTTCTTAAATATTGATCAAAAACCGTAGAGAAATCAATGCCAGATTTTTCAGAAATATAATCTTCAACCTGTTTTGTAGTCACTGTTTGATGGTAAAAATCAGCGTTCAGGCCTCGCAATATTTGTCTGAACTTTTCATCATTATTGATGACCTGTCGAATAGTATGAATCATATTTGAACCTTTATAATACATATCGCTGCTCCCTGATTTCCCTAAGCCATAAGGCCCGATAATCGGTTTGTCATTGGCAATGTTTCTTCGGATCCCAACTACGTATTTTTCCGCCGACACTTTATCCATATACTGTTCTACAAATAATGTTTCAGAATAGTTGGTAAATCCTTCGTGAATCCACATATCCGCTTTGTCTTTGGCGGTGATGTTGTTGGCAAACCATTCATGCCCACTTTCATGTACGATGATGAAATCCCAATTTAAACCGACACCTGTTCCAGATAAATCACGACCCAAATACCCATTTTCATAATTATTTCCGTAAGCAACCGAACTTTGATGTTCCATTCCAAGATAAGGACTTTCTACCAATTTATAGGAATCTTCATAAAAAGGATAAGGACCAAACCAATATTCAAAAGCTTTCATCATGGGTTTTACTTGTTGAAATTGCTTTTTGGCTTTATCTAAATTATAATCTAAGACCCAATAATCTAAATCAAGCGGTCCTTTCTCACCTGAATAGGTTTCTTTAAAATTTACATATTTCCCAACATTAGGCACAATAGAGTACAGGTTAATAGGATTCTTTACCTCCCAAGTGTAGGTGCTTTTGTCTTTTTCCGTGGTTTTTGCAATCAATTTACCATTTCCAACACCGACCAAATCTTTAGGAGTAATAATTTTCATAATCATCCCATGATCCGGCTCGTCACTCCACAAATCTTTTGTAGGCAACCAAACCGAAGTGCCAATTCCTTCTTGAGCAACTGACATCCAGGGATTTCCCATATCATCTTTTTTGAAAACCCAACCACCGTCCCACGGCGCATTCTTAGCTACAATTGGATGCCCAAAAAATTGAAGGGTAAAGGTGTGAATTTCTCCTTTTTTGTAGGCTTTTTTCGTTTCAATGAAGATAAAATCACCTTCTCTTCTGGAAGCACATAGTTTCTCATCAGTAGCAATAATTTTATAATTCATGGGTTGCTGCAGATCAATTTGAAATACCGGGTTGGTTACATCTTTTGTAATTTCAAATGTAATTTTGTTTTGTCCAGAAACCGATTGGTCTACAAATTTGGGTTCCACTGTAATTTCATACTTCTTTACATCCCAGAAATTTCGAAATTCGGTATTAGAACCTTTCAAGGTATCTTGTTTCGTAAATTCTTGAGCAGATATAAGTCCCGAAACGAAAGTAAGTAGAGCAAGTGTTTTTTTCATTTTAAAATCAATAAGAAAACAAATATAATTATTATTTTGTTGGATAATTTTTTCATTTCATAATTCGCTCGCTAGGTGTTATTAAATTTCAGTATTTTTGAAAAAATTTTATTTAATGAAAATTAGACTGCTCTGCACCGTTTTTGCCCTTGTTTTTCTTAGTTCTTGTAATAAAGATAAAGAAATACTCAACACTTTAAATGACTATAACCTTTCGATGGAAAGCAAAGGATATCATTTTGGTGATGTACTGGAGCTGCCAAAAGAAGTTACTGAAAATGCAGAATCCATTTCCATTAGTTTCGGTGACAAGGAAACCTCGAAACTCGTGGTCGATCCTGCATTCTTTACTTTAGGCGACAATCCTGTTACGTTTAACATTACCAAAAAGGGAGGTGAAGTATTAAACCAAGATGCTACAATTAATGTTTTTGCCAAAAATCCAGAAGCGAATTTAACCTATGAAATCATTAAAGAATATCCGCACGATTCCAAAAGTTTTACCCAAGGTTTTCTATTGGAGGGCAACACCATTTATGAGTCAGACGGGCAAATGGGAGAATCCCGAATTTGGAAATATACTTTAGGAAATACCACGCCGATTGCAGAAACAAAACAAGGAAATGATGTGTTTTCTGAAGGCTGTGCAATTGTTGGCGACAAAATTTATCAATTAACATGGCGAAATAAAATAGGATTTGTTTACGATAAAAATTCTTTAAAATTAGTTAGCGAATTTCCTTATCCTAACGTGATGGGCGAGGGTTGGGGTTTAACTTATGATGGGAAAAATCTGATTGCCTCAGACGGAACCAAAAATATTTATTTCCTGAATTCTTCTGATCCTTCTAAAATGGTTCGTTATATTTCAGTTGCAGGTCATACAGAAGCTTTCGATCAACTGAATGAGCTGGAATATCACAAAGGATTTATTTATGCAAATGTGTGGCAGAAGCCAATTATTCTCAAAATTAATCCCGCGAATGGTGAAGTTGTGGGTAAATTTGATTTCACTGAAATTGCAAAAATTAATACCAAGGATGAAACCAATGATGTGTTAAATGGCATCGCCTTCAAAGGTGATAATATGTTGGTTACCGGGAAGCTATGGTCTAAAATTTATGAGATTTCGGTAAAATAATTAAATGCTGAACATTGCTAAAACGATCTGCTTATTTTTATTTTGTTCACTCGCTGCACAGAAAACACTCACGTTTGATACTTTTAGGTTAGAAACCTCTAAAGATCTTTTCGTAGATGATTACGGCAATATCTATCTCTATCAAAACAAAGATTTTAGTTTTATAAAATTTGATTCGCTTGGCAAACAGCAAGCGAAATTGATGTTAACCTTGCCCTTTCGTATTCAATCCGTACAAAATCCTTTAAATATTCCCTCGTTCTCAGAAAATGCTCAAGAATTAAAGTTTTTTGATCAAAATTTAAACGAAATTCAAACCCTCAATTTCCGACAGAAATTTGGTTTTATCAGCGCTGCATATGTTGAAGATTTACAACAAGCCTGGGTGTTGGATGAAAGCACAAAACGCTTAATCCAATATAATTTTCGAGACGATCGCGCAGTTCATTCTTTTACGATGAAGATCAATTTTGAAAATATTAGAGATTTTTTGGTTTTTGAAAAGAAGGTTTATATTTTATATGATGACCACTTGTTGGTTTATAATTTTAAATCAGAGAAAATTTTAGAATTTGCAACTCAGGACGCCCGAAAACTTCGTCGTGAAAATAATGAAATACTTATTATTTCTAAAAGCACCATCCGTAAAATCGAGCAACAAACTTTAAAAACAATTTTTACAGCTGAAAATTCACAAATTGTGGATAAAAACTCTGCTACTTATTTTGTTATCAAAGAGAACAAACTTTATCTTTACCCCATCGAGAAAGAGGTCGAAATTAAATAACAATTATTCTTTTAGTTGAATTATTAACTAATAATAAAAGTTGATTATTAATTTAATTCACCAACTTTTCGATAATAAATTACTGATTCATTAAATAAAATTTAGAAATGCATATTGCGGTTACAGGAAATATTGGCGCAGGAAAAACCACTTTGACGACCATGTTGTCAAAGCATTACGGTTGGGAAGCGCAGTTTGAAGATGTAGATCATAATCCCTACTTAGAGGATTTCTATGCCGATATGAGCAAATGGAGTTTTGCACTGCAAATATATTTCTTGGGAAGCAGATTTCGCCAAGTTAAAGAAATTCGCGACAGTGGTAAAAACATTATTCAAGACCGCACAATCTATGAAGATGCCCATATTTTTGCAGAAAATCTAAATGATATGGATTTGTTGAGTGATCGTGATTTCAAGAATTATTCTTCTGTTTTTAATTTAATGAAGAGTTTTGTTTCGGCACCAGATTTGTTAATTTATTTAAAGTCAGATGTTCCAAATTTGGTCAAGAAAATTTACAAACGAGGGCGTGATTATGAAGCTTCAATTTCAATAGAGTATCTATCGAAACTCAACCAGAAATATGAAAGCTGGATTTCTGAATATCAAGAAGGTAAATTATTAATTATCGAAGTTGATGATTTAGACTTTGTCGAAAGACCGGAGGATTTCGGCTTAATTCTTGAACGAATTGAAACTGAATTGCACGGATTATTTTAAAACTCCTTTGATATAAATCGACGAAGAATAAATAATCTGATTTTTTTGAACCTATCCAAATGGTAGGGCCAATCTTTTAAATCCCAAAAAAATGATTAAAATTCTTCATAATAATTCCTGTTCGAAAAGTCGAGGTATTCTAGAATATCTCGATGAAAATGGGGTTGCTTTTGAAATTATCGATATTATAAATGAACCTTTAAGCGAGCTGGAACTTCGAACAGTTTTGAAAAAACTCCATTGTTCTGTCCAAGATTTAGTAAGAACGAACGACAAAATTTACAAAGAGCAATTTCGCGATCAAAATCTAAGCGATGACGATTTAATTCAAATCCTGTTGCAACATCCAGATTTAATCCAAAGACCAATCATTATTAAAGGTTCTGTGGCAATGATTGGCCGACCATTAGAAAATGTAAAATTCTTTATTGAAAAATGATCGTTGTAAATGAAATAGTCTTAGAGATTTTTAAAATTTATTTTAAATCAGATCATCAAATGCGTCCTTAAGATGTGCATATTTAAAATCAAATCCCAGCGATTTGATTTTTTTATTGTCTGCGCGGGTACCTTCCAAAATGATTGAGCTCATTTCACCAAAAACCGATTTCATTACAAACGCAGGAACATTAAAAGGTAGAAAAAATTTCCGAGAAACTTTGGCAAGCTTTTTCATAAAATCTTTATTCGTAGGAATTTCGTCAGCCACTGCGTTATATTTTCCCGTAATTTCTACATTTTCAACCGCAGCCACGTAAAGATTAACCAAGTCGTCTATATGAATCCAATTCATCCATTGTTTACCTGAACCCACCGCAGAAGCAATGTTCAAATCGACGGTTTTTTTCAACATGGGAAAAGCGCCTCCTGATTTTGCCAGAACTACTGCTGTTCTTAAACAAACAACCCGGTCTGCTATCGTAGAAAACTGATCTGCAGCAGCTTCCCAGTCCTCGCAAAGTTTTGCCAAAAAGTCGTGTTGTAAAATCCCGGATTCTTCGGTTAAAATTTGATCAGAGGTAAATGTTCCGTAATAATTAATTCCCGAGGCAGAGAGGAACGATTTTAAGTGAATATTTTTCTTTACACAATATTTATAGAGTAAATTTGCAGAATCAATTCTACTAGAGAGCATTTCTTTTTTGTACTCTTCGGTCCATCTTTCACTGATATTTGCCCCTGCTAAATGAATGATGCAGTCTAAATTTTCAAACGCCTTTTCATCGATTTCTTTTTCAATGATATTCCAATAGAATTCATTTTCTTCTTCAGTTTTTGAGCGGGTTAAAATCCTTACCTGATGCTGCTTTTCTGTAAGTTTCGCAACCAAATTGCGGCCGACCACCCCTGTTCCACCGGTGATTAAAATATTCATACTGTAGATTTATAAAGACATTACGCCTTCGATTTCGCCCACTTTTTTATAGACCGAGATGACCTGTTCGGCATCGAGTACAAAAGCAGTAATACTCAGCGAGGTATACTTCGCATTTTTACTGTCTCTTGTTTTGAGTGTGAATTGCATATCATCAAAAACACGATAAATTTCTGTAATTTTTTTCTCTTCATTTAAAACAATGAATTTGAATTGGTAATCCTCGGGAAAGTTGTGGGTCGCCTCAAGTTTCTCTTTTAGAGAAGCGTAGAAATGATCAGGATTATTTGGGTCGCCCAAGTTACAACTGTTTGACATATTGTGATGGTTTATAGTTAAAAAAGTCTGGCTTACACCAGACTTCAAAGATAGTTAAAATATATTTTTATCTGGCTCCGGTAAGTGAATTAAGAATTGTGGTTGAGTTTTGCTGTTCGTGGTTTTCAATAATATTAAAAAGACCATTCACCATCTGCTGAGCGGCTAATTTACTAATGGCATTGGTGGCTAGATTATTGGAGTTTTGTCCGCCAAAAATACTTCCCAGGACATTTGTTCCTGATAATGCTGAATTTAAAGATTGTACCAATCCAAACTCATTCAGTTTTGCATCAACTTTCGGTGCAATCGCATCCATTAGTTGGGCTGAGGTTCGTTCTTTTAATATTTGTGTAGCTACGCCACTACCGCCTTGTACGATTCTTGCCGCATCTTCTGCGGTTAAAGAATTCACCGCATTTGTTAAAATGGGTCTCGAGGTATCAACCGTGAAGGCTGCAGCCCTAGCAATATATTCTTTTTCTTTTTGAACCAAATTTTTTAAACCAAATTTTTCTAAAGTTGAATTTATTTCTCTTAATTGTTGAGGTAAGGCCGCATCAATTAATTGATTTGCCATGAAACTGTCCTTATCACTGAAAATGTTTAAACCTTTTGTGATTCCACCTAATAAAATTTGTTTTAATACGGCTAAACCCACACTAGATGTAGCAAGTGCGACGCAAGATTGGGCAGTTGTTCCGATTGTCGTGATGGCCATGGCTGCGACTAAAATGGTGTTTTTTCTCATTGTTTTAAGTGTTTGTTTAATTTAATTATTGTTTTGCTGTCAAATAACACGCCATAAATTTAAATATATTTTAACATTACTTTAAATAAATTTATATTATTCTTAACATTGTTGTTGAAAAATAATTACATTTGATTATTAAAAGATCAGGTAATATTTTTTAGAAAACAGCAAAAGATAAAAATCTATATATGAAAAATCGCAATTTGAAGTACCCTTGCTTAATCGCTGCATTATACTTCGGTATCAATGTCAGTGCGCAGGAAACTCGAAAAGACACCGCAACCAAAGAGACACAAATCGAGGAAGTGGTGGTAATCGGATATGGAACCGCGAAGAAAAGAGACCTTACCGGTTCAATTGTTAAAGTAAAAGGTGAGGAGGTAAATGATAAACCTGCCTCTAACCCGATTAACTCTTTACAAGGTAAAGTCGCCGGACTTTCAATTGTGAATTCTGGGCAACCAGGTTCACAAGCAGACGTTAGAATTAGAGGAACCGTTACCATTGGTCAAACACAACCTGTTTATATTGTAGATGGTGTTTTTGCTTCTAATATTGATTTTTTAAATCCCGCAGATATCGAGTCGATAGAAGTGTTGAAAGATCCATCTTCGTTAGCGATTTTTGGTAGTAGAGGGGCCAACGGAGCAATTATTGTAACTACGAAAAGAGGGAAAAGTGGGAGGACTTCGGTTAACTTAACTTCATCTCTAGGGGTAAAATCTTTGGATAATAAACCCGATATTACCAATGGAGAACAATTCCGAACATTATATAATGAGGATTTGGCATATCAAGGGCTTCCTGCCTATAGTAAATTTGGACTATTTAATGCGGATACCAATTGGTTAAATGAAATTAGCAAAAAAAATGGAATCCTCAGCCAACATAATGTGACAATTTCAAATGGTAGTGAAAAAAACAGAGTGAGTTTCTCCTTTGGCTATCAGACAGAAGAGGGTTCCATTAAGTATGAGGATTATTCTCGTTTAACCATGAAATTTAATGATGATCTTAAAATTACCGATCATCTGAGAGCAGGTTTTGGGATGACAAGCTCATACGGAAAACTGCCACAACTAAGAGGGTTTGGTGGTGCATTAAATGCGACACCTGTCGTTTCTCCTATCAATATGGTTGCTGGCGATTTTTATGGTCTTTATAATTCTTTGCCTCAAGATATTGGTGCAGCACAGATCGGGAATCCTTTGGCATTAGTAGAAGGTTTTAAGAATACCCAAATTAACAGAAATTTACAATTCAATCCTAATATGTATATTGAATTTGATTTTTTTAAAAACTTTACCTTCCGGTCTAGTTATTTTGTGAATTATTCCACAAATAATGGCCGTGGCTATACTCCAATATTTAATATTTATATTCCTGAAACCAATACTGCCGCATTTTATTCGGGAAATTCTCGAACCAGCGTAAGTCAGTTTGAAAATAGAAATATAGAGTTTCAACAAAATCAATTGTTGACCTACAAGAATAAATTTGGGTTACATGACTTAACTGTTATGGTTGGATTCGAAACTTCGAATTTAGATTTTAACTCAATGTCTGGAGGTGCTAAAGCGAAAATTGGTGGAGCATTAGGACAAATACCTAATAACCCTCGCTTCTGGTATCTTGATAATGATTTTATTGATGATACTACCAAAACAGTAAATACGGCTCAATTTGGAAAAAGATCAACCGGATATTTAGGAAGGGTACTCTATAATTACGCCAATAAATATATTTTAAATGCGTCCTTAAGAAGAGATGGCTCTTCTGTACTGTCGCCAGGAAATCGATTCGATACCTTTTGGGCTGTTGGTGGAGCTTGGGATGTTTCAAAAGAGAGCTTCATGAATAATGTAAGTTTCATTAATACCTTAAAATTGAAAGGTTCTTATGGGGACTTAGGAAATCAAAATGCGATTTATAATTATTTTGGCTATCCTTATTATGTTGCAGGAGCTACAGGAATATTTGGTGGTGGTGCATATCCTGCATTAGAGCCCGCTTTTGTGGTTAATCCTGACTTAAAATGGGAGCATTTAAAATCGTACGAATTTGGTATAGAAGCTTCGGTGCTAAAAAGAAGACTTTCTTTGGAAGCAACCTATTATAACAAAAAAACCGACGGTTTACTCGATAGAGTGAATGGCATTAATAGTTTCTATTTAAATTCGGGTGCAATTGAAGCCAAAGGTTTTGAGTTTACTGCTGGCTGGAACGACCGGATTGCTGAAAACTTCACCTACTATTTTAATGGTAATTTAACAACCACTAAAACTCTTGTTAATCAAACATTAGAAGATGGTTACATCGGATATTATGGTTCCTCAATTTATCAACAAGGTTCACCAATTGGTTCTTTCTTTGGATATGAAGTTGAAGGAATATTTCAATCGTATGCTGATATTCTAGGACATGCTGCATCTACGATTGGAGATGTTGCTCCTGGAGATTTTAAATACAGAGACATCAATGGTGATGGGAAGATTTCTGCAGCGGATAGAACAGTAATTGGAAATCCAACACCAGACTTTACCTACGGGTTTAGTTTAGGTGGGGACTATAAAGGTTGGTTCCTCAATGCAGATTTCTATGGGGTTTACGGGAATGAAGTCTTTAGAAGTTGGGGGAACGGAAACACGTTCGCACCATTTAACTATAGAGAAGAAAGAATGGATCGTTGGACCGGAGCAGGAACATCCAACTGGGAACCAAGAAGTTTCTCTGGGTCTGGATACAATCAACAAGCATCAACTTACATGATCGAAGATGGTAGTTTCTTTAGAATTAGAAATGTTCAAATGGGATATAATTTTAATCGTGATCTAATTTCAGGTTTAAAATTAACCGCTTTGAAATTATATGTTAATGTACAAAACTTAAAAACTTGGGATCATGTAAATGGTTTCACCCCAGAAGGTGGTGGAGGTGCGGTACAGTTCGGCTATAATGGCAGTGGCTATCCTAATCCAAGAATATCAAGTGTTGGAATTAATGCAACTTTTTAAAAATTAAAAAAATGAATTATAAAATAATTAAAAATATAGTGCTGACCGGCGTATTATCTGTTGCAGCATTTTCTTTCCAAAGTTGTGGAGACGATTGGTTAGATTTAAAACCGGAAGGAAGACCAGTTGGCGAAGAAGTAGTCGTTGGTGGATTCGAAGCTAAGGTCTTTGGACTCTATGGTAGTTTAAGAACCAACGGCGGAGTAAGTGATTTTTCTTATGTGTGGACGCACTGTATACGTGCCGATGATAATGAAAAAGGAAGTACAGCTTCTGATGCCGCTACAGACGGTAACGTGTTCAATAATTTTGCCTACAGTGCAACCAATGGAAATATCGGTAGCAATTGGAACGGACATTATAAATTAATATTCGATGCCAATGCATTAATCAATGAAGCGGGGGCTTCAGGAGATACTTCTGCCGGAACAGCAATTAATATTGCGGAAGCCAAAGTGCTTCGGGCCTTTGCTTATTTCGAATTAAGAAGAGATTTTGGTGAAATTCCAATCAATCTAAAAACAATTACCGTACCTGCAGATGAGGTGGCTCCCAAAAGTACCGTAGCACTCGTTGATGCACAAATTATTAAAGATTTAACCGAAGCAAAAGATATTCTTCCTATTCAATGGCCAAGTTCATATACTGGTAGAGCAAATCAAGGCTTAGCAAATACCCTTTTAGCAAAATTATACTTGTATCAAAAAGATTATGCCAAGTCCTTACAATTTGCAAATGTGGTTATTAATTCCAATGTATATCAATTGAACCCATCTTACGACACAGAGTTTTCTAAAGATGGAAACAATTCCAAAGAATCTATTTTGGAAGTACAGAAATTATATGACACTCCAATAAAATATACCAATAATTTTTATGAATCTCAAGGCGTGAGAGGTTCTGGAGCTTGGGATTTAGGATGGGGCTTTAATGTTCCCTCTGCAGGCTTGGTCGCTGCCTACGAAGCAGGAGATTTAAGAAAGAAAACTACTATTTTAACTTCTGGTGGTCCAGATATTTACAATTCACCAGGTCTAACTCTGCCTGCTTTTCCAGTGGTGGTGGCACAACAATATTGGAATGGTAAAGCATATACTCGCCCAGCGGAAAGAGTATTTTATGGCACAAATAAAAACCATTGGGAAAATATTAAATTCATAAGATATGCCGATGTTTTATTAATCGCTGCGGAAGCTGCCAATGAATTGGGACAAACCGCTACCGCTACTGGCTATCTAAACAAAGTGAGAATCAGAGCAGGATTGGCAAATACTACCGCCTCCAATCAGATGGATATACGCAACGCAATCAAACACGAGAGAAGAGTTGAATTTGCCATGGAGTTTGAGCGATTCTATGACCTGGTTCGATGGAATGATGCGAATGTTGTGCTAGCACCTTTAGGCTACACCGATCGAAATAAATATTTCCCGATTCCGCAAGATGCAATCGATAAATCGCAAGGAGTACTCGTTCAAAATCCTAACTATTAATTATTATCACAATGAAAAATAAAATTATAAAAATACTCGGATTGTGCAGCATAACCTTTCTGGTTTTCTCCTGCCAAAATCTAGATCGACCAGATCTGGATAATTATCCGAAAGATGCAAACGTTCCTGGTGGACCATTAAAATTCTATGTCGCTTTTGATGGCACCTCTTCAAATGTTTTAATGAATGCCGTGGATAGTATTAAAGCAAAATTTCCGTCAGATAATCCGTTAGCGGCCATCGCTGGGATTTCAGGAAAAGCAGTCCAAGGAGAAAAATATAAATATGTAAAGTATACCAATGCAAATGATTTTGCACAAAATGCCGGCAGTTTTACCGTTTCAGTTTGGGCGAAAAAAGGAAATATGGGTACCGATCATATTTTCAGTATGCCCGCAGCGAGCGGATATCACTGGTCTGGCGGTTCTATGTTTTTGCTTACCGAAGGATCAGTTGCGGAACCAATCGTAAAATTCTTTGTAAAAGATGCATCAGGAGAAAAATGGTTTGAGTGGGTTCCTTGGGCTCCAACAGGGTTTGTAGCAGGAATATATGACGGTAATTGGCATCATTTAGCGTTTGTCTATAATGGCAGTACTTCTATAATGCAATTGTATGTAGATGGGCAACCAAAAACAACTTCTGAATGGACTGGACATGGAAATGTGCAGTTAGAATCTTCTAAAATTACTGGATTGAAAATTGGAGCTGGACCACAAGAGTTTTCTGCAGCTGAGGTGCAAAATGGTGCGTCAGATTGGTTGAAAAACTCATGGACTGGCGGCATTGACCAGTTTAGAATGTACACCACTGCTTTATCTGCTGCAGATGTTCAAAATTTGTATACTAAAAAGAAATAAATGATATTTAAAAAATACATCAACCTATTTTTAGCAACTGCCATAGTTTACAGCTATGGCAGTTGTTCTAGTGGGGAGCCTGATATACAACCTCCTAAACCAGAGATTATTGTTCCACCCAAAAATCCTGATTATACCGATGCCCAAATCCTCGATATGACTCAAAGAAGTGTAACCAAATATTTTTGGGAATATGCCGAATCAAATTCGAAATTAGCCAGAGAAAGATATCATACTGATAACCCTGGCTTAGATGCAGCGGTCATTACAACCGGTGGTTCAGGGTTCGGATTAATGACCCTTTTAACAGGCCTAAGAAATGGCTATATTCCTCGTGCAGAGGCAGTTTCAAAATTGTCAACTTCCCTAAGTTTTTTGCAAAATGCAGATCGTTTTCATGGAGCTTGGTCGCATTGGATTAATGGGAGCAACGGAAAGGTAATCCCTTTCGGAATGATGGATAATGGGGGAGATCTCGTAGAAACGGCATTTTTGGTACAAGGCCTCATTTGCGTTCGGGAATATTTCAAAAACTCCACCGATTCACAAGAATTAGCGCTAAGTCAAAAGGCAGATGACCTTTGGAAAGGGGTAGAATGGAATTGGTATACCCAAGGACAAAATGTGCTATACTGGCATTGGTCACCCAATTATAATTTTCAAATGAACCATAAATTGCAGGGATATGATGAAACTTTGTTAACCTATGTTTTGGCCGCAGCATCCCCCAATTATGCGATTGATAAAGCCGTTTATCAAGAAGGTTGGGCCAGAAATGGAGGTGTAAAAACCGCAACAGCACAATACGGAATTCCTTTGCTTGTTAATCATAATGGAGCAAGCGGAACCGTTGGGCCTATGTTTTTCTCGCATTATTCTTTCCTTGGTTTAGATCCACGCGGATTATCAGATGACTACGTAAATTATGGAGATGCCACCACAAATCATGCGAAAATCATGCATCAATACGCCATACAAAATCCAAAAAACTGGGCGGGTTATAGTACCAAAAACTGGGGATTAACAGCAAGCTACAGCCGCAATTCAGATGGAACTACCGGTTACTCTGCGCACAGCCCAAACAATGATTTGGGAGTGATTTCTCCGACTGCTGCAATCTCGAGCATGCCATATACTCCCGCAGAAAGCATGGATTACTTAAGGTTTTTATATAATGAAAATTATACAAAATATATCGGTGTTGCAGGTCCCTATGATGCCTATTCGGTTCATTTTAATTGGGTAACTCCAAGATATTTAGCAATTGACCAAGGGCCGATTTCTCCAATGATCGAAAACCATAAATCAGAGTTTCTGTGGAAATTATTTATGAATGCACCTGATATTAAAAATGGATTAATTAAATTGGGCTTCCATTCAACCAAGTATGGGTTTTAAATTTAAAAATATAATAGTAATGAGATATTCATGAAGAAAATTGTTCTTATTAGTAGTTTAGTAAGTGCGTTGTTTATTTCTTGTAAGAGTAGCACGCCTATTTCTAATGGTTCTGGCGCTACATTAAATAGTAAAACAGAGTTGCAATTGATGGATCAGGTACAAAAAGAAGTACTTACCTATTTTTGGGACTATGCTGAACCAAATTCTATGTTGGGAAGAGAGCGTTATCATGAAGATCATATCTATCCTCAAAAGGATAAACACGTGATCACAACTGGCGGTTCTGGTTTTGGCATGATGACCATTTTGGTGGGAGTTGAAAGAAAATTTATTCCCCGGAAAGAAGCTGTGAAAAGACTAATGACCATGGCCAACTTTCTCGCAAATTCTGACCGGCATCATGGAGCCTGGTCACATTGGATCAATGGTGAAACTGGAAAAACAGTTCCGTTTGGGAAAAAAGATAATGGTGGCGATTTAGTAGAAACTGCATTTTTAGTTCAGGGCATCATTTCTGTACGAGAATATTTTAAAAATGGTAATCAGGAAGAAAAAATACTTGCCAAAAAAATGGATGACCTCTGGAAAGGGGTAGAATGGAACTGGTACACCAGAGGTGGTGAAAAAACGCTATACTGGCATTGGTCACCAACCTATGGTTGGGATATGAATTTTCCTTTAAAAGGATATGATGAAACGTTAATAACTTATATTTTGGCCGCTTCTTCTCCTACACACCCAATCGATGCAGACACCTATTATAAAGGATGGACCAGAAACGGAACGTACACCACGGATCAGACCAAATATGGATTGCCGATGTATGTAAAACATAACGGTGCCGAAGAATATGGTGGGCCATTATTCTGGGCGCACTATTCTTATCTTGGCCTAGACCCCACAGGTTTGTCTGATCGATATGTTCCTAACTATTTCGAACTCAATCGAAATCAAGTCTTAATCGATTATAAATATTGTGTTGAAAATCCAAAAGGTTGGAAGGGATATGGAGCAAATTATTGGGGACTTTCCGCAGGATATACTAGAAATAATGATGGTGGTGTTGGCTACAAAGCACATACCCCCAAAAATGATTTTGGAGTAATTAATCCTACCGCCGCTCTGAGTAGTTTTCCCTATACCCCCAACGAATCAATGGGGTTTTTAAAATTCTTATATCAAGAAAAACCTGAATTTATTGGGTCAGCGGGACCTTACGATGCGACTTCAATCAACTATGACAACTGGTTTACACCAAGGTATTTAGCCATTGACCAAGGAACAATTTCGCCCATGATCGAGAATTACAGAACCGGTTTACTGTGGAATTTATTTATGAATGCGCCCGAAATTAAGCAAGGATTGAAAAAACTAGATTTTAAATCAACAAAGTATTCCTTTTAATTTTTTATTTTCTAACTTTGAGACAATAGAAAAAATGGTGCAATCCCTTTTTTAAAGTTAATAAAGAGGATGTACAAAATTTAAAATAATTAAAAATTGAAGGTTCATGAAATTAAAATATGCATTATTAGCAATTCCATTGTTTAATTTGACACTGAATGCGCAGGAAATAAAAGCTGAACTCAAAAAGGAAATCAAAAAGGAACAAAAAATTTCATATATTTTAGATTATCCGGAAAATGTGAAGGGAAAAGTACCGCTCATGGTATTTTTGCACGGATCAGGTGAAAGAGGTGACAATTTAGATTTGGTAAAAGCACACAGTCCTTTCACCTATAAAAATTTGTTTCCAGAGCCGGTGGCGATTTTAGCACCGCAATGTCCCGCAAATGTTTGGTGGGATACAGAAGCGGTTTATTATTTAATTAAAGAAATTCAGCAGAAATATCAAATTGATGATTCCCGAATCATGCTCACTGGTTTATCCATGGGCGGTTGGGGAACTTTAAAATTGGCGATGGAACATCCGGAAGTTTTTTCAGCAGTCGTTCCAGTATGCGCTCCCATCGACCGGTTGATGAAAGTAAGGTCCTCGCAATATAAAGACCTGCCCATGAAGATTTTTCATGGTGGTAATGATGATGTTGTTTCTCCTATGAATTCAATTGAAATTTATCAGGAAATAAAAAAAGTGAATAAAAATGTAGCGCTGACCATTTTCCCAGATGATAATCACAACTCCTGGGATTCCACCTACTCCGATCCGAACTTGTATCAATGGATGCTCGCTCAAAAGAAAAATAGAGAAAAGAAATAAACGAAATTTAATTAAAATGAAGAAATTAGTTCTGCTCGCAGCAATGGTTCTTGCACCGTTGGTCGTAGCCCAAGATATCGTAAATAAACCTGTACAGTCTTTCCAGACCAACCAATACAAAGCCAAGAAAAAAGCTTTCGTAGAATCGTTGTTGGCAAAAATGACCTTAGAAGAGAAAATTGGACAACTTAATTTACCAAGTGCAGGCGATTTTACAACGGGGCAAGCACAAAACTCTGATATAGGTAAAAAAATAGAAGATGGTTTGGTCGGTGGACTTTTCAATATTAAAGGTGCTGACAAAATCAGAGCGGTACAGAAAGTAGCCGTCGAAAAAAGCCGTCTAAAAATTCCCCTCATTTTTGGGATGGATGTGATCCACGGTTATGAAACAAATTTTCCAATTCCATTGGGTTTAGCTGCTTCTTGGGATATGAATTTGATCCAACAATCAGCTCGGGTAGCTGCTAGAGAAGCGACTGCAGATGGAATTTCCTGGACTTTTTCACCTATGACCGATATTTCCCGTGAACCACGATGGGGAAGGGTTTCTGAAGGTTCCGGTGAAGATCCATATTTGGGAAGTGAAATTGCGAAAGCAATGGTTTACGGGTATCAGGGGAAAGATTTGTCCCTCAGCAATACCATCATGGCTTGTGTAAAACATTTCGCCTTATATGGTGCTGGTGAAGCCGGTCGTGATTATAATACCGTCGACATGAGTCACCTTAGAATGTTCAATGAGTATTTCCCACCTTATAAAGCAGCGGTTGATGCTGGAGTAGGTACAGTAATGGCTTCTTTTAATGAGGTAGATGGAATTCCGGCCACGGGAAATAAGTGGTTACAAACCGAAGTACTCCGAAATCAGTGGGGGTTTGATGGATTTATTGTAACCGACTATACCGGTATTAATGAAATGATTGATCATGGAATGGGCGATCTGCAGCAGGTTTCAGCCATGTCTCTCAACGCTGGAATCGATATGGATATGGTGGGCGAAGGTTTCTTAAAAACATTAAAAAAATCTTTGCAAGAAGGAAAAGTAAGCCAAGCGTCCATCGATCAGGCAGCAAAAAGAATTTTGGAAGCGAAATATGATTTAGGACTTTTTGAAGATCCCTACCGATATGGAAATGCAAAATTAGCGGCCAAAGAAGTTTACAGTCTAGAAAACCGAAATATTGCCCGAAATACGGCGGCACAATCGGTCGTTTTAATGAAGAATGATCATCACGTTTTACCTCTTAAAAAATCAGGAACGGTAGCCGTAATTGGCCCATTGGTAAATAATTCTCTCAATATGGCGGGTACTTGGAGTGTCGCTGCCAAACATGCAAACGCAGTGTCTTTAATGAAAGGATTGCAAGATAATTTTGGAAAAGAGGTGAAATTTATTTCGGCCAAAGGTGCAAATATCGATTATAGCGAAAAACTCGAAAATATTTATGCTGCTCACGGCAAGTTAACAGATCGCGATGCTCGCTCCAAAGAAGAATTGCTAAAAGAAGCAGTATCTGTTGCAAATCAAGCCGATGTTATTGTACTGGCAATCGGCGAATCAGCGGAGATGAGTGGCGAATCATCTTCCAGAACAGAAATCGATATTCCAGCCTCTCAGGTGGATTTATTAATGGAATTAAAGAAAACAGGAAAGCCAATCGTAGTGGTACTATTTACCGGAAGACCTTTGGCCTTAACCAATATTAAAGAGGTTCCGGAGGCCATCTTAAATGTTTGGTTCCCAGGAACAGAAGCAGGTAATGCAATTAGCGATGTTCTTTTCGGAACGGTAAATCCTTCTGGTAAATTACCGATGACCTTCCCAAGAAGTCTAGGGCAGGTCCCTTTGTATTATAATCACAAAAATACAGGAAGACCTTTGGGCAAAGAACAAACCGATAAATGCGAATATCATAGATTCCGCTCTAATTTTATGGATGAATGCAACACGCCGCTTTATCCATTTGGTTATGGTTTAAGTTATACGCAGTTTAGCTATGGTGATTTATCGGTGTCCACAACAAATCCGAAAGGTAACCAGACCATTCAAGCATCGGTGACCGTTACCAACACGGGAAATTATGATGGTGCCGAAGTCGTGCAGTTATATATTAGAGATATGGTCGGCAGTATTACTAGACCAGTAAAGGAATTAAAAGGATTCCAGAAAATATTTTTAAAGAAAGGCGAAACTAAAAAAGTGACTTTCAATATTTCCCCAGAAGAACTGAAATTCTATAATAGTTCTTTGAAATATGATTGGGAAGCAGGTGATTTCGAAATCATGATCGGAACCAATTCCGAGGAAGTTCAAAAAGTAAAAATCACTTGGAATAAATAGATTTTAGAAAAAATAGAAAACCGTTTTCAAATTTTGAAAGCGGTTTTTTTTGTCCGTTTATTATTATTATTTTTGAAGCATTAATAAATAAATTATAATGAGAGAAAAATTCATCAGATGGGGAATCGTACTTTTGATTGTAACATGGGTCATTGCGATATTAATCAAGACTCATTATTGGATTCCGATACTGCTTTCCTGCATTTATTTGCTCGGGCTTTATAACAGTTTCCAGACCAAACATGCTATTCTTCGGAACTTTCCGGTCTTGGGATATTTCAGATATTTCTTTGAAGAAATTTCTCCAGAGATGCAGCAGTATTTCATCGAAAGAGAAACTGATGGAAAACCTTTTCCCAGAAACGAACGTTCTGCGGCGTATAGAAGAGCAAAAAACATCAGTGATACTGTCCCTTTCGGAACTCAATTAGAAATTAATAATCGTAAGTACGAAGGAATAAAACACTCCATTTACGCCCAGTCACCATCGGAAGAATTACCGACCGTTTTGGTGGGTGGCGACCAATGTACCCAAAAATACAAAGCTTCACTTTTCAATATTTCCGCCATGAGTTTCGGATCATTAAGTGATCGTGCACAGATGGCCTTGAACAGAGGCGCCAAAAAAGGTGGATTTTTTCACAATACAGGCGAAGGTGGGATTTCCCCCTATCATTTAGAAGGTGGTGATCTATGTTGGCAAATTGGGACCGGCTATTTTGGCTGTAGAGATGACAACGGCCGTTTCTCGCCTGAAATATTTAAGAAAAACGTAGCGCTTCCCGCCGTAAAAATGATAGAAATCAAAATTTCGCAAGGAGCAAAACCAGGACATGGCGGTGTATTGCCAGGTTCTAAAAACACGCCTGAAATTGCTGCAATTCGCCACGTACAACCAGGAATGACAATCATTTCTCCGCCCTCACATTCATCGTTTTCAGATGCTGCTGGCTTGTTAAGATTTGTACAGCAACTGAGAGAACTTTCCGACGGAAAGCCCGTTGGTTTTAAATTATGCATCGGTGATACCAAAGAGTTCGAAGATATTTGTGCACAAATGAATGTGTTGAAAATTTATCCAGACTTTATCACGGTAGACGGAGCAGAAGGAGGAACAGGAGCAGCACCACCAGAGTTTTCAGATGGAGTTGGAATGCCGTTAGAACCTTCCTTAATTTTCGTCAATAGAACCTTAAACAATTATAATGTTCGCAATAAATTGAAGGTAATCGCAAGTGGGAAAGTACTCACCTCACTTGATATTTTGCGAGCGGTTGCGATGGGTGCAGATATGTGTAATAACGCACGTGGATTTATGTTTGCGCTTGGTTGTATTCAAGCCTTAAGATGCAATACCAATACCTGCCCGACCGGTGTGGCAACCCAAGATAAAATGCTAATCAAAGGCTTAGATGTAACCGATAAGAGTGAGCGCGTATACCACTTCCACAAAAACACTTTGCGTACGTGTAACGAGCTAATCGGCGCTGCCGGAAAGACCTCTTATGCAGAAGTTGATGCAAGCATGTTTATGCGTGGTGATGAATTCGAGCACCTGGCGGATTTCTACTTCCCGGATATTTTAGGAAATGTAAAAACGCCGGTAGGAAAATATTAAAATTATCATATAAACCTTTTATACAACAAAAAACTTCAGCTTGATTTCTGAAGTTTTTTTATTTTAAGCAAAGAAAATATTCCAAACCTTAGTATTTGTAATTCTTCACTCATTTTCAATGGTTGAGTTTTCCATTACTATTTTTTATTACCTTTAAAAAGACTTAATTCACGTTAAGTCTTTTTATTTCCAACCTTTTTTAAAAATTTTGCATCTATACTATTAAAGAGCAAATTCTTATGAATGAACAATTATTTTTAGAATGCAAACGTAAAAACCGCAACGCGCAACGGCAAGTTTACGAAGAAATGGTGCACCAACTGAATACGGTTTGTAAACGCTATTTGAAGAGCGATGAAGATATAGAAGAAGTTTTGGCCGATACTTTTTATATCATCTTCACGAAAATGAATCAGGTAAAAGATTTCAATACTTTTGAAGCTTGGTCTAGAAAAATTGCAGTAAATGAATGTCTGCAGAAATTACGCAAAAAAGAACAATTTCATTATTCTTTAGATGAAGGAATTGCAGTGAAAATTTCTTCCGGAGAAAACGTTGTTTTTTCTTTAGAAAAAGACATTCTGAAATTGTTGAATTTTCTTCCGGAAGGTTGTAAAACAATTTTCAATCTTTTCGCCATTGAAGGTTATCCACACAAAGAAATTGCTTCGATGCTTTCGATTAGTGAAGGAACTTCAAAATCTCAACTCAATTTTGCCCGTAAGAAATTGCAGGAAATGATTCACCAACAAAATTTTTAAAAAAGTAAAAAATGGAAAATAATTTCGAAAATATAGATAAAAAATTCAGTGAAGCAAGTAAAGCTTCAGATGAAAAATTGAACACGCCAGAATTTGAAAATATCTGGAATAAAATAGAAGAAAAATTAGATAAAAAAGAAACTAAAAAAAGAATCCTACCAATTTGGCTGCCGTATGGAATTGCCGCAAGTTTACTAATAGGTTCTGGAGTTTATTTTTTTAATTCTAAAAATTCTGTTGAATTAGTGAAACCAAAAATTACCATCAATAAAAATTTACCAGTTGAAAAACCAATTGAGAATCCTGAAATTCGGAAAATTGATGAAACTATAAAATCAAATATTGCAAAGGAGAAAACAACTGAAAAAACCGAGGTTATTGCAATGCAAGTTCCGACTCCAACAAAAAGTCCAAAAATAATTGGTAATTCTTCACCTAAAGAAAATGTAGTTTATACCGAAAATGGAAAATATTTTACAGATGAATTTTTAGTTCCAAAGAAATCTACCAATAATTTAGAAGAAGTTGCAATTACTGCTTATGAAGCCAAGAAAAAACAGGCAGAATTAGCCGAAACTTCTAAAATGGCAAATTCTGAAAGTAGAGCAAAAGCGGAACAAAATGCAACTAAAAACATTCAGGGAGTTGTTGTAACCGCACTAGGAATTAAAAGAGAAAAAAAACCAATGGGTTATGCAACAAATATTTCTTCTCCACAACTTCCAAATTCTACAAATAATAATGTTTCAAATATGTTACAGGGAAGAGTTGCAGGTTTGGAAATTAGTCCTACCAAAGGAAATCCTGGTGGCAATTCCAGTTTAATTATTAGAGGAGTTGAATCATTAAAAAGCAATAATGAACCTTTGGTAGTAATTGATGGCGAAGTTTATAATTATGGAGCCTTAAAATCTTTTGATTCAAAAAAAATTAAAACTATAAATGTTTTGAAAGATGCTTCCGCAACTTCTTTATATGGAAGCAAAGCATTAAATGGTGTCATTGTTTTAACAACTAAAAATTTAAGTAAAAAAGAAAGAAAAGAATTAAGAAAACTTTCTGATGAATTTGAATCAAAAAATCCTCTTAAAATAAGAGGAAATATTGACATTAACAACGAAGAATACGACGCTTATATTGAAAACCCTTTCGAATCCACGAAAAACGAACCGCTTTCTACTTTTTCAATTGATGTTGATAAAGCCGCTTATTCCAACGTTAGAAGAATGATTAATAATGGACAAAAAGTAGATAAAAATGCAGTGAGAATTGAGGAAATGATTAATTATTTTAAATATTCTTATCAGCAACCAACAGATAATAAACCGTTTAGCGTAAATACAGAATTCAGTGGAGCAACATGGAATCCGCAACATCAAATATTGAAAATCGGTTTGCAAGGAAAAAACATTCCGATGGATAAACTGCCAAATTCTAATATAGTTTTTCTAATTGATGTTTCTGGCTCGATGAATGCCGCAAATAAATTACCACTTTTGAAATCTTCTTTTAAAGTTTTATTAAATAAAATGAAACCGGAAGATAAAGTCGGAATCGTGGTTTATGCGGGAAATGCAGGAATGGTTTTGGAGCCAACTTCTGTAAAATATAAAGAAAAAATTATCGCCGCTTTGGATAATTTGCAAGCCGGTGGAAGTACTGCAGGAGGAGCCGGAATTGAATTGGCGTACAAATTAGCCCAAGAAAATTTTATTAAAAATGGAAATAATCGGGTGATTATCGCAACAGACGGCGATTTCAACGTTGGAACTTCTTCCACCGCAGATCTTGGAACTTTAATTGAGGAAAAAAGAAAATCTGGTGTTTTCTTAACATGTCTTGGTTTCGGAATGGGAAATTATAAAGACAATACTTTGGAAACCTTGGCTGATAAAGGAAATGGAAATTATGCCTACATCGATAATTTGCAGGAAGCCAATAAATTTTTGGGAAAAGAATTTGCAGGAAGTATGTATGCGATTGCAAAAGATGTGAAAATCCAGATAGAATTTAACCCAAAATATGTAAAATCTTACCGCTTAATTGGCTACGAAAATAGAAAATTAAATAACGAAGATTTCGTAGATGATAAAAAAGATGCAGGCGAATTGGGAAGTGGACACACCGTTACTGCTTTGTATGAAATAATTCCGGTGGGTGCTCAGTCTGATTTTGATGTGAAGGAAATTCCTTTAAAATACACGAATGTAAAAGAAACTTCGCAAAATTTTGGCGATGAATTGGCCACTATAAAATTGCGCTACAAGAAACCAGATGAAGACAAAAGTGTTGAAATGCAGCAAATTGTAAAAAATTCTGCAACAAATTTTGCGAAAACTTCTGAAGATTTCAAATTTGCAACGGCTGTAAGTTGGTTTGGTATGGTAATTCGAGAATCTAAATATATTAAAAATAAAAATTTAGAGGAAGTTATAAATCTTGCAAAACAAGGCATTTCCAAAGATAAAGATGGCTATCGCGCAGAATTTATTAGATTGGTAGAAAGTTATAAAGGCATAAAATAATTGATAAAGCAGACTTTTTAAGGTCTGCTTTTCTATTTAAAATGGTTCTTAAAAAACAATTCCCAAAATCGTTTTTTTAAAAAACGTTCTAAAAAATTCTAATTTTTAAAATCATAAAATTTCCGTAAATTCGCCTTAAATTTAAAATTCATGAATTACGATATTATTGTCATCGGAAGTGGACCAGGAGGTTACGTTACCGCAATCAGAGCCGCACAATTAGGTTTTAAAACTGCTGTTATCGAAAAAGAAAGCTTGGGCGGAATTTGTCTGAATTGGGGATGTATTCCTACAAAAGCACTTTTGAAATCGGCACACGTTTTCAAATATTTGCAAAAAGCCGAAGAATTTGGTTTAAATAAAGTAGAAAATCCAGGTTTCGATTTTTCTAAAGTGATCGCAAGAAGTAGAGGAGTTGCCACAAAAATGAGTGGTGGAATCGCTTTCTTGATGAAGAAAAACAAAATCGATGTCATCATGGGAACTGCAAAAGTTGCCAAAGGGAAAAAAGTAAATGTTACCGATAAAGACGGAAAATCCACAGAATATTACGCACAACATATCATCATTGCAACGGGAGCAAGATCTAGAGAATTACCCAATCTTCCACAAGATGGCGTAAAAGTAATTGGTTACCGACAAGCGTTGAATCTTCCCGAACAACCAAAATCGATGATTGTAGTTGGTTCTGGTGCGATCGGAATTGAGTTCGCCGATTTCTATAATACGATGGGAACCAAAGTTACGGTCGTAGAATTTATGCCCGTTATTTTACCAGTGGAAGATGAAGATACGTCTAAACACATGGAGAAGTCTTTGAAAAAATCGGGGATCGAAATCATGACCAATGCTTCTGTAGAATCGGTTGATACTTCTGGAAATGGTGTGAAAGCTACCGTAAAAACCGACAAAGGAAACATCGTTTTAGAAGCCGATATTTTACTTTCCGCAGTCGGGATCGCTTCCAATATTGAAGGGCAAGGGTTCGAAGAAGTTGGGATTCAGACCGACAAAGGAAAAGTTTTGGTCAACGAATGGTACGAAACTTCCGTTCCCGGTTATTACGCGATTGGCGATATTTTGCCGACTCAAGCTTTGGCGCACGTTGCTTCTGCGGAAGGAATTACGTGTGTAGAAAAAATCAAAGGACTTCACGTAGAAAAAATCGATTACGGCAATGTTCCCGGTTGTACGTATTGTCATCCAGAAGTGGCGTCGGTTGGTTTGACGGAGAAACAGGCGAAAGAAAAAGGATACGAATTAAAAGTAGGAAAGTTTCCTTTCTCTGCTTCCGGAAAAGCTGTTGCTAACGGCGATACCGATGGTTTCATCAAAGTGATATTCGATGCAAAATACGGCGAATGGCTCGGTTGTCATATGGTCGGAGTTGGCGTTACCGATATGATTGCAGAAGCCGTTGTGGCGCGTAAATTAGAAACGACAGGACACGAAGTTTTAAAATCCATTCATCCACATCCCACGATTTCCGAAGCCGTGATGGAAGCAGTTGCAGCCGCTTATGGCGAGGTGATTCATATTTAAAATATCTCGAATAGAGTTATAGAAAACTTCAGTTTATTGCTGAAGTTTTTTTATTTGGGCAACTTTATCCGCCTTCCGTTCCCGCTTTTTTTCTTATTGCGATCGAAAAGAAGCAATCTGTTGAAAGATATCGAAATCGCAATAACAAAAAAGAGCTCCACTCAAGTCGGGTTGCAAAGTGGACGTTCTTACAAAACTGCTTTTTAATTTAGAGGACTTGTGTATATTTGAGAAGTAAAAATATCATCATCAATCAAATCGAGAAGAAATATGAATCAAGAAATCCCAAAGTTCCACGAAACTTTCAATCCCATTCTAGAAGTGTTATCTGACAAAGAGATTATTCATACACGAGAATTGCAAAAAAAAGTTATTGAAAAATATTACTCACATTTAAACAATACTTTGCTAGAAGAAAAAACTAAGTCCGGTGAAATATTAATTAATAACCGAATTGCATGGGGGAAATCATATCTAAAAAAAGGAGGTTATATTCATTATCCATCTAGAGGGAATGTCCAAATTACAGACAAAGGTTTAGCTCAAAAGTCACAGTTAAATTTAAGAGGTTTAGAAGAAGAATCTTCTTTATTAGATTTTTATCAAACTGAAAGTGATAAACATGCAAATTCTAGTGACATAAAAAGAATTTCAAGCGCATCTCCTCAAGATTTAATTGATGAAGGTTTTGATCAAATTGAAAGAGAAATTAAAAATGAACTTCTTGAAAAACTAAAAACAATTGATCCTTATTATTTTGAAAAAGTAATTCTTAAACTATTAAATAAAATGGGATATGGAGATTTTATAGAAACTTCTAAATCGGGAGATGGAGGAATCGACGGAATCATCAATGAAGACAAACTTGGTCTTGATAAAATCTATATTCAAGCAAAAAGATTTACAGAAAATAAAGTAAGAGAAAAAGATATTAGAAATTTTATAGGAGCAATGAGTGGAGATACAAATAAGGGAGTTTTTGTCACAACGTCATTATTTGATAAAGGTGCTACTGAAAAAGCTAAAAATGCACATCATAAAATAATATTAATAGATGGAAATAAATTAGTTGATCTTATGCACGAATATAATGTAGGTGTTCAGATTAAACAATCGTACGATGTAAAGCATTTAGATGAAGATTTCTTTGTTGAACAGTAAAAACGTCTGGCTCCACAAATTCTCCCCAACTTTGAGCAAGTTTTAGACAAAATCACAATCAATTTGTGATTTTTTATTTTTAAAAAAGTACTATCTTACCCACAAATTAAAATTAATGAAAGAGAAATTTAAAAGAAATGCTATTCTGTTTTTTCAACAAATCATTCCAGTAATCGCAGGTATTCTGATCGCACTTTTTATTGAAAATTGGAATTCTGAAAGAAAAGATAAAGCATATATTAAGCAAGCATTTTCAACGATAAATAGTGAGTTAAATGATTCAAAAGAAGATATTATTGCCACTATTCCTAGACAAAAATCTTTAATTGATTCATTGGATTTTTATGCTGATAACAAGGATGTGAAAGTTTTGGAAATTGTGATGAAAGTCAAAGGAATCTACGTTCCAAGTATTAAGCTCAATGGATGGAAAGCTGTTTCAAACACCAAAATCGATTTGGTTGATTACAATAAGATTATTACGCTTTCTAATATTGAAGACCTGAAATCAACTTTGAAATATAAAACGGAATATTTAATGACTTTTCTGTATGCTAACATAAATGAAACTGATAAAAATGTAAAATTTACTACAAAATTAATTCTATTAGATATTATACAAACTGAAGAAACGCTTCAAAAAACGATTGAATTATTTGATAAGAAATAGTAATTCTAGAACGAAAGATGTTTTTGCAAATGGGTTTGAAACTTGCTTCAAATACTTATACTACACACTAAATTTCTCTTCGTATCGGCTATGATAAGTCACTAACAAATTAGTTCAAACTATTTTCTAATAGTTAGCAAAAAAAATCCGCTATCAATTTAATGGTAACGGATTTTAATATTTTAAAAACGCTTATGCTTCTTCAGCAGGAGTTTCTTCTGTTTCTACAGCTTTAGGTTTTGCAACTGGTTTAGGAGCTTCTACCACTGGTGGAGCATCAGAAACAACTTCGAATTCGTAATTGTATTCTACCTCTCTGTGAAGTCTGATTAAGGCACTGAATTTACCAGTTCTCTTAATATTGTTCCCAGGGATTTTGATGTATTTTCTATCAACTTGTACCCCTACTTTAGATAATTCTTCAGAAAGGTTTGCATTGTTGATTGATCCAAACAATTTGTCACCTGAACCCACTTTCGTAGCGATGGTGATGTTTGTTTTTTTCAATTGATCTACGATGGTATTTGCAGCCGCTACCAATTTAGCTTCTTCATCTTTTCTAGCTTCTAGCGTTTCTGCTAAAGCTGCTTTGTTTTTTGGCGTAGCCAAAAGAGCGATTCCTTGTGGTAACAAGAAATTTCTTGCATAACCTGGTTTTACGCTTACGGTATCGAATTCAAGACCTAAGTTTTCTACGTCTTTTTTTAGGATAATGTCCATTGTTGTTGTCCTTTTTTAGTTAGAAGTTAGATTTCGGCGGTTAGAAGTTAGCGAACCAACGACCAACAACCAATAACCAACAACCAATGATTAATGTTATTTTAATAAATCTGCTACATATGGCAACATTGCCAAGTGTCTCGCTCTTTTGATTGCTGCAGAAACTTTTCTTTGATATTTCAAAGAAGTTCCAGTATATCTTCTTGGTAAAATTTTACCTTGCTCGTTGACGAACTGAAGAAGGAAATCTGCATCTTTATAATCTACATGCTTGATACCGAATTTTTTGAATCTACAGTATTTTTTGTCAGATTTTGTATTGATGTCTAGTGGAGTTAAAAATCTTACTTCAGATTCTCCTCCTGCTGAGGCTTGTTTAGCCATATCATCTATTGCCATGTCTTTTCTTTTTTTGAGGGGTTAAAATTAAGCTTTCGCAGTTTTCACTTTCGTTCTTCTTGTTACTGCATACTCGATCGCATGTTTGTCAAGTTTTGTAGTTAAGTAACGAAGTACTCTTTCGTCACGTTTGTAAGCAAGTTCTAAATCTGCTACTACAGTTCCTTCACCTTTGAACTCGATCAAAGTGTAAAATCCATTCTTTTTCAATTGAATAGGATACGCTAATTTTTTCAGTCCCCATTTTTCTTTGGCAACGATTTCGCAATTGTGTGAAGTCAATAAGTCTTCAAATTTTTTCACTGCTTCCTCCACCTGAGCATCAGATAGAACGGGAGTTAAAATGAAAACAGTTTCGTAATTGTTCATAATGTTAATTAATTTTGTTAATTATTTCGAGGTGCAAAAATATAACTTCTTTTGCTAACATGCAACAAAATGAAGGGATTAATAGCAGATTTTTATTGCTAAATACAAAGTTAGAACAATCACTGTGGTTGAATCTCAATAAAGTAACCTATCGGTCATTGTAAAAGATGAGATTTGTGTTTTAAAGGGATTAGTAGGATTTAATTTAATAGTTGCAATTCTTGAAAGTACTGTAGAATTATATTTTAAATATGATACTGATTCACGTTTATCAGAAATCATTTCCTTTTATGAAATGAGGCAGGTGTTTTTAATAATTAAATTCAAGATAAGATTACCAGCAGCAACGAAATTTACTAAAGTTCTTTGGAAACTAAATAAACGGTATAAGACAGGTAGAATCCAAGTAACAGAAAAGCCTCCCACCGATCCAGCATCTTTCTTTTTCCAGTCAACATCGCAAGCATCAAAAAGACTGTTCCTCCGATTAATATTAAAAATTCCTGATTAAATACCGCATTAAACTGAATAGGATTAACCAAGGAGCTTACGGAAAGAATTAATAGTACATTGAAGATATTTGAGCCGATCACATTTCCGATGGCGATGTCGCTGTTCTTTTTAAGAGCTGCAACAACTGAAGTTAATAATTCTGGTAACGAAGTTCCAGTCGCTATAATGGTAAGACCTATGATTTTTTGACTAATTCCCAAATCAGTCGCAATTCCGATGCTGTTGTCAACTACTAGTTTTCCGCCGCCAATTAAGCCGGTGAGACCGAGTGCAATAAGAGTCCAAATTTTAAAGTTAGATTTTTCCGTGTCTGTTATTTCTTCTGGATGTTCCGACTTCATATTTTTAAATAAGTAGATGAGGAAGCCCGCGAAACACACCAATAATATAAGTGCGTCCCATCTGGAAACTGCCAAAGTTCCGCCGAGATAAAAATTGTTTGCAAGAAGCAATAAGAGTAAAACCACTGTTAATGAAATCGGAATTTCTTTACGCACCATCGACGAACGAACAGAAATTGGATAGATTAATCCCGCAATTCCAAGAATGATAAACAGATTAAAATTGTTGCTTCCGATAACATTTGCCAGAACAATATCTGACAGGCCATCTATAGAAGCCACTGAATTCACAACCAACTCCGGGGCTGAAGTCCCGAAAGCGACAATCGTCAAACCAATAATTAAATCTGGAATATTATACTTTTTAGCTAAAGATGAAGCACCATCTACAAGCCAATTTGCGCCGAATATTAAACCGAAAAACCCAGCAACTATTAAAAAGGAAGAAAGAATCATTTGTGCTATCTTTTTAAAGTTCTACTAATAGATTTACACTGACCCAAAAGCTGTGACGGGTCTTATTTTGTAAGAAAGAATCAAGTCTATAATCCAGACCCATTTCTAACTTTTTCTCATTTTTAAAATTAAAGCCGAGCAAAGGAACAAGCCGAACTTCTAGATCATATTCTGAATCTTGCCAACTGTTCAGAAATTCATTACTCATTTTAAAATATAATTCATCAGCATCAACAGTTTCTCCCATCAAAGGAATCTCTGTAGCAATCCGATATCTTAGTCTAAATGAAGGTTTCTCTGCCGATGAAAATGTTTGATCGCTAGCAAACCGATGACTTAGTGGCAGTGAACGTAATTGATGGGTCAACGTATATTGCTGAATATACCTATGGGAAATTTCATCATCTTCAATTCGTAGAAGATAACCACCTGCTAATCGGGAGTGATGACTGATTTTTTTCGCGGCAAGCACAGAAAAATCTGTTAACGCGAATTCATATTTGTTATCAACAACACCTTCAATATTTCTTGTACTTAAAAGCTGTCGCGAGTCTATCTCATATATAACTGACCAATCATTAGACATTTTATCGGTCAAGACTACAGACGGTAATAAACCAACTTGAAACGTAACTTGAGCTTTAAAATAATCGATTGAAATGACGGCTATTAAAAAAAAGAAGATTTTCAATTTGAACATTTTTTTAATTTTAAGTTGGGATTAATTAGTACCAAGGATCTCTACAAGCTGTTCCGTGTTTCTGTGATTTTTTAGTAGTATTTTAAGAAGTTCAGCCGCATCGCCAATATCTTCAGAAATATTTTCCTCTGGAACGAGATTGGGAATAATTCCTATTAATTCTAATATATCTTTTGGCTGTGGTTGCAAACCGACCAAAATGGCGGTAATATTTTTGACTTTCAAATTAAAAAGAACATTTTCCAGCGCGTATAATCCAGACTGATCGATATAGGGGACCCGATCCATTCTAATAATTAATGCTTCCATTTCTAAATTTTTATTAGCAGTCATGGCTTGAAACTCGGAAGCAAAACCGAAAAATAATGGTCCATACAGATGTTTAATGTAAACACGGTCTTTAAATTCTGAATATAATAGTTGCTCATCTGCCCACAGGCCTTCTGGAATTGTTTCAGTTAAAGATCGCAATTGCGTTTTTTCCTCGGCCAAATCGCTTACTTTTTTCATGAATAGAACTGACGCCAACACAACTCCTATGCCTACTGCATAGATTAAATTTCCAAACGTAGTTATAAGTAATACAACCACAAGGACTACCGCATCTGCTCGCGGTACTTTCAATAAATGCTTGAGTGCTTTGTAGTCAATAATGTTTAATCCAACTGGAATAAGAATGCCTGCCAAAACGGTAATTGGAATGTACGAAGCTAACGATCCGGCACCTAATAATATAATGAGTAAAAACAATCCGTGGATTGCGCCAGATAAACGGGTAGTACCACCAGAATTTATGTTGATTACGGTTCCTTTGGTGGCGCCAGCACCAGGGATTCCGCCAAACATTGCCGCAACTGTATTACCAATTCCCTGTCCGATTAATTCTCTGTTGCTATTGTGCCGAGTTTTGGTAATATTATCTGCAATTACCGAGGTAAGCAAGGAATCAATAGATCCTAAAGCAGCTAAAATAATAGCAAATTCCAAAATTTGAGCGTACGCTTCAGAAGGTATCTCTAGGAAACCCATCATTTTTAATTCTGGTAATCCCGCTGGAATTGTTCCGATTAATGGAATGTCCAGCTTTAAAAAATAGGAAAGTAGAGTACCAGTAATTAACGCGACCAAAGTGCTCGGAACTGTTTTTGATATTTTGGGAAAGAAATAATACATAGCAATGGTGAAGATGCCTATGCCCAATGCAGCCAAATTAAATTCCGTAAAAATTTTGGGTAGTTCCTGCAGAACACTAAGAGTAGATTTCGGCGAGTTTAAACCAAATAAGGGAAAAAGCTGAAAAAAAATGATGATGAGTCCAACTCCGGTCATAAACCCTGAAATTACTGGATAGGGAAAATACTTGATAAAACTTCCAATCTTAAAGAATCCAAAAATTATTTGAAAAATTCCACCTAGAAAGAAGGTCAATAAAATTATCGGCAGTGCGTCTTCTATTCCACCAAATTTACTTACTGCCAAAGTTACAACCGCGGCGCAAACCACTGTCATTGGGCCAGTTGGTCCACTCGCTTGCGTTCTTGTACCACCCAAAATAGGGGCTAAGATTCCCAGAATTATCGCGCCGTATAATCCTGCAGTAGCGCCCATTCCTGATTGTACTCCAAAAGCCAGGGCGAGCGGTAAAGCAACAACTCCGGCAACTAGACCACCAGACAAATCGCCTTTTAAGTTCCTGAAATCATAAAATTTATTTACCATGGCTATCATTTTTAAAGTTTACTTATTTCCGGTGAATGAGGTATCAATTAGTAGAAAGTAACTTCTCCGCTTTTCACGTCATAAAGTCCACCCACAATCTTTAATTGTTTCTGTGCTTCTAATTCTGCGATGATTGGGCTTTCATTTTTTATCTGTTCCATCACCATCTTGATGTTATTGGTTGTTACACGTTCTACAAATTGACTGTTGCTGCCCGTTCTGTCGACTTCAGTCTGAACTTCTTGATCAATTGCAGGTTTTATTTTATTCAAAAGTTGAGTGAGTTTCCCCATTTTCACCGCATTACATGCGCCAACAATTGCTCCACATCCAGTATGTCCTAAAACAAGGATGATCTTGGTTCCTACCACCTTAGTTCCAAATTCCATGCTGCCCAAAACATCGTCATTTAATACATTCCCTGCGATTCTAATGCTAAAAATATCACCAAGGCCTTGATCAAAAATGAGTTCTGCGGAGGTTCGGGAATCCATACAACTAAGTATGGTGGCAAAAGGAAATTGGCCGTTGCTGGTTTCGTTCACTTGTTCTAAAAGATTTCTATTTGCTTTCAGGTTATTTACAAAGCGCAGATTTCCTTCTTTTAAAATTGAATAAGCTAATTCTGGAGTTAGATTTTTTTGCGTTTCTTGTGATTGTGTTTTCATCGTTTTGATTTTTTAAATCTGAGTTAAGTATATATTAAGGTCTCTATTCTACTAATTCTGCTGCTGAAATGATAGGAATGAATCACTGAGTATTAGAATCTCTATCGAAAATTATAGCATTTATATTTTTATTTAATGTGCCAAATATATAAATAATTTTTTAAATGATAGTAATACTATTATTAAAAAAAGTAAAATTTTTAATGATAGTATTTTTATTTCATTTTATATTGTTTAGCTTTGATTTATAATAAAATAAAATGGCGATAGAAATTAAAATATCTTTGAACGAAGGAATTTATTTAAAAGATCCGCAGGACTCTGCACTAGGCAGAAAAATTATTCAACACGGAATATTGTTGATTGATCAATTGGGTTTTGAAGCCTTTAATTTTAAAAAACTGGCACAAGAAATTGGATCAACGGAAGCCTCCGTTTATCGCTATTTTGAAAATAAAAAATCATTGCTTACCTATTTAGTATCCTGGTACTGGGTTTGGGTGGAGTATCTCATTCAGCGAAACACCATGAATATTACCGATCCAAAAAAGAAGCTTGAAATAATCATTCAATCGTTTGTATCTGCCTCAGAGGACAATGTGAATACAGAGTATATCGACGAAAATATTTTACATAATATCGTAATTGCAGAAGGAACGAAAGCCTACAAAACGAAAGATGTCGATGAGGAAAATGGAAAAGGTTTCTTCAAAAATTACAAAGAGTTGATCACCACCGTTGCAGAAGTTATTTTAGAAATTGACCCGAAATTTAAATATCCGTATGCACTTGCCAGCAGTTTGTTCGAGATGTCTAATGATCATATCTATTTCGCCAAGCATTTACCCAAACTGACAGATATTAAAGAACAAGAAAATAAATATGAGGAAGTTGAAAAAATGTTGAATTTTTTCACCGGCAAACTTTTGGGATTTTAAGTGAAGTACTAATTTGTACAAATTATAGAGAGACATAAGTGCTTGAATAAGAAAGGAGGGTGTTGCTCCTTATTTCCGCAATTCATCCAGATAGAGTACTTTTAACTGGTCGTATAAAGAGTGTTTGCTTACCAGCACAGAAATTAATGAGGAAACCATGCCGGCTAACATGAGATAAAAAATCAAACTGTGGCGGTCGGTCATTTCCAAAACAATGATGGACGAGGTGAAGGGCGCGCGCGTAATTCCGGTGAGAAAGGCGACCATTCCTGTTAAAATCACCACATTCGTTTCGTGGGGTGATAAATTAATCCATCCCGAAATCACGGAACCTAAACTGGCTCCTGCGGCTAAGGCTGGGGCAAAAATACCACCTGCACCGCCCGAGGTAAATGCCAAGGCAGGACCGATCATTCTAAAGAAAGGCATATACCACGCTTCGTTTTTATTGTCGGTGAAGAGCACTCTTTCCATAATTCCTTTTCCAGATCCTAAGATTTCTTGGTTGACGAAATAGGCCAGAGACGCGATGATTAAAGCGGAGATAACTAAAAAGATAATATTGGAACGATCTGTTTTAAGTCTTTTTTTCCAATTGCTAATTCCAATCATTATTCGGGATAACTGGCTGGCGAAAATTCCCGAAACCGCGGAGGTTAAAATCACGGGAAATATAATCATCATGCTAATATCACTGGTTTTTGGGTAGCCGAGATATAAATAGGATCCTGCAAAAGTTTGAGCCGTGAGGCCTGCAATGATGACTGCCGTAAATAAGGCGGTTTTGAAATAATTAATATGTGTTTTTGAAAGTTCTTCTACCGCAAATACAATTCCGCCAAGCGGGGTGTTAAAGGCAGCAGAAAGTCCGGCGGCGGCGCCGGTCATAATCATGTTTTTCTTTGAAATCTTGGGCCACCAATCGGGCAGGTATTCATTTACTTTTCTAAAAACCGAGCCAGCAATTTGAATCGTTGGACCTTCTCGACCTACAGCGCCACCACCAATTACTAAAATTATGGACGAAATAACTTTAAATAAAATAATTTTTATACTTAGTAAGAGTGATATTTTATGATGTTCTCTAGGATTTGCCAATTCTACAGCCGCCATGACTTGCGGGATTCCACTTCCTTTGGCATAGGGCGCAAATCTTTTGACCAACCACCAAGATGCAACGAAAGCCATAGGAGCGACGATGAAAATTACCCAGCTGTGCCAATTCATCATGGCATGCATTAGATTTTCTCCCCATTGAAACAATTGCGCGTAGAAAACAGCGAAGACTCCGGTAATAAATGAGCCAATCCAAAAGGGTACTGCCTGCAACAGATTGTGTTTCAGTTTTTCATTATGAATATTATCAAAAGACCGTTTGATGGAGCGGCGAATTAGAATAAATAGACTTCGCATGGTACAAAAGTAGATTTTTTTACTGGTTCTGATTGCTAAATCAGCTAAAAATTTAGACCAAAAAAAGGTCTGCATTTTTGCAGACCTTCTTAATATTGAAATTAATAAGAATTATTTTTTAACAATTTTTACCGATTGAATTCCTTTTTCTGTTTGAATATTAACAACATAAACTCCAGGAGCCAGTTTGCTAAGGTTCACTTGGTTTCTCACTTGGTTCAAATCAAATGAAGACACCGCTTTTCCAGAAAGATCAAATACTTGAACGTTGCTTACTTTAGAGTCCGCATCGATGTTTAGAACATCCACCACTGGATTAGGATATACCTTCACTTGTGATTTATTAACATTAGAAACGCCTAATGAAGTTACATTTAAGGTATAATCTTCAGCTTGTCCAAAGCTAGCTCCAAGACATGGGTCAGCAGCATTGGTAGTTCCAAATAATTTCTTAACTCTCATTCTGGTGTTTCCTAATGTTGCACCCGCAGGTACTACAAGAGTTTCAGTCGCTTGTATTGCATCTACTCCTGTAGATCCTACAATTGTTTGTGCAATTTGATAGATTTCTCCTGCATCATTCAACACTCCATTTTGATTCCAGTCTATAAATACAACGAATCGATTGGTAAATGGTCCATCTGTATTTCCTTTCAAGGTAATAGGATAAGAGCTGCCTTGGGCAACAGTTCCCGTGATTGTGGTAAAGTTTTCGTGACCTGCTCCACCGAGAGTTGCCGAAGTTGTATTATTAATTCCTGCAAAATTGACCAAGGTAATCGGTTCAACACTACTGCTGAATGGTAGTGGACCGCAATAAGGTGCGAAAGGATTTGCAGAAGTGGTAAACATAAATTCGCTACAACCTGTTGCTGAACCAGCAGCATTTTTAGATACTACTTTCCAATAATAAGTGGTTGAAGCCATAAGTCCGGTTGCATTAATCGTAAGTCCATTTACATTTCCTAATAACGTAGTAGGATTGGCAGAAGTTCCCAAAAACACATCATAACTATCAACTTGTGAACCTGCAGATGGAGCGGTCCATGATAGAGCGATTGGGGCGGTATAGTTTACGCCTGTTGCTGCGTTTGCAGGAGCAACTTGGGTGGCGCAATTTGGTGGCGTACTTGGCGGAACAGACACATTCACGTTGTCTAAATACAGTGCAGCCCCATCATTACCTACATATTGAAATGCAATTTTCACGTTGGGGTTTCCCGCGTAAGAATTTAAATTTACAGATACAGGATTCATAACCCAATTGGTAAACACGCCTAAATCATTTTCTGACCAGACCTGAGTCCACGTTGTGCCATTGTCGATAGAAACTTTTATGAAAACATCGTAATTGTTTTCAGGAGTTACAGACCAATAATAACTTAAACCAATCTGTGCTTTCAAGGTATAGCTAGAAGCTCCGGTTAGATCTAAAGTAGGAGTGATTAGCATTTCATCTTGTGCTGCCGGTGTGGCATCATAATTCACCGTCGCTTTTAAATCGGTTCCTAATAAGGGATCTTCAACATGCCAAGTTTCCAAGGCATTGGTTTGTTGGACCGTCCATGTGGCGGGAATACTACCTGACTGGAAATTTTCATCCAGAAGCGTTTGCGCAGTCGCAGTTAAAGGAAAAGCTGCCAAACTGACAATAAATAAAAGTTTTTTCATAATACTAATAATTTGGTTAAACGTAACCAAATGTAACGAATATAAAAGAAATAGGCAACAAATTAGGTATAAAATTATTTATTAGATACGATAATGCTGCAAACGCTGTAGAGATAATAATACAATTTCATTCTTCATTTTTTAAAATGCAAAATCTTTTATTCGTGCCGATGCCAATTCATTTTCATTCATCCAACTTAAAAATGCTTCCAGTTTATCATGTAATTTCTTACCCGAATTGTATTTTTTATAAAATTGAATTTCAAACGAATTGTTTTCAAAATCGGTAAACTGCCAAGAATTCAGGTAAAATAAAACAAACTCATCTTTTTTAATGGTTTCAATCACCATACTTTCATAATAGGAAAGGGGAAGAAGCTGAAAAACCAAATCGTTGTAAGGGATTTGGGAATATCTGGAAATGCTTTCGTGGAGAATACTCAAGCCATTTTGTTCACGAAAAGGGGCTTTTCGTTCAAATCTTTTAAAAGGAAAAATCAAAGCGGTATCTTCAATTAGCGAAACATAATTGAATCTTAGACGGTGAAGTTCACTTAAATCAAAGGCATTTTCTTTTATCCTAATTCCGCGAATTTGCTTGCCAATCAGAGCTTCAGTATTTTTTTTCAAAGAGTCTATTTCCTCTAAAGTAGAATCAATGTTATAAAAAGAGATTTCGTGACCTTCATTTATTATTTTCTTAATCAATTTTTCTAATTGTGAAACGAGCGAAATTTCAATAAAAAAAGTTCCCAGAATTTCTTTGCTTTCCAAACTTCTCAAAATCGCTTTGGTATTCTGAATCGTAATTTCCAAAAGTTGTTTCTCATTAAATGTACCAACATTTTTATATGCCCGCTCTGGATTGATAATATTAAAGGTTATTAAAATCATTTGTTCCTAGTATATTTTGGCGGAAATATAAAAAAAATCTGCAAAATCAGCGGAGGTATTTCCATTGATTTTGCAGACTTTAATTTTATACGATGACATTAATTTTTTGCGAGTTTCACTTTAAGGTTTTTCAGCATATCTTTTGTCATTTCGGTAATCCCATATTCATAAGAAAGTCCCCAATCTTTTTTGGCCACAGAATCATCAATAGAGGCAGGCCAGGAATCTGCAATTTGCTGCCGGAAATCCGGTTGGTAATCAATGGTGAAATCAGGCATTTCTTTCTTGATTTCTTCCGCCAGCTCTTTTGGGGTGAAAGACATTCCACCTAAATTATAGGCAGTGTGAACGGTTAAGCTTTCTTTTGGAGCCGCCATTAAATCCAGTGTTGCTTTAATAGCGTCACTCATATACAACATCGGCATTCCTGTATTTTCAGATATAAAACTGGTGTATTTTCCTTCCTCTACGGCTTCATAGAAAATTTCAACCGCATAATCTGTGGTGCCACCACCTGCGGGAGTTTTCCACGAAATTAAACCCGGATACCGAATGCTTCTCACGTCTACACCAAATTTAGAATGATAATATTCGCACCATTTCTCACCCGCCATTTTCGAAATTCCATACACAGTCGTTGGATTCAAAACCACGTCTTGTCCCACATTTTCTTTCGGAAGCCCTTTTCCAAAAACAGCAATAGAACTCGGCCAGAAAATTTTCTGAAGCAACCCTTCCTTTGCCATCTCGCAAAAGTGAAGCAGCGGTTCAATATTCAGTTTCCAGGCAAAAAGCGGTTGTTTTTCAGAAGTTCCAGAAAGGAGCGACGCAAGATGATAGACGGTGGTAATCTCGTAATCTGTAATCACTTGGCGAACCAATTGCGTATTGGTCACATCCATTCTTTCATAAAATCCTGCCGAAGTAAGGTTTTTATCCCACCGATCAAGTCCCGAGGCGACTACATTTTCTGCGCCATATAGTTCAACTAATTTATTGGTTAATTCGGTTCCAATTTGGCCGAGCGCACCGGTAATGAGTATTTTTTCCGTGTGGGATTCCATATTTTAATTTTAGATTTCGCACAAATTTAGCAAAATCGACTATCATAAAAAATAGAAGACTGAATTTATTTCTGCTTTTTTTTGGGCGCCTTTATCCGCCTTCCACTCCCGCTTTTTTTCTTTTTCCTAGGCTCAAGTCCACCCCACAAGAAAAAAGAGCTCCGTTCAAGTCGGGGCGCAGCGCAGGATTTATCTTAAAATAATCGTATTTGATGGGGATTTTCTTATTTTTGGTGAAAATCTTTGAAAAATGAAAAAACTGCTCTTGCTTTCGTTTGTTATTTCCCAATTGGCTTTTTCGCAGTTCACCGATATTAATATTGTAAAAGAAATCCAAACCAAAGACAAAGGATTGGTCGTATCGGCGCATCCTTTAGCCAGTGAAGTCGGCGCGAAGATTATGAAAATGGGTGGCAATGCTTACGATGCTGTAATCGCTACGCAATATGCGCTGGCAGTTGTTTATCCGCAAGCTGGGAATATAGGCGGCGGTGGGTTTTTGGTTGGTGTAAAAAATACTGGCGAAAAATTCACCCTTGATTATCGCGAAACCGCGCCGGAAAAAGCAAGTAAAAATATGTATCTCGATAACAATGGCAATGCGAATACGGATCTTTCACAAAATGGCAGATTAGCAGTCGGTATTCCCGGTTCTGTAGCAGGTTTATTCGCTACTTTAAAATATGCAAAACTTCCCATGGAAAAATTGATTCAACCCGCAATCGATTTAGCAGAACAAGGTTTTAGCATTACCCAAAGAGAAGCGAATTTACTCAACAGCGAAAAGAGGTATTTTGATAAGCACAATAGCACTAAAACGGTTTTTCAAAAAGATATTCCCTGGAAACAAGGCGATCTATTAATTCAAAAAGAACTGGCTCAAACTTTAAAACTTATTCAAAAACATGGAGCAAAAGGTTTCTATGAAGGTGAAACTGCGGAACTCATTACCAAAGAAATGAAACTTGGAAAAGGAATTATCAGCCTAAACGACTTGAAAAATTACAAAGTTGAACAACGAAACCCTATTGTTTTCGATTATAAAGGAAATGAAATCGTGTCGATGCCATTGCCTTCCAGCGGTGGAATTCTTCTTGCACAAATGTTGACCATGAGCTCTTTTCAAAAAATGGAGGATTACCAGCAAAATTCTACCGAAGCCGTACAGGTAATGGTGGAAGCAGAACGCCGTGCTTTTGCAGATCGTGCCGAATATATGGGTGATCCCAAATTTATAAGTGATCCTACGCACATGCTCATCTCTGAAGAATATTTAACAAAAAGATGGCGAACTTTTAGTTTTAATCAGGCAACACCGAGTGCTGAAGTTGGAAAAATAATTCCACAACCAAAAGAATCAACAGAAACAACGCATATTTCAATTATCGATAAAGAAGGCAACGCCGTGGCGGTAACCACCACTCTAAATGGGCTCTACGGAAGTAAAGTCGTGGTTTCTGGTGCCGGGTTTTTCCTAAATAATGAAATGGATGATTTTTCGGTAAAGCCTGGTGTTCCCAATATGTTTGGTGCCGTGGGTGGTGAAGCCAATGCCATTCAGCCCGGAAAAAGAATGCTGAGTTCAATGACGCCAACTATCGTCTTGAAAAAAGGAAAACCATATATCATTGTGGGAACTCCAGGTGGAACAACAATCCCGACCTCAGTCTATCAATCGATTGTAAATATTATTGATTTTAATTTAAGTCCGAACAGGTCTGTAAATTCTCCCAAATTTCATCATCAATGGTTGCCAGATTCTGTTTTGGTGGAAAAAGATTTTCCAGATACCACGATTGTAGCCTTAGAAAAGAAAAATTACAAAATACAAAAAACTGCACAAATCGGCAGAATAGAATTAATCGTTATTGACGACGAAGGAAATGCAACTGCAGTTGCAGACGGGCGTGGTGATGATTCAGTGGCTGTCGAATAAAATGAGAATAAAATGAGAAAAAAAATGGAAAAAACAAAATTTAAAGAAAAACTCCGACAAAAATTTTTGTCTTATAAACCTGATTTTGATTTAAAAGTTTTGGAAAAAGGGATCGATAAATTTCAGTTGATGGAATGTAAAGCAGGAAGTTTAATTGCTAAAAAAGGGGAAAAATGCCAAAAAATTTTTATTGCTGAAAAGTCAATCACAAGATGCTATTGTGTAGATGAAAAAGGAAACGAAAAGTCAATGTGGATCGAACCAGAAATGTCTCTTCTTACGGAATTTTATACCTTCAAAACTGGAGAGATCAGTAATGTAGACATTCATTTGTATGAAGATTCTATGGTGTATTTTATTGAACGGGAAGATCTTTTAAATCTTTATTTGGCTTATCACGATTGGTGTATCATTGGCGTTTTAATTTTGGAAGAGATTCTTCAGTATACGATGAAATTATCTCATATGTTGCATTTTAATGATGCTACTGAAAATTATAAATTGATAGAAAGTGATTATCTACGGTATTTACATGTAGTACCTCTAAAACATATTGCATCTCGCTTGAATATTTCGCCCGTTCATTTGTCGAGAATTCGAGCAAAACAGTATGATAAATAAAAATATAAACAAATGTTTAGTTCATTGAAGAAAGGAATGGGTAGATTTGCTAAATATTAATACACCTTACACCAATGATGAAAGAGAAATCTATTCTTTTTCAGATGCTCATCACTATTTTAGTGGTGAGCTTTTTTATTGAACCACGGCTATTATTATTATTATTTTGATTTTAGATTATTTCCCCGCCAGTTTTTTGAGCATTCCGTTAAATATTAAGCCATGAAACGGTAAAACCGAATACCAATATAATCTTCCTGATAAGCCCAGCGGACGAAAAGTAGCTTCCTGATGTAAAAACCCATCTTTGATTTTAAACGCTAACCAAGCTTCACCTGGAAGTTTCATCTCGGCAAATAGTAGCAAACGTTTTTCCTCGCGATTTGCATAAAGTACACGCCAAAAATCCACAGAATCGCCAGCTTCCAAATTGTTTAGATTTCTTCTGCCTCTGCGTAAACCTACGCCACCGAACAGTTTATCAAGAAAACCACGAATTCGCCAAAGAAAATCAGCGTAATACCAACCTGTTTTACCTCCAATGCTAAAAACACGGTCAAATGCTTTTTCTTCATCGTCCACTTTTTCCTCGCGAATGTCTTTGAAACAGCCTTCCTCTGGAACTTCCAAATATTGCCAAACTTGTCGACTGTGAAACTGATTGCTAAAAGAATCAAACCAACTCGATAAAACGTCATTCTGTTTGATTTTATCAAAAGCCTGGTTGATCGCCTCATGATAAGAAAAAAGATGAATATCTAACTGTTCAGCCAAATTATTTTCGTTGGCGACCACATCAATTTTCATACTGTGCACCAGATTTTTTGCCAGAAAATAACTGGTCGAGGTAACGAAATATAACCAATAAGAAGACAACTGCGGAGTCATCACCGGAACAATGAAAATATGTCGTTTCAATCCGCGGATTTCTGCGTACTGCAATAGCATTTGTTTGTACGTTACAATATCGGTTCCGGCAATATCATAATTTTGATTGTAGGTGAATTCTTGGCCTAAAACGCCCACCAAAAACTGCATAACATTCCGAATGGCAATTGGCTGACATTTGGTATTTAGCCATTTTGGGGTAATCATCACCGGTAATTTTTCGACCAAATCGCGAATGATTTCAAAAGAGGCGCTGCCTGAGCCCACGATGATGCCGGCACGAAGACTGGTGAGGCTGTAAACAGAACTTTTTAGGGCTTTTTCAACATTTTTACGCGATTGTAAATGTTTTGAAAGCTTTTCTTCATTAATAATTCCTGTAAGAAAAATGACTTGTTTTACTGCTGTTTTTTCTAAAGCTTTTCGGAAATTTTCTGCTGAAATTTTTTCCTTTTCCTGGAAATCTCCTTCGCTGGAAGACATAGAATGAATTAAATAATAGGCTGCATCAATATCTTTCGGAATATTATTTAGAGTCGATTCCTCTAAAAAATCATTTTCAATGACTTCAATTTGAGTCAGTCTTTCTTTAAACAACCGAAGACTGAAACGGTTTTGATCTCTTACCGAACAAACCACATGATGCCCTTCTTCTAATAATTGAATGAGAAGTCTTTTGCCGATATAACCGGTTGCTCCTGTAAGTAATATTTTCATGAGATCAGTGCTTTTTCTAAAATTTCAAACCGGCTTTCAAAAATAAATTTCACTTTATTGGTTACGAATTTACCAGCAAAAAAATCTCCCAAAATTCCCATGGGCAATTTAAAATTAACAAGGTCGGTCATCAAAACTTTTCCATCATTAAGTTCTTCGAAATGATGTTCGTGATGCCACATCGCGTAGGGTCCAAACCGTTGTTCATCTACAAAAAACTTTTGGTGTTCTAAGTGGGTAATTTCCGTAATCCAATTTGATTTAATCATGGGTAAAATGCCAATTTTATACGTTATAATTTGCCCTTTGTAGGTTTTGTTGGGCGGATTATTGGTAATCCGAAACTCCATTTCTTTTGGCGTTATTTTATCTAAATTGGTTGGCAAAGTAAAAAATTCCCAAGCTTTTTCTAGGGAAATTGGTAAGATTTGCTCGGAAGTCAAAGTGTAAATACCAGATTGTTTGGTGAGCTTAATTTTCATAGGTGGAACGGAAATATTTTTTGGTTTTTAAATATTCGAATAAGAGCGTAATCGAGTAGAGCAGCGCAAAGCAATAAAAGCTGTCTTCAATCGGAATAGTTCCCATTCTAATTCCAAGATTTTGGGTGTTATCATACGAAACAACAGGCAAATCGGAATAACTACCGGTTAATGCAGAATTGACGAAGAAAAAAGGAATGAAAATAATGATGAAACTTAAGTAAAATCTTTGCGCATATTTCCATTCAAAAATAATCTGAGATAACATTAATAATGTAAATAATCCCAAACAAACGAAGGTGTATAATTTATCGTAGTTAAAAATGGTCAACAGTAAACCAATGATAAATAGAACATAAGAAATCCATTTTGTGACCGCCGATGATAAGGCGATTTTGGGAAAGAAATATTGTAATGAATAGTGAATAAAAATACTCGCATACGGAATCAGTAAAAAGAAAAGCCATTCTTCAATAGGCAATTTCAGAATTCGAAAACCGATTAAATATTGATCGTTGAATGACCAAACACCTTGGTAGGCAAAATAGCTGTCCCATAAAATAAAGAAAATTCCCACCACCATAATCGAGGTAAAATACGCTTTCCAGTGTTGAATGAAATGCATTCTTTTCTTTTCAAAACTGTAGATAAACGGAATTAAAAAGCTGAAAACATCTAAAAGTAAATAGTAATAAGACTGCAAAATTTATTTTTTTAAGGTTGATAATCGGGCTTCTTTGAAGTAATGCAACGGCACGAAAAGCATTCCGAAACATTCGCCATGTTCTTTTCCTAGATGTTTGTGATGCATTTTATGTGCTTTTCTTAATCCACGAAAATACCAATTATTGGTTTTATCAAACCATTTGAATCGCCGGTGAATTAAAACATCATGAACAAGAAAATAACTGATTCCGTAAATTAAAATTCCCAGACCCACGAAAAACATCCAGTTGACTTCGCCACGCGTTCCAAAGTAAAAAAGTAAAATACTGGGAATTGCGAAAACGACAAAAAATGCATCGTTTTTTTCAAATACATGTGGATAACCCGGTTGATGATGATCTTCATGCAGATACCAACCTAATCCATGCATAATGTATTTGTGGGTGAGCCAGGTCACGCCTTCCATTGAAACCACGATGACCAGCGTTAAAAAAATATATCCTATTATTTCCATTTTATAATTTTAAGTACTCTTTAATGTAGATTTTTAAATCGTTATCTGCTGTATTTTTGTATTCCTTGGTCAAATAGCTGCGATCTTCTTTAATTTGCTTATTGTAACCGAGAATTGCCGGAGCGTTTTCTTGTGTTATCAAACGCATTAATCTAATTTCCAAATTTTTAGGATCTGATTGTAAAGCCGTTTCCATAAGTTCTTTTCCTTCATTAAAATAGGACATTTTCTTTATCGGATTAAACGCATGTTTTGCCATAAAAAAATTACCAACCGCTAAAAATCCCGCGTAGATAGGTTCTTGCGTGGATTTATAAGCCGTATTCGATTTTTTAATTAATGTTTTTGCAGATTTCTCAGATTGCTCACCTGTTTGCAAAAGCGTTCGGAATTCTTTTAAATTTTGAGAACTCATCAGTTGGCTGATTAACATTATTAAAAGTAAAAGCAGTCTGTTCATCACAGTAAATTCAAATTTTTATTCAAAACCATTTCACCGAAAAGATACATTTTTCTTGCATTTGAAACGCGTATTCTTTTGGTTAATAATAATTCTGGTTTCGTCTTTCTAATCTTTTTAAACAAATTATAGTAATATTTATACGCCATAAAAACGGCTAATTTGCTAGAGATAGGCAATATTTTAATCCCGAGTTTTGCATGTGCAAAATCTTTGGCGATATCTTTTTCAATTTCGATTTTATCAGCCGAAGAAAAATTCTTAAAATCAACGCCTGGAAAATACGTTCGGTTTAAATCGACAAAATCAGCGCTGATGTCGCGCAAGAAATTAATTTTTTGAAACGCAGCCCCTAAACTTTGGGCGTAGGGTTTTAACCGTTCGTATTCTGCATTATTTCCATTAACAAAGACTTTAAGACACATCAAACCAACCACTTCTGCGGAGCCGTAAATATACTCATTGTACTTTTCATCATTCAAATCTTTAATTTCACCCAAATCCATTTTCATAGAATGTAAAAAAGCATCAACCAAGTCCTGTGGAATATTTTTCTCGCGCTGGGTCAAGCAAAATGAATGTAAAATGGGGTTTAAAGAAATGCCATATTCTTGGGACTCTTTATAATTTCGTTCGAAATCCGACATGAGTTTTACTTTATCGTAATCATGAAAAGTATCAACAATCTCATCTGCTAAACGCACAAATCCGTAGATATTGTAAATGTGCTGCCGAATTTCGGGTTGAAAAAGTGAGGCTGCTTTGTAGAAAGAAGTACTGTATTTTTCGGTAACCATTTTGGAAGATTGTCCGCAAAATGAGTTAAATATCTCTAAATTATTCATGGGTGAATAGGGTGTTTTCATGTTTAAGAATATAATCTGTTACTACTTTTCCAGAGATCAAGGCAGGCGGAACGCCAGGTCCGGGAACGGTCAACTGACCAGTGTAAAAAAGATTTTTTATTTTTTTATTGCTGATGCTTGGTCTCAAAATCGACGTCTGCAATAACGTATTGGCTAAGCCGTAAGCATTACCACGACAAGAGTTATACCGTTCTTTGAAATCCTGCACGCCAAAACTTTTTTTGAAAAGGATGGAACTTCGTAAATCTACTCCAATGTTTTTTTCAATACGATCCATAATTAATTCAAAATATCGATCGTGTATCTCTTGATTGTCTTCCAAATCAACCGCTACTGGTATGAGGAAAAAACCGACTTCTTTTCCGTCCGGACATAAGTCTAAATCTGTTTTTGAGGAAAAATTGGCGTAAAACAAAGGTTTTTTTGGTAGTTTTGGTTCATCATAAATATCTACTGCGTGTTGTCCGAAATCGGTATCGAAGAATAAATTATGATGTTGAAGTTCTGGTACTTTTTTATCAAACGCAACATAGTATAAAAAAGATGATGGCGCGAATACTTTCTTTTGCCAATATTCAGCACTATAATTTTTTTCGTCGGGCTTTAATAATTTTTCGGTGTGTGCGTAATCCGCTCCAGAAATAACCAAATCGGTATCGAAAAATCCATGCTCAGTAATTACTCTGGTTGCCTGATTGTTTTCAGTTTGAATTTTTACTACATTTTGATTGAGGTAGAATTCTACGCCTAATTCTTTGGCAAGCTTTACCATTCCCATCGCTACAGCATTAAAGCCGCCTTTTGGATACCAAGTTCCTAATCCGAAATCGGCGTGATTCATAAAATTGTAAAACGCGGGTGTATTTTGTGGTTTTGCTCCTAAAAAAAGAACAGGGAATTCTAAAATACTTTGGAGTTTTGGATTTTTAATGTTTCGGCGTACCGTTTGTGATATATTTTGAACGAAGAGATTTAAGCGTGCCGCCGTTTCAAGATTTACCAGTTCCAGTAGTGATTTTCCTGGATTGTAAACCAAATCTTTCATGGCAATTTCATAATTCTTACGGGAGTTTTCCATGAATTTTCGCAAGTGCTTTCCGCTCCCAGGTTCTATTTCCTCAAATTTTTCGATTATTTTTTCAGGCTCATCAGAAATATCGATGTAATCATCTTTGCCGAAAATAACCCGATAGCCAGGTGATAATTTTTTTAATTCATAATATTCAGACACTTTTTTGCCAAAATCTGCGAAAAAGCGTTCGAAAATATCCGGCATCCAATACCAACTTGGGCCCATGTCGAATTTAAAACCATCAATTTCCAATATTGAAGCACGACCGCCGAGCTGCTCGTTTTTTTCTAAAACTTGCACTGAATAGCCTGCCTTAGCCATATAACAAGCAGCTGCAATCGCTGAAAAACCTGAACCAATAATTATAACTTTCTTCATTTGAATTAATAATAGAACAAAAGTATACTTTTATTTTTAAAATAGAAAATATTTTTACTAAATTTGTACTTTAATTTAAATGAAGATATGAAAAATACAGACTTAACTCAGGAAAAAATCTTAGAAATTTATTCTAAGTATGTCTTACGAAATAATAAAAAACCACTGAATGTATTTACTTTTTGTGACGATCATGAAATTGTTGAATCAGAATTTTATGCTTTCTATGCGAACTTTGAGCAATTAGAGGCCGACTATCTTAAATACTTTATGAAGCAAACGGTAATGCTTATTAGTGAAGAAGAATCTTATTTTGAAGCTCATGCGAAAACCCAATTGCTTTCATTCTATTTTACTTTTTTTGAACAATTAACCCTAAACAGAAGTTTGGTTACTTATCTGATTGGTTCGGATAAAAATAATCTTGAAAACGTAAAGAAATTATGGTCTTTAAAAAAAGAATTCCAGTTGTTTATAAAATCTTTAGCAATTTCTGAACCTTTAATGGAGAGTCAGACTGAAAACATGGTGAAGATTGAACGACTAAAAAACAAGGGCATCGAAGAATTATACTGGGGACATTTTATGGCCACTCTTAAATTCTGGCTGGAAGATACCAGTCCAAATTTTGAGAAAACCGATATTTTTATAGAGAAGTCAGTCGATACCAGTTTTGAAATTTTTGAAATCAAACCTCTAAAAAAACTCATTGATTTGGGTAAATTTCTCTTTAATGAAAAAGTAAAAAGCAGTACATGAAAACATTAGATAAAATACCAACCAGTAAAATCCAGCGCGCCAGTAAATTAATTTCTACCGGTGCTAAAGTTGGTGTCAACTACTTAAAATATTATGGTGAAAAAATCACCAAAACAGAAGAAGAAGCCAAAGAAAATCTCAATAGCAGCAATGCAGCCGATATTTATGATGGGTTGAAAGAGCTGAAGGGTAGCGCACTAAAAGTTGCCCAAATGCTCAGCATGGAAAAAAACATTCTGCCAGCCGCATATGTGGAGAAGTTTTCTTTATCGCAGTTTCAGGTTCCGCCATTATCAGCACCTTTGGTAGCCAAGATCTTTAAAACCTATTTTGGAAAGAAACCCAGTGAGCTTTTTGACCATTTCGAACCGGATTCTACCAATGCTGCAAGCATCGGACAAGTGCATAAAGCGCTGAAAGATGGTAAAGAGTTGGCAGTGAAAATTCAGTATCCGGGAGTTTCGGATTCGATCTCTTCCGATTTAGCGATGGTAAAACCAATTGCCATGAAGATGTTTAACATTAAAGGAAAAAACTCTGACCAATACTTTAAAGAAGTTGAAGATAAGCTCTTGGAAGAGACCGATTATATTTTAGAAATTAATCAAAGTTTAGAAATTCGTAAAAGTTGTGAATCACTACCAAATCTAGTTTTTCCCGATTACTATCCTGAATATTCCAATGACCGGATCATCACCATGGATTGGATGCACGGAAAACATCTATCTACGTTTTGTGCGGAAAATAAAGATCCGAAATTAGCCAATCAAGTGGGTCAAGCATTGTGGGATTTTTATATGTTCCAAATTCATCAGTTAAGAAAAGTACATGCAGATCCGCATCCGGGGAACTTTCTGGTTTCGAAGGAAGGAACATTAATCGCCATCGATTTCGGTTGTATGAAGGCGATTCCGGAGGATTTTTATATTCCTTATTTCGAATTGGCTTTGCGTGAAAATTTAGAAAACAAAGACTTTTTCGATCAAAAATTATTGGATTTAGAAATTATCAGACCAGACGATTCTTTGGAAGAGAAGGAATTTTTCACACAAATTTTCTATGAATTGTTGTATTTATTTACGACTCCTTTTCAACAAGAAAATTTTGATTTCTCGGATGGTAAATTCTTTGAAGCCATTGCAGATCTCGGACAGAAATATGCGAAAAATACGCAAATTAAAGGGAGAAATGCAAATCGTGGCTCGCGACATTTTATCTATATGAACCGAACTTTTTTTGGCTTATACAATCTGATGCACGATATTCAAGCGAATCATATTGTCATTAATAATTATAAAAATTTCGCAAAAAATTGAATATAACCCTCGCAAAGCTCGACCGTATTATAGAAATGGCGTGGGAAGACCGAACGCCTTTTGAAGCGATTTTCTATCAGTTTGGTCTGGCAGAAAAAGATGTGGTCGTTTTAATGCGCACAGAATTGAAAAGAAGTTCATTCAAGTTATGGAGAACACGTGTGAATTCGAGCGTAAGTCAGAAACATTTGTATAAACGAAGTGATGAAATAAGTAGATTTAAAAGTACGCGGCAAAGAACGATTTCTCACAATAAAATAAGCAAAAGGTAGATGGAAGAAGAAGAAATTTTGGCGATCAGTCTGGAAACCATTATGGAAACTGAAAAGCTATTCCGTACCAAATTAATTAACTCTTTGGCTGGAATTAGGCAGGTTGCGATGATTGGTACAAAATCTAAAGATGGTCACGAAAATTTGGCAATTTTTAATTCATTGATTCATTTAGGAGCGCATCCGCCACTATTTGGCTTGCTTTCCCGACCAAATTCTGTGGAGCGTGATACATTAAGAAACATCAAAGAATCTGAAAGCTACACTATTAATTTTCTCGATAAAAAATTTGTAAAAGAGGCCCATCAAACTTCAGCCAGATATGCGAAAAACCAGTCTGAATTTGAAGCAACTGGTTTTACACCAGAATATGTAGCAAATTGTTTTTCGCCTTTTGTTCAGCAGGCTTCAATTAAAATTGAAATGAAATTAAAACAAATTTTAAATATTGAAATTAATTCAACCATCATCATTATTGGTCAAATTGTAAAGGTGCATATTCCACAAGCAAGATTGGCGGAAGATGGATTGGTAAAACCTGATGATCTTTTATTGAGCGGCGGACTAGATGCTTATTATAGCAGTGAGTTTATAACGCAGCTGCCTTATGCAAAACCTTAAATTTTATTGAAAAATACTAAAAAAGAAAATTTCCCGCAGAAGGTTTGCCCGATCTGTGACAGACCATTTTCATGGCGAAAAAAATGGAATAAAGAATGGGAAAGTGTTCAGTATTGTAGTGAGAAATGTAAAAAATTAAATAATAAATCCAAGAAAAAATGAGTAATATATTAATTGTAGGCGCAGGAAAGGGGATTGGTTTGGAAACTGCTCGTCTTTTGGTCGATGAAAATTTGTTAACAATTTCCAGAAACGTTACGCCAGAGCTTACAAGTTTAGAAACAGCATTTTTTGAATTAGATGTTGCTAAAGATGATTTAAATCAAATATCTTTGCCAGACGAATTGCACGGCTTGGTTTTTTGTCCCGGTTCGATCAATTTGAGGCCTTTTAATCGACTGAGTGAAAATGATTTTTTAGCAGATTTTAATCAGAATTTTATGGGCGCGATCAGAATTGTTCAGAAATGTTTACCTGCTTTGAAAAAATCAAAATCAGCAAGTATCGTTTTATTTTCAACGGTTGCAGTGAAATTAGGAATGCCATTTCATACCTCAATTGCGGCCAGTAAAGGAGCGATCGAAGGTTTTGCCAAGAGTTTGGCTGCAGAATTGGCTACGGCAAATATTAGAGTTAATGTGATTGCACCCTCTCTTTCAGATACGTCACTCGCTGCTCAGCTGCTTTCAACAGAAGAAAAAAGAGTCGCCTCGGCGAAAAGACATCCTTTGCAAAGAATTGGTTTGCCGGAAGACAGTGCCCAGTTAGCTGCGTTTCTTCTCTCTAATAAAAGTTCCTGGATGACCGGACAAATTATTGGTGTTGATGGTGGTTTGGGAAATATAAAATTGTAAAAAACTAATCAATATGGAACTAAATTTAATCATAGATATCTTAACAGAACTGGATACTTTTCAGAAAATGCAACCAAGTACGCAAACCAGTTTAGAAGATTTTCGATTGTATTTAAACGAAAAAGCATACCATCAGGAAACGCCCAGAAATTTAACGAATAAGTATGATCTGGAGGTTTTCGATCTGGAAAACGAAATTGCCAAACAAGTGATTATGTTAGGAAGATACTCCAAACATTTGATCAAAAAATCCTTGGAAAATCATCCCGATTTGATAAATGAAGATTTTACCTATTTATTTAGGTTGATGGATTATCCGTCCTTAACCAAAATGCAGTTGATTGAAAAAAATGCCCATGAAAAACAATCGGGAATTGAAATTATTAAAAGATTGGTTCGCAACGGATTGTTTGAAGAAAGCCCAGATAAAGATGATAAGAGAAGTACCCGAATCTCGGTGACCAAAAAAGGAAAAAAAGTTTTTCAGGATTCCATGAAAGATATTACCATGGTTTCTAAAATCATGTGTGGAAAATTGAGTGAAACAGAGAAAGAAGATTTGTTGACTTCTCTGAAAAAACTCAATACCTTTCATCATACGGTTTACACCAATTTACGGAATGAAGAGCCAAAAGAAATTTTGAAAATGGTTGATAATGCCTAAAGAAGTTAGTGTTTTTTGGTTTCGGCGGGATTTAAGATTAGCTGATAATCACGGCCTTTTCAGAGCTTTAACCTCGTCGGAAAATGTTTTGCCGATTTTTATTTTTGATACCGAAATTCTTTCCAAACTAGAAAACAAAGAAGATAAAAGGGTAGACTTTATTGCACAAACTTTAGAAATTCTAAATCAATATTTGGCAAAATCCGGAAAAGCAATTCAGATTTTTCACGGAAAACCTTTGGATATTTTTCAGGAACTTACAGAAAATTTTTCCTTGAAAACTGTTTTTTGTAATGAAGATTATGAGCCTTCTGCCATTCAACGAGATCGAGCTATTAATGATTTTCTAAGCAAAAAAAACATTCAATTTCAATCATTTAAAGATCAGGTTCTTTTTCATAAAGATGATATTTTAAAAGCTGACGCAACACCGTACACTATTTATACACCCTATTCAAAACAGTGGTTAGCCAAATTTAACACGGAAAAAGTAGAATTTTACCCCAGTGAAAAACTTCTTCATCATTTCATTGGGGCAGAAAAGCCCATATTTTCTTTAGAAAAAATAGGTTTTAGAAAAACAAATTTTCAATTTAAAACGCCCATCATTGATCGTGATATCTTAAAGACCTACCATGAAACCCGAAACTTTCCGACCACGCCAACTTCAGAAATGAGTGTGCATCTACGTTTCGGAACCATTAGTATTCGAAAATTGGTGGTAGAAGCAAGCGTACTGAATGAAACTTATTTGAAAGAATTAATTTGGCGGGAGTTTTTTATGCAGATTCTATTTCATTTTCCCAAAGTGGTTCATGAATCATTTAAAAGAAAATACGACCAAATTTTATGGTTGTATGACGAGGATTTTTTGCAAAAATGGCAACAAGGAAAAACCGGCTATCCCATTGTGGATGCAGGAATGAGGGAACTCAATGAAACAGGTTTCATGCACAACCGCGTTCGAATGGTCTGTGCCAGTTTTTTTACCAAACATCTTTTAATGGATTGGCGGATCGGCGAAGCCTATTTTGCAGAAAAGTTGATGGACTACGATTTGTCTGCGAATAATGGAAATTGGCAGTGGAGCGCAGGTACAGGTTGCGATTCGGCTCCTTATTTTAGGGTTTTTAATCCAGAAGAACAACAAAGAAAATTTGATCCAGACTTTAAATATATTAAAAAATGGGTGGCAGAATTTGGAACAATAAATTATCCACAGCCTATTGTTGAGCATAAATTTGCCAGATTACGAGCTTTGGAAACCTACAAAAAAGGCTTGCAGGACTCCTAATTTATTACCGAAAAAGAGTTAAAAGCCTGAAGTGTATGTTCAATCAAAAAAACAGCATTTAATTTTATATTTCAAAATTAATCCTTAAGTTCTAATGAAGGAATTAAGGATTTTAAAATTATCTACGGAAAATATTAATCATCAAAACTTTACACTTTAGATTTAATCTTTGTGGCTTTGTAATTTATAAAACAATCAGATCAGAATTTTCAAACTTTTAGGCAATACCTTGAGGTGTATTGGTGAGGCGATTTCGTTGTATTCACCGTCCAAATGCCAATCATGAGTGTTTACCGTAAATTCTATTTCTGATACCGAAAGAAATGTGACAAATGCATTTTCTTTTAAGCTTTTCGTGAACATTCTGAATGCGAAAATCGCTCCGTAAATGAGCGGAAACTTTTTCACCAAAATGATTTCTGCCAAACCATCAATCGTACTTGCATGGGGCGCGATATACGCATTATTGCCAAACTGTCGGGTATTGGCGATGTTCAACATTAAATATTCTCCATCATATTTTTTAAATTCATCGGCGGAAAATTCTACTTGAATTGGCTGGTAACTAAAAAAAGTGGATATCGAAGTTTTAATATAATTTGCGAAGCCTCGGTTCGTTTTTTCAAATTCTTTGACTACTTTTCCATCAAAACCGGTTCCAGAGACATTGATTGATAATCGGTCATTTATTTTGAAGGTATCGATTTCTCGGTATTTATTGGCTTTTATTTTGGTTAGAAGTTCATCTAAGTTTTTGGTAAAATTGGTTTCATTAGAAAAACCATTTCCGGAGCCAGCCGGAAATATTCCCAGTATTTTTCCTGAATTAATCAATGATTTTGCCACAGAAGAAATAGTGCCATCGCCGCCTATGGCAACAAATATATCGGTGGTAAGAAAATTTTCTTTAATGAAGTTTTCTGTGCCAGCCAAAGATTCTGAGATATAGAAATTTGGATTTTCTACCTTTTTTTTAAGCGAATCTAAAAAAGGCTGATAATTTTTCTTAGCCGAGAACGGATTGATGATAAAGGCAACGTTTTTCATGGTGGACAAAAATAGAAAAAGCAAGTGATAAAACCTGCTTTTAGAAAATATTATAAATCTTGTCGTTTGATAAATTCGTCTGTTAAAAGAGGTTTAATATCCGACAATGGAACTTTAATTAAAACTGGACCCGCAGCGTATGCTGTGATTTCATATTGATTATAAAGAAAATAAAGGAATTTTTTATCGAAATAAAAATTAGAATTTAGCGGAATTTCTTTCACCAATAACATTTCAACTTGCCCTTTGTCTCCATCATTTTGAATAAAATTTTCCATTAAAATAGAATTCCATAAAGTAGAATTTTTTTTCGAAATAATATCGGTAAGTTGTACCGTATGATTGTTTTTTAAATCAAAAACTTTATAGCTTTCAACATAGTATCCATGAGCACCACCGGTGTATCCATCGGCGGTGTATTGAATGGTTAGGTAATCATTGTCTTGCGCAAATAGTTTCATATTAGAATTTTTTTCCCAATTTTGGGCAAACTCGGGTTGAAAATCTGCTAAAGAATTCTTCTCTTCCTCAAAAAAAGTGTTCTTCTTTACGTCTAATGCATTTTTCAGATTCTCTTTAGAATAATCAGGTAACCGAATTTCTGTTGGTGCATAAATAGAGTCCAGAAGCATATTGTTTTTCAAGGTGGTAAAAACCACTATTTTCGCTTTAAAATTAACGGTAAGATTTTCGTGAATTTTTAAGGAATCATGTACTTTTACCGAGTCGACCGCTAAGTTATTGTTGTTGTCCGCGATTTGTTCAACGTCTATGCTTGAAGCTACTTCGGTCGGCTTTTCTTTGTTGCAACTTACAATTGCTACTGCAAATAAAATTGATAAAGCTAAGAGATTTTTCATTCTGAAATTTAATAAATATATCTAAGGTATAAAAATAGTTAATTATTTTTTTACAAAATTAAAAAAACCGCCAAATTGACGGTTTTTATATCTTTTAAACGGTGTTATTTTCGATCGTCTGGCAAAGCATCTGGGTTGTACGCAGCATCTCCAAAAGCGAGAATTGGCAGCCCAATAAATGGTAATACGAGCAATAGTAGGGTCATTAAAATATCTTTTCCGAAGAATTTTGATAACCGATCGGTCAGCATGATTGCGAAAATAATATTAACGAACGGAATCATTAACAGAATAAACCACCAAATGGGCTTTTTAAGAATATCAACCAATACGATGGTGTTATAAATAGGTATAAATGCCGCCCAAGCATCATCTCTTCCGGCTTTTTGAAAAATTTTGTAGAGGCAGAATGAAAAGAATAAATAAACAATTAGGTAAAAAAATAGCATTCCTACGCCCATTGCCATTGCACCTGCAACATCACCAGAGTTCATCCCGTCATACGGGTTTGTTTGTAATAAGGTCATCATAATATTAATTTTTTAGTTTTATCAAATATATAATTTTATTTTAATAAAATGTAATATTAGTTATTAATTTGACATCAAAACCCTGAAATGCATAAAAAAACTGCTTAAATGATTAAGCAGTTTGAGTGCGTTTTTCAATAAAAATTATACATCAATTTTTGCATAAATTGCATTTTTTTCAATGAATTCTCGTCGTGGTGGAACTTCGTCACCCATAAGCATAGAGAATACGTTATCTGCCTCGGCTAAACTTTCGATGGTCACTTGTTTCAGAATTCTACGTTCTGGGTTCAAAGTGGTATCCCAAAGTTGTTCAGGATTCATTTCCCCAAGACCTTTGTAACGTTGTACTTCGACCCCTTTACCGTCTGGAGCCATTTCTAAGGTAATTTGTTCCCGCTCTTTTTCGTTATAGGCGTATATCTTTTTATTTCCTTTTTTCAAAAGATACAAAGGCGGTTGCGCAATATAAATATACCCGTTCTCAATCAATTCTTTCATATACCTAAAGAAGAAGGTTAAAATCAAGGTTGAAATGTGAGCACCATCAATATCTGCATCGGTCATGATTACGATTTTATGGTAACGTAACTTTGCAATATTCAATGCTTTACTGTCTTCTTCAGTTCCTACGGACACCCCAAGTGCAGTATAAATATTTTTAATTTCTTCGTTGTCATATACTTTGTGAACCATGGATTTCTCAACATTCAAGATCTTACCTCTTAAAGGAAGAATCGCTTGAAAATGACGGTCACGACCTTGTTTTGCCGTTCCACCTGCCGAATCTCCCTCCACTAAAAACAGTTCAGAAATTGCGGGATCTTTGGAAGAGCAATCGGATAGTTTTCCAGGAAGTCCACTTCCGCCCATTGGCGATTTACGTTGAACGAGTTCTCTTGCTTTTTTCGCGGCTTGTCTTGCTTTTGCAGCAAGCACCACTTTCTGCACGATTATTTTTGCTTCGTTAGGATGCTCTTCTAAGAAATTAGACAACATTTCTCCTACGATTTTATCCACCGCACCAGAAACTTCGGAGTTTCCTAATTTCGTTTTGGTTTGACCCTCGAACTGAGGTTCCATTACTTTTACGGAAATCACGGCTGTTAAGCCTTCACGGAAATCGTCACCGGTAACTTCTACTTTTTCTTTGGCTGGAAGTCCGAGTTCATCTGCGAACTTCTTCAAAGTTCTCGTTAAAGCTCTTCTGAAACCTGCCAGGTGCGTTCCACCTTCATGCGTATTAATATTATTCACATACGAATGCAGATTCTCATTGTAAGACGTATTGTATCTCATGGCAACTTCCACCGGAATATTATCTTTTTCGCCTTCCATGAAGATGACGTTGTTCATAATACTTTCTCGGTTTCCATCGATATATTCTACAAATTCTTTCAGACCACCTTCAGAATGGAAAAGATCGCTTTTAAAAACGCCTTCCTCCTCTTCAACTCTTTCGTCTGTTAAAGTAATGGTGATGCCTTTATTCAAATAAGAAAGTTCGCGAAGCCTGCTTGCTAAAGTATCATAGTTATAAATCAATTCCTGAAAAATCGTATCATCTGGTTGGAAGAAAACCTGGGTTCCTCTTTCATCTGTGGTACCGATTTCTTTAACATCAGCTAAAGCTTTTCCTTTGGAATATTGTTGTTCGTAAACTTTACCATCTTTATAAACCGTTGCAATGAGAAGGTTTGAAAGTGCATTCACACAAGAAACCCCCACACCGTGCAATCCACCAGAAACTTTGTAAGAATCTTTGTCGAATTTTCCACCTGCACCGATTTTGGTCATGACCACTTCAAGTGCTGATTTTTGTTCTTTTTCATGAAAATCTACCGGGATTCCACGACCATTATCTTTTACCGTAATCGATTCGCCTTCGTGAATGATTACAGAAATCGTGTCGCAATGACCGGCTAATGCCTCATCAATAGAGTTATCAATTACTTCATATACCAAATGATGCAGACCTCTGGATCCTACATCTCCGATGTACATTGATGGACGCATTCTCACATGCTCCATTCCTTCTAACGCTTGTATACTACTCGCTGAATATTCTTTTTGGCTCATATTTTTATCTGTTCATCAAAGCGATTTTGCTCTGAATTTTAAATACATTTTAATTAAAATTTTAGTAAAAATGGAGTCTAAATTTTCCATTTCAAAAGACCAACAAATATAGTGAATTTCACTGGAATATGAAAGTTAATGAACTCATAAAATTAGGCTGGTTTTCCACAAAAAAATCCTCAAATTTTGAGGATTCATATCATTATTTCAATTTGAATTAAATTAATTTCATCAAAACAACATCATCAATTTTCTCCACTTTTACCAAATTATATTTCGTTAAATTCTTGCTGGATTTGTCCCATTTTTTACCAGAAAGTTCGCTTTTAACTTTTACAAGTCCCAAAGTCATTGGTTCTTCCTGGCTTTTCAAAATTTCTAAAATCTTTTTTTCATCTTCATCTAATTCGAAGACTGGCGTTGGTTTTTCTGGTTTCATTTGCGGGAAGAATAAAACTTCCTGAATCGAAGGATTGTTCGTTAAATACATGATCAAACGGTCCATTCCGATTCCTAATCCAGAAGTTGGCGGCATTCCGTATTCCAAAGCACGCAGGAAATCTTGGTCGATGAACATGGCTTCATCATCACCTTTTTTACCTAATTCTACTTGTTTTTCAAAACGCTCTCTCTGATCGATTGGATCATTTAATTCTGAATAAGCATTTGCGATTTCTTTTCCACAAACCATTAATTCAAAACGCTCAGTTAAACCTTCTTTGCTTCTGTGTTTCTTTGTTAATGGGGACATTTCGATAGGGTAGTCGGTGATAAAAGTCGGTTGGATATAATTTCCTTCACATTTTTCACCGAAAATTTCATCAATCAATTTTCCTTTGCCCATCGTCTCATTCACTTCAACACCGATTGATCTAGCAAAATCGAAAAGTTCTTGTTCTGATTTTCCAGTAATATCAAATCCGGTGAAATGTTGAATGGATTCCGTCATAGAAACTCTTGGATAAGGCGCTTTCCAGTTGATGGTATGGTCGCCGAAAGTAGAATCAGTTGTTCCGTTGACTTCTATTGCAGAAAACTCTAACAATTTCTCAGTGAAATCCATCATCCAATTGTAATCTTTGTAAGCCACATAAATTTCCATTGCTGTAAATTCTGGATTATGCGTTCGGTCCATTCCTTCATTTCTAAAGTTTTTGGAGAATTCATAAACACCATCAAACCCACCAACAATCAATCTTTTCAAATATAATTCATTGGCAATTCTCAAATATAATGGAATATCTAAAGCGTTGTGATGCGTGATAAATGGTTTTGCTGCAGCTCCACCTGGAATCGCCTGTAAAATCGGAGTTTCTACTTCAAAATAACCTGCATTGTTAAAGTAAGTTCGCATGGCATTAAACAATTTTGTTCTTTTAATGAAAACTTCTTTCACTTGCGGATTCACCACCAAATCTACATATCTTTGTCTGTATCGAAGTTCTGGATCATTAAATGCATCGAAAATTTTTCCATCAGCATCCACTTTAGGCAATGGAAGCGGACGTAAAGATTTGGTTAAAATTTTGAAATTCTCGACTTTTACCGTCATTTCACCCACTTGTGTGTTGAACAATTCACCTTCAATTCCGATGATATCACCGATGTCTAAAAGGTGTTTGTACACTTCATTATACATGGTTTTATCATCTGTTTTGCAAATTTCATCTCTATTAAAATACACTTGAATTTTCCCTTCAGAATCTTGAAGTTCGGCGAAACTCGCTTTTCCTTGAATTCTTCGACTCATCAATCGACCTGCAATCGTCACTTTTTTACCTTCCTCAAAGTTTTCCTTAATGGATTTTGTGGTTGCTGTAATTTTATATTCTTCGGCCGGAAAAGCGTTGATGCCCATTTCTTCAAGGGATTGTAACTTTTCTCTCCTTATAATTTCCTGTTCTGATAACTGCATTTTTCTTGCTATTTTAAGTCTGCAAATTTAGTAATTTTTTTGGGAAGAAAAAGACCCGCTAAAGTTCAACTAAATCAATCTTTTTTCATTTTTCAACCGATTATTTTTATTTGTACTGATTCCAAATTTTTCATTTACAGGGTTTTGTAAACAATTTTCTTTAACTTTGTACTGTGAAAAAATGGTTCGTTTATTTTACGATTTGTATTTATCTCACTTCTTTTAGTGAGGTCAGACAATTAGTGAAAATGCCCAACTTGATCGAACATTTTATTTCCCATAAAATTTCCGACTCTGGAATGTCGATTTTTGCGTTTTTCAAAATGCATTATATTGATGAACAAGTGAAAGACAGCGATTACAAACAGGATATGAAATTGCCTTTCAAAACGCATGATTTTTCTAATTCCATTGTGAATCTCAATATTCCACCAGAAAGAACAACTTTTAATATTCTTAATCAATCAATTTACGTTGATTATTCTAGTAATTTTTCATATTCTGAAAAATTCTATCCTTCTGTATTTTCAAAAATTTGGGAACCCCCAAAAATTTAATTTAAAATTTTCAGTACAAATTATGATGTCAAATCTTTAGATTTCGACTGTAATTGACCTAACTTAAAGTTTAATTTTAAATTAAAAACAATGAACAATTCACACCTGCATCTGGTTGTAAACCATTTGCCTATCATATTTCCTATCGTAGGAATCATCTTACTTTTGATCGGAATTTTTACAAAATCCGAAGTCACAAAACGCAACGCATATATCATTTTTATTCTCGGTGCAATCGCTTCCATCTTGGCGATGGCAACAGGTGAAAATGCCGAAGATGCTATAGAAAAACTTCAGGGAGTTTCCAAAGATCTTATTCACACCCACGAAGAAGCAGCAGAACTTTTCGCTGGTTTTTCTTATGTTTTGGGTGGTTTTTCGCTAATTGCACTTTTTTCAAGTTGGAAAAATTATTCAATCTCCAAATTTGCTCCTTATGTTGTTGGTTTACTCGCAATAGGAACGCTATTTTTTGCTCAAAAAACCGGAACTAGCGGTGGAGAAATTAGACACACCGAAATAAGAAGCGGTTTCTCTGAAAATCAAAATGAAAATAGCGGAGATTCCAAAAAAGAAGACCTCGAAAAGAGTGATAAAAACCACGATTAATCCAATCGCTGTTAGAGTTTTTCGCTCTAACAGCGTTTTTAACTAAAAATAATATGCTTAATAAAATTATAGAATTTTCTATAAAAAATAAACTGATCATCATTTTGATGACGCTTGGTTTAATTATTTATGGATTATTCGAACTCAAAAATCTCCCTATTGATGCGGTTCCAGACATTACCGATAATCAGGTGCAGATTATTACCGTTTCTCCAAGTTTGGGTGCTCCAGATGTGGAACGCTTCATCACTTTTCCTTTAGAACAAATTAATAATAATATTCAGGGAATCAAAGAGATGCGAAGTTTTTCACGCTTTGGTTTATCTGTGATTACCATTGTTTTTGAAGATAATATCGATTTAATGTTGGCTCGTCAACAAGTTGCAGAACGGCTACAACAAGTTTCCAAAGATATTCCCACCAATTTAGGAGTTCCACAAATGGCGCCAATTACCACAGGTTTAGGCGAAATTTACCAATATGTTGTGCGTCCGAAAAAAGGATACGAGCACCGTTTTGATGCTATGGAATTGCGAACCATTCAAGATTGGATTATTCGCAGACAATTGCTGGGAACTCCTGGAGTGGCGGATGTTGCGAGTTTTGGTGGAAATTTAAAACAATATGAAGTTGCCGTAAATCCATCCGTTTTAAAATCGATGGGCGTTACGATTACCGAAGTTTTTGATGCTTTGCAAAATAATAATCAAAATACTGGTGGTGCATATATCGAAAAAGGTCCAAGTGTTCTGTTTATCCGAACGGAAGGTTTGATTAATAAAATCGCTGATATTGAAAATACGGTGGTAAAAAATTTGCCAGATGGAACACCAATTCTCATCAAAAATATTGGAACCGTTCAATACGGAAAAGCCATTCGTTACGGAGCGATGACGTACAATGGCGAAGGCGAAGTTGCAGGTGCAGTGGTAATGATGATGAAAGGCGCAAATTCTAATGAAGTAATCGCTGATGTAAAAACCAGAATTACGGAAATTCAAAAAACACTTCCAGAAGGCGTAAAAATCGATGCTTTTTTGGATAGAACCAAAATGGTGAACAACGCAATAAGCACCGTTAGCAAAAATTTAATGGAAGGCGCGCTGATTGTCGTCTTCGTTTTGGTCTTATTTCTCGGGAATTTTCGTGCAGGATTATTGGTTGCTTCCGTAATTCCTTTAGCAATGCTTTTCGCCATTATTATGATGAATATTTTCGGAGTTTCTGGAAATTTAATGAGTTTGGGCGCGCTGGATTTTGGGCTGATTGTAGATGGAGCCGTCATTATTGTAGAATCAATTCTCCATCGATTTCGGCATTTAACCAAGTTTCAAGACAAAAAAGTGTCGCAGGATTTTATGAATCGCGAAGTTTATACTTCTTCCAGCAAAATGATGAATTCCGCAGTTTTCGGGCAGATTATTATTCTCATCGTTTATTTACCAATTTTAACTTTGCAAGGAATCGAAGGAAAAATGTTCAAACCAATGGCACAAACGGTAATTTTCGCTTTGTTGGGTGCATTTATCCTTTCGCTTACCTACATTCCGATGATGAGTTCTTTGGTTTTGTCTAAAAAAATAGATTTAAAAAAGAATTTTTCAGACAAGATGATGGAAAAATTTGAATCTTTCTACCATCGATCATTAAATATGGCTTTAAAAATTCCCAACCTTATTTTCTTTAGTACCGTTGGTTTATTTTTCATCTCTTTATTTGTAATGAGCAGATTGGGTGGCGAATTTATCCCTTCATTACCAGAAGGAGATTTTGCGGTTGACACTAGAGTTTTGCCCGGAAGTAATTTGAAAACTTCCACCGAAGCCGTTCAAAAATCCGCTAAAGTTTTAATGAAAAAATTTCCCGAAATAGAAAAAATTGTAGGGAAAACTGGAAGCAGTGAAATTCCCACAGATCCAATGCCGATTGATGCAAGTGATATGATGATTATCTTAAAACCTCGCAAAGAATGGACTTCCGCAAAAACCTACGACGATCTCGCCGAAAAAATGTCCGCAGAATTGAAAAAAAATATTATTGGCGTTACTTATTCTTTTCAATATCCTGTAGCAATGCGGTTTAACGAATTGATGACCGGAGCAAGACAAGATGTAGTTTGTAAAATTTATGGCGAAAATCTGGATACTTTGAAAGTTTATTCCGAAAAATTGGGCGAAATTTCCAAGAAAATAAATGGCGCGCAAAATATTTATGTAGAACCCATTTCCGGAATGCCACAAATTGTAATTACATACAAAAGAGATGCACTTTCGCAATTTGGTTTAAATGTTTCCGATGTAAATAATATTGTAAACACCGCATTTGCAGGACAATCTACCGGTTCCGTTTTTGAAGGCGAGAAAAAATTTGATCTCGTCGTTCGTTTAGATGGCGAACAAAGAAAAAATGTGGAAGATGTAAATAATCTCCTCATTTCCACTCCTTCTGGCATCGAAATTCCTTTGAGCACCGTCGCAAATGTAGAATTAAAGGAAAGCATTAATCAAATTCAGCGGGAAAATGCGATGCGTAGAATTATCGTCGGTTTCAATGTCAGAGACCGAGACATACAATCTACCGTAGAAGATTTGCAGAAAATGGTGGAGAAAAATTTTGAACTTCCACCAGGATATTCCATCACTTATGGCGGAACTTTTGAAAATCTTCAGCAAGCGAAATCTCGTTTGGCAATCGCGGTTCCATTAAGTTTATTCTTAATTTTACTGATGTTGTATTTCGCCTTTAATTCTGTAAAATATGGATTATTGATTTTCTCCGCAATTCCACTTTCTATGATTGGAGGAATACTTTCCCTCTGGATTCGGGATATGAACTTCAGTATTTCTGCAGGAGTAGGTTTCATCGCACTTTTCGGAGTTGCAGTTTTGAACGGAATCGTTTTAATCGCAGAATTTAATCGTCAAAAAGAAAGCATTTCTGATCTAAAAGAAGTCGTGAAAATCGGTGGAAAAATAAGATTACGACCAGTTTTGATGACGGCTTTAGTTGCGTCACTCGGATTTTTACCAATGGCATTAAGTAACGGAGAAGGTGCAGAAGTTCAAAGACCTTTAGCAACCGTGGTCATCGGAGGTTTGCTGTTGGCAACTTTCCTCACGCTGTATTTATTGCCGTTAATTTACATTTGGTTTGAAGAACATTTCCCAGATCGTCGCAAAAAAATAGTGGAAATAAGCAATGACGAAGATGGTTTTCATGAGTAGAATAATAAAATCCTTCAAGGTCTTAAAAACCTTGAAGGATTAAATAAAAAATTAAAAAAAATGAAACATATAATAAAAATAGTAATCGCATTTTCAGTATTGATGGCTATTCAACTGAAATCACAAACACCCATTTCTCTTGAAAATGCCTACGAAAAAGCATTCAAAAATAATCTGAATTTGAAAAACGGAAAACTTCAAATAGATTATCAAGAAAAGATCAAAAAATCTTACGCTGTTGTAGAACCACTTCACGTTTCTGGAGAAATTGGGCAATTTGCATCTGCTTATACGGACAACAAATTTTCGGTAAGCCAAACTTTGAGATTACCCGGATTTTACAATTCCCAAAAGCAAGTTTTAATAGAAGAATGGAAAAGTTCTGTCCTCAATTTAGACCTTCAAAAATGGCAATTGAAACGGGAAATCGCTTTGATTTACAATGAATTAAACTATCAAAACGAAAAGCAAAAACTCCTTCTAAAAGCAGATTCCATCTACACCAATTATTACAAAAGAGCCGAACTTCGTTTGAAAAAAGGTGAAAGCAATATTTTGGAAAAAACCACGGCAGAAAATTACAGAAGTCAGGCAGAAATACAATTGGCAAACTTGAAAAAAGACCGAGAAACAACGCTTTTGCAATTCAATTATCTTTTGAATGATGAAACTTTTTACACCAATGAAAATTCAGATTTCTACCAATTGAGTTTTATAAACCAAGATGTAAAATATGCAGGAAATCCAGTAATTTTAAAAAAATTGGAACAGCAAAAAAGCATCGAACTCGCCAAATTAAAAGCCGAAAAATCTAAATTATTGCCCACTTTTAGCATTGGTTACAACAATTCTAGCATGTTTGGAACTGGAGCAGATGATCAATTTTACAATCGATCTGCACGTTTTCATTCCGGAATGATCGGTGTTGGAATTCCACTTTTCAATGGAGCGCAAAAATCTTTGATCGAAGGGCAGAAAATAAACCAACTGATTGCGGAAAATAATTATGAAGTAGGTTCCAGAAATTTGAAAAATCAATACAGTTCTCTTTTTAGCGAATATGAAAAACTAAAAAACGAAACCGATTACTACAAAACCAAAGGTTTGCAAAACGCTGAAACTATCTTCAAAACTGCAAATCGCCTCTATTATGAAGGCGAAATCAACTATTTGGAATGGTCTATTTTAACCAATCAAAGTTTAGACATTCAAAATAAAAATATCGACACTCAAAAAATGCTGAATGAAAAAATCATTCAACTCAATAATTTAACAGAAGAATAAAATGAAGAATATAATAATCATACTATTTGCAGGACTTTTAATAGGTTCTTGCTCCAAAGAAGAAACTGCGAAAGAAGAAATTGGAACCGTTTCTGGAAATCAGGTTAGTTTAACGGATCTTCAAATAAAAAATGCCGGTATTGAAACCCAAATTTTAAATAATTTGGACATCGCAAACAAAATAATTTTGACGGGACAAATAGATGTTCCGCCACAAGGAATGGCGAGTGTTTCTGCGCCAAGTGGCGGTTATGTGCGAGTTTCCAGATTTATGCCGGGAAATTTTGTGAAGAAAGGTCAAACTTTGGCGATGTTAGAAAATCCGGAATTGGTGCAATTGCAACAAGATTATTTGTTGGCAAAATCCAATTTAAAATATGCAAACCAAGATTATTCCCGACAAAAAGATTTGAATGAAAACAAAGCGAGTTCTGATAAAGTAACCCAAAAAGCATATAATGAAGCGCAAAATCAAAATATTATGATGAAAAGTACGGCGCAAAAATTGAGTTCAGTTGGAATCAATCCAAACACTTTGAACGCCAATAATATCCGACGGAGTTTCGCGGTTTCATCGCCAATTTCGGGATATATTTCCAGCGTGAACGTGAATATTGGGCAATATGTTTCGCCGATGGAAAAAATGTTTGAGATTGTGAATACTTCCGACATTCATTTGGCATTGAAGGTTTTCGAAAAAGATTTGAGCAAAATTTCTGTTGGTCAAAAAGTTTTTGCGTACACCAATCAAAACCCAAAAAAGAAATATGAAGCCCGCATTTTTCTTCTTGGAAAAGACTTTTCTGCAGATCGCAGCGTTTTGGTGCATTGTCATTTTGTAGATCAAGATGCGACTTTAATTCCCGGAACTTTTATGAATGCCGAAATAGAAGCAGATTCTGAAATTGGTTTTGTAATTCCCGATGATGCGATTGTAACTTGGGAAGAAAAACAATACATTTTTGAAGAAACAAAACCCAAAACCTTCAAAATGTTTCCCGTAGAAATTGGCAATTCCGAAAATGGTTTTACCGAACTTTTAAATTTCAAAGAAGAAAATAAAACCAAAAAATTTGTCACAAAAGGTGCCTATCAATTGCTGATGGCGTTGAAAAATGAGGAGGAATAAATTTTAAAATAAAAATTGCAGATTAAAAAAACATTTATATATTTGCTCCATGATTATAGCAACAAATAATACTTGGTGGTGGCATTCAAACTCCTTTAGGGTCTGAAGCAAATCTTGTATTCTGTTTGTAAAAACATATTTAAGACTTTGACGGGACTCGTTGAAGTCTTTTTTTATGCAAAAAAAACAAAATCAATAGAGTCCCACAGGGACGATTTAGCAAAGAATAGGATGAAATCTCATTAGAAATTCGTTGAAGTCTTTTTTTATGCAAAAAAAACAAAATCAATAGAGTCCCACAGGGACGATTTAACAAAGAATAGGATGAAATCCTATTATAAATCCAATTATAAATAAAGTAAAATGAATTTCAATAAAACCATAAAAATTAAAACCACGGTAAAATCCACATTGAGTGATCTTTACACGCCGGTTGGAATTTATCTTCGTTTGCGAGATCAATTTCGCGACACCATTTTGCTCGAAAGTGCCGGAAATCAAAACACCGAAAATAATTTTTCCTTCATCGCCGTAAATGCAATTGCTGGAATTGAAATTAGAAATTATACCGAAGCAGAAATCAAATTCCCCCTCGAAAATCCAGAGAAAATCAATATTGAAAATGAAAAATTGACGGATTTGCTTCAGAATTTTTCCCAAACTTTCGAATGTGAAAAACCGCTTTCCGAAATTGGTAAATCTGCACAAGGTTTTTTCGGATATACTTCTTACGACTCCATTCCATTTTTCGAAAATATAAAATTTAAAGAACTTTCTACTGAAAATAAAATTCCACTTTTGCGGTATCGTTTGTATCAATATGTCATTGCAATCAACCATCACAACGATGAAATGTTTCTTATTGAAAATAAAATTAAAGGGTTAAAATCTGAAATGTTCACTTTGGAAAATGTCATCCAACAGAAAAACGTACCTGTTTTTCCCTTCGAAAAAGTAGGTGAGGAATCGTCAAATTTAACCGATGAAGAATATCGCGGTTTGGTTGAAGTGGCAAAAAAGCAATGTTTCCGTGGTGATGTTTTTCAACTGGTTTTAAGTCGAAGATTCGAACAGAAATTTCGTGGTGACGAATTCAATGTTTATCGTGCTTTACGAAATATAAATCCATCTCCTTATTTATTTTTCTTCGATTATGGCGATTACAAATTGATTGGTTCAAGTCCCGAAAGTCAATTGATTATCAAAAATAAAAAAGCAATAATTCACCCAATTGCAGGAACTTTCAAGCGTACCGGAAATCTCGAAGAAGATTTAAAATCCGCCGAAGAATTAAAAGTCGATGCCAAAGAAAACGCGGAACATACGATGTTGGTCGATTTAGCGCGAAATGATTTAAGTATTTTGGGTAAAAACACCACCGTTTCGAAATTGAAAGAAATTCAATTTTTTTCCCACGTTATTCACATGGTTTCCGAAGTTACTGCCGAAATTTCCGACGACCAAAATCCTTATGAAATGATTGCAACCACTTTTCCACAGGGAACCTTGAGCGGTGCACCGAAATATAAAGCGATGGAATTAATCGATTCTTACGAAAAAACTTCACGCGGTTATTACGGCGGTTGTATCGGTTTTGTCGGTTTCGATGGGAGTTGCAATGTTGCGATTATGATCCGAACTTTTTTGTCGAAAAACAATACCCTTTTTTCTCAAGCCGGAGCAGGAATTGTCGCCAAATCTTCCGCCGAAAACGAGTTACAGGAAGTCAATCACAAATTAGGAGCCTTAAAAAAAGCCATTGCAAAAGCAGAAAAAATAAATTAATTTAACTATATGAAAATAAATTTTTATGACGACAAATTCCGTCTTCCGCTCCCAATCTTTTTGTTCCGCTTTGCTCCACAAAAAGGATTTCCGCTCAAGCCGGGTCGCAGATTTTCGTGAAAAACAAAATTTAGATATAATTTAGAAAAAACAACGAGCCATGAAATGGCGATATCAATAGCATAGGACAAAGAGAAAAAATAGAAGAAAATCCAACAAGCCATGAAATGGCGAAATCAACAACGTAGGACGAAGTCCTATGAAAAAGAAAAACGAACATAGGACAAAGTCCTATGAATAATACAAAACATGAAAATATTAGTCTTCGATAATTACGACAGTTTCACCTATAATCTCGTTCAAATGATCGAAAAAATCATGGGAGAAAAAGTGGAGGTCTTTAGAAACGACCAAATCACTTTGGAAGAAATAGAAAAATATGATAAAATCATACTTTCTCCAGGACCCGGAATCCCCGAAGAAGCCGGAATTCTTTTGGATTTAATTAAAAAATATGCACCTACAAAATCAATTTTCGGAGTTTGTCTTGGTCAACAAGCCATTGCAGAAGCATTTGGTGGAAGTTTAATTAATTTGACAGAAATCTATCATGGAGTTGCAACCGAATCCAAAAAAATAAAAGAACATTCCATTTTGAAAAATTTGCCCGAAGTTTTAGAAGTTGGGCGGTATCATTCTTGGGCGGTAAATCCGGATGATTTTCCCGAAGAATTAGAAATTACAAGTGTTGATAAAAACGGAATGATCATGAGTTTAAAACATAAAACCTACGATGTTCACGCCGTTCAATATCACCCAGAAAGTATTTTAACGCCGAAAGGTTTTGATATTTTACAGAATTTTTTACTCAATTAAAAAGAACGAAAGTTTCACACTATGAAAGAAATCTTACAATATTTATTCAATCACAATACGCTTTCAAAAGCCGAAGCAAAAGCAATTCTAATTGAAATTGCCCAAAATAAGTTCAACGAAAATGAAGTCACTTCTTTTGTTACGGTTTTTCTAATGAGAACCATCACTTTAGAAGAATTGCAAGGTTTTCGAGACGCACTTTTACAACTCGCAAAACCCATCAATTTAGGCGAAGATTTGGTCGATATTGTGGGAACTGGAGGTGATGGAAAAAACACTTTTAATATTTCAACTTTAGCGAGTTTCGTTGTTGCCGGAACTGGACAAAAAGTTGCGAAACACGGTAATTACGGCGTTTCTGCGATTTCAGGTTCATCGAATGTTTTGGAAGAATTGGGTTACAAATTCAAAGATAACGAAGCAGATTTACAAAAAGATTTGGACAAAGCCAATATTTGCTTTTTACATGCACCGCTTTTTCATCCTGCTTTAAAAACAGTTGCACCTTTGCGAAAAGGTCTTGGTTTACGAACTTTCTTTAATGTTTTAGGACCACTTGTAAATCCTGTAAAACCTCAATTTTCCTTGATTGGCGTTTATAATTTAGAAATTGCGAGATTGTACCAATATCTTTTGCAAAAACAGAAAAACAATTTTATGTTGGTTCATGGTTTAGATGGTTACGACGAAATTTCTTTGACAAGCGATACCAAAATTTTCGATAAAATGGGTGAAAATATATTTTCTGCCGAAGAATTGGGATTCAAAAATATTGAAATAGAAAGTATTTCAGGTGGAAAAACAAAAGCCGAAAGTGCCGAAATTTTTCTTCAAATTTTAGAAGGAAAAGGAAGTTTCGAGCAAAATGCAGTCGTACTTTCAAATGCAGCAAAAGCACTGGAAAATACGGAGAAATGTGGTAATTATGAAAATTGTTTAGCAATGGCAATAGAAAGTTTGGAAAGTGGAAATGCCTTGAAATCATTAAAACTTTTAATAGAATAAGCGATGAATATTTTAGATCAAATAATCAAGAGAAAAAAAGACGAAGTTGCATTTTCAAAGTCCAAAATATCGATCTCAAATTTGAAAGATTCTGAATTTTTCGGAAGAGAAACTTTTTCCTTAAAAAATTCCATTAAAAATAAATCGGGAATTATTGCAGAATTTAAAAGAAAATCACCTTCAAAAGGAATCATTAATGATAAATCTAATGTTTTAGAAGTCGCAAAATCTTATGAAAAATTTGGAGCGAGTGGTATTTCAATTTTAACCGATCAAGATTTTTTCGGTGGAAATTTTGAAGATATTTTAAAAGTAAGAAATGAAATTAAAATTCCAATTTTACGGAAAGATTTTATGATTGATGAATATCAGTTTTACGAAGCAAAATCAATCGGAGCCGATGTTGTGTTGTTGATTGCAGCTTGTCTTTCGCCGAACCAAGTTCAAGAATTCACCGAGCTTTCTCACGAATTGGGATTAGAAGTTTTACTTGAAATTCATACCGAAGAAGAATTGAATCACTTTAATAAAAACATCGATTTGGTCGGAATTAACAATCGAAATTTAAAGGATTTTAAAGTAGATTTGCAACATTCTGTTCATTTGAAAAACCAACTTCCAGGAGAAGTTTTATCAGTTGCAGAAAGTGGAATTTATAGGGTAGAAGATTATCAATTTTTAAAAGAAGAAGGTTTCGATGGATTTTTGATGGGAGAATATTTTATGAGAAATCAAAACCCGGAAATTGCTTTTGAGAAATTTATTTTCAATATAACAATTTAAAAATGTAACAATTTACCAATGGAGTTGCAGAATAATCAATTATCAATTATCAATCATCAACCAAAACTAAAAGTTTGCGGTTTAACTAAACTGAATCAAATCAAAGATTTAATTTCTTTGAAGACCGATTTTTTTGGCTTTATATTTTACGAAAAATCACCACGTTTTGTTTTAAATCATTTGACTTTAGAAGAAATAAAATCCATTGATCATCAAGGAAAAGTAGGAGTTTTTGTGAATGAAAATGTAGAAAAAATCATTGATATTTCGAAAAAAGCAGGATTAAATTTCATTCAGCTTCACGGAGATGAAAACAACGAATATATTTCAAATTTAAAGGAAAACTTGGAAAAAAATATAGAAATTATTAAAGTAATTAGAATAGGAAATAATTTGTTGGAAGTTAAAAATCAACTTAAAAAAATCTCAAATCTCAAATCTCAAATCTCAAATCTTTTGTTCGATACCGATTCCAAATCTTTCGGCGGAACAGGTAAATCTTTCGATTGGCAGATTTTAAATGAATTAAAAATAGACCAACCTTATTTTTTAAGTGGTGGAATTTCAGAAGAAAATATCACTCAATTATCAAGGATCAATGATCAACCATTTTCCCTCGATATTAATTCAAAATTTGAGATCGACCCCGGAAATAAAGATTTAGAAAAAATAAAGAAATTTGTAGATGAGTTGAGTCGCGAAGCGACGGATTAACAACGGATAAGATGAAATCCTATTAAAATAAAATTTTAAAAAAATGCCACAGTCATTAGTCAAAAATTACATCCATATCGTTTTTAGTACAAAACACAGAGTCGATTTTATTGATGAGAAAATTGAGGTAGAATTATTCAAATATATTGCAAGTATTTGTAAAGATTTTGAAAGTCCTGCTTTACAAATTGGAGGAACCGACAATCATATTCATATACTATGTTTGTTATCAAGAAAAATTGCTCTAATGAAATTGGTGCAGGAAATAAAAGCACATTCTTCAAAATGGATAAAAACGAAGGGCGAAAAATATAAAGCATTCTATTGGCAAGATGGTTATGGAGGATTTTCTGTAAGTCGAAGAAATTTGTTTGCGATGAAAAATTATATTATTAATCAGCGAAAGCATCATGAAACGGTTACTTTTAAATCTGAATTTCTGGATATTTTAGAAAAACACGAAATGGAATATGATGAAAAATATCTTTGGGATTAAATGGTATGAAATAGCAATAGGATTTCATCCTATTCTTTGTTAAATCGCCACTTCGTGGCTGGAAAAATTAAAATTATGAATTACAAAAACCCGGATAAAAACGGCTATTACGGAGAATTTGGTGGCGCATTTGTGCCAGAAATGCTCTATCCTAACGTTGCAGAATTACAGGAGAAATATTTAGATATAATCAATTCAAATGAATTTCAAGAAGAGTTTCGGGATTTATTAAAAGATTATGTTGGTCGCTCAACACCATTATATTTTGCCCAAAATTTAAGCGAAAAATACCAAACTCAAATTTATTTAAAAAGAGAAGATTTAAATCATACCGGAGCTCATAAAATCAACAATGCTTTAGGACAAGTTTTACTCGCTAAAAAATTAGGAAAAAAACGGATTATTGCAGAAACTGGAGCCGGTCAACACGGTGTTGCAACGGCAACAGCCTGTGCTTTGATGAATTTGGAATGCATCGTTTATATGGGCGAAATCGATATTGCGCGACAAGCTCCAAATGTTGCGAGAATGAAAATGTTGGGAGCGACCGTAATTCCTGCGACTTCAGGTTCGAAAACTTTGAAAGATGCGGTGAATGAAGCACTTCGAGATTGGATTAATAATGCAACGACAACGCATTACATTATTGGAAGTGTAGTTGGACCACATCCTTTTCCGGATTTGGTGGCAAGATTTCAATCCGTGATTTCGGAGGAAATTAAATGGCAGTTGAAAGAAAAAATTGGTAGAGAAAACCCTGATTATTTGATTGCATGTGTTGGAGGAGGAAGCAATGCTGCCGGGACTTTCTACCATTTTGTGAATGAAGAAAATGTACAATTAATTGCCGCCGAAGCAGGAGGTTTTGGTCTCGATTCTGGCAAATCTGCAGCCACCACTTTTCTCGGAACTTTAGGTGTTCTGCACGGTAGTAAAAGTATTGTGATGCAAACAAAAGACGGTCAAGTTATCGAACCACACTCGATTTCGGCAGGTTTAGATTATCCCGGAATTGGTCCTTTTCACGCAAATTTATTCAAAGAAAACCGGGCAGAATTTTTCAGTATTAATGATGATGAAGCCTTGAAATCTGCCTTTGAACTCACGAAAATGGAGGGAATTATTCCAGCGTTAGAATCTGCCCATGCTTTGGCGGTTTTAGATAAAAAGAAATTCGAGAAAACTGAAGTTGTGGTGATTTGTTTGAGTGGAAGAGGAGATAAAGACATGGAAATGTATCTGAAAAATCTTTCAAAATGAAAAGCAAAGAAATTTTAAATCTTTTAGAATGGTCGTTTTCGCTTTACGTTGCTGGAATGATGATCGTTTATGGCATCGGAAAGTATTACCAATTTGATGGCATCGGCGATGATGTATCAGACGGGATGAAAGTGATGTGGACTTTTTATTCGTTTTCAAAACCATTTGTTTTTATTTTGGGTTTTTTCGAAATTTTGGGTGCTATTTTACTGTTGATTCCTAAAACCAGAATTATTGGTTCTATAGTATTAACAACCATTCTTTTCAATATTATTTTGCAGGATTATTTTTATGAAATTCCTGCACTTTATACCGCAATCAGTCTGCAAATACTTGTACTTATTATTTTGTGGTTTAACCGAAAACCTTTGGTTAATGGAATTAAATCCTTTAGTTTAATCTCAACGAAAATCAATGCTGAAAATCGAATTTTAAAAATAATTGCGGTCTTAATCATGACCATCTTTATATTTTTTTTCGTCTCTTATTTAATAAAAAACCTTAATTCATTTAGCTATTAAAATGAAAAAACTCAATATTTATTTCACCGCCGGAATTCCCAATTTAGAAGATACCACGGAAATAATGAAACTCATTCAGCATTCAGGTGCAGAATATATCGAAATAGGAATGCCTTATTCTGATCCGGTTGCGGATGGTCCGGTGATTCAAAAAGCGCACGAAATTGCATTGAAAAACGGAATGACCATCGTTGAACTTTTTAGACAATTAAAATCGGTGAAATCAGAAATGAACATACCAGTTGTTTTAATGGGTTACATTAATCCCGTTTTAAGTTTCGGATTTAAAAACTTCTGCAAGGAATGTCGGGATTCGGGAGTTTCTGGGTTGATTATTCCTGATTTACCTCCCGTAGAATTTGAAAATAATTATCGCGCAATTTTAGAAGAATTTAAGCTCAACTTTATCTTTTTGGTTACCCCAGAAACTTCGGATGAACGGATACGATATTTGGATTCGCTTTCTTCTGGATTTTTATATGCGGTCTCAAGTTCCTCCACCACAGGAAATAATGCCAAAGAAATTAACAATGAAGAATATCTGAGCAGACTGGCTAATCTAGGTTTAAAGAATCCTGTGATGATTGGATTTGGAATAAAAAATAAAGTAGATTTTGATAAAGTCACCGAAAAAGCAGCTGGTGGAATTATCGGAACTGCATTTGTGAATATTTTATTGCAAAATAAAGATTGGAAAGCAAAAGGACAAGATTTTATCCGCAGCATCATAAACTAATTTTATAAATTTGCGCCAGAAAATTTATAATCTGCCTGCCAAGATCTAAGATTGATTAAAGACAAAGGCGATAAAGAAAATATTTAAAAGAAAACAAAAAATGCAAACCGATTCGTACTCCTCTTTTGTACTAAAATAAATTTTTGTTCTTAAAATAAAAGTTGAAAGGGAGCAGGATCTCGCAATAGGGATAGAAGTGGAAATCCCGGAGTAGAGGCGCNCGAAGCGAGCACCGAAACGAGGAATTGTAACGGATAGCCCGACCCGAATTGGGGTGGAAGACCTAAAAACGGTGCCAAGTAGTGAGGGGATTGCCCAAAAAATTGAATTTAAATGACAAGCACACAAAATAGAACGTTGGATTTTCAGGAATTAGGCTTGATGGCGTATGAACAGGCCTTTGAATTTCAGGAAAAATTAATGAAAGAAATCATCGATTTAAAACTTAAAAATCGACTTAGGACAGATGATGTTTCTGAAGAAACTCCGAACTATTTATTGTTTGTAGAGCATCCGCATGTGTATACGATTGGAAAATCGGGGGACGATCATCATATGCTTGCAAATGCTGAAAAGTTGAAGGAAATCAATGCCACTTTTGTGAAAACGAACCGCGGCGGAGATATTACCTATCACGGTTTTGGGCAACTTGTTGGATATCCGATTCTGGATTTAGATAATTTCAAATCTGATATTTTTCTATACATGAGAAATTTAGAAGAAGTAATTATTCGCGTTTTGGCAGAATATAATTTAATTGGTGAAAGAAGTGAAGGTGAAACCGGAGTGTGGCTGGATGTAGGAAAACCCTACGCCAGAAAAATTTGTGCGATGGGTGTGAAAACCTCTAAATGGGTGACCATGCACGGTTTCGGGCTCAATATTAATACGGATTTACGCTATTTTGAGTATATCATTCCATGCGGAATTAAAGATAAAACCGTGACTTCTCTGAAACGCGAATTGGAAAGAGAATTTTCTCCAGACGATATTTTGGAGCTCAAAGAGAAGATTAAAAAATATTTTTGTGAAGTTTTTGATGCGGAAATTATTTAATAATTACGCTTTGGGTTTTTTGCTAGGATCCTTGCTGCCGAAAAGGAAATACACGAATTTTTTCTTTATAAATATGATCTAATTCTTAAAGAAAAACTTTTTAACGTTTTTATGCTCACAGCACTTACAGATTTGAGGACAAATTAAAATCACCTTGCTAAAGGTGCCTTTTTTTGTTAAGTTACTGTAAAATTATACGCAAAATAAAGGAATGACCAAAAAAAATCTTTACAAGAATTTGTGTAAATCCGTGTGCTAAAATATCTAAAGCTCTTTGTACAATTCTATTTTTTCAAAAGTTTTCAATTTCTGATTCTCAATTTTGTCTGAAATTAAAATCCCTGAAAGATGATCGATTTCGTGTTGTAAAATTACCGCCGTAAAGCCTTCCACAATTTCAGTATGTTTTTTCCCGTCTAGGTCAAAATACTCTAACTGAATGACTTGACTTCTATAAAAAAGTTCTCTGAAAACCTCAATTGATAAATCTCCTTCTAGACCTAAATTTAAAACTTCTGAACGCCATAGAATTTTCGGATTGATAAAATATTCTAAGGGTTTTTCTGCTTTGTCAAAGCGTTTTGCCCAGACGATATTTCGGTTGATTCCGACTTGTGGTGCCGCAATGCCCACACCACTTTTTGTTGCAACTAAAGCTAATTTCATGCGGTTGACTAAAATTTTCGTATACCGATCTTTGGGTTTTACATCCCTGGATTGTGCTAATAATACCTGATGCTGTAAAGAATCTGCCGTTTGAAAAATAGGCAGGGCAGTATCAATATTTCCGTCGGTGATTATGGAAATTTCTTGCGTGGTGTACTTTTGTGAAAATACAAAAACTGAAAATAACAGCAACGCGAAAGAAAACTTTTTCATCTCTTAAAACGTTTTATAGCCTTTATAAACTTCAGCAGTCTTTTCTAGCAATGGTGCCGCTTGGTTTCTGAAACTCATTAGATGATCGCTGCTATTGTGCTGATGGTGATGTTCCTCACTTTCCCAAAGTTCAACAATAAAAAACACTCCTTTGCTGGTGCGATCTTCTACCAAATCATATTGTTTACAGCCTTCTTCTTTACGGGTTTCAATGACTAGTTTTTTTAATAATTCCAAAGCGTCTAGCAAATCACTTTCTTTAAAATGAAACAGAGCGATGATATAGAGGTTCTTCATTTTTTAAAATATTTATACAAAGGTAAATATTGCAGTTTTAAATATTGAAAAATAAGTAAAAAATAGAGGTGAAAATTCATTATTTCCTAATCGGTAAAAATTTTTATCTTTGTAAAAAGCGAAATTAAAAATGGCAGAATATAAACTACTACTTCCCTCAATGGGAGAGGGCGTGATGGAAGCAACGATTATCAGTTGGATGTTTAACGAAGGAGATACCGTAAATGAAGATGATTCTGTGGTGGAAATCGCTACGGATAAAGTAGATTCCGATGTGCCGACCCCTGTTTCGGGAAAAATAATTAAAATTTTGAAGCAGAAAGATGAAATTGCGAAAATCGGGGAACCCATTGCGATTTTAGAAGTCGCAGGTGCGGGTGAACTCATCGCGGAGCAAACTCAGGAACCAAAATCTGCGGAGGAAGTAAAAACACAGATTCCAACCATAGAACCAGAGGTCGTGAAAGGATTAGAAGAGGCAATGGCAAATCTAACTTCTTCTATTGGTGAATCTGATCTATATTTATCTCCACTCGTAAAATCAATAGCACAACAAGAAAAAATTTCTGAGAGTGAGTTGCAAACGATCAAAGGAAGTGGCTTAGAAGGAAGAATTACCAAGGAAGACATCTTATCATTTGTGGCCAACAGAACTGCGGCAGTAACGCCACAAGCTGCTGCACCATCAACTCCCGCTGTAGTTTCTGCTCCAGTAAAAGTTGCCGCAGGAGATGAAATTATACAAATGGATCGCGTACGAAAAATTATTGCCGATGCAATGGTGAAAAGTAAACATACCGCACCGCACGTTACTTCTTTTATAGAAACCGACGTTACGAATGTCGTAAAATGGCGAATGAAACACAAAGATCTATTCGAAAAACGAGAAGGTGAAAAACTCACTTATATGCCGATTTTCGTGAAAGCAATTGTAAAGGCAATTCAAGATTTCCCGATGATCAATGTTTCAGTTGATGGCGATAAAATCATCAAAAAGAAAAACATCAATATCGGAATGGCAACCGCACTTCCCGACGGAAATCTTATCGTTCCCGTCATCAAAAATGCAGACCAACTTTCCCTTTCTGGCTTAGCAAAAGCGATCAATGATTTGGCTTTCCGAGCAAGAAATAAAAAATTAAAACCCGAAGATACTCAAGGCGCAACTTACACCATTTCCAACGTCGGTGGATTCGGAAATCTCATGGGAACACCGATTATTCCACAACCACAAGTTGCGATTTTGGCAGTTGGAGCCATTGTGAAAAAACCCGCAGTTTTGGAAACCAAAGACGGCGATGTGATTGCAATTCGCAATCTCATGTTCATGTCGCATTCTTACGATCATCGCGTTGTAGATGGTTCTTTGGGAGGAATGTTCCTGAAACATGTTCATGATTATTTACAAAATTGGGATTTAGATACCGAGATATAAATATGAAATATAGGTAATAAGTATTTGGCAATAAATAATAATTGACCTTCGAATTTTTTCGGAGGTTATTTTATGAAAATGTGCGGTGTTAATTCCCCTCCTTTGGAGGCGTGGATTTTTCCGTAGGAAAAAGACGGGATGGTTAATTAGCAATTTTTTTAGAAGCTTTTTGACTCCGTCGAAAAGTAATTTAGTTTTTTTTATTTGAAGCTTTTTCCCGCTCTCCACTATATCTTTTTTGCCCAAAAAAATTGTAGCGAAAAAGAAAATTTTATTTCGGCAAAAAAGGATGCCGTTTCGATCGGGGCTAGTTACGACCCGATTTTCCAACAAAATTCTCGCAAAATTGAAAACTCTATTTTGCCAAATACATTAATATTTTAGGTCAGAAATATAATTGACAGAACAAGAAAAAAATTTGTGCATTCGTGGCTTTTTTAACTTTTGAATAACTTAAAAAGAAAAAACTTTTGTGACTTTTGTGGTTGAAAGAATTTTTGCGATACATTTCTCACAAAAACATTAACTTTGATTCTCATAAATTTTTTACCAAATGTTCCAAATTAGAAAAGCAAATCCAGAAGATTCACAACTTATTTTTGATCTCATCAAAAAACTCGCTGTTTACGAAAAAATGGAAAACGATGTTGTAACCAATGTTGAAGAACTCCTAGAAAATATTTTCACAAAAAAATATGCCGAAGTAATTATTGCCGAAGAAGACGAAAAACCAGTCGGATTTGCGCTGTATTTTTTCAATTTTTCTACCTTTGTTGGGAAGCCGGGTTTATACCTGGAAGATCTTTTTGTTGAACCAGAATACCGAGGAAAAGGCTACGGAAAAAAACTTTTTGTGGAACTCTCAAAAATTGCAAAATCCCAAAATTGTGGTAGAATGGAGTGGTCAGTGCTCAACTGGAATACGCCTGCTATTGACTTCTACAAATCTTTGCAAGCAAAACCCATGGAGGAATGGTCAGTTTATCGTTTGGATAAAAAAGGAATTGCCAATCTGGCAGAATAATATAATTTTATATAAAAAAAGGGTGGACTTGGAAAAATCCACTCTTTTTTAATTTAACGTAATCTTCTGATTACATTATCTTTGCTATTTCTTCACACAACCATTCCAGCATTTCGCGGTCTTCTGTGGTGAATGGATCTAATTCGTGAGAATCGATATCGATTTGACCGATATTCTGTCCGTCTTTCATAATTGGAACTACAATTTCTGCTTTGGTTGCGATGGAACAACTTAAGTAATTATCTTGCTCATGAACATTTGGAACGACGAAAGTCTCATTAGAAACTGCTACCTGTCCGCAAATACCTTTGCCATAAGGAATGATCGTGTGATCTGTTGGAGCACCAACGTAAGGTCCTAAAATCAGTTCTTCTTTATCGCCGTTTTTAAAATAAAAACCAGTCCAGTTGAAATAGGAAATTTCCTGATCCAACAAAGTACAAATTTTTTGAAGTTTCTCTTCCTTATTATCTTTTGGACTTTCTAATATAATGGAAAGACGTTTTTTTATTTCTGACATTTTTTTATTTTTAAGAAAATTCTTTTAATTTTAATTCCTCTTTATAACCAAACATTCCGCGTTCTTTAATTAAATCTGCAACACCTTCCGGCACTTCCTGTTCCCAACCTGGAATATGATTGGCAATTTTATCGAGAATAATTCGGGAATAGATTTCTGAATAATCTGGATTGAAATCCTCAATATCCACAATTCTTTTGTTGAGTTTAAAGTATTTATACAGTTCTTTCAAACTATCATTTACCTTCAAATTATTGGCGGTTAATAGCTGATGGGTTTCGGGATCTTTGTAAGGATAAAGATATACACGCATGCCTTTTCTAAAAAACTTGCCAAATGCTTCCAAGATTCCACCTGAAAGATTTTCGTAATAATTTTCATCAAATACATCGAGCATATTGTTTACACCCATTGCAACACCGATTTTTCCATTGGTGTACGGTGCGAAATAGTCAATTAATCGATAGTATTCTGAGAAGTTCGAAATAATTACCGTATAACCCAATTTTCCTAAAACATCTACGCGGTCGAGGAAATCTCGTTCATCGATATCTCCGGCAGCTCTTAAGTTTGCGATGGTAATTTCAAAGAGCACTTCTGTTTCATCTTCGCTACATCCCCAATCATTTTTAAACATTTTCAGACCTTTTTCAAACATATCGATGTTGACTAAGGTTACGGGTCTAAAACTCCCTCGTACAGCAAAAATGTTTTTTTTGTAAAGAATATCGGCAGGCAACATGTTGTTTCCTTCAGAATTGAAAATCACGGCATCGGTCATCCCGTTTTTCACAAGCTGGAGGCTCATTAAGCGATTGTCAACATATGAAAAGGCAGGGCCGCTAAAATCGATCATATCGATTTCTATATTGTCTTTGGAAATATCATCGAGAAGAGAATTAATCATTCTGCGAGGATTGTCGGAATAATTAAATGCTCCGTAAATAAGATTAACACCTAGACTACCGAGCGTTTCTTGCTGTAATGTAGCATCGTTTTCATTAAATTTTACATGCAACACAATTTCATTGTAATCTTCTTTTTCATCACATTGAAATCGTATACCCACCCAACCATGACCTTTCATGGTCTTATCGAAATTAATGGTAGTCACTGTATTAGCGTAGGAAAAGAATTTTCTATGCGGACAAGTCTCGCGAGAAACCCGCTCTTCAATTAAAGAAACTTCATACCGCAACATTTTACGCAGACGGTTTTGGGTCACGTATCTGTTTCGGGCTTCTTTTCCGTAAACAGCATCACTAAAGTCTTTGTCATACGCAGACATGGCTTTTGCAATGGTTTGGGAGGCACCGCCGGCTCTGAAGAAATAACGCACTGTTTCCTGACCAGCTCCAATTTCGGCGAATGTACCGTAAATGTTTTGGTCAAGATTAATCTCTAAAGCTTTCTGTTTGGGTGTTAATTTCTGGTGAATCACTGGCAATCGTAATTTTTTGTAAATTTACCAAAATTAAACCAACCTCGAAAAAAAATGAAGTTGAAATTTTTAGGGAGTGGAACTTCACAGGGAATTCCCGTTATTGCCTGCCATTGCGAGGTTTGTAATTCTTTAAATCCAAAAGACAGGCGATTCCGATCGTCTGCTTTGATAACGACTGCAGCAGCAGATAAAATTTTAATCGATTGTGGTCCTGATTTTCGACTTCAAATGCTTGAAAATAAAGAAGAACAAATTGATGCAGTGTTGCTTACACACGAACATAATGATCATGTTATTGGATTGGATGATTTACGTCCTTTAATTTTTAAGCGTAAAAAAAACATTGATCTTTATTGTCAGAAAAGAGTAGCCGATGAAATTAGGTTGCGTTTTCCCTATGTATTTGCAGATATGAAATATCCGGGTGCACCTGCATTTAATCTGCATGAAATCAATCAGAATTTCACAATACTTGGAACTGAAATTATCCCCATCGAAGTGATTCATGGAACTATTCCTATTTTTGGTTTTAAATTGAAGAAGCTCGCTTATATTACCGATGCCAGCTTTATTTCGACAACGGAAAAGAACAAATTGAAGGGTCTGGATTATTTAATTCTCAACTGTATTCGAAAAGAGGGGTTGCATTCTTCACATTTCATTCTACCACAGGTTTTAGAACTTTTTGAAGAGTTAAAACCGAAGAAATTATATCTAACGCATATTTCTCATCATTTTGGTTTATATGATGAAATAGAGCGAGAACTTCCCGAAAATGTACATCTTGCCTATGATGGTTTAGAACTGCAGTTTTGATAATCAAATAGTTAAGTTTACGTACGAAGGTAGGCTTCAAATATGTTGAAAATTTTAGCGAAAAGATTTCTCTTAAATAAAAAATAATTCTATATTTGCACACCAATTTAAGTAGCCCGGTTGGCGGAATTGGTAGACGCGCTAGACTCAAACTCTAGTATCGCAAGATGTGCCGGTTCGATTCCGGCACCGGGTACAAGAAACCTCTGTAATCTATGATTGTCAGAGGTTTTTTATTTCAAACTGATTTCTGCCTGTTTTTTCTTTTTACACGCAAAACGATTCTATTTTGTCGATCAATATTTTTTCTTTCAATATGAATTCAAAGAAAATAAGTTTGCTGCTTAAATAATAATTCATCTTAATATATTTATTTTATTTTACTTATTTCATATGTTTTCAATGATTTATGTCAACGTTTATCAAGGGTCTTGATTTGTACCATTAGTGAATAATAACATTTTTATTATATCGTTACATTAAAATAGTTAATGACGCGTGTTAATTATTAAATTATCTTTAATAATTATTTTTTTTTAGTTTATATTTAATGTTATTTTTAAATAAGATTTATATAATTAAAATATCACCTTTAATTCTATTGATTAAGTAATATTGATTTTATCTTTGTACTACAAAATGATGATCATTTCAACGATAAAACTTAAACTTAGATACAATGAAGAATTTAGTAAACATCAAAACATTATTTCTTGCTTTCGGACTGTTTTCAGTGATGTTAGGAGCACAAAAAATTACAGCGAATAATGTTAAAACTGTTGTAAGTGGTACCTCTACATTACATGCGTGGACGATGACATCAACAACGGGAACATTTTCTGGTACTGTGTCTGGAAATTCAATTCAAGATATTCGATATACCATGAATTCTAAAACTTTGAAAAGTGGAAAATCTGCAATGGATAATAATGCTTACAAAGCTATTCAAGCAGATAAATACCCAAATATCTCTTTTACGGCAACTGCTGTAAATATGGGTAAAGGAACAATGACCGGAAAACTAACGGTAACCAACACCGTAAAAACCATCACAGTACCTGTAAATGTAACTAAAAATGGCAATTCTTATACTGTTTGGGGTCAGGCCAATATTAAAATGTCTGACTACGGTGTAACGCCGCCAGCTTTCATGATGAACACGGTCAAAACAGGAAATGAGATTACCATAACTGTAAATGCAATAGCGAACTAAGCTACTGCATACAGACCGATAACAAACAAACAACAAACAATAAACAATTAAACTTGACAATATGAAAACTATGCTAATCAGAGCCTCAATGCTCACAATGTTCGTCGCAGGAATTAATTTCATCAGCGCACAAGACAATTCTAGCTCGATGAGAGATTATTTGGCTCCAGAAAAATCAGCGCGCAATGTGTTTGAAGATCCTAAAGGGGAATCTCCAGCGTATGATGGTGTAAAAGTAAGTGTTGGTGGGGACTTCGCCTTACAATTTCAAGCACTTGACCATGAAACTAAAGCACCATCACTCGGTATGGTTACAGGAACGGTGAATCCAAACACTTTGCAAGTAATGGGCTCAGATTTTAACCTTCCTACAGCTAACTTGGATATTAATGCCTATTTAGCAAAAGGGGTGAAAATGCATTTAAGAACATATCTTTCTGCGCGTCACCACAACGAAGCATGGGTCAAAGGGGGGTATATTCAAGTAGATGATCTTGATTTTATTAAAGAAGGTTTTGCAGCAAATATTATGAAGCATGCGAGAGTTAAAATTGGTATGGATGAAATTAACTACGGTGATACGCACTTTAGAAGAACCGATAACGCAAAAGCAATCAATAACCCATTTGTAGGAAACTATATCATGGACAGTTTCTCAACAGAAGCATTTGGTGAAGCCTACGGTTTCTATAACAACTTCATAGGGATGGTAGGGATATCTAACGGTAAATTAAACCAAACGGCCGTAAAAGGAGCAAACTGGAATTCGCCTTCTGTTTATGCAAAAATCGGTTACGACAAACAAATTAGCCAAGATTTAAGAGTTAGACTTACAGGCTCTTTCATTCAGACCAATGGATTGAGTACTGGTGGTTATCTATATAGTTCAGACAGAGCAGGAAGCCGCTACTATTATGTTCTCTTAACTCAAAATGATCTGATGGGAATGAACAATTACGCCACAGGTAGATTTAATCCAGGTTTCAAAAAAATGCAAGCGTTCCAAATTAATCCATTTATTAAATATCAAGGTTTAGAATTCTTTGGAGTTTATGAATATGTTTCTGGTAACAAAGCTAGTGGTTTAACAGAAAGACCTACTGATGGTAATTTCACGCAGTTAGGCGCAGAGTTATTATACCGATTTGGTGGAAAAGAACAATTCTACGTAGGAGGTAGATATAATGATGTGAGTGGTAAAGATGACGATGTTTCTGCTGAAAGAAAAATCGATAGACTGAACTTAGGTGGTGGTTGGTATATGACCAAAAACGTTCTTGCAAAAGTAGAATATATTTCTCAAAAATATAATGATGATGCAGTTTGGGGTGCAACAAGTGCGCTAAGAGGAGGGAAGTTCAACGGATTTATGTTTGAAGCAACCATCGGTTTTTAATTAATTAATATTGTAAAAAAAAGGGGTTGATTTTTTAACCCCTTTTTCTATCGATTATCATGAGAAATAAAATCATCATAGCATTACTTCTTTTCTTGTTCATTACTATTTCTGCTCAAAATAATGGCTTGGAAATTAATGGTTGGACCAATGTGAGTACCTTTAAATGCAGTATTCCCAACTTTAAAAATTCCAATTCTGTTATTTCTATCAATGGAAACAAAATACCAAATATCAGTTTGTTGATAGAAGATTTTGATTGCCGAAATAAAATGATGACCACTGATTTTAGAAAGGTATTGAAATCAGAAAAATATCCTCATTTAGATATAAAATTTTTAGAATTTACTAAAACAAATTCTAATAAATTTGAAGCAGTAGTAGAAGTGAAAATGATGACCGTAGCCAGAAAATACAACATCGATTTTTCCTACTATAATAACAGATTAGTTGGAAATAAAAGAGTAAAATTTTCTGATTTTAAAATCATTCCGCCCAAAAAAATGGGAGGGATCATCTATGTTAAAGATGAATTGGATCTTGTATTTAGCTTAGATACCAAAGAATGAAAATAGCATTTCAATCTTTTAAAGTTCCTGTCCGTGGGAATTTTTTTGTGGCTCGTCTAATTTTTAAAGGGAATATTTAAAATAATGATTTCATTTTGCTATAATCACCAATTAAACTTTACAATCATCTTAAACCAAATTGAAAATTTTGGTTTTTTTGCTTGAAATGAATCAGATTAACTGTATTTAAATACGGTTTTAGAGTACTATTTATTTGCCTAAATATTCTGCCGTAATTTCAGCAAGTTCTTGGTTTTCTGCCAATTCCAACAGCGTTCTATTAACGTTGTAAATTAATTTACTGTCTTTGGGAAATGCAAAACCGTAGCCTTGTTGGTAATACTCGGCGGTGGCTATTTCCAAATCTTCTTCTTTATGATTATTAATGTAATACATCAACTGCGGTCGATCATAAACAATAGCATCGACTTGCTTATTATTTAATAAAATAATTGCTTCTTCTAAGTTCTCAACAGCATTTATTCTAATATTATATTCCTTTAAAAACGAAATAGAAGGCGAACCCGAAATCGTTGCCACTCTTTTACCATTCAATTGTTCAATGTTTTTAATGTCACCAGATTGAAAATTTGAAAATGTTAAGACACTAGCAATTCCAGCAATCATCGAGGTCGCCGAAATAATCGACACAATCATCCACGTTCCCGCGATGATACGACCCATTAAAGTAACCGGTGCTTTGTCACCATAACCTGTGGTGCTCATCGTTACGATCGCTAACCACATTCCCGTGCCTATTCCTTTGGCAGCTTCGGCGGAGAATTGATCCGGCGAGGCTTTTCTTTCTGCCAGCCATAAAAGCGTGCCCACAATAGCGAGAATAATGAGGAAAATTCCAATAGCAAAAAGCAGTTTCACACTGAATAGTAACTTGAAAACGTTCCAAATGCTAAACTGCCCTTCTTTATAAGCGATGGCTAAACTTGATTGGTAAAAAGGCTGTGAAAATCTAAAGTGATCAAGCCGGTCAGAATTAATAGTCACTGGACCTACAACCATATCGATTTCTCCTTTTTTCAGTGCATCTAAAGCAAGATTAACCGTTTTATATGGTTTGTATTGATAATTCCATTGTAAATGATCTGCAATTTTATCCCAAATATTTACTGATATTCCTTGAGAATCAGGATTTCCTTTTTCCGTAAAAACAAATGGAGCAGTTCCTGCGACACCAACCCGTAAAGAATCTGTTTTTTGTAGAACGTTTTGGGCCGAGAGTATAGTAGTGAAGCTAATATTGAAAATTAAGACAAGAAAAATGGAGATTTGTAGTCGCTTCATATAAAGTATTGATTTAGGCTAAGCTTTAAAAATAAGGAAAATTTTACGTTTAGACAAATCTTAACCCTTTGATTTTAAGAAAATAAACGAACCAACGGTCTAAATGGTAAAGATTAGCAGGAATGTTGGTGGTTGGGATTAATGATAAATTCCTTCCAAAATGTGTAAAGTATACGCCTTTATTAATTTATTAATCACCTTTTTATTGATAATGATAAAATATGCCGAAATCAGTAGGAACCCAAAGTGCTGCTTTTTGTCCGGCCACTTTCAAACCATCATTCGTCCAAGTATTGCAGGTGTAAAGAAAACTATAGCTTCCTTTGGCCTCGTAAAAAGCGTCGTCTTTCCCATAAACTGCTTTTGTTGGAATCAAAATATTTTCGCCCTTCTTATTTTTATCAAATTTTGAGTCTATGAATTTAATTAAATCAGCATATTGGATCTCGGTAATCATTATTTTTTTACAGTCCTCACCTTCTGTCATTTCTTTATAAAAAGTACAATGCATGGCCGAATCTCCCAACCAAAAAGCAGCGTAAAAAGCGGTAGAAACTTTTAATTCCGCCCAAGTTGGGGTGTCCAAATAGAATCCTTTATCGCCCCAACCAATTCCAACATAATTGAAATCTGAACTTTTAGAAACCGTATTGTCGAACGGTATTTTTTTACTCCAATCCATTTGATCATTTTTAAGAGGAAGAACAATATCGGTATGAACACCATTGGTGTAAATATAAATCGGAATGGTGGACGGTTCTTTGGTTGCTTTTTTCTTAACCGGAATTAAAGGAATAATGAGCGCTGAAATCACATAGAGCAAAACCAAACCTAAAATGGTTGCTAAACTTTTAAGAATAATCTGAAGTGTTTTTTTCAAGGGTTGTGTATTTTTGATTAATGTTGATTATTTTTCAAAATTTAAATGCTCTGCATTAGTCAGAAAATCTATATTTCTTTTTAACCCTGCAAATTTCGTTCTCTTTACGGGAGATTTCCGAAATAGTTCCGAAAAAAGTTCTTGGGAAAGTTCTTGCCATTGCGATTTATCGATATTTTTAAGCACAGGATTTGGCGTAAACTTTTCTTGTTGATGAGGTTTGGCAAACCGATTCCACGGGCAGACATCCTGACAAATATCGCAACCAAACATCCAATCTTCCATCTTCCCTTTAAAATGTGCCGGGATTTCATTCTTCAATTCGATGGTGGCGTAGGAAATACATTTGCTGCCATCAATAACACGGTCTGAAACGATGGCTTGAGTAGGGCAGGCCTCAATGCATTTTCGGCAAGTACCACAGTGATCGGTGGTAGGGTGGTCTTCTTGTAAATTTAAATCGCAGATGATTTCCGCCAAAAAATAAAAAGACCCCGATTGTTTGGTAATAAGGTTTGCATTTTTTCCAACCCAGCCAATTCCGGATTTTCTGGCCCAACTTCTTTCTAAAATAGGTGCAGAATCCGTAAAAACCCGGTATTGAAAATCACCAATTTCTGCTTGAAGTTCTGCCACCATTTCCCGCAAAATTTCTTTTATGATTTCATGGTAATCCTCACCGTAAGCGTATTTCGAAATTTTTAGCTGCTCAAGGCCAAACAATTCTTCACCTGGGAAATAATTATAGGAAAGAGAAATTACCGATTTTGAACCTTCAACCAGCAAACGGGGATCCAAGCGTTTGTCAAAATGATTTTCCATGTAAGACATTTCCCCTTGAAAATTCTTAGTCAGCCAACTTTCAAACGGCTGCGCATCGTCTGCTAAAAAATCTGCTCGTGAAATTCCACAATTCTCAAAACCAAATTTTTTGGCTTTGGTTTTGATGAGTTTAGCGTTAAATTCTGGACTTTGTACCATAGATTAGGTTGCAAAACTAACAATATTTTATAAATTTGTCGCTTAATTTTATTTAACCTTTAAAAATACAAAAATGGCTATTGAAGAAATTTTGAAATCAGGAAACTACCACCTTATTGATGTTCGCGAACCAATGGAACTAGAAATGGATGGACAAATAGAAGCTGCGCAAAATATACCATTGGGGGAAATTGTTGACCGTAAGCAAGAGGTTGTAAAACTTGCCGGACCAATAATATTTTTCTGTAGAAGTGGCAACAGAAGCGGTAAAGCAGCAGAATTCTTTAAATCAGAAGGTTTAGATCAAGTTTATAATGGCGGCGCTTATTTTGATGTTCAGCAAGCTTTGGAAAATCTTTAGAATTTTCTTTACAATGCAAACGAGGAGTTGATCAATGATCAGCTCTTTTTTTGGTCAATGAAGAATTTTCCTACCTCTTTTTTTAATAAATACAGATTGAAATCTAAATGTACGTTTGAATTTATTGATGTTGTAAATCATTGTTAATTAGAATGTTGCGTTATTATCCGACTTAATTTCTAACAGTATTTTTTCATTTTGGCATGATTTTGACATGTAATCCACCAGTAAAATTAAAATTTAGAATTATGAAATCAATGAAAAAATCAATCCTTGCCTTAGGATTAATTGCAGCAGGACTGATGAGCGCACAAAGTGCAGACATGAACAACATGCTTAAAGTTGGAATCAATGGAGGTATTGCCGTTCCAGCAGAAAATGCAGGTGGAACTGTAGGGGTAGATTTATCTTATCAAAACTTAGTAATGCCAGGTTTTGGTTTAGGGATCGCAACAGGATATAACCACTTTTTCGGTAGAGAAAATAATGTTGGTGGCGTAAATTATGATAATAATGATTTTGGGGTAATTCCTGTAGCAGCATTAATTAGAGTATACCCGAAACAGACAGGTTTTTATTTAGGTACAGATTTAGGGTACGGTCTCATTGTTGGTGATGATAAAGTGGCTGCCAATGATGTCACAAACACTGCAAGACCTGATGGTGGTTTTTATATTAAACCGGAAATAGGGTACCACAACCAAGATTGGAACTTCTCATTAAACTATCAGAAAACCTTCACTGGAAGTACTGGAGAAATCGGAACGCAAAAGTATAACGCTGGCGCAATAGGGGTAGGTGTTGGCTACAATATTCCTTTAGGAAATTAATATCCTATTGTAAATACCATAACCTTCTCTTTAATTAGAGGAGGTTTTTTTAATTTTTAAGCTGTTTTTTAAAAACAATTATTATCTTTGGTTGATAACACTACAACATGGATACTAAAAATAAATTCAAACTTTTTTTACCTGGAATTACGGCGGAAATCAATGATAAAGTCGCATTAATTGCTGCCGATCTTAGAGAAAAAACAACGGTACTAGGATACTACAGTACAGAAAACAGAAATGTTTTTTTGAAAACAGAAAAAGCCTATGCTACCAAAGAATTCGATTCCTTTGCCGAGATGGTCAATCAATTTATTGCCGATCATTCTTTAGAAAATATAACTAAAATCGCGGTTGCGGTACCAGGTCCCGTTATCGGTGGTAAAAGCGCTCCACAACGTTTGCCGTGGGCATTAGATGCCGACGATATTAAAAATCAAACCGGAATTAAAGAGGTGTTCCTAATCAATGATTTAGAAGCTTCTGCCTACGGTTTGCAACATGTTGCCCAAGATGATTTTGTAAAAATTCACGATTCTGGAAATTTTACACCAGGAAATGCGGTCCTATTAGCTCCGGGTGAAGGATTGGGAGAAGCTGCGCTGTTTTGGGACGGTAGTTTTTTAAGACCTTTTGCTACGGAAGGTGGTCATTGCGAATTTTCCCCACGAACCAATGATGAAGTAGAATTTTATTCTTTTCTACAAAAAATTTATGGCATTGTAAGTTGGGAATCTGTACTGTCTACGGGTGGTTTGTTTAATGTCTATCGTTTTTTACGAGATGTAAAACGACAGGTGCAGCCAGAGTGGTTAACACAAGAAATAGAGGCCGGTAATTTTACAAAAGCAATTATTCAGGGTGCGATTGATAAACGAGATCGAATTTGCACCATGACCATCGAAACGTTTCTGGTTTTTCTGGCGCGCGAAGCCAATAGTTTGGTGCTAAAGATGAAAGCAACCGGAGGGTTATTTCTAAGTGGCGAAATCCCGGTAATGCTAGAGCAATTCCTCAACAACAGTGTCTTTTATAAAAATTTCATCATCAGTGATAAGATGGAAAATGTGCTAAAAGATATTCCAATTTATTTGGTGAAAGATGAAAAAACAATTATAAATGGCGCAGCAATTTACGCCGCTTTTTATAATAAATAATCCTTCTGATGATTCAAAAAACTCCGCCTCAACGCGGAGTTTATCTTTTCCCAAATTTTTCATTTTAAAGCTATTTTCATCTTAACGACGACTAGAAAATCGGGTTTTATTTAAATACAATAATACTTTCTTATCCTACATCAATTCATTATCATTGAAAATTTAGATACTTTTGCAATTCAAATTTTAATAAATAACAATGAAGAATTTAGTATTAGCGGCGCTTTTAGCCGGAGGAATAATGTTTGGTCAAACCAAAAAAGTGGTCAGTTCAAACATTCAATGGTTTGGGTATAAATTAGCAAAAACCGAAGCTTCATCGCACAACGGAAACCTTAATTTAAAATCTGGTGAGGTGGTGATGAAAGGGTATAATATCGTAGGCGGAACTTTTGCCTTGGATATGACCACCATCAATGCAACTGATCTTACCGGAGAGTACCAAACAAAATTAAACAACCACTTAAAAAACGGTGATTTTTTCGAAACGGATAAATTTCCCTCGGCGACGTATAAAATTACATCGGTAAAAAAGAACAATAACAAAGCATTCCCATACATGGTTTACGGAAATCTTACGGCAAAAAACAAAACCAATCCGGTGGCTTTCCCTGCAAAAATTTCTTTAAACAAAGGTGTTCTGACAATGGTTTCAGATAAATTCACTTTTGACCGTCAGAAATTTGATATCGCCTATGCATCTCCTGCAAAAGATGTTGTTATTAAAGATGATATCGATATGATTATTACTATTACAGCGAAATAAATTTCCTAAAATAATACGTTAGAAAGAGCAGCATTGTCTGCTCTTTTTTCTATTTTTGAGGGATGAAACTTTATGTGATCAGCGGCCTTGGTGCCGATTTTAAAGTCTTGGAAAAAATTACTTTTCCCCAACAACTCCAAGTTGTTTTTCTCGATTGGCTTATTCCCGAAAACCAAGAAGATTTCCTTCATTATGTGAACAGAATGGCGGATCGAATCGATGAGTCTGAACCTTTTTGCCTGCTGGGATATTCGTTCGGTGGAATTATCGTGCAGGAAATCGACAAGATTAAACCGGCAGAAAAAGTAGTCATTCTGGGAAGCATTAAATCTGATAAAGAAAAATCCAGGTTCATTAAATTCGGTGAGCGTACAAAAATTGCCAGGTATTTGCCTCAAAGCATGTTCAGCCTAAACTCTGCCGCAGCATACTCTTTTGCCAGAAAAATTGTAGATCCCAAAAACCCGAAACTCATGCAGTATTTGCAAGTCACCGATCCTTACTATTTAAAGTGGGGCATTGAAAAGGTTTCTGCTTGGAAATTTGATGAAAACCCAAAAGTAATCCAAATTTTGGGTAGCAAAGACATTGTATTTCCACCAAAATATTCAAAGCCCGATTATGTTGTTCAAAATGGAACCCATCTTTTTCCGGCGACCAAACCAAAGCAGGTTTCACAAATACTAGCAGAAATTTTTCAATAAACCAAAGGGACATAGAAAAGGCAAACCATGCTATTTTTTAATCCTTATTGTACTGCAACGGTTTGATTTTGGAATCTTAAAAATAGAATTATCTTTGTCAATAAGTCAATCTGGTTTAATGCTTAATGCGTATAAAATATAATGGAATCAATCAGCGTTTTTGAAATTATAAAAGTGGGAATAGGACCCTCCAGTTCGCACACCATGGGACCTTGGAATGCGGCCGAAAGCTTTTTAAGAAAAATAAGAACCGATTATCAGCTGCAAGAAGTTACAGAAGTCTTTGTAGAATTTTTCGGCTCGCTCGCCAAAACCGGAATCGGCCACGGAACAGATATTGCCGGTATGCTCGGGCTTTCCGGCGAAAATTTCAAACAGATTGACACGTCTAAAATTGAGGATAAAGTCGCCATCATCAAATCATCCAACTCCCTTAACTTGGGTGGTGAAAAAGTGATTCCTTTCGTTTACGGTCACCATCTTATTTTAAATAAAACCAAATCGCTGGACTTTCACCCGAACGGCATGATCTTCAAAGCGGTGTTCCAAAATGGCGAGGAATTAGTGCAGGATTATTATTCCATCGGTGGGGGATTCATTGCCACCCAACAAGCCAATTCCTACGAAAACAATTGTACCCGAACACTTTATCCTTGCCACAACGGAAAAGACATCGATAAAAATATGGCTAAATTAGGATTGGCTAAAATCTCAGATTTGGTCTTTCTCAATGAAGAATCGTGGCGCACCAAAGAAGAAACCGAGCAGGAAGCGCTATATATCTGGCAGCAAATCAAAGAATGTATTTACAAAGGCGTCAACAAAGAAGGCGTGCTTCCGGGTGGCTTAAATGTAACCCGCCGTGCTGCTGGATTAAACAGAAAATTACTGGGCGAAAATATCTATAAAAACATCGGCGAATGGTACCAATATCTTGTTGATGCAGACTTAAGCTTCACCAATATCAACAAATGGGTTTCTTGCTTTGCATTGGCCGTGAACGAAGAAAATGCCAGCTTTGGCCGCATAATTACCGCGCCAACCAACGGTGCAAGCGGCGTCATTCCGGCGGTACTCATGTATTCACAGGTTTTTACCGAATTTAAAAGCGATGAACATGTGATTCGTTTTCTCTTGGTTGCTGGTGAAATTGGAACCCTTTTCAAGAAGAACGCCACCATTTCTGCAGCAATGGGTGGTTGTCAGGCAGAAATCGGTGTTTCCTCTGCCATGGCTGCTGCGGGCTTAACCGAAATTATGGGCGGCTCGCCAGGGCAAGTTCAAATGGCCGCCGAAATCGCCATGGAGCATCATTTGGGCATGACCTGCGATCCGATCGGGGGTTTAGTGCAAATCCCGTGTATCGAGCGCAATTCAATGGGAGCGATGAAAGCCATTACGGCGGCAAATATCGCGCTGGAATCTGACCCAACCAAAGCGCGCGTCACCTTAGATGAGGTGATCCAGTCGATGTGGGAAACTGCGCTGAGCATGAACGATCGTTTCAAAGAAACCTCAGAAGGAGGACTCGCCATCGCAGTGAACGTCGCCGAATGTTAGATTTCTTTAGTTGATTCTTTGGAGCACGCCAGTTTTTGCTACTTACCATAACCCGTCCAGCTCTTCATTCCAATCTGTCATTGCCACCCAGGAAGCGCTCCCTAGAAAAACTTGGTCAGCAATGACAGGATTTTCCCTTCGATCTGGGCTAAAACCCAGGGCATTGTTCACTCTAAAAGCTTAAAACAGTTTGTTTATATAAAAGGATATTGTAGATTTCTCTATTTTTTTACACGAAAACACTATTAAAATTTCCAAATGAAGAATATTTTTCAATTTATAAAGAAAAAAATATATCTTAGTAATCAGAAATAAGTCTCATGAAAATCCGACAAATACCTACCAAATACGTTGTATTTGTCTGACAAAGTAAGACCTATAAACAAGTTACAGGCAAGCGTAGAACGACCGTGCTAAAAAAAGAACTGAAACAGAAATGACTGAAAAGCTAAAAAATATAGCTTCTGAATTGATTGAGAAATATATCGACATTTTAGAAGAAAACGGAGAACCAAACGAAGCATATAAGTATTTAGCGATAAATAAATTTCAGCAAAATTGGAATTTAGAAGCGGACGATTTTTATCAGATGTTTCGGGTTTCTTTTAGCAAAGTATCTAACTTACTTTATCAGAACTCTTGGGGTTTTATCGAAAAATCAGCCCAAAACTTCCCCGAAGAAACAAAAGAAATATTTCGGAATCTATATGACGAATCGGCAGAAATTACTCAAAGAATAAAAACCTTTCAAGTCGAATCAGAGAAATTATTGCCGAGAATTAAACAAGTATTAAACCGAACCAATATCAACGCTCAACAAGATGAACGAACAATTTCCGTTTATCTTGCTTTTCGTTTTCCTGAAAAATATATGTTGTACAAGGCAGATTATTACAAAAACTTCTGTGAACAACTGAATATCAAATCTAAAAAATCGGGAGAACGTTTTTTGCATTTACAAGAGTTCTCGGAACAAATCATCAAAGAAAATTTATTGGACGATAATTTCATTAACACGTATCGAAAATTCTATCAAAAACCAAATTGGGACGATAAGTATTTAATGATTCAGAATATTTTGTATGTCGTTTTTAGAGAAGATTTTAAAGAAACAGATTTAGTCAGTCTATTGAAGGATTTTAATCGAAAAGATTTGGAGGAATACTATGAATTTTTAGATAAAATCATTGAAAAATTCGATTTACAACAAAATGACCAAAGATTGGTTTTTAATTTTAGAAACAAAAAATTTATTGTATTTACAATAGGTCAAAGATACATTCTCCAAGTTAACAATTCGAATAGTACTGAATTAACATTTGGTGCTATATCTACTGAAGCTTTAACTAAGAAGCATTCTAATTTTAACGGGAATCCAACTGCATTTTGGAACGGCACAGATAATATTTTAGAAATTGCTAATCATCAAGCAAAGGTGTTTGATGCAGTTGAGCAAGTACTTAATCGCACGCAAATTTCAGGATATTCCAAGTACAACAAAAAAGATTTGGAACAAATGGCTTTTGATATAGATTTCAGAAAAGAAATTTTGAGCCAATTGGATTATCAAACAACAACGGAAAAACCAATGAAAAGCATAAAATCCAATAAAAAAACTCCACTCAATCAAATTTTGTTTGGTGCTCCAGGAACAGGAAAAACGTACACGCTAAGAAATGAGTATTTTCCTAAGTACACAATTTCTGAAAAAAGTATAAGTCCTGAATCCTATTTTGAAGAAATTGTAAGTGGATTGACTTGGTGGCAAGCCATTGCTTTGGCTCTTTTAGAAATGGGAACGAGTAAGGTCAATGATATTTTAGAAAACAGATGGGTTTCCAAAAAAGCGATTTTATCAGAATCAAAAAATGTTCGGGCAACGCTTTGGGGCAACTTGCAATTTCACACCATAATTGAATCAGAAACGGTTAATTACACACAAAGACAAACACCGTACATTTTTGATAAAACAAAAGAAAAAAAATGGGAATTGCTCGAAACCGATTTAAAAGAACAAGCTCCCGAAATTTACGGTATTCTTGATTCTGTCAATAACTTCAAACCGAATCCCAATAAAGAAATCAAACATTATGTATTTACAACTTTCCACCAATCATTTTCTTACGAAGATTTTATTGAAGGCATAAAGCCTGTTATGGAAGAAGGTAAAGAAGCTATTTCATATCAGATTGAAAATGGAATCTTTAAGGATCTATGCCTGAAAGCTCAAAGCGACCCGGAAAATCGCTATGCCATTTTTATAGATGAAATCAACCGAGGAAACGTTTCGGCTATTTTCGGAGAATTGATTACGTTGATTGAATCCGACAAGAGAATTGGTGCAGCCAACGAACTTAAAGTGAAACTTCCTTATTCAAAGAGAGAATTTGGAGTTCCAAAAAATGTAGACATCATCGGTACGATGAACACAGCCGACCGAAGTGTAGAAGCCTTGGACACCGCTTTGAGAAGACGTTTTTCGTTTACGGAAATGCAACCTAACCCCGAAATCTTGTTGGATTCAGAATATCAAGACGTGAATTTGAAACAATTGTTGGAAACAATAAACCAACGCATTGAAGTATTGATTGATAAAGACCACCAAATCGGTCATTCTTATTTTATCGGAATCCAAAATTTAGACGATTTGAAGTTGGTTTTCAAAGACAAAATCATTCCACTTTTGGAAGAATATTTTTATGGCGATTTCGGAAAAATTGGTTTGGTTTTGGGTGGAAATTTCATTTTTCAAGAAGAAAACACGGCAAAATTTCCTAAAAATTTCGCTTATGAAAATGACTTTTTGGAAGATAAAAAAGTGTATCGCTTCACGCCTTTTGAGTATTGGAACGAAAGCACATTTATTTCGGTTTACGAGGATTAACGTATGAATAATAAAAAGTTTATACAAGTATTCGAGTATCAAAAATTACGATACGATGATTCGGGAATTTTCCGAAAACATCATTTTGATGCAATGGTAAAATTCAATGAATTGCACCAAAACAAATACTTTACGATTATTCACAAAGGAATTCGTTTCGGGAGTTACGTTGGTGTGATTCAAATTGGTGGCTTAACGATTGAAATTCTTCCAAAAGCAGACAACAACGAAAATGCAGACAAAAATCTTTGGCAAAATGTGTTGCTAAATATGCTCAAAGTCTGCAAACACATTCAAGTCGAATCTATTTCCGAAACTCAACTCAAAAAACGGTATCAATCGATTTTAGATGTTTATTTTGAACTTTATTTAAACGAAGTCGAACGATTGGTAAAAAAAGGTTTGATAAAGAAATACCAAAAAAAACAATCCAATCAAAATTCACTGAAAGGCAAATTACTTTTCGCTCAAAACATTCAGCAAAATTTAGTTCATAAAGAACATTTTTATTGTGAACATCAGGTTTATGACAAAAACCATTTGTTACACCAGATTTTGCTCAAAGGTTTATTGGTTTTAAAGACTTTCGTAAATGACTCATTAAAAGACAAATTGAATCGTTTACTTTATGAATTTCAAGACTTTGAAAATATCAATATTCAAAAAAAGCATTTTGACAAAATCATAATCGACAGAAAAAATTACGATTATCAAAAAGCGATAGATATTGCCAAAATTATCATTTTGAATTATTCGCCAAGTTTGAATTATGGTAACGACAATTTACTCACGCTTTTATTTGATATGAATGCGTTGTGGGAAGAATATATTTTCCGCATTCTTCAAAAACACAAAAAAGATAAAATCGAAGTATCATTTCAAAATTCCGACAAGTTTTGGGAAAACAAACGCATTCGTCCCGACATTGTTTTGAAAACAGAATACGAAACTTTTGTAATCGACACAAAATGGAAAATTATTGAAGCCAATAATCCTTCAGACGATGATTTAAAGCAGATGTTCGTTTATAATCTGCATTGGAGAGCCGAAAAAACATTATTGCTTTATCCGAAAACCAATCAAATAGACAGCAATTTCGGGATATTTCATTTTGACAATTTAGGTAAAAAATGTAAGCTCGGATTTGTGGATATTACAAACGAATCGACAATTAAAAACAGTAAAATTGTGGCGACAGAAATTTATGAGAAGCTATAAACAAAGAACGCCAGCTTGTAACAGCACCTATAAGAAATTGGCGGTTCAGTGGTTAAATGAAGTTTATTTTTTCAATCAAACTTTCGTGCAGGTTGACAGTTTTGTGCTTCGAAATCGCCAACTTCTTATAGCTGCGAAACGTTAGCAGACATATCAGAAAGTATCGCGTAAAATAAAAGTTGTTTAATTGAACAACTTTTTGTATTTTTGTTTATAGAATGAATGAACCTAAAGTCAGAAATGTTTTTATTTATAAAAATTATTTTAATGAATTTTTTGACAAGCAAAATCAGAAAGTAAAACATAAAATAATTTGGACATTAAAAATAGTTGAAACTATTGACAAAATTCCTGCTGAATATTTTAAACATTTGGAGGGAACAAACGGACTTTATGAAATCAGGGTTCAAATTGGAAATAATATTTTCAGAATATTTTGCTTTTTTGATGAAGGAAAATTGGTTGTCTTAACGAATGGATTTCAAAAGAAAACTCAAAAGACACCGAAAAGGGAAATTGAAAAAGCATTAAAGATTAAAATGGAATATGAATTGGAAAAATTTAATTCTTAAAATTAAAATAAAAATTATGGCAACGGCAAAAAATAAAAACCTAACTTCTTTGGACGAACTTATCGACAAAGAATACGGAAATAAAGGAACAGAAAAAAGAGATGAATTTGAAAAAGGTTTTGAGGACTTTAAATATGGAGTTTTAATTCATCAAGCCCGACTTGACCAAGGAATGACCCAAGAACAACTCGCCAAAAAATGCGGGACAAATAAAGGTTATATTTCAAAAGTAGAAAATAACATAAATGATGTTCGACTTTCAACTTTGCAAAGAATTGTGGAAATCGGACTTGGTGGAAAATTAGAACTCGGAATTAACTTGTAGAAAGATACGCCTGCTAACATCGGTAACCGTTGCACAACCCCAATATTTTCGAGATTACCCAAAATTTATAACAAAAAACGACCTCTTTTAAAGCGATTTAAGGGAGCTTTGTTTTTGGT
>NZ_JAUFQB010000063.1 GCF_030409525.1 Kaistella yonginensis | reverse complement strand
GAGATTGTTCATGTATTTAAGTGATTGGTAGTCAGGTAAATATACGATTTTTTAATCAAATGAACAATCTTTTTTCCTATATTTCTAAATGCACAACGGGTAATTGATATATGAAAAGAGATCTCTACATTGATTTTGCCAAAGGTTTCGCCACCCTTGCCATTATTTTTATTCATACCGTATTTTGGTCTGGCCAATTTTATGTTCCCACAGAAGTTCGGGTTTTGTCCTTATTAATAGATGTTCCTTTGTTTTATGCTTTAAGTGGAATCACTTCTGGCGGAAATATTGAAAAAACATTCTATAGATTGTTGAAGTTACAGATTACCTTTATGATTTTCGTAACTTTTCTGTTCTTCCTTGATTATATTTTTAAAGTATTCGGCTTGCATTTTTTTGGATTAGATTGGATGAGAGCATTCTATTCAACCTTTGGCTCTAAATATGTTCCGCAAAACATCTCCGATGTCCCGCAATGGCAAAATCTCGGTAATTGGTATCTTCATCAATATACAAATGCGGATACTTTTCCCGTGGTGATGGGAAGCTTCTGGTACCTTAAAGTCTATTTTATTTTGACGGTCTTTGGTGTTTTAATACTTAGATTTTTTCCGAAGCACCTCAATTGGTTTATTGGATTATGCCTCGGTTTAACTTTATTCTTCAATGTTTTTCCGCAATTTTACCCAACAGGGCAGGTGGGTTATGTCGCGTTGTATTTGGGGGTTTTCTTAATTGGGCACCAATTAAAGGGAAAGAAAATTCCTACAAAATGGGCTGCTTCTCTTTATGCAATCTTACTTTTCATCCTCGTTTTCCTCTTCTGGAATGACGGGAAAGAATTATTTTTAAAAATGAATAAAGCCAAATTCCCGCCGAAACTTCTGTATGTTTTCTGGTCCAGTTTTTCATCATTAACCCTATTTGTATTATACAACAGGTTGAAAATCAGCAAAAACAACTTCATCACCTATATTGGAAAAAATGCAATTTTCTATTATTTTGCGCAGGGAATGAGCTCTTCTTTGGTTTATTTTGTTGTCGTTTTAATAAAAGACAGTATACCTTGGGGGATTACGCTTATTTTGATTTTCGGTATTAATATTTTGCTGGCGGTCATTATTGCGGAAGGATTGATGAAAGTGGACTCATTAGGTTGGCGACTTCTTCAATTTTTACGAAAAAAAACTGCCTCAGTGTAAAACTGAAGCAGTATTTCATTTTTTTAACGTTCAAGAATTAGCCTTTTTTGCCACCTCTTGCAATGATCGCAATAAGAATAATCACAAACAATCCGCCAATGACCCAATAGAGTGGATTGGTGAACCACTCTTCTGTTGTGGTAGTTTTGGTGGTGGTTACATCCACATCTAAATCTGGTGTTTTAGTGGCTTCTTGTGCAAAAGTTAGGGCGCTGAAGAAAAAAGTCAGCATCAAAATTCCAAATTTTTCCAGACCGTTTTTTAAAGATAAAGTGTTCATAATCGTTTATTTTTTTAATGTTATCTATTGATTATCCAATATTTATGCCATTTTTAACCATTATCTTCAAACGAACTGAATTCATCATAAGTTTTCAATAAATAAAAATGCTGTAAAGACTCCTATTTAATTTATTAAATTTACCCGTAAAATTAAGAAGATGTTTAAATTAAGACTTTTAACCGATCCTCGTTGGGCTAATATTGCAGAAGGAAATCTAGAAGAAATCCTGACCGATCACGCTTGGTGCGAGCAAAAAGCAACTACAAACGCGATTACTATCATAACGATGTGCCCAGAATATCCTGAAATCGTTACCGAACTTTTGAAAATCGCACAAGAAGAACTGGAACATTTCCAAATGGTTCATGAAATTATTAAAAAACGAGGCTACGAATTCGGTAGAGAAAGAAAAGATGATTACGTTGGACAACTCTTCAAATTCATTGTTCAAGGAACTCGAAAAGAATATATTATTGACAGAATGCTTTTTGCAGCCATGATTGAAGCTAGAAGTTGCGAACGCTTTCGAGTGTTGACGGAAAATATTAAAGATGAAGAACTGAAAACCTTTTATAAAGACCTGATGATCTCTGAAGCCGGACATTATACTACTTTCATTGGTTTTGCCCGACAATTGGGCGACGTTGAAAAAGTAAATGCACGCTGGGAAGAATGGTTGGATTACGAAGCTGAAATCATCAAATCCTATGGAAAAAAAGAAACCATACACGGTTAATATTTTTTTAATAGTACTCTAAAATTTTCCTATTTTTACCAAGTCTTAAATGGATAAATTTCCGAACGACAAACCATGCAAAAAACTCGATTTGAACAGATTCTAAATATTTTGGCAAAATCATTTTTCCAAGGACTGCTCATAATCGGACCTTTTGCCCTTACGATTTGGATCATTTGGTATATCGTTTCGAGTATTGATAATATCATCCCCGCTTTATCGGAACAGTTTTATCCGGGCATCACTTTTTTGATTGTTATTTGCTCCACCACTTTAATCGGTTATTTGGGTAGCAAGTTTATCATCGGCCGTATTGTGGTAGATACCTTCGACTATATCTTAGAACATACCCCTGGAATTAAATTCATTTATACTTCACTAAAAGATGTGATGACTTCTTTCGTGGGTGATAAAAAGAAATTTAACCAGCCCGTTCTTATCAAAACCTCAAACGAACCCGACGTTTGGCGGATTGGATTCTTAACTCAAAGTGATCTTTCCTCCGTGGGATTCCCCAATTACGTATCGGTTTACTTGCCACATTCCTACGCCGTTTCTGGCTGGGTTGTATTTGTCTTGGCGACGAACATTGTTATTTTAAATAATGTAACAGCAGCGCAAGCCATGAAATTTGCTGTAAGTGGTGGTGTCGCAGGCTTCCATTCCGACGACAATGTTTTCAAAGCACCAGAGTGAAAATTAATAATTAAATATGAATACTCATCATTTCACAAACCTCCTTTTTAATTATTAATCTTTAATTTTTCATTATCATGAAATTACCATACGTTGAGCCATTTAGAATAAAAATGGTCGAAGAGATTCGCCAATCCACTAGAAAAGAAAGAGAAGAATGGCTTAATAATGCCCGTTATAATTTATTTAATTTAAAGTCTTCTCAGGTTTTCATCGACTTGTTAACGGACTCCGGAACTGGAGCCATGAGCGACCAACAATGGGGCGCCATGATGACGGGCGACGAAAGTTACGCCGGCTCCAAAAGTTTCGAAAAACTACACGAAACCGTTCAGCAAATTACTGGTTTTAAATATTTACTCCCAACGCATCAAGGAAGAGCTGCTGAAAATGTATTGTTTTCCGTTCTCGTAAAAGATGGTGATGTGATTCCTGGAAATACCCACTTCGATACCACCAAAGGGCATATCGAAATTAGAAAAGCACATGCAATCGATTGTACAATTGACGAAGCATTTGATATCGAAGACCCTTATCTTTTTAAAGGCAATATTGATTTAGAGAAATTAGAAAACGTTTATAAAAGTTATCCAAAAGAACAAATCCCCTTTTGTTTAATAACGATTACCTGTAACTCTTCCGGCGGGCAACCCGTTTCATTGGAAAACGTAAAAGCGGTAAAAGAACTTTCTGACCGCTATGGTATCCCAATTTATTTCGATTCTGCAAGATTTGCAGAAAACGCGTATTTCATTAAAATGAGAGAAAAAGGCCAGGAAAACAGAACCATTAAGGCAATTGCAAAGGAAGTATTTTCCTATGGGGTGGGAATGACCATGAGTTCAAAAAAAGATGGTTTGGTAAATATCGGTGGGTTCATCGCTTTAAATGATGCAGAGGTGTATAAAAAAGCGTCTAATTTCACAATTATTTTTGAAGGATTCATTACCTATGGCGGAATGGCGGGAAGAGATATGGCTGCTTTAGCTATTGGACTAAACGAAGCTACAGAATTTGAATATTTAGAAAGCCGTATTTCTCAGGTGGAATATTTGGGAAATAAACTTATCGCATTCGGAATCCCCGTGCAAAAACCTATCGGTGGTCACGCGGTTTTCATCGATTCTTTGACTTTTTTACCGCATATTGCGAGAAAAGAATTTCCGGCACAAACATTAGCAAATGAAATTTATAAAGAAGCTGGAATTAGAACCGTAGAAATAGGAACTTTGTTAGCAGACCGCGATCCAGAAACACGTGAAAACCGATATCCAAAATTAGAATTGGTTCGTCTGGCAATTCCACGCCGAACATATACCAACAACCATATGGATTATATCGCAGTCGCCATTAAAAATGTATTTGATAGACGAGAAGATATTAAAAAAGGATATAATATTACTTGGGAATCTGAAATTCTGCGCCATTTTACGGTGGAGTTAGAGCAGGCTTAATCGCTTAAATACCATCTTTATTAAAAGTAAAACTTCGGCTTTCGTCGAGGTTTTATTTTTAAAATTTTTTCCCTGAATTAATTAGATCAGCTCGTACCTTTTTATGAAAATTTACTGCTCAATATTCACCGCATCAAAACCGACCAATTCTTCGTTTTCAAAAATTACATGCAATTCTATCGGATTACAACAAACTTCACAATCTTCAATATACGTTTGATTGGAAATGGAAGGATCCAAAAGTGCAGAAATTTCTTCCCAACAGTATGGGCATGTATAAAAATGTTCTAACATGAGGCGTAATAATTAAAAAGGCTATTATTTTGATGCGGTTTCACCATCACCTACAAATTCCAAACTAACAGAATTCATGCAATATCGTGTTCCCGTTGGGGGTGGGCCATCATTAAAAACATGCCCTAAATGCGAATCGCATCTTTTACAAACCACTTCAATTCTTTCCATGCCGTAGGTAGAATCTCTCTTGTAGGCCGTTCCTTCTTTATCTGCTTCAAAGAAACTTGGCCAGCCACATGATGAAGCAAATTTAGCATCGGAGCGAAACAAATGATTGCCACAAACCACGCAGTAGTATTCCCCTTTTTCATCGTAAACATTGTATTTGCCAGTTCCTGGTCTTTCGGTTCCCGCTTCACGAGCCACCGCATACACATCGGCAGAAAGAATTTCTTTCCATTCAGAATTCGGGACATTCAACTTGGTGCGGTCTGTTCGCGAATAATATGGATTGTTTTTTGTTGTAGAATTTTCCATTGAGGTTGATTTTTGAATTGATTTTGTTTTATCGGGTTGAATAACTTGTGAGCACATCTGCAAAGACATGCAAAAGAAGATTAAGAGAATTTTTTTATACATTTTAAAATAATTAGCGGCAAAAATCACGCATTGAAAACAATTGCGAATCAAATTTAGTACATTTGAAACAATGAATGATACGGAGAAAAAAGCACAATTAAGGAAGTACAAAATGTTTGCCACGGGACTTTTCGTTTTGATGGCTGTTATTTTTGTGGTGATGACTATCTTAGAAAAGAAAAACCCAGCCCATTGGATTGGATACCTCCGTGCGTTCTCTGAAGCGGCCATGGTTGGTGCTTTGGCCGATTGGTTTGCGGTTACAGCCCTTTTTAATTATCCTTTGGGTTTAAAAATCCCTCATACCAACTTAATCGAGAATAGTAAAGAACGAATTGGTGATAATCTGGGAAATTTCGTGGTAGAAAATTTTCTATCGCCTCAAAATATTCGACCTTATATTCAGAAAATAAAAGTTTCACATTTTGTCGGTGAATGGCTGTCGAAAGAACGAAACCAAGAAAACTTACTGAATGAACTTTCGTACATTGTCCTGGATATTTTACATAAATTAGATGATACTGCCGTGGTAAGTTTTATCGGAAAAAAGGCAAAAGAAATGTCTGATGATTTACAAATCAACCAAATCATCGGAAACGGACTGGAGTACATTTTAGATAAAGAAGACCACCAAAGATTTATTACTAATTTATCTAAACAGATTAAAGATTATGTCTTAAATAATCAAGACATGGTTAAACAAAGGGTAAAAAGCGAAAGTTTTTTTCTTGTTCCAAAGTTTGTAGACGACAGTATTGCAGATAAAATAACCAAAGGATTATCCAAATATTTTGAAGAAGTTGAACGCGATCTCAATCATTCTTTGCGCACGGAAATCACTCAGAAACTCTATTCTTTTTCTAAAGAAATCCAAACCGATGAGAAATGGGTAGATGAATTCAGAGACATTAAAAATGATTTTCTGAAAGAAGAAAAAATCGTTCAGTATTCCACTGATATTTGGGCTTCCATTAAAAAATCAGTGTCGAAAGAATTGGAAGAAGAACATTCTGCTCTGAAAAATTATCTTCAGAAAAATCTTTCAGAGCTTTCTCAAAATTTACAGACGGACGAGGTTTTTCAAAATAAAATCGATCATTGGATTCGCGTGACCGCTTACAAATACATTCTAAAAAACACGCATCAATTTGGAGGTTTAATCAGTGCAACGGTAGGAAACTGGGAAGGAAAAGAGTTGAGCGAAAAGCTGGAACTGGAGGTGGGTAAAGACTTACAGTTTATCCGCGTGAATGGAACTTTGGTCGGCGGATTGGTCGGTTTGATTATTTATACGGTGAGTAATTTCTTTATTTGATGCAGAGCGCTGTTTGAACTTGAAGCTCTAATAACTCTTACGTTTTATCCAAAATTTTCTGGTTAATCTCCGCAATTAATTTCGGGCCCTCGTAAATAAATCCCGTATACAATTGCACCAAACTTGCACCAGCTTCAAGTTTTTCTAAAGCATCTTCCGCAGAATGAATACCACCAACACCGATAATTGGGAATGCTTTTCCGCTTTTTTCGGAAAGAAATCTAATGACTTCAGTTGAACGTTTCGCTAACGGTTTCCCCGAAAGTCCACCGGTTTCTGCTTTGTTTTCAGCCTGTAGATTTTCACGCGAAAGGGTCGTATTGGTTGCGATTACGCCCGTAATTTTGGTTTCATTTACAATATCAATAATATCCAAAAGTTGGGAATCTGTTAAATCTGGAGCTATTTTTAAAAGAATCGGCTTGGGGTTTTCCTTGGTCAGATTTAATTCTTGAAGTGTTCCGAGCAGCTTTGTTAAAGGCTCTTTATCCTGAAGTTCACGTAAGTTAGGCGTATTTGGCGAACTCACATTTACAACGAAATAATCTACATGATCGAATAATTTTTCGAAACAGATGATATAATCGTTTACGGCTTCTTCGTTTGGCGTTACCTTATTTTTACCAATATTACCACCGATGAGTACGTTTGTATTTTTTCTTAATCTTTCGACAGCTGCCTCAACTCCACCATTGTTAAAGCCCATGCGGTTAATAATAGCAGAATCTTCTTTTAAACGGAAGAGTCTTTTTTTAGGATTTCCCTCTTGCGGTTTTGGTGTTAAAGTTCCTATTTCTACAAAGCCAAATCCTAAATCTGAAAGTTCATTGTACATTTTGGCATCCTTATCAAAACCTGCAGCAAGACCCACGGGGTTTTTAAATTTCAGGCCAAAAACTTCTCGTTCCAATCGTTGGTCTTCAATGGGTTTTGGGAGAAAAATTTTGGTAAGGAATGGAAATTTCTTTAATAATGAAAAAGTGAAATAATGAACCTCTTCCGGGTCGAAGTTAAAAAGTATCGGGCGTATGAAGGATTTGTACATAGGTAAATGGGTTGATACAAAAATACACAAATTCGGATTGTTGGCGGAAATCTTTCTCTAATTTCTTTTATTATAAAGCTTTTTCCCTTGTTTTATTTGAAATTTATTTACATTCGTATTGATTTAAAATTCTAATAAAAATTCTAGTGTTTAACATTGACTGATGTGGAATAACAAACTCAACCTTTTTTCCTTTTACACAAGCTTAGTTGCAGTGGGAATTATGATCATTGAAGCGGGTTTCTTCAAAGAATTTCTGTATCGCAGTCAAGTTATTTATTTCTATGATTTCAGTTTTATTCTCACGCTCATCAATATTGTTTATTATAATTTTTATAAAAAAACTTCGGCTTTAAAAAAGATTTGGCCGTTGGAGATTATTGTTACAGCCTTAGTGATAATCTATTATCTGGCTCGTTTTGAATTTAATTTCTTTGAAACCCGTACTTTTCAATTTTTCAATGTCCGGCTGTTGTACGTGTTAATTATATTGTGTTTCATTCGGGATTTTTCCAGTTTGCGGATTAATTTTAAGCGAACATTTATGAATCCTGCGCAGCTTTTTATACTCAGTTTTTTATCAATTATATTATTGGGAGCCGCCTTTCTCATGATGCCAAATGCTACGGTTAATGGCATAAAACCATTAGACGCCCTTTTTACTGCGACAAGTGCGGTATGTGTAACAGGGCTCATTGTTCTGGATACCGCAAAAGATTTTACGCTGTTTGGTAAAATCATCATCATCACCCTAATTCAAATCGGCGGTTTAGGAATAATGACCTTTGCCAGCTATTTCAGTTACTTTTTTCGCGGCGGAGCGTCCTATGAAAACCAGTTGAGTTTGGGCGAAATGACGAGTTCCGATAAGCTGGGCGAAGTATTTAACACCTTGAAAAGAATTATAATTATTACCGTAACCATAGAAGCTTTAGGTGCCGTATTTATTTATTCAACCTTAGATTTATCTTTACTTGATGGTTCTATTAACAAAGGTATTTTCTTTTCCATCTTTCACTCGGTTTCTGCTTTTTGTAATGCAGGATTTTCCACCCTTAGCGGAAATTTATATGAACCTGGTTATCAATTTAATTATGGCTTGCACTTTACAGTGGCTTCTCTGTTTATTTTTGGTGGTTTAGGATTTCCCATTGTATACAATGTGTATAAATACATAAAACACCTCATAAGAATATTCTTTTTTTCCTTTTTTACCAAAGAAAAAACGCACTATACACCGTGGGTGATTAATTTGAATTCCCGGATTATTTTAGTCACCACCTTCTCTTTATTGCTGTTCGGAACTTTTTCAATTTATTATTTCGAACATGATGGTGCACTAAAGAATCATTCCACCTTGGGTGCGTGGGTAGAAGCTTTTTTTATCTCGGCAAATAATAGAACTGCGGGATTTAATACGGTAGATATCGCTGCCATATCAGCGCCTACAATTATGATTTGCATGTTTTTAATGTGGATTGGTGCATCACCCGCCTCCACGGGAGGTGGTATTAAAACCAGCACTTTTGCCATCGCAGTTTTAAATATTATCAGTTTAACCAAAGGGAAGAAAAGAACAGAAATTTTTCGCCGTGAAATTGGCGAACATTCTATTAGAAGAGCTTTTGCCATTATTGCGTTGTCTTTAATTATCGTGGGATTTGGTATTTTTCTATTGGTGATCGTAGAACCAGGAAAAGATCTTATGAGTTTGGCTTTCGAAGCATTTTCTGCTTATTCTACGGTGGGATTAAGTTTAAACATAACACCAACCCTTTCACCGGAGGGCAAAAGTATTATTATTGCTATTATGTTTATTGGTCGGGTCAGTATGTTTTCGCTATTAATCGCGGTGATGAAACGAGAAAAATATTATAATTACCGATATCCTAAAGAAGAAATCTTAATTAATTAAATCCATAAAAATGAAATACATCGTCATCGGTCTGGGAAATTTCGGCTTGTCACTCGCAGAAAAACTAACCAAATTAGGAAATGAAGTGATCGGCATCGATAACAACATGGCAAAAGTGGAGGCCGTAAAGGAAAAAATCTCTCACGCGATTTGCATGGATGCAACAGATGAATACACCATGAATGGACTTCCATTCAAAGATACTGACGTGGTGATCATTGCGATTGGCGAAGATACGGGAGCCAACATTATGGCCACTGCAATGGTGAAGAAATTACATCCGCACCGTCTCATCAGTCGTGCGATTACGAATATACACGAAACCATTTTAGAAGCAATGGATGTACAAACCATCATTCATCCAGAAGAAGAAACTGCGGAAAGATGGGCGAAAAAACTCTCATTGAAAGGCGTTGTAGAATCCTTTGAACTGAGTATTAATTACAGTATTGTAGAAATTGCAATTCCAGATCAATTGGTCGGAAAAACTATTGAAGAAGTAGGCTTTAGAAACAATTATAACCTGGTTTGTGTTTCTATTATTAAAAAAATAGCCGACAAAAATCTCTTTGGAAAAGTAAAAAGAATCAATCAGATTCAGGGAGTGGTTACCACCGATACCGTTTTACAAAGTGCAGATATTTTGGTGCTTTACGGTGAAAATAGTGACATTAAAAAATTTATTAAAGAAAACTAAACATCGTAATTTATGACGGTTAGAAAACAATGTCAAGCACCACTTTTCTAAAACAAAACTAAAGTGTTAATTATTATTAAATTATGTTAATTTTTTCTTAAAATTGGCATGGTTTTTAGTAGTGATTTTGATTAAATAATGTAATCAAAATGAAAAACGTCTTAACCTTTAGCTTATTACTGTCCACTTGTTTAATACTTGCTCAGTTCATTCATCCAAAAATTTCTTTGAAAAAAGATTGGAAGGAAAACAATACCTTCAAAGGTTCAATTGCCGGGAAAAACATCACTTTACACCTCGAATACTCACGACATTCGGGCTGGCATGACAAAGTTTTTCTGGTCAAGGGTTGGTATTTATATGACCAATACCAAAAAAAAATTCCTCTTATTGGCTATTATAACGGGGATTTGATGCTGTATAACTTTGGCGAAAATCAAAAAAATGCCGAACAAACTTTATTTAATATTGATCAATTTTGTTGGACGGAACCATGTCCTACGCTGTCTAACTATGCCGAATATTTAGAAATAAAACAAAATGAAGGGCAAGTGCAAAAAGGAATTCTCAAAATCGAAAATAAAATATTCAATGTGAAATTAAACACCGATTTATTGGATGTAACGAAGAGAAATGAATGGCTGCAACTTCCAAACGGCACCGTTATAAATTTGTATGATACCTTAGACGGCTACGGTGGAAACACGCTGGTTTCAACATACGAAGATCAAAAAGAAAACAGAATAATGCTTTATTTTGAGCGGGATTCAAACTTCAATAAACAAGGAATGTGTGGTGCTTCTGAACCCGAAACTGGTTATCGTTTACTTAGTTTTGATAAAAATTGGAAAATGAAAAAATTTCAAGTTTATTCCACCAATAGTTGTCTTGCGGATGTGGAGTTGCAAAAAGAAATGAAAACGAAATACAATCACATCAAAGCGTATTATCTTTATTTCGAAAATTCCCTCAATTTATTGACGGTGAATCTGAAAGACTCGACTTTTGGGATAAAAAAATTGAAAAAAAACTACGATCCGTATAACTCATTTTGGTCAAAACGATTGTTTGGGAAATAGACTTAAAAAAAAAACGCCAACCAAAACAATCTTTCTTTGAGAACCGAACCGTAACTAGCCCTGATCGAAACGGCATCCTTTTTTATTTTTTGGTGCGGGAAAAGCAGTGGCAGAAATAAAAAAGATACAGTGAAGAGCAGGTTCTCGGCTCCCAAAAAATAGAATAAAATTCCCTATTTTTGCACAAATTCTATAAACGATGGCAAAACAAGAAGATGTTTTCAAAAAATTGATCTCGCACGCGAAAGAGTATGGTTTTATTTTTCCTTCCAGTGAAATTTATGACGGACTTTCGGCGATTTACGATTACGGACAAAATGGGGCAGAACTGAAAAATAACATCAAACAATATTGGTGGAAAGCAATGGTTCAGTTGAATGATAATATTGTAGGCATAGACTCTGCGATCTTTATGCATCCTACAATTTGGAAAGCTTCCGGTCATGTTGATGCTTTTAATGATCCTTTGATCGATAATAAAGATTCAAAAAAACGATTTCGTGCTGATGTTTTGTTGGAAGACTACTGCGCGAAATTAGAAGATAAGGCGCAAAAAGAAATCGAAAAAGCTGCTAAAAGATTTGGAGAAGCTTTCGATAAAAATGAATTTGAAACCACCAATCCACGGGTTTTAGAATATAGAGAAAAACAAAAAACCATTCTTTCGAGAATGGCACAATCACTTGATAAAGAAGATCTTGCCGATGTAAAAGCCTTGATTGAAGAATTGGAAATTGCAGATCCAGATTCTGGTTCGAAAAACTGGACGGATGTTCGTCAATTCAACTTGATGTTCGGAACAAAATTAGGTGCTTCTGCAGATTCTGCTACCGATTTGTATTTGCGACCAGAAACCGCGCAAGGAATTTTTGTGAATTTTCTAAACGTTCAGAAAACATCCCGTCATAAATTGCCGTTCGGAATTGCCCAAATCGGGAAAGCCTTTAGAAATGAGATTGTTGCGAGGCAATTTATTTTCAGAATGAGAGAATTTGAACAAATGGAAATGCAATATTTTGTACCTCCTGGAACGGAACTCGATTTCTACGAACAGTGGAAAGAAAAGCGTTTGAACTGGCATTTGGCTTTAGGTTTAGGTGCTGATAATTATAAATTCCACGATCACGAAAAGTTGGCGCACTATGCAAATGCCGCGGCTGATATTGAATTTAAATTCCCTTTTGGGTTTAAAGAACTGGAAGGAATTCACTCCAGAACCGATTTCGATTTAAGCGCGCACGAAAAACATTCTGGTCGTAAATTACAGTATTTCGATTCAGAAAGAAATGAAAATTATGTTCCGTTTGTGGTGGAAACTTCGGTTGGTTTAGACCGTTTGTTTTTGGCAATTTTCTCTAACTGTTTAAAAGATGAAGTTTTAGAAGATGGTTCCGAAAGAACGGTTCTTTCGCTTCCACCTGCTTTAGCTCCAGTAAAAGCAGCGATTTTACCTTTAATGAAAAAAGATGGTTTAGGAGAATATGGCGAAAAAATCTTCAATGATTTGAAATATGATTTCAATATGATCTATGAAGATAAAGACAGTATCGGTAAAAGATACAGAAGACAAGATGCGATCGGAACACCTTTCTGCATAACGATCGACCACGATTCTTTAACCGATGACACGGTGACTTTACGAGACCGAGACACCATGAAACAGGAAAGAGTTGCTGTTGCTGATTTAAGAAGAATTATTGACGAGAAAACGAATTTCAGAAACTTACTTTCTAAGATTTAAGATTTCAAAAAATAGTATTAATGAAAAGTTCCGGAGAAATCTGGAATTTTTTTATTTTAAAGGTTACCTTTATAAATCATAAATTTGTAGTTAAATTTTGGTCATGATTAAAAAAGTTCTAAAAGGTATTCTTATCTTTTTCGCCGCACTAATTGCACTTGCCTACACCTTTGGATATGATTACTTATTTAAAGGAATCCGGGAAACCTATTTGCGAGGTAAGAACAGCGCGACAATTGATGATGCCAAATATTTTCCTTCTCATATTATTGCCAAAGGAAAATCTATACCGTGGGTTCAGGATTCTCTTTACAACAAAAAATCTTTGCCTGAAAACCTCGTGGAAGATTTAAATCAGTCGAATACCGCCTCATTTATCGTCATTAAAAACGGAAAATTGCTGCACGAGCAATACTGGGAGGGCTATAATCAATCCACAAAAACCAATTCTTTTTCAATGGCAAAAGCAGTGAACGTCATGTTGATTGGTAAAGCGATTGAAGACAAAAAAATAAAAGGATTAAATCAAAAATTTGCAGATTTTTATCAAAATTACAATAACGTGCCATTCGGCAACCATCTTACCATCGGTGATTTAGCCAAAATGGAAGCAGGCTTAAACTGGAAAGAAGATTACAATAATCCTTTTCTGCCGACCGCAAAAGCCTACTACGGAAAATCTTTGGAAGAGGCGGTTTTTCTGCGTGGGCTCAAAGAACAACCGGGGACGAAATTTGAATATCAATCGGGAGCCTCACAGTTGTTAGGTTTCGCCTTAAGGAAATCAATCAATAAAACCGTTGCCGAATATCTTTCTGAAAAATTCTGGCAACCCTTGGGAATGGAGCAAAATGCAGACTGGATGACGGACGATTTCGGCATGGAAAAGACATTTTGCTGCATCAATTCCAATAGCAGAGATTTCGCCAAATTGGGGCAATTGCTTTTAAACGATGGCATATTTAACAATCACCAAGTCCTGAGCTCAAATTATATTAAACAAATGCGGACACCTACAAAATTATCAAATGGGGCGTACGGAATGGGGCTTTGGATTAATGAGGATGCACCAATTAAACATTATTATTTTTGGGGAGTGAATGGGCAGTATATCATCATCGTGCCTGAAAAACAACTGGTAATTGTTCGTACAGGAATGTACAGGGACCAACCCAAAGACGCAAAAGGCCGGCCGCAGCAGGTTGAGTTTTTGGTGAATGAAGTGGTGAGAAATTTTAATTAAAATTTTGGTTTTTCAAAAGTCTATGATTTACCATCTAATAATCTACTACCTCCAAAAGAATTTTCCGTAAATTTGAAGGATTCTAAATAAGCATTATGTTCGACATCCAAAATATTCGCAGCCAGTTTCCTATTCTTTCGCAAAAAGTGAATGGTAAACCTTTGATTTATCTTGATAATGGTGCTACTTCGCAAAAACCGATTTCGGTCATAGAAAGCTGGAAGAAATATTATCAGGAAATAAATGCAAATGTGCACCGCGGAATCCATACTTTAAGCCAGTTAGCAACGGAAGAAATGGAGATTTCTCGTAGAAAAATTCAAAAATTCATTAATGCTAAAAATGATTTTGAAGTCATTTTTACAAAAGGAACTACCGAAGGAATTAACCTCATCGCTTATTCTTTGACTAATTTAATTAAGGAAAATGACGAGATTATCATCTCGTATTTGGAGCATCATTCGAATATCGTTCCTTGGCAAATGCTGTGTGAAAGAACGGGTGCCAAATTGAAAGTCATTCCGATGGACGAAAACGGAATTCTTCAACTCGATTTTTTGGATGAAAATTTAAGTGAGAAAACCAAAATTGTATCTGTTAATCAGGTTTCAAATGCCTTAGGAATTATTAATCCTGTGGAAGAGATTATTGCCAAAACAAGAGCAAACTCTAATGCAATGATTGTTATCGATGGCGCGCAGTCGGTTCCCCATTTTAAAATCGATGTTCAAAACATGGATTGTGATTTTTTCGTTTTCTCGGGACATAAAATGTACGCTCCGATGGGAACGGGGATTCTGTACGGCAAAGAAGATATTCTTAGGAAGATTCAGCCTTTCCACGGTGGTGGCGAAATGATTGCAACCTGTTCTTTCGAAAAAACAACCTACGCTGATTTACCTTTTAAATTTGAAGCCGGAACTCCCAATGTCGGTGGGAATATCGCACTTGGAGCCGCAATTGATTTCATGGAAAAAATCGGACAGGAGCAGATTCAGAACCATGAAAATGCGTTGCTGGATTACGCACAGAAAAAACTTTTAGAAATTGAAGGTTTGAAAATTTATGGCGAAAAAGCGAATCGAACCGGTGTTGTTTCCTTTAATCTCGAAGGAATCGGAATCGCTTCTGATGTCGGAATGATCCTAGACAAACTCGGAATTGCGGTGAGAACCGGCCATCACTGTACACAACCGATTATGGAATATTTTAAAATTGCAGGAACAGTTCGTGCCAGTTTTGCAGTTTACAATACTTTTGACGAAATTGATATTTTAACTGAAGGTGTAATAAAAGCAAAAAAAATGTTGGGTTAAAAATAAATCTTAAGAATCTTTAGGCATCTCTTAACCTTTGTTCAGAAAAGCATCCCAACCTTGCGCATTCAAAGCTACAAGCTCACTGCTACCTCTTGCAACCAAATAATTACCTTGATCCAAATCCACAGCGTGACCGATAACCGTAAAGTCTGGATGACTTTTAATTTTTTCAAAATCTGTGGGTGCAATTGTAAATAGCAGTTCATAATCTTCACCACCGCTCAAGGCACACATTACAGGATTTAAATTTAATTCTTCTGCGGTTGAAATTGTTAAAGAATCCATAGGAATTTTTTCTTCGTAGATTCTAAAACCTACTTTACTTTGATCAGATAAATGCAAAGTCTCAGAAGATAAGCCGTCAGAAACATCAATCATGGAAGTCGGCCGAATATCCAGTTCTTGCAACATTTTTTTAATGTCAGTACGTGCTTCAGGCTTCAATTGTCGTTCGAGAATATAATCGTAGCCTTCCATTTCCGGTTGCATATTTGGATTGGCCAGAAACACCGAATGTTCCCGCTCCAAAATCTGTAAACCTGTATAAGCACCACCCAAATCACCAGTTACCACGAGTAAATCATTGGGTTTCGCGCCATTTCTCTTGACCAAATTTTCAGAATGTTCCAACCCGATGGCTGTAATGGTCATGACCAAACCAGAAGTAGAACTGGTTGTGTCGCCACCAACCAAATCAACTTTATAATGTTTACACGCTAACGCAATTCCAGCATAAATTTCTTCTAAGGCCTCCACCGGAAATCGGCTCGAAATAGCTAAGGAAACCAAAATTTGAGTTGGCGTTGCATTCATCGCAGCAACATCGCTTAGATTTACGACCACCGCTTTATAACCCAAATGTTTCAAGGGAACATACCCTAAATTAAAATGAACGCCTTCTGCCAAAACATCAGTCGTTACAACCACTTTTTGGCCTTCAGGATTAATTACCGCGCAGTCATCACCAATAGAAACTTCTGTCGAAGTATTCTCAAAACTAAATTTTTCGGTAAGATGCTTAATCAATCCAAATTCTCCATATTTGGAAATCGGAGTTAAGTCTGGATTTTTATCTTCTAACATTGTAATTTTTTATATGATGAGGTTCTTTACTTTACTTCTCGATTTGTTGGTCTTTGTCTTTCTTCCAAATAAAGGTATTCCTTTTGTGAAACGGAATTACATTTTCCGGTTTGAACGGCAAATCTTTTAAATCCTGTCTTGTTAAAACCTTTACGTTTTCACTTTTGAATTCATTCATCACCTCCAAAACCTCTTCCGGCGGTGTAGTTGATTTTCTCAGCATGGTATCAATCCAAACGCCTGTTGCTTCAGCCGTTGCACAATGAGTACCATCTGGCATATAAAACTTATGAACGAACTGATAAATACTTGCATCTTCCGACATTCCGGCAATTTCCAACGACACATAAACCGTTTGATCCGCATAGATTTCTTTAAAGAATGAATAACGCTCATGAAGAATAACAGGTCCAATTCCCCACCGCGTCAACTCTTTTAAGCCCATTTTATGGGTGTTCATAAATGCCATTCTGGTTTGCGCACAGTACATCACATAAGACGAATTTGCCAGGTGGCGGTTCGCATCGATATCACTCCAACGCACTTCAAATTTATAATGATAATCAGACATAAATTTTATTTTATATTTTTTAGGCGCCTTTTTCCGCCTTCCGTTCCCGCTTTTTTGTTCCTCGGTTCCTCGTCACAAAAAGAGCTCCACTCAAGTCGGGGCGCAGATTTCGCTTCAATTGAAGCCTTCTTTTCAATTCACAAAAATAAGCATTAATCATGGGTTAGAAAAATAGTATTTTTGCAACATATTCGTTAAAGCCGATAACACGTTTCATAATCTCAAATTCAATCGGTTTTATTTATATTATTATGACAAAAAAGAAAATCATCATTATCGGTGGCGGTGCAGCAGGATTCTTCTGTGCAGCAAATCTAGACGAAACCCAATTTGAGGTCATCATTCTCGAACAGAATTCAGAGGTCTTACAAAAAGTGAAAATTTCCGGTGGCGGAAGATGCAATGTATCGCATGCCTGTTTTGATCCAAAAGAATTGGTACAGTTTTACCCCAGAGGAAACAAAGAACTTTTAAGCGTATTTCATAAATTTCAGCCAGGCGATACGATGGAATGGTTTGAACAACGAAATGCTTCGTTGAAAATTGAGAACGATAACCGAATGTTCCCAGAAAGCAATTCTTCCCAAACCATCATTAATACTTTATTAGAAGAAGTAGCGAATAAAAATCTTCAGATTCATACCAAATCCGTGGTTTTAGAAATTGAACCGAAAGAAAATCAATATTTAATAACAACCACTACCAATTCGTATCTTGCTGATTTTGTAGTCTATACCACCGGCAGCTCGCCAAAGTCACTAAAAATGATTCAAAGTCTTGGACATAAAATCGTGGAACCCGTTCCGTCGCTATTTACATTCAACATTAAAAATGAAACAGTAAAAGATTTAATGGGCACCAGCTTTCCTAATGCTGAAGTTGCTATTCCCCACTTAAAAATGGACGAGTCAGGACCGATGCTCATTACGCATTGGGGTCTTTCCGGCCCGGCAATCTTAAAGCTTTCAGCCTGGAAAGCGAGAGAATTGGCGGACTTAAAGTACCAATTTGAAATCATCGTTAATTTTTTAGGAATCGATTTGGAATCCGCAGAGGAAACATTTAAAAACTTCCGACAAGATCATCCTAAAAAAACCATCGGAAGCTCAAAAATATTTGAAATTACCACCCGTTTTTGGCATCGTATGTTGTGGTTGGCTAAAGTAGATTTAGATAAAAATGTTTCAAATATTTCTGGATTGGAACTACAGCAAATCCTTCAAAACCTGTGCGCAAATAAAATGAAAGTCACTGGCAAATCAACCTACAAGGATGAATTCGTGACTGCCGGCGGAGTTGATTTAAAGGAAATTGATTTTAAAACGATGAAATCCAAACTGCTTCCCAACTTTTTTATTGCAGGAGAAGTTTTGAATATTGACGCCGTTACGGGTGGATTCAATTTTCAGGCGTGCTGGAGTGAGGCTTGGCTAATTTCACAAGCTTTAAATGAAAACCTGTTTTAAATTGTGATAAAATCAGTGTGGTAAACATTAATTTTATTAAATTTGAACAAATGAAAAATAGAATGAAAAATATATTTGCCTTAGTCTTATTCCTTTTGATGTTGACTTCCTGCCAGACTCGCGTTGTAAGTTCGCAGAAACCAATTCAAAATAACTCTTTGGAATTGTATCATAAATATACCATTCAAACGAATGACGCAAAAGTATACAAACTTGAAGTTTTAAAATTGGACAACGAAAACATCTACGGAAAATTAAAATCTGGTGAAGATGTCATTATTAATAAAACGGAAGTTCGCGAAGCAAAAAAATTAGATTTGCTATCGTCGATTGCCATTGCTGCTGCGGCGATTGCTGCCGTTATTTTTGTCCCGATTTAAAAGAAAATTTTATCCCAAAAAAAGGAGTGACTTTCAATGGTTCACTCCTTTTTTTATTTTATGCTTTCAATCCTTTAATCTCATCCCGCAATTTCGCGGCTTTGATGAAGTCTAAATTCTTGGCGGCGGCCTCCATGGCTTTTTGTTTTTCGGCCACTAATTTTTCGATGTCTTTGCTGCCATATTTGGCTTTCTGTTCCGCCACTTCTTGTAAGATTTGTTTTTGGGTGTATTTTTCATCTGGAAAATCTTTGCTTCTTCCGACCATTACTTCAGATATTTTTTTATTCAAAGCCGTCGGAACCTGTCCATGCTTTTCATTGTATTCGATCTGTTTTTGTCTTCTGTAAAGCGTTTCATCGATGGTTGCCTGCATTGATTTCGTCATTTTATCTGCGTATAAAATCGCTTTTCCATTTGGATTTCTTGCAGCTCTTCCGACGGTTTGTGTCATTGATCTACGGGAGCGAAGCATTCCTTCTTTATCAGCATCTAAAATGGCGACCAAAGAAACTTCCGGTAAATCCAATCCTTCTCTCAATAAGTTGACGCCGACCAAAACATCAAATAAACCCACGCGTAAATCCTGCATGATTTGAATACGATCCAAAGTTTCCACATCAGAGTGAATATATCGCGTTCTGATTCCGAACTTGGTAAAATATTTGGTCAACTCTTCGGCCATTTTTTTGGTCAAAGTCGTCACTAAAGTTCGTTCATCAACTTCTGCCCGTTTTTGAATTTCTTCCATTAAATCATCAATTTGATTTAGAGAAGGTCGGATTTCAATCACAGGATCCAGCAATCCTGTTGGGCGAATCAGTTGCTCGATGTATTCACCACCCGATTTTTCCAGCTCGTAATCTGCCGGAGTTGCCGATACATAAATAACCTGATTCTGAATCCCTTCAAATTCGTCAAACTTCAACGGACGGTTATCCATAGCGGCTGGAAGACGGAAGCCATGTTCCACCAAAACCTCTTTTCGGCTGCGGTCACCACCGTACATGGCGTGAACCTGTGGAATGGTAACGTGACTTTCATCAATCACCATTAAATAATCCCTCGGAAAATAATCCAATAAACAGAATGGTCGCGATCCGGGTAATCTTCCGTCGAAATAGCGTGAGTAGTTTTCGATTCCGCTACAATAACCGAGTTCTTTCATCATTTCTAAATCGAGTTCGGTACGTTCCTGTAAACGTTTTGCTTCGTAAGGTTTTTCAATATCATTAAAGAAATCGACCTGCTTCACCATGTCATCCTGGATTTCGCGAATGGCACTTACTTGCGTTTCCTTCGAAGTAACAAAAAGGTTAGCGGGATAAATTTTTATATCATCAAAATGATCCATTACATTTCCAGACAAAGGATCAAAACTTTGAATGGTTTCAATCTCATCGCCGAAAAACTGAATCCGTATCGCATTATCTGCATACGCTGGAAATACATCAACCACATCGCCTTTCACCCGAAAAGTTCCGCGTGTAAACTCATTTAAAGTTCTCGCATATAAAGCATTAACCAATGAATGGAGTAAATTGGTTCTTGTTATTTTCTGATTCTTCTCGATCGAAATTAGTGATTTTTCGAATTCTGCTGGATTACCAACCCCATAAATACAAGAAACGGATGCAATAATAAGAACATCTCTTCTGCCCGACAGTAAACTTGCCGTGGCAGAAAGTCGTAGTTTTTCTACTTCTTCATTGATGGATAAATCTTTTTCAATGTAGGTATTGGTTGACGCAATAAAAGCTTCCGGCTGATAATAATCGTAGTATGAAACAAAATATTCCACCGCATTATTAGGAAAAAACTCCTTGAACTCCATGAACAATTGAGCGGCTAATGTTTTGTTATGCGCTAACACCAAGGTAGGTTTTTGCACATTGTTCACCACATTGGCGATGGTAAAGGTTTTCCCAGAACCGGTAACACCGAGTAGGGTTTGGTATTTCTCACCGATCTCGAGCCCTTCGGTCAATTTTTTTATGGCAGTTGGCTGATCGCCGGTTGGTTTATATTCTGATTGAAGTTCGAATTTCATTTTGCAAAAATACGGAAATTAATAGAGTGAAGTTTACCTGTTTCCGTTAATGCTCAGTAACCAATTAATGAAATTTTTATTGATATTCGATCTTATGATTCAGTTCAATAGGATTATTATTATCTCGAATTTCTTTCTGCTTTTTTTCATTCCATTCTTTGAAATTGGGAGTGAATTCATTTCCGTTTTCATCCTGCCATTTGGTGATCATCACTGTACTTCCAAAGTTTTTACCATTGATTTCTCTGGTTGGATCAGAATAATAATCACGTGCTAATTTTTCATATTGTTTCCAGGAAATTGCGAGTTCTTTTTCTTTTTCGTATAATTTTCCGTCTGAGTTTTTGATTTGAACTAAACTAAAAACATAATCATTTTTACTATCGCAAATTTCTGTAATTAATCCTGGTAATCCTTGAAACACATATGGTCCTTCTTGTAACGCAATTTCATTGGTGAACCAAGCAACCCAATTTCGTCCGCCATAATTGGTAACCGCTTTTTGAGATTTCATTCCTAAATTTTCCTTTGTTTCTTTCTCAATGGTCCAAACCAATTCTTCATCAATTTTTATAGTGAAGAGTTTTTGAAAATTGGTAATAAATTTTTTTGTTTCCCTTGTGTTCAGGTTTTTAGAGACGCTTTTGAAATCTTTAAAAGAAGTAGTCATGAAACTAAATCTTTTCGTTGCGTGAAAAGTGGAATCCGCTTCTTTATCTTTTAATGTTCTAAACATCGATTTCCCTTCAGCAATATCCAACACATATTTCGCTTTGGAAGTACTGTCTTTCGAAGGATTAGGTTTATATTTTAATTCGTACACAAAACTTTTATTTTGGGCGAAAACGAAACCAAATGCAAATAGAAAAAAAAGACTTAAATATTGCTTCAACATTCTTTTAAATTTCGTCAAATATAAAATTTTAAATAATATCTATTTTTTGATTATAGGTCCTTCGAACTGCATTGTTAACGGCAATTTAAAAATAGTTTTTACAGGATTGCTATCTTCTGTAGCTGGTTTCCAAATTTTTCCTTCATTGGCGGCGGTTATAGCCCGTACTGCTTCTTGATTAAAAATTTTGTTTTCACCTTCTGCGAAGATATTTGAAATTTTTCCTTTTTCATCAATACTTAAATAAACGGTTGTTTTTATTAAGCCTTCGTCTCCTTTAAAAATGGAAGTGTCAAAAGAGTTTGAAACTAAACTTCTTAGCATTTGCGCCTCCCGGAAATTCTGCAGGAACTTGTTCAAATTCACTTGGTGGGGGCGGTGGCGGAGGTGAAACTGGTGCCGATACATTTTGTTTTTTCTTGATGGTATCTTTCTTCACTTCAATATCATCTCTTGTTTTCGTCGAAAATGTTATAATTTTTTTCTCAAATTTTGTAGCGTTCTTTTTCTTAAATGACATTACATCTTGCTTTTGAGGAAGAGTTGCCTCTACGATAGCAGATGTTTCAGTCTGTGCGTTCACTTTTTTAGTAAAAAGTACAAACAGAATCGCGAGTACCGGGAGAAGAGTCAATTTCTTCAACCCAGTAAATCTGGAGTTTTTAGAATTCATCATAATAAATCTTTTTTTGGTGTTGTTAAAATCGAATTGGTGCGTAAGATTAAAATTTTGCGAAATCTTAATTTCATTTAGAATCAAATGCTGGTAGTTACCGACATCAAAATTGTTTTGTAAAACATATTCATCAGCCAGAAATTCATGATTGGTGATCATGGCCTTTTTGAAAAAGAATAAGGCAGGATTAAACCATGAAAATATTTTTAGGAATTCAATGAACAGAATGTCCGCGCTATGTTTTTCTTCGATGTGGCATTTCTCGTGAAGGAATATGCGTTCATCAATTTGATCATTAACTAAATATTTTCTGCTGAAATAAATGGTATTCAGAAAACTGAATGGAGCATAATCTTTATCGATAATCAGAATGTTTTGGTTTCTATAATTTCTTTTTTCGCCTTTCAAAAATTTGATTTTAAAAATGGAGTAGATGAATTTGACTAAAAAATAAATAGAAACAGCAGCATAAACAACTAATAAAATTTTTATCCAATCAATACTTATAGCTTGCGCTGTATTTATTTGTCGAAAATTTTGAAGTGGTTCTCCAATGATTAAATTTGTTTTGCCTGTTGGCTTAAAGGGAATATTAAAAGGAATGAAAGGAATCGCATAAGCAAAAACTAAAGCCGACAAAAGAAAAATTCGGTTGAATTTAAAAATCCGCTCTCGTTCTAAAAACAAATAGTAGAACCCAATAAGTAAACAGGATGAAAGAACGATTTTTAAAATGATTGTTTCCATGTTTTTATTCTTTTATTTGATGATCAATAATATCTCGTAGGTCTTTCAACTGGCTTTGTGAAAGCTTTTTGTTGGAAGCGAAAAAAGAAGCAAACTGAGATACAGAACTGTTGAAAAAACGGTCAATCATCGAATTCATCTCCTGATTGAAGTAGGTTTCTTTATCAACTTTTGGGAAATACTCTCTGGAATTGCCAAAGGTTTTATAGCCAACTAAATTCTTGGTCTGCATTCTTTTTAGAAGTGTCGCAACTGTTGTAGAGGCGGGTTTTGGCTCTTGATATACTTCTAAAATATCTTTCATAAAAGCAGTTTTCTGTTCCCACAAAATTTCCATTATTTCCTTTTCTGCTTCCGTTAATTTTTGTTTCATTTCTACAAGTTAAGATTTGATTCTACAAATGTAGAATAACTTTTTTAAATAAACATTATATTTTTGTATATTTATTGAAATTGATAACAAGGAATGTTTTTTGTTGTCAATAGCTACTTATCAAATTCAATTACCAATGAAATATTCAATTAATTCAATCTCAGCAGTTGTTGCTTTTTCCCTATTGGCTTCGTGCTCCGGAAATTCTCAAACAACATCTTCAACAAATAATTCAGTCCCTGTAAACGGAACTGTACCAAATCCAGAAACATCGGATAAAAATTCCCCGACCTTTAAACCTGCTTTTGAAGGACAAACAAGAGTGGAAGGCGTTAAGACAAAAACGGTATATAACGTTGAAGTCATAAAGTCAGAGTTGGGAAAACCGTGGGGAATTATCAATTTACCAGACGGACGATTTTTAATTACCGAAAAATCAGGCTTCATGAATATTCTTTCTGCAGACGGAAAGACAATGTCTAAAGTTGTTGGATTCCCAACAGTAGATTCAAAAGCACAAGGTGGATTGTTAGATGTAGCGCTCGATCCCGACTTTAAAAACAACAGAATGATTTATTGGACTTTCTCTGAGCCTGTCTCTGGCGGAAATCATACCGCCGTTGGGAAAGGCAAACTTTCTGGTGATGAAAAGACCATTGAAAATCCCCAAGTTATTTTTAGAGCCACTCCAACTTATGATGGTAAACTCCATTACGGAAGTCGATTGGTTTTTGACAAAGATGGAAATTTATTTGTCAGCACTGGTGAGCGTTCTGACCTTGAAACCAGACCTTTAGCATTAAATACAATGGCTTATTTGGGAAAAGTTTTAAAAATGACCAAAGAAGGGAAACCTGCATCGGGAAATCCTTTCTTCGGAAATTCAAAATACAAACCTGAAATCTATTCTTATGGTCACCGAAATCCACAAGGTTTAGCCATGGATGAGAAAGGACAATTATGGGAAGCGGAGATGGGACCGAAAGGTGGTGACGAAGTTAATTTAATACAACCCGGAAAAAATTACGGCTGGGGCGATGTTACTTATGGAATTGAATATAGCGGTAAAAAAATTAATGCTGGAACTACCCAAAAAGAGGGCACCACGCAACCGGTGTATTATTGGGATCCCTCGATTTCAATGAGTGGAATTACCTTCTACACTGGAAACATAGCAGAATGGAAAAATAATATGATGCTCGGCTGTTTGAGTGGTGAGAAAATTATCAGACTGGTCATTAAAAACAATAAAGTAGTTGGTGAAGAATGGCTGCTGGAAGATCGAAAAGAGCGTTTTCGTGATGTTCATAATGGTCACGACGGAAATCTTTATGCGATTACCGATAGCGGGAAACTTTATAAAATTTCAAAAAAATAAAATGAAAATGAAAATGCTTAACTTTGCAGCTGTTAAATATAACATAGAAATTATGAAAAAAATATTTTTAACTGCAATGATTGCGGTTTTCGGAGTGGCAAATGCACAATCAGATGCATTTAGAGGAACAAATGATATGCGTTATCAAATTGGGGTTAACCTTCAAGATGGTGGAACCGGTGTAATGACTTCTTTGGATTACGGTTTGGGCGAAAGTTTCTCTATTGGTGCACAGGCAGGATATTTATTAGGTGCTAAAGAAATTGACGCATTAGGCAAGCCTTCTTTTGGTGACCGTTTCGACATCAAAGCAAGATTCAATGCAAACCTAGGAAGCGTCTTAGGATTGCCACAAAATATCGATGTTTATCCTGGTCTTAATCTAGGTTTGAAAAACTTCGGAGGTCATATTGGCACGAGGGTGTTTTTCGATAAAGGTTTCGGCCTTTTTGCAGAGGCTCAATTTCCTTTTGCAAAATATGATGAAAAAGACAAAGTTTATAATAATTTAAACAATCAGTTTCAAATGAATGTGGGTGTTTCTTTTGATATTTCAAAAAAATAAGAAACCTATTTGATCTAGAAAAAACCTCGGCTTTCGTCGAGGTTTTTCTTTACCTATTGGCAATCATTCACTTGGCTACTTCTAATTTTGTCTTGGCTTCTGTTTTAAGCTTCTGCCAAAGGTGAATGTTTTTTGATTAATTCCTGCTGAACATTTGGCGGCACCAATTGGTAATCGGCAAACTTCATGGTGAATTTTGCACGTCCACCTGTGATAGACCGTAAGCTAGAACCGTAATCATGGAGTGCTGCGAGCGGAATATCAGATAAAATTTTTTGATAATGTCCTTCGGAATCCATGCCCGAAATTATGGCACGTCTTGTTTGTAAATCGCCCATAACATCGCCTGTGTCTTCATCTGGACAAAGAATTTCTACGGAATACATCGGTTCTAAAAGCTGCGGTTTAGCCTGATGGAATGCTTCTTTAAAAGCACCAGATGCCGCCAGTTGGAAGGAAATATCGTTGGAATCTACACTATGCATTTTCCCATCATAAATAATAACCCTGATGTTCTGGCAACGAGAACCGGTCAATGGACCTTCATTCATCTGCTGCATAATTCCTTTTTTAATGGCACCGATGTAGCGGTTATCAATCGTACCACCCACGATACACCAGTAGAAGGCGAGTTTGCCACCCCACGGTAGGTCTTCAATTTCTTTTTGTCGGATATTGAAACCGGATGGCTCCTCCATTCCCTCGTAGAAATTTTCAACCCTCATGTGAATTTCTCCAAACTGACCAGAACCGCCAGATTGTTTTTTGTGTCGATAATCTGCATCAGCAGCTCCTGTAATGGTTTCGCGATAAGAAATTTTTGGTTCGGCAAAATTCATTTTCACACCAAAATCATCTTGTAGTCTTTCTTTCACCAAGTCGAGGTGAAGTTGCCCCTGTCCATGAAGAATTGTTTGTTTGAGCTCTGCAGATTGTTCTACTTTCAGCGTAGGGTCTTCTTCTTGAATTTTATGCAATGCCGTCACCAGTTTTTCCATGTCGGCAGCTGCATCGGTAAATATTGCTTTTCTGATCCGGCTTTCTGGGAATTCCATCGGGCGGACCTTTCGGTTGAGCCCTTTTGTATTGAGCGTATGATTCGAACGGGCAAATTTCAGTTTCACGGTAACGCCTAGATCACCTGCAACCAATTCATCAACCGGAATTCGGTCTTTGCCTTCGGCCACAAATAATTGCGAAATACGTTCTGTTTCACCATTTTCTGCATTCACCAGTTCATCACCTGGTTTTACTTTCCCACTTAAAACTTTAAAATAAGAAACCATTCCCACTTGCGGTTCCGAAATTGTTTTGTAAATAAAAAGGGTTGTTTTGTCATCGGAATTATAAGAAACTTCGTCGCCATTTTCTAGTTTTCTAGCTGGTCTTTCCGCAGGAGAAGGTGCGATATCATCTAAGAACCCCATCAATCTGCCGCTTCCCATATCTTTTATACCACTGGTAATAAATACGGGAAAGAATTGTTGTTTTGCTAAAGCGAGCGTAATTCCTTGGGCTAAATCTTCTTCAGAAAGTGTTCCTTCTTCGAAATATTTTTCCATTAAGCCTTCTTCATTTTCTGCGGCAATCTCTACCAGTGCGTTGTGCATTTGGTTGGCTTTTTCTATTTCGCTAGCTGGAATAGGTTTTTTCTCTGGTTTACCACCATCTGCTGGAAACTCGTACATAATCATTCTTAAAGCATCGATAATCGCATTGAAATTTGGGCCAGAATTATACGGATATTGGATGGGAAGAAGTTTGCTGCCAAATCGTTCTTTGGCTTGGTCTAAAGTTTTGTCGTAATCCGCCTTGGGATGATCCATTTGATTGATGACAAAAATTGCTGGAGTTTGGTATTTTTCAACATATTCCCAAACGAGTTCGGTTCCTACTTCGACGCCATTTGCTGCATTGAGGACGATAATCGCGGTGTCTGCAACTTTTAGAGAAGAGACCACTTCGCCGATAAAATCATCAAATCCTGGTGTATCAATCATATTGATTTTATTGTTCCGCCAGTTAACGAACATTTGATGTGAAAAAAGGGTTTTCCCTTTTTCATGTTCCAAATCAGTATTGTCGCTCACCGTGTTTTGCCCTTCTATACTACCACGGCGCTTAATCGCCCCGCCCTCGTACAACATGGTTTCAATCAATGTAGTTTTGCCGCTGTCGGAATGTCCGAGCAAGACCACATTTCGTAAGTTTTTGGTATTAGCACTCATAATATTTGATTTTAGTAATTTACGGGTAATACTAAAAAGGAAATGACCAGCACTTGATTTTTAGGAATATAAAGTTACAAAAGATTTAGATTGGTTTTTAAGAAATACGTTGAGGAAAGGATGATATTTGACATTATGAATTTGCCCGGATTTTAATAAATTGAGGGTAGATGGTAGAATTTTGAAGGTAGAAAATACCCTTTGTTCTAGTCCCGATGGGAGTGGCATCCCACGAATTCGCGACTGCGATGAGTGGAAACAGCGGACAGCGGGTGAGGATTGGGTAAGTTGCAATTCGTTTGTTACTCCTGATTACGACGCATAAAAAAACCACCATAAAAGGTGGTTTTCTTGGAATATCAATTATTTAATTTATATTATTTGCAACGTTGTCATTAAAAACATCTTGTGATAAAACTCTTTTGGCAAATCTAAATCTAGGTCCCCAATAAGAATCATCCAGTGAGGAGATCATCACTCCTTTGGAAGTTGCGGCGTGAATAAATTTCACTTGGCCGTCATCTGTTATGCTTTCTACGATTCCTACGTGTGAGATTCTTCCTTTACCGTGTGAAAAGAAAACCAGGTCTCCTTTCTGAAGGTTGTTTTTTTCTACTTTCTCACCTTCTTGTGCTTGGGAAGCTGCAACTCTTGGTAGCGTCATGCCAGCACTTGCACCGAATACTGATAAAACGAAGGCAGAACAGTCAATTCCCCGTCTTGTCATTCCGCCATATCTATAAGGAGTTCCTAAATAGGTTTCGGCTTCGGTTAAAATATCATCTATTTTTTTTGAGAAACGAACTGCTTTTGCAATTTCCTCATTTTTAACAATATTCTCTAAACTCTTTCCTGTGGCAAATTGCTCATCTTTGAAGCTGCTCAATAGTTGGTCTTTTGCTAGTGCAAGTTTCTTATTATCTATCGAAGCTAGTTTGGCATTTGATTTGTATTCGTTAACGTAAGTTGTTGGCGTGGAAACTACATAGTTGGTAACACAAGATTGCATTGATAATGTAGCAAACACAGCGGCACAATAAAACAAAACTCTTTTCTTCATATATATTTGATTCTCCGTGTTAAAACGTAATATTTTCATTTAAAAAGCAATACAAAAGTAGGTATTACAGCAAAACTGAGGGTGAAAACACCCTAATCAGCCTAGCACTTTAACACATTTTAACAGTATTTTTAATAATGTTAAAAGAATAATCCCCGCAATCCCTTTATTTAAGGGGTTGCGATTTTAGTTCCATTAAGATTTGTTAACATTTATATTTTTAATCTATCAACTTTATTGAATTCTTCTATTGACTGAAAATTGAATTAAAATAATAAAGAAAAGCCCCATTTAATGGGGCTTCTCTAAGGATAGTTTGTTTAATGTTATTTTGTAAACAGTAATTCACGGTATTTTGTCATTGGCCATAATTCGTCATCCACCATCATTTCTAGTTCATCCGATGAGTTTCTAATGGTAGCAAAGAAAGGAATCACCTCTTCACAAAAAGACTCAGCCATTTCGCGCGATGAGTCCTTTGACTTCGCCTCGGCAATTGCCTTCAACAGATTTTCTACTCCTATTTTGATAATGCTTACGTGACCTGAAATGTCTCTAATCAAACTCATCTGCTCTTTGGCTAAGGTTTGAAACTCCTCATCGCCGAAGATTTCTTTCAATCCTTTTACATTTTCAATAAGACGGTTTTGATAATTAAGAGCGCAAGGAATAATATGATTTCTCGCAATATCGGCAAGCACTCTGGCTTCGATGGCAATTACGCTAGAATACTTCTCTAGTTTAATTTCATTTCTGGCTTCCATTTCGCGGTGGGTATAAATCCCAAGCTCTTCATACAATGCTATAAATTTTGGATCCAACTCTCTACTCAGTGCTTGTGGTGTTGTTTTCAGATTGTTCAATCCCCTCTTTGCAGCTTCAATAGCCCATTCTTCCGAATAACCATCTCCTTCAAACATGATGTTTTTCGAGACTTTAATATATTCCCGCAAGACATTAAAAATGGCTTCGTCTTTTTTTAAACCACTTTCTACCAGGGCATCAACTTCTACTTTGAACATTTTAAACTGCTTAGCAGCGATGGCATTCATAACAGTCATCACCTCGGCACAATTTGCAGAGGAGCCCACTGCTCTAATTTCAAATTTATTTCCCGTAAAAGCAAAAGGTGAAGTTCTGTTTCTGTCGGTATTGTCGAGTAAAATATTCGGAATTTTCCCAACAACATTCAGCTTCAAATCTGTTTTTTCTTCTGGGGATAGTTTTCCGTCTTTTACTTTTTCAAGTTCTTCTAACACACCGAATAGCTGAGAGCCGATGAAAGCAGAAATTATCGCAGGCGGCGCTTCATTCGCACCCAAACGGTGATCGTTTCCGGCAGAAGCAATACTTACCCGTAATAAATCTGCATAATCATGAACTGCTTTGAGGGTATTGACGAAAAAAGTTAAAAACTGTAAATTCTTTTTAGGATTCTTGCCTGGGCTCAACAGGTTCTCGCCGGTATCGGTGGCCAAACTCCAGTTATTATGTTTTCCACTTCCGTTTACTCCGGCAAATGGTTTCTCGTGAAATAAAATATGAAAATGATGTTTGTGTGCGACCCTCGCCATTAGATCCATTAATAATGAATTATGGTCAACCGCCACATTTACCTCTTCAAACATCGGTGCCAATTCAAATTGATTGGGAGCCACTTCATTATGCCGAGTAGTTACGGGAATACCTAATTGAATTGATTTAATTTCTAATTCTTTCATGAAGTTCATGACTCTGGTAGGAATCGACCCAAAATAATGATCATCTAATTGTTGACCTTTAGCTGGTGAATGTCCCAAAAGGGTTTTTCCTGTAATTACTAAATCTGGTCGGGACTGGTATAAGGCAGAATCAACCAAGAAATACTCCTGTTCCCACCCTAAGGTTGGACTTACTTTGGTTACATTTTTGTCAAAATAAGAGCGACAAATATCCGTGGCCGCTTCGTCAACTGCATGTAAAGCTCGCAATAATGGTGCTTTATAATCCAGTGTTTCCCCTGTGTAGGAAATGAAGATAGAAGGAATACAGAGCGTAGTTCCCATGATAAAAGCCGGCGAAGTAGGATCCCAAGCGGTATAGCCACGTGCTTCAAAAGTATTTCTGATCCCTCCGTTAGGAAATGATGACGCATCGGGTTCTTGCTGAATCAGCATCCCGCCCGAAAACCTTTCTATAGCGCGATCACTTTCAAAGGGAGTAAAGAAAGAATCATGTTTTTCGGCAGTAGAACCTGTTAACGGTTGAAACCAGTGTGTATAATGAGTAACCCCTTTGCTCAGAGACCAATCTTTCATCGCTACGGCAATTTGATCAGCAACATCCCGTTGAATTTTCACGCCGCTTTTAATGGCGTTTTGAATGGAGGCAAATGCTTCATGCGTTAAATACTCCCTCATCGTTTCTTCTGAAAAAACGTTTTCACAAAAAAGAGAAGATAATTTTGCCGGAACTTCGACCGCATTTTCTTTTCTATAATCTTTTTGAGAAAGCAATTCTAGCGCTTTAAATCTTAAATTTGACATTTGATGTTGTTTTTGATGGGGTAAAAGTACAAAAAATATAAAAACGAAATAAAAATACCTCAAAAATTATGGGGTCATAGATAAAAAAAATTAAACAACAAAAGACAATTCACTTTCACTATAATTAAAACATTTGTGATTTTATTGATTTAAAAGGAAATACATCTCAAATAAAAAAGCAAATAAACAGTTAAAAATGGTCATTGTAAACCACCGATTAAGAAATTATTAAATATAAAGACCATCTAATGAGGAATGTATAAATCAGAACTAATTCCTTATATTTGTATGAAATTTTACACTATGGTAAATTCAAGAGCTAGAGAAACCACCGAAGCTATCGAGCGACTGTATGTTTCTATGCGTCATTTATTCTATCGCGGTTTTTTCAAACCAGCCGGGATCTCAGGAGAAAGTCTTCGATCCCTACTTACAACAATCAACCCAGAAATTTATGGAACGATGGGAGTTCCTAACAAAATAGAGTTAGACGGACTTCTTTATGTTTTGGATCGACTCCCAGAAGGAATTGAGGAATGCTCGTTCATTCACCTTACCTCTGATGAAGGCTTTGACAAAGGAAGTTTCGAAGTGATCGTTCCTAAAAAGAGAAGAAGAAATTGTTATCGTATTGATGAACATCAAATGAACATTGAAGTTCTGTTGGGCCGTTCAGAAATCTACGATATCCTCACGCACCTTACCTTCTTATATATAGAAGCTGATAAAATTCGCAAGCTGGCCTTTATTTCTGAACACGGCGATAAGCCGAGCAGAGCTTGGAAAATAATTGAAGAGGTTGCAACGGGTGAGAAAAAACTCAGCAGAAAAGAAAAAGAAGTTGCATTAATTCATCTTTCATCCCTATTGGGACGAACTTTTGATGAAACATTAAATGCTTATAACAGTTTCGGCGATGATCAAAATCCCGACCGATTATTCAAAATCATCTACCACTTGGGTGATGAAAGCTTTAATGACTATAAAAAAATAAGAGAAAGAGAAGTTCACTTTTCGGCAATTCTAAGAGAACGAGTAGGACATCACTTTTTTGGTGAAAAATGGGCGAATAAAGTAAAACAGGTTTTAGCAGAAAACAATCTGCATATGAGACCTTTACACATTATTTCCGCCAATATGCACTCGGTGAAAAACATGCTTTACGCAAACGATTCTATTGGGAAAAAAGTTACGAAAAACGTAGATTACAAGATGTACGAAGAAATTTCTAACAAGAAATCCTTGCAGGAAAAAATACTCGCTCACTCCCAAGAAGCAGGTTTGATTTATATCGACGATCAAAGCGGAAGTAATATTGACGTTCAGATTATCGATTTGTCTAAAACCGATTTAAAGAACACGCCCTTTGCAGGAATGAAATATGGCGGAGATGACGTGATTATGGTTTTTGACTATGCCTTTGGTGAACAAGCTTATGAAGTGATGGATGAACTTTTACGCCCGTATGACTTCAATGGTGAAATCTATACCATGAAGGTGAAATCAATTTCAATTATGGGGAAAGCCGGAATTTTGATGGGCGGAAAAGGAGACATTATGATACCAACCTCTCATGTCTTTGAAGGAACGGCAGACAATTATCCATTTGAAAATGCGCTAAAATTAGCGGATTTTGAGGATGATGAATTACAAGCCTTCGAAGGTGGAATGGTTACTGTTCTCGGGACTTCGCTTCAAAATAAAGATATTCTTAAATATTTTATGGAAACTTCCTGGAAAGCGATCGGGCTGGAAATGGAAGGAGCACATTATCAAAAAGCCATTCAGGTTGCTTCCAAAATTCGTCATCATATCTCCGAAGATCTATTCGTGATGTACGCTTATTACGCGTCAGACAATCCGTTGGAAACGGGTTCTACCCTTTCTTCCGGCGGTTTAGGACTAACTGGTGTGAAGCCAACCTATCTGATTACATTGAGAATTTTAGAGAAAATTTTAGCAAGCGGAATGGTTTCTAAAAAATAAACCCAAACCCTTTTAGCGCTATCGAGCTGAAAGGGTTTTTTTTGCCATAAAACAGTCTATAAATACAAAAATTCTTATCTTTCCCTTTCAAAATTAAAAATACTATGAACAAAGGGTTTTTTATTATTCTAACTTTATTTTTCGGCTTGCTATCTGCGCAAAAGAATGCCTATTCTCAACAACATGCCAAATACAAAATGGATATTGATGTTGATGCAAAAAACTACACCTACGAGGGAAAGCAAACATTAACCTACACCAACAATTCACCCGATGAATTAAATGTTGTTTATTTTCACCTCTATTGGAATGCATTTAAACCAGGTTCCATGATGGATCAAAGAGTGACGAGCCAAGGAAAGAATGGCGATTCAAGGTTACAAATAAATGGTGTTTCAACTTTAGCTTCTATTCCAAAAGATGAAGAAGGTGCTCAAAATATTCACTGGATTAAACAAAATGGAAAAGATCTGAAGTTCGAAATTCAGGAAACCATCATGAAAGTGTATTTAAATTCGCCGCTTAAAGCGAATTCATCAACCTTATTTACGATGGAGTGGGATGCCGTAATTCCCATGCAGATTCGCCGTGCAGGTAGAAATAACCGAGAAGGAATTGACATGACGGTCACGCAGTGGTATCCTAAAATTGCAGAGTATGATTATGATGGTTGGGCCACTTTCGATTATATTGGAAGAGAATTTCACGCACCGTTTTCTGATTATGAAGTGAACATAAAAATCGATAAAAATTATGTGATTGGCGCAGGAGGAACATTAGAAAATCCTTTGGAAGTAAAAGGTTATGATCCAAAAGCCACCCTTAAGACGGATAAAAACAACAAAACAACTTGGAAATGGACCGCGAAAAATTTACTGGATTTTGCCTGGGCTGCCGATCGTGATTATACGGTGGATTCCTTTGTTGTTCTGAATGGACCAAAAGTATATTACGTTTATCAAAAATCTGAAAAGACCAAATATTGGGAAGAATCAAAACCTTTTGTAACCCAATTTTTTCAAATAATGAATGCGACATTCGGAAGGTATGTATATCCCTCGTACTCCTTTATTCAAGGTGGAGACGGAGGGATGGAATATGGGATGTGTACCATGATGCTGGGAGAAGCAAGAACTTTAGACGGATTAGTTGGGTTAATGGTTCACGAAGGCGGTCATTCTTACAATCAACAAATCATGGCCTACAATGAAAGCATGCGACCTTGGATGGATGAAGGTTTCACCAGCTATTATGATGATATTATCATGCATCAGTTATTCCCCCCAAAATCACCACAAGCCAATCCATTTACCACCAGTATCGATCGTTACAGAAATTTTGTAAAGAGAGGAATTGAAGAACCTGCCGGTTGGCTGGGAGATCATCACGACAATGGCAACGCCTATTCATTTGCAACCTACTACAAAGGGGAACTTTTTTTAGTGCAGTTGGGTTATATCATGGGTGAGCAGAATTTGGCCTTGGTGATGAGAACATTTTATAACGAATGGAATTTGAAACATCCAACCGATAGAGATTTCATGAATATTGCACAGAAAATTTCGGGTATGGATTTAAAATGGTTTCATCATTACTGGATTAATACGACGAAAACAATTGATTATGGAATTAAAGAGGTAAAATATGATGAAAATTCTACAACCATCACATTGGAAAACAAAGGGACAATTCCCATGCCTATTGATTTCTCCATATTAACAGCGGATAAAAAAGTAGTAAATTTTCAAATTCCTTTGAATATGACCCAAACTTGGAAATCGAAAGACATTTACGGTGATTTCAAAACAATTCCCTACTGGCCGTGGACTCAGAAAGAATATACCTTAACCATTCCATACAGCAAATCACAGATTTCTGCATTGGGTATTGATTTCTCTCAAAGATTAGCCGATGTGAATTTGGAAGATAATTTGGTAGAAGTGAAATAAAGAGCCAAGGAAAAAGTTAGAAGAGCCATTTGGAGTTAATTTGAGATTTGTCCACGAGTTAAAGGTGAATTAAATCGCTCATGTAAAGTATGCTTAAAATTTTGCAGTTCCTATTAAATATAGGGATTTTAATAGTTCTTCGAATAGATTTTTTTCTCCGTTAAAAATTCCGTTTTACTTCCGTCCCCAGTTCTAAACAAAGTTTTGATGGTCGTTTTTTTATGGTCTGCACTCGGAAGAAAACAAACAAAGTGCAAATGCGGACCATTGCTCCAACCTGTATTTCCACTGATTCCGATGGTATCACCTTGTTTTACGGTATCTCCAATTTTCACCAAAACTCCATTTTGTTTTAAATGATAATATTGCGCAATAGTTCCATCGGAATGTAAAACACTGATATAGTTTCCAAAATTCGCGCAACTTTCGGTTGCGCAACCTCTATTATTTACATGCACCTCATCGATCACCAATCCATCTCTCGCTGCAACAATCTCCGTTCCTATTGGCATCACGAAATCTAAAGCGTTTTCATTTCGGTGAGAAAAATTTCCGTTATATCCTTGCCAAACTTCAAAAGATTTTCCTTTTTTAAAGGGTAAATCATATTTATAATTCGCATCATACGACTTTATAGAAACATCACCGAGATAGGAAAAATAACTTGGCATCTTCTTTATTCCCCATTTTTTAGTTTTATCGATTTTTACAAAAATTGCAACTTTATTCCTTGTCGTTTTTGGTGACAATATCTGCGTGGTTCTAAACGTTTCTGCATTCCTCATATTTTCTAATTCTGGCTGACCTGAAAACACGATAGAAACAGGGTAAACATCTGGGTTATCTGCGTAATAACTGATAGTATCACTTTTATTCTCAAAAAACATTTTAATGTTTTTCTGAGAATAACCGAGTATAAATTGAAAAATAAAAGTAAAAATAAATATTTTTTTCATGGCAATTTGGCTGTCTTTTTAAAATTAAATTTGTCAAAAATAAGAGTTTTGTTTAATAAAGCAAGTAATAATTCATCGTGTTTTGTTATATTCACAAAACATTTATTAGCAAAGATAAAATGAACTTTTTAAATTGTTTGCAGAATCACATTTATAGAATCGTTTTTTAACCGAATAAATTTTGAATGCAAGGTTTTAAAATTAAATAAAATTATTTTTCATGAACTCCATCGTCATTAATATAGGAAATACCAACATCAGATTCGGATTATTTGATGGTGATAATTGTGATATATCCTGGATTTTAAATACCAAACCGTACCGTACCAGCGACGAACTGCAAATGCAGTTTATGATGATGTATCAGACCCATAAAATCGAAGCAGTAAAGATTGAAAAAATTATTATTGGTTCTGTAGTCCCACAATTAACCCACGATATTGCCAGAGCGATTAAAAAAATTCATGGCAAAAACCCAATCATCGTCGATCGAGCTACGAAATCTGGAGTACAGCCAAAATCAAAACAAATGGGTACCGATATTTACGCAAATTTGGTCGCTGCACATCACCTCTATCCTTCTACAAAAAAGAAAATTATTTTTGATTTCGGTACCGCGTTGACAGCCAGCTGCATAGACCAAAGTGGCGAAACTCTGGGTGTGATTATCGCTCCGGGAATTATTACCGCACTCAACTCCTTAATTCACGACACCGCACAATTGCCGGAAATAGAATTGGTAAAACCCAAAACCGTTCTCGGTCTCGACACGGTTTCTTGTATGCAAAGCGGGATGGTTTACGGATATTTGGGCATGGTCGAAGGATTTGTAGACCGCATCAATGAAGAGGTAAAAGACGAGTGCTTCGTCATCGCAACTGGTGGAGTTTCACATGTTTACAAACCATTAACGGAGAAAATTCACATTGCAGATCGCCTTCATACTTTAAAAGGATTGTATTATTTGGGCAAAGGTTTGTAAAATCTTCATTAAATTATAGAAAGTATGTTGCTATTTCCACTCGTTTACAATTTCAGATTTATTCTGAAAATTAGAAGCATAACAACTGAATCTCGCTTTGATGAGCGTTTTTCTTCCTGCTGTATTTTGGGTGAAAAATAACTGAGCATTTCCGACCCGATTATTCCATTCTTTAAGGAAAAACGCTGCGTTTTTTTTATTTCTGCCAAGGATTTCAGGAACTGCGTGATAGTCTTTTTTAAAGAGAAAAAACAAAAATCGATCTTGTCTGAAAAGTACATATCTTGGTTTATCAATGGGTGATACCAATTCTTGTAAAGCATGAAGAAAAACGCTGTTTTCCTGAGTAGTTGCGTTTTTAAGATTACAAATTACCAATCCATTTTCATCGGATTCTGTTTCTACCAGAATTTTTTTATCATTTTTGATGGCTCCTTCAAATTGTAAACTTTTCAAAAGTGAAGTTCCAATATTTAAAAAATCTTTGCTGATGTTTTGATAACGCCACCACAATTTTACTGCTTTGAAAGAATACCCACCGAAAACGAAGACCCCAACTAAACCAAAAGTACTTAGTAAAAAACCCAATTCTCGAAGCGTGGTAATGTTCCTCAAATTATTTAAAAAACTAGAAATCGCTTGTCCACCAAATCCTAAAACCCCTGAAAACAAAGTAAGCAAAACATTTTTTACCGTTTTGTTGTAATAAAATTTTTTTGTTCTGATAAACGAAGTATTTTCAGAAAAAGGGATTTTTATTTCTTCAACCATATGGGTTCCGCTTGCAATTGCGAAATCCCATCTTTTTTGTAGATTTTGTCGTTCAGAAGCCACTCTAAATGTTTCGTTATTGATTTTCCAAATATCATTAAAACTGAAAAAATTCATTTTAAAACGAACCCTGTCAAATGAATTCTGAATAATGGGAAATTGCGAATAATCAATTCCTACAAAACTTTTGAATCGCCTTTTCATTACTAAAAAATCTTCGCCGAAATTTTCATCAATCGGATTGAGACATACCAAATGCCAAATATTTGCTGTTTTTTCGGGGTTAGCATTCTCTGTTCGTATCGCTCTACCACGCATTTGATTCGATAAAACGAAAGATCCAACGAAGCTTGCTAAGATTAAAGAATTAATACAAGGAGCGTCCCAACCTTCACCGAGTAGGGATTTTGTGTCTATAATAATTTCAATTTTTCCTTCAGTAAAAATCTCCGTAACAATCGCTACTATTTGATTGTTTAAAAAAGTGTTTTGGTGGAATTGAAAATAATTCGCATCAAAGCTTACATCTATAAACTCTAAATTTTCTGTTTTTCGCAGCTTTGCTTTTTCCAAAAAAAAACCTTTGCACTCTTTTGGAAGAATTACAACAGACCCGGCAAGAACTGCAATTTTTTTTCTGGCGGAGTTTTCTCGTCGGAGCTTTTCGAAAATAGACAAAACCCCAATTCTTTTTAGTTCGATCTCGTTCGTAACCGAATTACTTAAATATTCATTCCTAATGTAATCCGTCAATATGACCAAACGAAGTTTTTCTTGCAACTTCTTATGTTCGAAATCTACGATTTCTTTGATGGAATTTAATTTACTAATGCTATTAATCAATTTGGTATTTACACTTTCATTCCTCGAAAACTTAACTTTGTCATCATCTATAACGCCATTTCTTATCAATTTCTGTAAAAGCTGTTCTTTAAATTCAATAAGATGATTAAAGTATTTTTGGTCTTCAAATAAAATATAATTCAGCAATATTTCTGCCCATTCTTGATTAAAAGCGGGAATGTTTACAGACTCGTTTCCGATAATTTCTAAATGCTGATTTGAGATTTTGAAGTGATGGTTTTTCAGAAAAATAAGCACTGAAGAGTAGAAACCAATATTTTCGAATATCGCAGCTTCATTTTTTTCAGGATCAATAAAAAAGGGTAGTTTTTGTAATTCTGTAATGATTGCAGAATCATTGGAAATTTCATTAAAAATAGAATCCGACTTTTCTTTTTGTTTTTCAATGGCTTCATATTCTTCAACGCTTGGAAAACTATAATGGACAAAATCCTGATGTGGACACAGATTTTTCTCTAATAAAAGATCCGGAACAAAAATTTCTGCATCGATCGGCCCATTCAAATCAATATAATTTCGCCACTCTGCATAATCTACATCGTACGGCGGTGTTGCGGTTAAAGCAATTACTTTACAGTTGAGGTTTCCCTTCAGTTTCTGCAAAGATTTATACCATTCTTTTTTTAAATGATGAGCTTCATCAAAAAGAAGACAGTTCACCTGTTGCTTTTTTATTTTCTTTAAAATATCATTACAATCACCATCGGTTTTGGTTGCAGCATGCAACGCTTGATAAGTAGTAATTGTTAGAAATCCAGGGTTTCTAAGATCCGTAGAAATCCACTCTGGAACTTCGTTGGTCTTTAGAAAAAGTTCACAAAACCTTTCTATCCATTGATTTTTTATTGAAATTGTTGGTGCGAAAATAAGCGTTGGTTTGCCAACACGGCGCATTACCTCTAATCCTAAAATCGTTTTCCCAGAACCCGGAGGTGCAATTATGTGAAAATGATTATTCTTTAAATGAATGTGTAATTCATCTAAGAGTTCTTTTTGGTATTTCCTCCAAGAAAATTTGAAGTTGATATTTTCGGGAAAAAACTCCAACTTTATCTTCTATTCTTAAAAAATTCCTTCACGATCACCGAGCATTCATTTTCCATAATTCCGGTCATGATTTCGGTTTTCGGGTGAAGTTGTAAATTTTTATTGATGAAACCTCGTTGTTCGTCTCTGGCGCCGATTACGACTTTGGAAATTTGGCTCCAATTCAATGCGCCACAACACATTACACAAGGTTCTAAAGTGACATAAAGTGTACACTTTTGCAAATATTTACCGCCAAGATAATTAGCTGCAGAAGTGATTGCTTGCATTTCTGCATGTGCAGTTACGTCGTTTAAAGTTTCGGTAAGGTTATGTGCTTTTGCGATAATTCTGTTGTTGGATACAATGATGCAGCCAATGGGGACTTCCTCTTTTTCCAAGGCAATTTCGGCTTCTTGTAAAGCCATTTTCATGTAATATTCGTCGGTAAACATATATCATTTTTTGATTTTTGAAACTTGGCTCTCTTTACTTTTTTCATGGCTCTTTTATTAACTTAAAAAGAAAAGGTTCAGTACAAAACTAAACCTTTTCTTTTACTATTTCAAAAATTTTAGAAACGATAACCAATACCGAGCATTCCTTTTCCTGTGATTGGGGTGTCGTCATAGTCGTTGCTCATTCCAAATCTTCTGGCAATTCCGATACTTGCTTCAAATACAATATTTCGTCTGGCAACCCATTTTCCACCAAAACCAATTCCAGCGCCAATGGTGGTGTTTTTCTCATAGAAATAAGAGGACTGGTAATAACCGGGGCCAACGTAAGGAGTGTACACGTAATCATTTGACATGGTAATGGGAATAAAACCCTCCACAAAAAATCCCGCGGAATATTTTTTACCGAAATACATTCGGTAGTAAGGGGAAATCTGAGATTGTAACCCATCTCCCTCATTAGTATTGTCTAATAGCACGACTACATTAATACCAATGCCCGAATCTTTATTCAAAAGTCTTTCATATGAAATATTCAACGCTGGACTAGCGATCAATTCGATCGGGCTAATCATAATGTCATTTTGCCTTTCGGTAGTAGTTTCTTGTGCCTGAGCATTCATCGCAAAAACCAAGGAGGTAATCAGTAATAATTTCTTCATATTTTTTTTATCAAATATAAAATTAATAGTCATATAAAATTGATTTCCAGTCAATTTATTTTTGATATTCAAAATCCATGGCAACAGGTAATCTAAATCGATAACGAACTGCTGTACCATTGATGAATGCAGGCTCAAATTTTTCCGGAAGCAGATAAAGAGCGATCTCGGCCTGGCGGTTAAAGCTAAAATTATCCCCTTCTGCCTTGACTGAGCTAATTGATCCATCTTTTTCAACAACAAAAAGCAGATCTGTCCTCATTATCTTTTGGTCGGTCAAAATGGCATCGGTGTAGAACAAATCAATAATTTGCTTGCGCATGAGCTCGAAACCACCAGGATAGTTGGCATTATGGGTAAAACTAGCTTTGGGATGATTCATGCGAATGGTTGAATCATCGCGAAGTTGAAACCGATTTAAATCTTCGCGTATTTTTACACGAACCAACGCATAGACCAAGGCATTATTCTGAATGCTATCGAGTTTCACCATAAATTCTTGAAAATCGCTTTGTATGGCAACTTTATTTACAGAATTGAGCTCTTTATCGAACCGTTTTTTGAATTCTTTATTCAAGATCAACCGTTGATAATCATAAAATTTTTTGACTTGTTTAAACTCTTCATTCTGCTGTGCGAAGGAAAAAAAGAGAAAACACAAAAAAAATAAACTTAAGGATTTTTTGATCACGACCACGATATTAATAAAGTAAAAATAATTAAAAAAAACGAGTTCTTGTAAAAGTATACAATTTTGCAGCCCCGACTTGAGTGGAGCTCTTTTTTTACTTAACGAAGTGGTGTAAAAAAAAGCGGGAGTGGAGGGCGGATGAAGCTGCCCTAAGAAATGAAAGAATACAAAAAGTCCCGCTCACTACTGGGCGGGACTTTTTTATGTTTGGGTGTAGATTTATTCTGCACTTGTTTCTTCTGCTGCTGGAGCTTCTCCTTCTGCAGTTTCCTCTTCTTCATCATCTGCTGCACCACCTTTGGCTGCAGTTCTAGACATTTTAACAGCAACTACTACTGCATTGTCTGGATGCATGAAAGAAAATCCTTCGGCTTTGATGGCACCTACATAAAGTTTGCTACCAATCTTTAATGGGGTAACATCTACCACGATTTCGTCTGGCAAGTTTGCTGGGATTGCTTTTACTTTCAGTTTTCTGTAGGTCTGTCTCATTGCACCTCCGGCAACTACTCCTTTTGCACGTCCTGTTAGTCTTACCGGGACTTCCATCACTACTGGTTTATCATCTGACAACTGATAGAAATCAGCGTGTAAGATTTTGTCTGTTAATGGGTGGAATTGGATGTCCTGAAGTACGGCAGGAATGGTTTTTCCGTCAACCTCAATAGATACCGTGTGTGCTTCAGGAGTATAAACCAAACCTTTGAAAGATTTTTCTTCTGCAGAAAAATTTAAAGTTTCGGCACCTCCGTAAACAACACAAGGAACTAATTCAGCATCACGTAAGGCTTTAGTAGACTTCTTGCCCACGCTTTCTCTTTTTGTACCTTGAATTGTAATTGATTTCATTATAATATATTAAAAAATTTTAAGGTTGCAAAGATATAAATTTTTTCTTTAAATAATGAATTTATCGCTGATTGATTTATGCTTGTGCACCATATTCATCACATCGGCAAAGAGTTCTGCACACGACAGGACTTTTATTTTTGAAGACAATTCTGTTTTGATGGGAATGGTGTCGGTTACAATTACTTCAGAAAGCTTTGAATTCTCAATATTTTCATAGGCTTTCCCGGAAAGAACACCATGAGTCGCCATCGCTCGCACTGATTTCGCGCCGTTAGCCATTAAAATATCAGCCGCTTTACACAATGTTCCTGCCGTATCAATCATGTCGTCAATAAGAATAACATTTCGGCCTTCAACATGACCTATTAAAAACATTTCTTCTACAACGTTCGCTTTTTTTCTTTCTTTATAAGCGATTACAACTTCGGCACCGAGGTGACTTGCATAGTTTTTTGCTCTCTTGGCGCCACCCATATCAGGAGAGGCTATGGTAAGGTCTTCTAAATTAAGTTGCTTAATGTAATCGATAAAAATAGTCGAAGCGTACAGATGGTCAACTGGAATTTCAAAAAATCCCTGAATTTGATCTGCGTGCAAATCCATGGTCATAATTCTGGTTGCACCTGCAGCAGTCAAAAGATTTGCGACTAGTTTCGCTCCGATTGGCGCTCTGGGCTGGTCTTTCCTGTCTTGTCTTGCCAAACCATAGTACGGTAAAACTACGGTGATGCTTTTTGCCGATGCTCTTTTGGAGGCATCAATCATGAGTAATAACTCAAGAAGATTGTCTGCAGGTGGAAAGGTGGATCCAATTAAAAAAACCCGTCCACCACGAACAGATTCATCCAATACAGGTTCAAACTCCCCATCACTAAATTCCTGGAAATTAATTTTCCCCATTTCTTGCCCATAGAATTGAGCAATTTTTTCCGCCAAAACTTTACTTGTCCTGGTAGAGAATAAATAACTTGCCTGATTAGCCATTTTTACTTTTTTTTAGATGTGCAAATTTAAAAAAATAAAACCACTCGAAGAATTCAAGTGGTTTTAATATTTAATGATTTTTCATTTTACTTATGGGAAGGTTACTCCTTGATAACTATTTACATTGACCATTGGCAAAGTGGATTTGTATTTCTTGTTGATTTCCTTCATAAATTCATTTGCAATCAAAGCATAGCCTCGTCCTGTAAGGTGAACGCCATCTAGTGAGAATGTACCACCGGTAACAAATGTTGCGGTATACTTCACCCCGTCAAACAGGATCCCAGACATTTTCGAAAGCTCAACCATTTTCGCATTTGCATCTACAAATGCCAAACCTTTTGCAGTTGCAATTGATTTAATAGAGGCATTATAAGCTGCAGTTGCAGTTAATACCTTAGCGGTTTCTTTTTCGGTCAATACATATTTATCTGCCAACGGTACTGAAGTTCCACCACCTGCTGCAGGTGTAAGTAGACTGGAAGCGGTTAACAAGATATAATCTTTTGCCGTAGTTTGTCTGTATGATGGAATATTCAAGGCTGATAAATTTGTAAGATCTTTATCTACAATGATGGCTCCGTTAGCCACACCAACTGTAAATTTGATTAATCTTTGATTATATTCTGCTTCGGTTAAATATCCTAGCGTCTTTGCTTGTCCTAATCCCGCGTTATAACCTGCATATGCGCTATTAAGGGCTGTAACAGTAGCTGGCGCACCTGGAATCGGCATGGCAGGAACTCTCGTAAAGTATGGGATTGAAGTTACATTCGGAATATTTGCAATAACTCCTTTTGCACCACCTGCGGTCAACGCATTCACATAACCACTGATTACTGAAGCAACTACTGCTGGATCTGTAATGTCATTTGAACCATAAGTTGCAGGGTTGTTGCCTGTTCCTGTTTGATCAATACCAGAACCTCCACTTGTTGCATAAGAAAGAACATCGTTATTTCCGATCCAAAGTGAGAAGAACGTTGGAGCTTGAACCATGGCATCACCAATTACAGAAGCAGTTGGGCTCGTTGCAAATCTTACAAAGTAAGGGTTGGCTGCACCAGTTGCTAAACCAGCTGGGTTACCATATCCATTAACACCTAAGTGGAAAGATTTCGCACCTGGCACGCCCATGTTACTAAATTTTTTACCCGCACCACCAATCATATCTAAATTTGCTCCTGGAGCACTAGGAGTTGGCGACAAGGCCCCATTTAGCACTTTAAGTGTTAACTTTCCATAAAATTCTGTACCACCAGATGCGGTAAACAAATTGGTGAATCCTCCTACATTGTTAGGCATCATTGGTTGTGTAAATTCACCACCACCTGCGCGTTTCATTTGCTGAGCCATCATATTTGGAAAAGACTCCATTTGTCCATCGCTATATAAAGTTCCGTCTCTGTAACCAGAAGTCAAGGAATTACCAATCGATACAAATTTTGTAAAGTTTGCTTCGCCGGGAGTCACTTGTATACTGCTTACATCGGTATCAAAGTCTGTTTCACAACTTACTGTGAAAAATAATGCTGAAACAGCAATTGCTGAAATTAATATTTTTTTCATAATTAAATTAAATCTTAAAATGGGTTATATGATAAACCTAAACCGAAGTAAAATGCTTTCGCTTTCGCCTGTCCGAAGAAGTTGTTAAAAGAGTTTTTCACCTCTCTGCTTTTTGGGAATGCCATAGCTCCTGAAACGTCTAATCCAAATCCTTTGGCAAATGCAAATCCTAAACCGGCTGTAAATACATTACTATCAAAAGATGGTGTTTCAGCCTGGAAGTTTTCATCTTCGTAAGGAGATTCATCGTAGTAATATCCTGCTCGGGCAGCAATCATATCATTAATTTGATATTGTGTTCCAACCCTCCAAGTTTGGGTGCTTTTAAAGTTTTTCGGGCTGACCAAAATCGTAGGATCATTTGGCTGATTACCAATCGGAGCGTTTGCGAAGTCTAAAGTCAACTGATTGTATCGATCCCAGCCACTATAATTAAAGTCCCCAGAAACAAACCACTTCGGTGTAACTTTATACGTAACACCAATGGTATACTCATCAACCAGAGGCAATGTCGCTTTAAAAGAATCTTTACCAGACGCATCAAGACCTAAATTAGAATACAAGGAAGGAGAAATATTAAAGGATACGGTACCGTCTTTTGCCTCCACATCAATAGGAGAACGGTAGGCAATACTCACATCTAATTTATCACTCGGTTGAAAATAAAAACCGAGTCCGAAACCGGTTCCAGATGCTTTCTCATCTAATAGATTTAAACTTCCGCCTAACTGCGTTACCGCTTTATCCCAATTTACTGTTCCTTTTGCGTAGATATAACTACCTCCCACAGATGCCCATGGTGCTAGTTTAAAAGAAACCATTGGTTGGAAATAATAAGCCTTCAATTCTAATCGTTGTACAATTTCTCTTCCAGCCCAGTCAGAAGGCCATTCAATAGTACTACCAAATGGGGTCGTAAAACTAAAACCAACAGAAACATTATCTAAAACCTTATAAGCTACCGCCGCATAAATCGGGGTCCCCAAAGGGTTATTTGTTTCAAAAGATTCAAGAGTTGATAGGTTTTGGTAGGTTACTGTTGATTTCGCACCAAAACCGCCCGCTGCAACACTTAATTTAGACGGAATGAATGACATCCCCGCAGGATTAAAAAATGTTACACTCGCGTCTTCTGCGTGTGCACTTGTATGTGCCATTGCCAGTTGCTTAACGCCTTGTAGAGAAACTCTGAAGCCTCCAGCGTGAGCAAGAACACCAGCTAAAAATGCTGTTGTTAAAACTATTTTTTTCATAAAATCATTATTAATGTCCCAAATATAAAATTATTTTTTAAACAAATGTTAATTATTCTTAATTCATTTTAAACAAATGCTATTTTATGCCTAATGTTTAACTTTTAGCAAATGGTAATATATCTAAAAACACAGTGGTAGAAGAGGTAAAAATTAAAAAAACACTTTAAACAATTATTATGTTTAATTTAAATGATTTCAATAAAACAGAATCAATTTTCATTTTTCGCATTAACTAATCGCCATTATAACATTAAAAGTATTGAACAATTCATAAACGATCTCCCGTTTTTTTTATAATTAAAAAATTGATACTGTTAAATTGCCTCACATTGAATTATACAAAAAAATTTATACTAAATTTGCAACATATAACAAAAAGAAAAATATGAGTTGTGGATGTAAAACATCCGGCGATTCGTCCCATTCGTGCGGAACAAAATCCGCCAATGGCTGTGAAAGTGTAGACACTTGCGGAAATAGCTATAAATTAAGCGTTTTCGATTGGCTCTCGAATATCAATAATCCATCTCAGTCACAGACTGATTTTGTGGAAGTTAGATTCAAGAACGATCGTAAATTTTTTTATAAAAACGTCAATAAATTACCGCTTCATATGGGAAGCGTTATCACAGTAGAATCTAGTCCGGGTCACGATATAGGTGTAGTAAGCCTTACAGGAGAATTGGTGAAAATTCAGATGAAAAAGAAAAATGTCACTGAAGAAAATCCCCTGAAAATTTACCGATTAGCCAACCAGAGAGATATCGAAGTATGGCAAGAAGTAAGAGGAAAAGAAGAAAGTGTTAAAATTCAAGGCAGAAAAATTGCTTATGCACTGAATCTTGAAATGAAAATTACCGATGTGGAATATCAGGGTGATGGCACAAAAGTGACTTTCTTTTACACCGCCGAAACTCGCGTAGATTTCCGGCAATTGATCAAAGAATTCGCTTCTTTATTCCGTACCAAAATCGATATGAAACAAATCGGTTTTCGGCAAGAAGCAGCAAAAGTGGGCGGAATTGGTTCTTGTGGCCGAGAACTATGCTGCTCAACATGGTTAACAGATTTCCGGTCAGTGAATACCAACGCGGCACGTTATCAGCAATTAAGCATTAATCCACAGAAATTAGCCGGACAATGCGGAAAATTAAAGTGCTGTCTCAATTATGAACTCGATAGCTACCTGGATGCATTAAGCGATTTCCCACCGTCATCAACTACGATTGATACGGAGAAAGGGCGGGCATTCTGTATTAAAATTGACGTTTTCAAAAAGAGAATGTGGTTTGCGTATACCGATCACTCTATGGCTTGGTATGATTTAGATGTTCAGGATGTTAAAAAAATGATTGCCAAAAATAAAAATGGTGAGAAAGCACCCGCTTTAGAAGATGTAAAAGTTCATGACATTCCGGTTAAATCAGTAGATTTAATTCAGGAAAACAATATGGATCGATTTGAGCGACGAGGGAAAAATTCGGGAAAAAATCAAAATAAAAAAAGACCGAATAATCAGCAGAAACCAGACAATAGACCTGCCGAAAATCAAGGAGACCGAAAAAAGAAACCATTTGACAAAGCTGTGCAACCAGCGGCCAAGTCGCCACAACAGAAACCTAAAAACTTTAAAAAGAAACCACAGCCTAAACGTGATGACAATGCATAAGATAATGGGTGTTTTTTTCGTTTTGCTTATTCTTGCCAGTTGTAATAATAATTCGGAACAGGTTTTTATGAATAACCTCAACGGAAAATGGGATAAAAAAGCTGAACAGAAATTTGACTTTAATATAAAGGATGCGAAAAATCCAAAAAATATTATATTTGTTGTAAGAAATAACAACGACTACCCTTATAGTAATATTCGGTTGATTGTAAACTTTTTAGATAAAAAAACAAAAAGCAAAAGCACTGATACCTTAAATTATATTTTGGCAAAACCCAGTGGTGAATGGCTTGGAAAAGGCTTTGGAGATACCAAGGAGATTCTCTTTCAGTATAAATTAAATTACAAATTTCCTGGAAATGGAGATTATTCAATAGGGATTGTCCAAGCGATGCGAAATGATAATCTGCCCGGAATAGAAGATATTGGCGTAAAATTAGAAACGGCGCAACCGTAAACTTATTTATGGAAAACACACAGAATAAAGGTAGCAAGACCCCACAGAAGTTTCCACTTCCTCCAAAAAAAGTTAAAAACACAGGCTGGAAGAAATGGGTAAAATTCGTTTGGACTGGTTTAATTATAGCGATTATAGGAATTGCAGGATTATTTTTTGCAGTTTCGCAGGGATTCCTCGGCGATATGCCTGATGTTAAAGAACTGGAAAACCCAGATATTTACGTCGCGTCTGAAATTTATTCTTCAGATGGAAAAATGCTGGGAAAATTCGAAAAAGAAAAAACACAACCCGTTACTTACAAAGAACTTCCACCCTATTTAATCTATGCTTTACAGGCAAAAGAAGATGAACGATTCAAAGAGCACTCAGGAATTGATTTACAATCTGTCGCTCGCGCAGTTGCTTTCGGAGGAAAAAGAGGTGGTGGTTCTACGATCACTCAACAGTTGGCGAAGCTTTTATTTACCGGAACACGTTCACAAAATAAATTTACCGCTATTTTTCAAAAACTAAAAGAATGGGTGGTGGCCGTAAGTTTAGAAAAGAGATACACGAAAGAAGAAATTATTACTTTATATTTTAATAAATTTGATTTCCTATACAATGCGAACGGCATCGAGATGGCCTCCCGAGTTTATTTTAATAAAACAACAACTAAACTTACCCTGCCAGAAGCTGCAATGTTTGTTGCAATGCTTGAGAATCCTGTCAAAAACAATCCCATGCGGAATGAGGAAAGAGCAAAAATCCGACGAGATGTTGTTTTGGATCAGATGCTAAAAACAGGATATCTTGATCAGCAAACTTATCAGAAAGCAATAGATACACCAATTGCGCTGGACTATCAACCAGTTCGGTCTATTGATGAAGGCTATTCCGCTTACTATAAATATTATTTAAGAAAAGAGATTGATGGTTACATCAAAGATTATGAAAAGAAGACCGGTAAAACTTTAAATTTATTTAAAGACGGACTGAAAATTTATACCACCCTCGATTCAAAAATGCAAGGATACGCCGAAGAAGCTATTAAAGAACACTTAACCGATTTGCAAGCCAGGTTTGATGCCGAGCAAAGAGGAAGAAAACAAAGACCTTTTTATTATCTCAATGACAAGCAAGCCAACGCGGTGATGATGAGTGCTGTAAAAAGAACCGGCAGATACAAACAACTAAAAAATGCAGGAGTTTCGGAGGACTCAATCATGATTGATTTTAAAACTCCTGTGAAAACCTCCAGGTTTACTTGGAAAGGCGAAGAAGAAGTTGAAATGTCTCCATGGGATTCTATTCGCTATCACAAACAAATCGCACAGGCAGGATTGATGTCGATGGTTCCTGGAACAGGCGAAATTAAAGCTTGGGTCGGTGGAATTAACTGGCAACATTTCCAATATGACCACATTAGACAAGGAAAAAGACAAGTGGGTTCAACTTTTAAGCCGTTCGTGTACGCAACCGCCATTATGAAATTAGGAATGACCCCTTGCTCTACTGTTTCTAATGCTACGTATACCAAAGGAAGTTGGAAGGTCGCTGGTAGAGGTGGAAATCTTACTTTAAGGGATGCCCTTGCACACTCCCAAAACCCAGTCGCAGTACGATTAATTGAAATGACAGGTGTGAAAAGTGTGATGCAAACGGCTAGAGATTTAGGAGTAACCGAAGAAATTCCGAATGAATATGCCGTTGCGCTCGGATCCTCAGATATTACGATATTTGAAATGCTCGGCGCTTACAGTACCTTCGCGAATTATGGAAATTATATTAAACCCGAAATGATTTGGCGAATTGAAGATGCGAACGGACGAGTAATTAAAGAAGTAAAACCAGTCACCAAAGAAGTAATGAACGAATTATATGCCTACACCATGATCGATTTGATGAAGGGCGTAGCTGATTTCGGTACCGCATCTGGTGAATTGGGAAGAAGAGGAGTGGCCAAAGGAATCGAGATCGCGGGTAAAACAGGAACCACGCAGAATAACTCAGACGGTTGGTTTATGGGAATCACCCCGAACCTTGCGACCGGAGTTTGGGTTGGCTGGGAAGACAGAGCTACACATTTCTATGGAACCGGTGAAGGACAAGGCGCAAAAATGGCTCTGCCAATTTGGGCCATCTTTATGAAAAAAGTATGGGCAGATAAAGACTTGCAAATTTCACCGGAAGATAAATTTGTAAAACCTTCCAACTGGACCGGGAATTGTGCAGATTTACAAGGTCTTGGTGGCTATGGTGATGATGGTGGCCTACAAACCATTGATCAAATTAAAAACCCAACCGTTGCAGAACCTACAAATACCGTTAAAAAGCCAACGGTAAAAGAAGATAACGTTAACGAAAACATCAATACGGGCGACGATATCGATTTTAATAAATAACGTTCATTTATAGAATGTATAGAAACATCCTTTCAAATTTTTGGAAGGATGTTTTTTTTAACGAACTTTGGATTATGAATTTAGACCAAATAAAACAACCCTTTCTCGACCGATTTCCGGGTGATTTTTCTGGAATTCCCAGGCAAAGACAAACTCCCAAAATTTTATTTTCAACCACAGAAATAGCCCATTTCGATACCTCAGAATTAATCATTTTTAATGAAAAACTATCTGAGGAGATTGGTTTAGGCACCATTGAAAACGAAGCCGATAAAGATTTTCTGAATGCCAAAATACTTCCTGAAAACGTAAAAACCTATGCCACCGCTTATGCCGGACATCAATTTGGCAATTGGGCTGGGCAATTGGGCGATGGACGTGCAATTTTTGCGGGAGAGATTGAAAACTCAGAAGGTGAAAAAACAGAAATCCAGTGGAAAGGTGCAGGTGCAACCCCATACTCCCGCCATGCAGACGGTCGCGCCGTTCTTCGGTCTTCCGTTCGAGAATATCTTATGAGTGAAGCGATGCATCATTTAGGAATTCCCACCACTCGTGCTTTGTCGCTTTCTTATAGCGGTGAACAAGTGGTACGGGATCTATTATACGATGGCAATGCCACCTATGAAAAAGGAGCAGTAATGACCAGAACCGCACCAAGCTTTTTACGGTTTGGACATTTTGAATGGATTTCTGCACAAAATGAACATACAACCTTACAACAACTCACCGATTTTACGCTTGAAAATTATTTCCCCGAAGTTGATCGAAACCATCCTCATCAATATGCTGAATTCTTCAGAATAGTTGCAGAGAAAACAGCTGATATGCTTGTAGAATGGTTCCGAGTAGGATTTGTTCACGGCGTTATGAATACGGATAACATGTCGATTTTAGGCTTAACGATTGATTATGGCCCATTTTCTTTCCTTGATGAATATGATTTAAATTTCACACCCAACACGACCGATTTACCAGGGAGAAGGTATGCCTTCGGAAACCAAGCGAAAATTGCACAATGGAATCTCTGGCAATTGGCCAATGCCTTGTTTCCTTTAATTAAAAACGAATCTACCTTAGAAAAAATACTGAACGATTTTAATACCAATTTTTGGATTAAACACGATGAAATGATGGCGCGAAAATTTGGGTTTGATAGAGTTCTACCCAGCGATGGTGAGTTTTTTACAGAAGCGCAACAGTTCATGCAGGATCTAGAAATTGATTATACTTTATTTTTCAAACAATTAGAAACTTATACCCCAAATGTTGCGTATAAAACCCATTTTAAGGAGGTTTTTTATTCAAGAGTAACTGAAGATCACGATAAAAAATTGAAAGATTTCCTGAATACATATCGAAGTCGATTGGCCGAAAATACGATTTCAACAACAGATTCTTTAGAAATGATGCGCAGAACCAATCCCAAATTCATCCTTAGAAATTATCTGCTTTTTGAATGTATTAATGAGTTGAATGAAGGAAAAAAAGAACTGCTGACGAAATTATTGATTGCTTTAGAAAATCCTTATGAGGAAATCTATCCGGAATTTTCGTTGAAAAGACCTTCCTTCTACGATGGCCAAGCTGGTTGCTCTACCCTGTCTTGTAGTTCCTAAAATTGCTTACTTTTGCCGAAATTTTTTACTTTGAATTTTAAACAAAAATCAACCGATTTTCTGAAAACTGTTTTCCCGGAAACAAAATTGGAACTGCTTTTATTTACAGTATTTCTAACCGCTTATGGTCTTTTAGGAACAGCAATCGCTTTGAATTATCGAATTATTTTTGACAATAGAATTCCTTGGGATGCGTATTTTAGTTTTGACAATCGCGCGATTGTCATGACTGGTGGTGGCTTTGAAAGACATCCGCTCGCTAATTATTTTTTCAATTGGATTCGTGAAGTTGCCTATCTCTTTTCAAATGGAAAAAAAGACGCAACCTTTAGGCTTGCATTGGCTTGGTGCAGTAATTTTGCGATCAGTTTGAGTTTAATTCAGATTTATAAATACCTAAAAAATATCATCATTTTACCAAAGAAGATTTCTTTGCTACTCCTTTTCTTTTTCTCTTTTTTCAGTACACCAATTTTGCTTTCTTTCACCCCGGAAACGTATACTTACACCTTACTCTTTTTGGTTTTATTTAATTATTATGCGGCGTTAAAATTAAGGAAAGAAGAAAAGATTCCGGCTACGGCTCTGGCTTTAGCAGGAGTTGTAATCGGAGGATTAACGGTAACGAATATTGTAAAAGTCTATATTCCGCTACTATTTGAAAAGGATGTTTTCCGAAACTGGAGAAGATTTGGTCATCTTTTCTTACGTGGAGTGATTTCTATTGCTGTGTTTGTTTTGCTGTTCCTGTATCGGTTGGATTTTAAGTTTTTGAATTTTCTGAATAAATCCGGTGAGCAATACGAAAAATTTTCAAATCCAAAAGTAACGCCAGTTTGGGATATGATCGCAAGTTGGTTTTTTGGTGGAAATATGCTTTTCAGCAGCTTTGTTACGAGAGATTATCACAATAAGAAAGGTTTTGAATACAAAGCTCTTTTCATGGAGGTTTATACCTCCGTGCTGCCTTATGTTTTTGTCTCCCTAATTTTAATTCTTGTTTTATGGAGTTATTTAAAGAATTTTAAGAATAAATTCGTTCAGATTCTGATGCTCTCTTTCTTGGTAGATCTAGTGATTCACTGCGTTTTAAAGTTCGGTTTGCACACTTCTTATATTTACGGTGGCCATTTTATCTTTGTTGTTCCGTTGTTGCTGGGATGGTTGTTTAATCGTTATAAAGACTCGCCAAAAACCCTGTCTTTTCTATATGTTGCGGTTTGGATCTTGTTTTTTTACCTCGCGCTGAATAATCTCTTTAGGATGACTGAATTTTTTGATTTTCTAGAAAAGTATTACCGGTAATTCTATTGAGGAAGGTTTATTAAAACACAGAACTGTCGCAGCCCGACTTGAGCGGAAATCCTTTTTTATGACGAGGTACGAGGAGTGAAAAAGATTGGGAGCGGAAGGCGGATGAAGCTGCCCTAAAGAAAAATAAGCATTATTCCCTTTTTATTTTCCGACCAAAAAAAAACGCACTTTAACATGCGTTTTAATTTTTATCTGAGAAAAGAATTACTTCTTTTTTGTTTTTACTTTATCTACTTCTTCTTTCAGGAATGGATATTTTTGCTGCATATCTTCTAAAAGTTGTGGATCGAGCGCTTGTGCTTGTGCTAAAGCTTCGCGGCCTTTTTTCTGATTGTTCAGCTGGAAATAACAGTTGCTTAACTGATAAAACAATTCGGCCCTGTGGTGGGTTTTTGTAGCTTCGATTAAAACATTCACGGCCTCTTCAAATTCGCCGATCAACATCAAAACTTCTGAATAGGCGTACCAATTGTAGAAACGAGTGGGTTCGAAATCGACTAATTTTTTCAGGCAAGCCAAACTTTCTTCGAATTTGCCACCTTCAATATATAAGAACGCCAGTCTTTTCTGATAATCCAAATTGGATTCGTTGAGCGAAACGGCTTCTTTTGCAAAATGAAGCGCTTCTTTCATACTGCCCATTTCTTCGTAGATGTAGGATTGCTCCATCATCGACAGATAAAACTGCGGATCATCTCGCAATGATTTCTGAAAAGAGTTTAAGGCTAAAACCGGCTGTTTATTTTCTTTGTAACACAACCCGATTTTATAGAAGGTAAATGATTTGGTATATTCTAAAGCCAACATTTCTTCGTACACGGCAATGGCTTTTAACCACTCGCCCATGGCTTCATAACATGCAGCTTTATTGGCATAAACACCAATAGATTGTGGATTTACGGCTAATAAATAATCAAATCCCTTGATGGCTTCTTCATAGTTTTTTTTATTAAAATAAAACTGTCCGTATTCGTACCAAGCGGTTTCTGAGAAGGCAAATTTATCCAAATAACCATTCAAAAATTCAATGGCTTCCTCGCTTCTTTTGAGTTGGTTGTAGCAGAACATTACATTTTCTAGGGCATAATCATCTTGCTGATCAAAACTCAAAGCGAGTTTATAGTGTTTTAAGGCTTTGAAAGGATCTTCTAAATTTACATATTCATCGGCGATGAAGTTATGCAAAAAGTTCTCTTCATCATGCAATACCAGAGCTGTTTCGCAATATTCTATGGATCTTCTTGGATTGCCAAGATTCGAGTAATATTTTGCGCAACACACCAGAAAATCTGTATTATCCATACACGGTTCCTTTAATTCCTCCATCAATTCTTTGGCTTCTGTATATTTTTCTAATTCCAAAAAGACTTCGAATTGCTTCACTTTCAAATCCAGGGAATTGGGGTGAATTTTCAGCCCATACTTTGTTGCCATATCGGCAAACGAGATATCCCCTATTTCTAGGTAATATATAATGATTTCTTCATATTCTTCGGTTTCGAAGTAGAGTTCATCATTATTTTCGACCATTTCTTCAAACTTTTCTACGAGTTCGTTTTCAAAAAATTCTTCCACTTTATTGTTGTTTTTTTCTCTACGTAAGTTATAATTAAATATGAAAAAGTTTTTTAATTAATTTTTAAGTTTTCTGGATCTTGTCTGTTATCAAAGCATGAATAGACCAACTTACTTTTTTCACCTTCCAAAAGATTTGATAACTTCTTCATGTGAAATTACTCTTCCTTTTTCGACGTCTTTCCAGCCCATTTCGATCGTGTTTTTTTCAGAGTCTGAAAGTTAATTCCACCAATCATTTTCTACACTATCTTCAATAAAATCAACCTCAAGTGCTTTAAGGATCGCTTTTATCTTTTCAGATTCTTTTTTACTTTTTGGATTTATTGTAATTGTCATCACTCAAATTTGAATTAAAGTTAATCAATTTTGATTAAATCAAACTTCTAATTTTTTCAATCATGTGATTTCCCAAATCATCAGCTTCTTCTTGTGAAAAAGCTTCGGTATAAATTCTAATAATCGGTTCTGTATTTGACTTTCTCAAATGTACCCAATTGTTTTCAAAATCTATTTTCAGTCCATCGACGGTTGAAAGTTCTTCTGTTTGATACTTTTTTTCCATTTTAGTTAAGAGAGAATCTACATCAATATCTGGCGTGAGTTCAATTTTCTTTTTACCCATGAAATAACTTGGATAAGTAGCTCTTAATTCTGAAACCGTTTTATTTTCTTTGGCTAAATGCGTTAAAAACAACGCTACACCCACCAAAGAATCGCGACCATAATGAAGGTCAGGATAAATGATTCCACCATTTCCTTCGCCACCAATCACGGCATTTTTTTCTTTCATTAAAGTTACCACGTTCACTTCACCCACGGCGCTTGCAAAATATTCTGAACCATGTTTTTTTGCAACATCTCGCAAAGCACGACTGGAACTTAAATTAGAAACGGCTACACCTTTTTGGTGTCTCAAAAGATAATCAGCCACGGCCACCAAAGTATATTCTTCGCCGAAAAGCTCACCGTTTTCATCGACCAAAGCCAAACGGTCCACATCTGGATCCACTACAATTCCAACATCAGCCTTTTCTGTTTTCATCAGTTCGCAAATATCTCCCAAATGTTCTTTTAATGGTTCCGGATTGTGTGGGAAATGACCATTGGGTTCACAATATAGTTTCACCACTTCACAGTCGAAATGCGCTAACAACTGCGGAATAGCAATTCCGCCCGTAGAATTTACAGCATCTACTACGACTTTAAATTTCTTTGCTTTAATAGCTTCTGCATCAACCATTGGTAAATCCAGAATCTTTTGAATATGAATATCGAAAGCATCATCACGGGTTTCGTACGTTCCCAAATCATCAACCTGAGCGTAATCAAAATCTTGACTTTCTGCTAAGGCCAAAACTTCTGTACCATTTTCACCGGTAATGAACTCACCTTTTTCATTTAATAATTTTAAAGCATTCCATTGTTTTGGATTGTGAGAAGCAGTTAAAATAATTCCACCATCAGCGTTCAGTTCTGGAACCATTACTTCAACCGTTGGCGTTGTCGAAAGCCCTAAATCAACCACGTGAATTCCCAGACCTTGCAAAGTTGCAGTGACCAACGAATTCACCATCGAACCGGAAATTCTGGCATCGCGACCAACAACGATAGTAAGATCTTTTTTATTTTTATTATTTTGAAGCCAAGTTCCGAATGCGGAAGTGAATTTCACCACATCAAGTGGCGTCAAATTTTCATCTACTTTTCCACCGATGGTTCCGCGGATTCCTGAGATTGATTTTATTAAAGACATAAACTTATTTTTTACAATTATTAAAAGTAATACGTCATTATGACATAAAGTTTTTCAAGCTGCAAAAATACAAATAAAATAGGAGAAAAACTTAATAGAAACGCAAGAATAATCCATAGTTTAAAACACCATTAGTCTAATTTCCAGCAATTTACATTTTGACTCGGAACGGTTAAAATATTGTTAAATTTAAAAAGGAATTTTATAAAACTCTATTTTTTCTGGTAGATTTGTTTGTTCTTCTACTTCTCCATTTTTGAAAAAAGTTTGCTTTTCCTTGACATAGAAAAATCCTATTTTGCCTTGTTGCAAAGTTTTTATTTCTTTTTCCTTGGGTTCTTTATCATCATAAAAATATGTGGTTACGATTATTTGTCCTTTTATTTCATCGTAAAATGAATCATAACTTTGTACAATTCTATTTTCAATCTGAAGAGGAGGAGGATTATGTGGACTTATACGTATCTCGGTGCTATTTTTTAACTGGTATACGAAATGACCAATATATTGTTTTCTATTACCTTTTGTTAAAACTTCAGAAAAGGAGCAAAATTTACCTTCAGGTTGATAATTGTATTCATATTTTAACACATATTTATATTTTCCTATCTTTTTAATGTGTTTTTTTTCAGCCTCATATATCATATTATCCTGGGCAATTACAACAAGTGATAATAGAATAAGTATTAATGATAAAATTTTTTTCATAATTTATTAATTTAGTTCCCAAATATAAATATGTTTAATCCCTCCTTTAATAATGCTTCCATTAGAATTTGTAACATTTGCCCCTCCTGAGACATAACCGTTTTTAATCATATCCGTGTGCCCTGTATAACCCGCTCCGTCTTTTTTACTTGGATCCTTGTTTATTACCAAGTACACCCCTGTTTTTCCTTTTAGAAATTCTGCAATTTTGCTCGGATTGTTTGCATCAGCACCTTCCAATTTGTGCGTAGGTACTCCAAATGTTTTTTCAAGAAATATACCCATTTTAGATGCGGTTAAAATATAATTCCAATCATTATTTCCTTTCATCGAAATATGTTTGTGCAAAAAAACGAATAAATAAGTGAGTCGTCAGATAACAAAAACAACCGTAAAATTACGGCTGTTTTTTATAATTATTAAAAACAATTGCGAATGATTACATTAATTTAAAAAATCCGCTGATTTGCCAATAAGTATAAGATATTACTTTATTTTTTGATATATTTTATAAATAAAATATATTATTAAAATAAGTACTATCAAATTTAAGCACTGTAATAAAAAAAAACTAAATTAAACTCCGAAATATTTTCCATAATTATAAGTCTACAAATTCTATGCTACTGATATTGCCAGTATTATTACTAATATTTACTCTAATCATAACTTTATCTTTATAAACAGTACCAATTCCTTCGACAAAGATATTGTAATTTTCATATCCTATGACCTCCACTTTAATTATTTGATTTTGTACATTTTGAGTAAATGCTATTTGAGTAAATGACCAAGTTCCTAATGTTAAACCATATTCAGTAGAAGTCACGCTATCAAAAGTCCAAGTATTATTTATTTTTTTTAGTTTAATCAAAACTTCTTCACCACTATTCCAGAATCCAGTTCTTTTAACTTTTGCTGAAACTATTTTTTCACTGCCGTTATCTTGTATTACACTACTTTCTGTGGATATGGAATTGTTTTTTGACTGAAGTGCATTTTTGAATTCTGCTAATGAAGTAAATACAAAAGAATTATTCGTATTGACACTATTATCAAAAGTTAAATTTGGAGTACCATTTGAATCTATGAACCAATTCTGAAACTCTGTCCACGATGTATTCGGATTTTGAATAAAAAAATTAACAGACCAATGTAACAAAGAAGGAGATCCAGAATTTTCGTCATTTAGAAAATAATACTTTAATGAATCTGCGACTAAAGGATTATTTTGTAGATAACTCAATTGTTGAGTTGAAAAACCTGTTCCACCTTTAATTTCTAAGTAGTACAGTAAAGCCTCTGACGGTGAAAAGTCGTAAGGGTTAAAACCACCACCACCGCCGCCAATTCCGCCGCCACCCCAATTAGGGTCTAAAGACTCGGCATGCCCTCCAGAACAATTTAAAATTTCAGTATCATAATATGCCGAACCAGATGTTCCCGAACATGCACAAGCTTCTCCAGGGAAATGGCGACCTGAAGCGCATGAAACAGCAGTGGTCACATATCCACATATAGATTTAGAATAACTCTTAATTGAATGACCATTTTCAAACATTTCATTCCCAAGCACATTCAAGTTCAGTTCTTTAAAAATAATAGTTCCTGTAAATTTATTTAATTTAAAGTCTTGAATTTCGACATCAGAAGTTAACTCGGCTATAAGCATTTGTTCTTTTTCCTCTTTTTTCGTGTAGATTAAAACTTGATATACTAAATTTTCTTTATTAACGAGAGTGCTATATGATACTTTGTTATTTAAATTGATAACATCGACTAAATTATTGTCATTTAAGACATCCACATACTCCTGTGAATGAAAATTCTCATTGGATAAATTTCGTTGGAGATAATCTTTAAACAAAGGAACATCCTTCATTTTGTATATTCCAGTTGTGTCAATTTTTGCTTGTACCGGTTGTGAATAATTTTCATCTGTTAACACTTCACTTCTACAACCCTATAAGAGGATTAGAGAAAAAACAACAGAGATAGAAGAGAAAAAATAGTTTTTAGTCATTATTGATTAATATTTAATTTATTAGAATAAGTAGTTTTTCAAACAAGGTTTTTACTTTTTGCCAAAAATCAAATATATGAATAAATATAATATTTTACAAATTCTTCATAAAAGAACTAAACACTCAATGGATTTTTGCGTAATACCACATTTCACTTATATATTCCGCTAAAAATACAAATAGCTAAGAAATAAGCTTTATAGCGGATTTAGAATAATAGAATATTGATAATGAGTAATTTAATTAAATCATCCACAACAATCAGAATCGCAACCTGGTTTTCCGTTCTTTTTGAATTTCTTCGAACTGAAATTTTTAGCGATAATTTTAAATAAAGAATAACCTGCGATTAAGACAATTACCGCAATAATGATATATTGAAAAACAAGTGAATTATCCATTACTTTAAAATTTGATAGACAATTAGTGAGGCTATATAAGCTAATCCCGACATGCCGAATAGTTGCGCCATCGTCCATTTCCAGGATTTGGTTTCTCTGTATACAACGGCCAAAGTAGAAACACATTGCATGGCAAAAGCATAAAAGAATAAGATTGAAATTCCCGTGGCAAAACTATAAACTGGTTCTCCATTTGGTTTTTTATCATTCCTCATTTTATCGATGATTTTCCCTTCTGGCGCTTCATCATCTAAACTGTATAAAGTTGACATGGTTCCTACAAAGACTTCTCTCGCTACAAAACTGGTTAAAATACCAACGCCCATTTTCCAATCGTAACCCAAAGGCGCAATCACAGGCTCAATAGATTTACCCATTTTGGCGAGATAAGAATGATCTAATTTCACATCGGTAGCTACAAATTCTTTGTCATTTTGCGTAGGTCCGATATACGAGAAAAACCAAATAACAATACTGAACAAGAAGATAATTTTACCGGCTCCGGTAATAAATTCCCAAACTTTACCCAGCACGATTTTAAAATCATAGCCAAAAAGTGGCATTTTATAAGACGGAAGATCCATCACGAGGAAGGATTTCCCCTTGCTTTTAATAATTTTCTTAAGGATTAACGCAGCCATAAGGGAGGTGAAAAATCCGAGAAAATACATTGCCATTAAAGCGATAGCTTTATAGCTGATTCCAATAAAATATTTATTCGGAATGATTAAACCAATGATAATGCTGTAAACCGGAAGCCGTGCAGAACACGTCATGAAAGGGGTTACTAAAATCGTAATCAATCGTTCTTTAACATTCTCAATATTTCGGGTAGACATAATTGCAGGAATCGCACAGGCAGTCCCTGAAACCAAAGGAACAATACTTTTTCCGTTTAATCCAAAAGGTCGGAGAAACCGATCCATTAAAAATATAACTCGCGCCATATATCCTGAATCTTCTAAGAGGTAAAGGAAATAGAGCAAAATACCAATCTGTGGCGCAAAGACCATAATCCCGCCCACTCCCGGAATAATACCGTTTGCGATGAGCGAATTTATCGGACCCGCTGGCAAATGTTCAGCGGTAAAAGTAGACAGCCACAAGAAAAAATCAGAGATCCAATTCATCGGATATTCTGCTAAAAAGAAAACACTTTGGAAGATGATTAATAAAATCATCCCAAAAATGACGTAGCCCCAAAATTTATGAACTAAAACTTTGTCTAACTTTTCGGTGAGAAGTTCCTTATATTGCGGTTTTTTTGAAAGCACTTTAGAAATAATCTTATCTATTTCCTGATAACGCCTGATGGTTTCTTGTGTCTGTAATCTTTTCGGAATCAAACATTTAACCTCATCATTATTCAATTGTTCGTGAACGGTTTCCAGCTTTCCTAAATAGGTATCTGAAGAAAGCAAAGTCCAGACTTTATATTGATTTTCTTCTTTTGTTTCGGCCAGTATTTTAAAAACCAAGCCTTTATGTTCGGTTGGTATATCAAAAGAAACCGATTCTGATTGGGCGAAGTTTCCATTATGAATTTCAGCACGCAATGCTTCAATTCCTTGATTTTCTTTGGCATTCGCTTGTAAGACCGTTACGTTCAATTCTTTGGAAAGCTGGTCAATATCGATATTGATTCCGCGTCTTTCGGCTTGATCGATTTGATTGACCACTAATAATATGGGAATTCCCAGATCTTGAATTTGCTGAAAGAGAAGCAACCCTCTTTTGATGCTTAACGCTTCTAAAATATAGACAACTCCTGAATAATTCTTCTGCTCATCGACCAAAAATTTTGATAAAATGGCTTCATCTTCAGAGCTGGGGTAAATACTGTAAGAGCCCGGTAAATCGATCACCTCAACAATTTCGCCTTGATAATCATAATCACCAGAGTGGCTTGCAACGGTGACTCCGGCATAATTTCCAGTTTTTTGTTTTTTATTGCAAAGTAAGTTGAAGACGGTAGATTTTCCTACATTGGGGTTTCCTACCAGAAGGATTTGTTTCTTGTTGGAAGTGTTCATTCTTCGCTCGATCTTATCGATTTGCCGAGTATATTTAAGTTAAAGATTCCACGATGATAAATTGCGCTTCTTCTTCGCGAAGGGCAATTCTGCTTTTTTCGTCACCAAATTCTATATACATGGGTCCACTGAAAGGCGCCTGATAAAGAATTTTGAAAACGGTTTCTGGGAGCAGACCCATTTCAATAATTTTATTGGGCATTCTGAGGTCGTCATTTTCATAGCCCAAAATTTTTCCCGATTTATTTCTGGGAAAACAGCATAATTTATTTGATTTATCTCCTTTCAACACTAAAATTTTGAAGCACAAATATAGGTTATTTAAATTAAATCTAAATAAGGATTGTGCTAGAAATGACCACAATCATAAAAAAAACCTCAAAACAAAAATAGTCTTAAGGTTTCAAAATATAAATTAGTGTTGAGGAATGTTATTTTTTCGCTTTTGCAGCGGGAATTTCGATCGGGTTGTCATTAGCATTAAAGAAATCATTCAACATTTTTTCTTGTTGTTTCATCATTTGACCAATGGTTAGATCACTTCCCGGGAGTTTCTGCGCCATCAGTTCAGCGGTTAAATATGGTCTTGCTGTGGCCATCGGATCTTTTTTGAAATCACTAAAGGTTCGCTCAAATTTTTCACGCGATACTTCGAGTACTTTACCTCCGTCGCCACCAGGAGAGACTGATTCTATGTAGGTCGTCTCTTTGAAATTTTCTATTTTTCTATTTCCTTTCAGTTCCCACGAATAGTTATTCCCATCATCGGTAACTTTAACAATTAAACCTGGCAAACCGTGAAATTTATAAGGCCCATCTTGCAAAGGAATAGCGGTAGTGAACCAAGCGGTCCATTTTCTGCCACCATATTCAGTGGTTGCTTTTTGGGTATCGTAGGCGCCTATCTTTTCTTTTCCAGCTTGAATTTTCCAGACCAATTTTAAATCTTCGTTATATCCAATATTCATCGGTGTAAATCCATTGGCTACGCGTTCTACGTATTGTAATTTCATACTGGGATAAAACTTATATATTTTTTCGGAAAATTTGGGCATCGTAATACTTTTCGAAATATCCTTAAATGTTCCCGCTTTCTGCATGGCTTCCACCTGAATTTTAAGAATAGAATCCTGGGCGATGAGGGTGTAATCTCTGTAAATTGATTTGTCTTTTACAACATCCAAAACAGTCATCACTTTTTCTAATTTTGCTGAATCTTTCTTTGGTTTATAAGTCAGTTCATAAAAGAACCGATTGGCGGTTACCTGCGCATTGAGCGCGAAAAATGCAGTAAATGCAATGAGTACGAATATTTTTTTCATATTAATTTCTTTATTTAGTTAGTAACAGAATCGTCAATCTTGTTACAGCTTTAGGGTTTTTTTCTATTTAAAATTAAATTTTACGGTAAACATTACCTGGCTTGGTCTAATTTCAATACTGTTTCTGGTTGTTGAGAAATAGGTCGTGTTATAGCTGATGGTTTCGTACAATTTCTTGTTGGCAATGTTTAACCATTTTACTTCAAAATCGATTTTCTTTTTTGCCCAGGTGTATTGGTACGAGAGATCGTAGAAGGAGTTTCGAAGATTTGTATCAGCTTGCGAAGTTGTAACATCATCCCAAACCAAACCAATGGTGTGATTTTCAATTGGATAAAGGAACAAGTTTAGATTATGGTTCCACCCAGAATATTTATTGACGTTATTTCTATAGTCATCGCTGTTTTTATTCCAGTTTAATGAGATATTGTAATCCAAACTCATCCAAGAAAAATAAGTATTGTTGAATTTTAGGGCTAAACTTTGAGAATTATTCTTACTTTCAATGTAATTATCCACCTTATTTTGATCCACCAGAATACTGAAAGAATTTGAGTCTCTGTTGCTGAAGTTTACCGAGGCGTTGGTTTTAAATTTCGGGAAATACTTTCCAATTTCGGCACTTTCACTTTCAGAGAAAGAATTGTTATCGATGTATTCTAAAGTCACTGCTGAAGCACCAGATGCAAACGGACGGGATTTCGTAATGATGTTTCGCTTCGCATCATTATAACTATAACGAGCGTTAAAAAATAAATTATTCAGCGGATTTCTATATTCTAACCTGGCGCTAGAATTGATGTTTCTGTTTTCCGGCAAAAGATTGCTGTCTTTTGCATTTAAGGATTTAGGATTTATCAAAATTGTACCATCGTACACGGAGCCAAAATTTCCGAAATCATAATTCAACCCTCCATAAGCAGAAATTTTCCAGAAAGACGCAAAATCATAACTTCCGTAAAAAGTAGGTTCAAAAACCGTCTTGTTGATTTCAGAATCTTTGGTGCGCAGCAAATCTTTATAATCGATCCCGTACATATTCAAAGGTAAATTGATGCTTATGTTTAGAGCATTTCCTTTGTAATTTAAGCCAACTTGCGTGTAAGGATTAATCTCATTCCACTTCATTCGGTTTTGAAAACGGCCATCTAATAGATTTCGATCACCATACAATTGAGAATTCATATCATTAAACGAAAGGTTCAAACCAACTTCTGGCGTAATGGTTAATTTTTTATAAGAAAAACCCACTGACGCAGAGTGATTTGCATTTAACGTTTTTAAAGCGATTCTTTGATCTAATCGCCCATAATGAATACTGGTAGAATCAGATCCAAATTGTTGGTCGAGATCAAAGAAATTTTCATTGGTTGCCGACAAGTTCTGACGGTCATTTTGATAAGAAACGTAACTCATAAAATTCACCAGCTTTTCTTTCCACGGAATAATGGTACTCAAAGAGTTTTTAATGATTCCAGTAGGCGCGCCTAATGCTTCGTCGATAAAAATATCCTTTAAGTTCGGATCAGGAACTGCCATATTATATCTTGTAGAAGTATTGCCACGATCCTCATTCCAGAAACCATTCCAAGTGGTGGTGTTTTTAAAGAATCCTTTTTTGGCATTTTTGGTAATAATTACTTCTCCTTTTGCCGCGTTGCTGTAAAAATCATTGGAATCAGAGGTTGTAATTTTTCCGGTTTTAAAGAAATCAGTATCTCGTTCATAAACCGTTTCACGTTGAGAATTTCTTTCGATCGCATTATTGGTATAACTCGCACTGGCTTTCAGTTCCCATTCTTTACTTTTAAATGGGTTTGTTAAAACATTAGCAGAGAAAAAATGCACATTGTTCATCAAATATCTTTTTTCTGGAAGATTTGGAACGCTTGCTTTATCAACACTGAGCCAATAATTTCCGGCAGACTGGCCTCTTCTTCCTTCCCATCGGTTTCCGAAGGCCAGCAAATTTCCTTCCCTTTCAACACTTTCACCATTATTATTGGTTTTGTAATTCACCACCCACTGATTTTTCTGTCCGAAAAACATAGGTGTTAATTTCAGGTTATATAAAAAGGGATTCATGCCCACACCTACTTCGCCGCGACCGGTCATGGTAACCGATTTTTTAAGAATTACGTTCAATCCAGCATTTTCAGAGGGAACTTTGTCTTGAAGAATTTTTACTGGTTGGTGATTTTCCATTACTTCCACTTTTTGGACAGCCCCAGTTGGCAAAGAATTATTAATGGTTCCGTAACCGCCTTCCATTAAATCTTTTCCGTTGACGTAGAATTTATTAATCGGCTCACCTTGATAAAGCACCGAGCCATCTTTATTCACATCAATCCCCGGAATTTTCTTCAGCACATCTGAAAGTGTACGGTCGGATTTACTTTCAAAAGCTTTAATATCATAAGAAATAGTGTCTCCTCTTTTGGTGATCATTTTTGCTTTTAGTTTCACTTCCTTAATTTCCGTAGCGTCTGGTTGCAAAGTGAAATTTTGCGTTTGATTTTCATTCTTGACCGCCTTTTGCGTAGGTTTTTGATTAAACGCTTTAATTTTCAAATCTACATTTTGCTCTGGAGTGGTAAATGTTACTTTGTATTCTCCATTCGCATTGGTAATTGAAAAAGCGATAATTGCATCTTTCCCAGGCTCTTCTACGGTAACACTAGCGCTTGGAATCGGCTTTCCGTCTTCATCTAAAATTTTTCCGGTAATAGAAGACTGTGCCCAAGATAAAACAGCAAAGAATAAAGCAAATAGCGTAGATATTTTTCTCATGAAAAAGTTTATTAATTAGTACGGTAAAGGTGATATTTGTTACAAACAGATTATGGGATCGCAAGTTTGAACGAAAGTTAAAAGCAGAAAATCATTTAGATCTTATCAAAAATAGAAGTCGGATTCATTTTTTTACTAATTTAGCTCCTCTAATATTTGCGCCATATGGGACTTCATTTACAGCCAATAGACATCGTAGACTCGATTACCAAAGAAGAATTTCGAGAAAAGTACCTGCTGCCGAGAAAACCGGTTGTCATAAAAAACATGGCGAAAAACTGGCCTGCTTACCAAAAATGGACGATGGATTATATGAAAGAAATCGTGGGCGAGGTAGAAGTCCCGCTCTACGATTCATCAAAAGCAGATCCAGCGGCACCAATTAATTCATCGGCGGCAAAAATGAAATTTACCGATTATATCGATTTAATTAAGGAAAAACCCACGGATTTACGAATTTTCCTTTTTGATCCTATAAAATCTGCGCCAAAACTTTTAGAGGATTATATTGCTCCAAAAGATTTAATGGGTGGTTTTCTCGACAAATATCCAGCGATGTTTTTTGGCGGCAAAGGTTCCGAAACTTTTCTTCATTTTGATATTGATATGCCCCATATCTTTCATACCCATTTCAATGGTGGCAAGCATATTCTACTATTTGATTATAAATGGAAAGAGCGGCTTTACAAAATTCCCTATGCAACTTACGCCCTGGAAGATTATGATATTTCAAATCCTGATTTTGAAAAATTTCCCGCCTTGAAAGGGGTTGAAGGGATCGAATGTTACTTGGAACACGGCGACACTTTATTTATGCCGACCGGTTGGTGGCATTATATGAAATATCTGGATGGCAGTTTTTCGATTTCTCAGCGGGCGTGGGACGAATCCTGGGCGGTAAAAGCCCATTCCTTGTGGAACCTTACCGTGCAGCGCAATTTTGATAACTTCATGAAAGGAAAATTCAAAGGGAAATATATGGACTGGAAAGAACGAAAAGCCGTAGAAAGAGCCAATAAAGCTTTAGCAAAAGGATTACCTAAATAGTGTTTTTAAACACAAATGGCTTGAGTTTTTCCCTAATTTCACTAATTTTTGTGTTTTTATCATTGCTCTTAGATCTACACAATCTGCTAGAGAAAAAATGTGCAAAGTAAAAGTTCTTCCGATAACTGGAAATCTGTGAGAAACCGTGAAATCTGTGCGACAATTTACAAAATTCGATAAATCGGATACAACCCAACACTGCCTTCATAATAATCCGAATGTTGGTAAATCCACTCCAATTGGGCGTTTTCGTTTTTTGCAAATTCGGGATTTGCAATCTTCTCAAATTCAAAAGCCGTCCTTAGCACTTGACTTTTTTTCAATAAATCTGCGGCTGTATCTTCGAAAACGTAATCAGAAAAATATTCTTTTTGTCCCAAAATCGCATCGAAGAAATTCCAGTTGAAGAAAGAATCAGTTGCTTCTGGTTCTAAGGTTTCGAGCAAATATTTTACCCCGAATTGTTTCGTGGAAACAAGGAAATCTCCTTTTCTAAATTTTAAATTTTTGGAATCTGATTTCAATTTTGTATCGTAATGAAGATAATGTCCTTCATAAGGGTTTTTCACCGTTTTGAAATCTGAAACGCGGTATTCTTGCACAAAAATTGTGGAATCTTGTTGAATTTCTTTCATCTTAATATTATTTCGTTTCAAATATTCCACAACTTTATTTTCAGATTTTGGAATGACATAATACGATGGAATTACAATTTCTTTTGTCGCAATATATTCGTTGAAGAATTTCACTTTTCGGGTAAAAGGTTTCGTTCTATCGTAGAACAATCTCGGTTTGCCCGAAACTTCACTGGTTTTTTTTCCGGCTTCAAATCCTTTGAAATCAATCATTTTAAACTTCATACTATCAACTTTCCATTGAATGGGATATTTCATCTTTGGTTGATAATCTGCAAAACTTTCCATCCTATTTTGCTGAATTTCTTTCGCATTTTTTTCGGTGTAATTAATGGAACTCAACATGTACTCATAAGTTGCACGAACTCGATCTTTGTACGGTTTCAACATGTGCGTTTCTGCAACTGTTCCCATCGTGTTAAAAAGCGCGGTATAACCCGTTGCGTAACGAGGAGAATCCATAAAAGTAGGGAAACCTTCATCGGGAGAATCGCCGTGAATATTCACATAAGGCGTGGCAAGAATTCCTTTTTTATCCATGTTTTGCAGAATTTCGGGCTGCATTTTTTCATTAAAATAATTTCCTAAAGTTTTTCCCAATCGTTCCTTGTTTGTAGAAATATAAGTGAATAAATATTGATAATCTGCACCGTTACTTACATGATTATCAATAAAATAAATCGGTTGAAAATGTTGAAATATCTGTTGAAATGCTTTGGCATTTTCGGTATCGTTTTTAATGAAATCTCGGTTCAAATCGTAATTTCTGGCATTCCCACGGAATCCATATTCTTCCGGGCCGTTTTGGTTGGCTCTGCTCAATTTTCCACGTCGCATCATGCCCGAAATATTGTAAGATTGTATCGCCACAATTTTCAAATTTTTCACCTGAATTTTTCCGATGGCTAAATCACGAATCAACATCATGGTTGCATCAATTCCGTCGGGTTCGCCGGGATGAATACCGTTGTTGATGAGGATTGTGGGATTTTCTTTATTTTTCGAATTATTAAAAATTACAACTTTTATCGGTTCTCCGTTATCATCAGTTCCGAACGATTCTATGGAAATTGTTTTGAAATTTTTCGCCAAACCATTATAAAAATCCCCCATTTCTGTATAAGTGGTGGTTTGGTTTCCGTTGCCTTTTTCGTAAGGAGTTTGGTTGGATTGGGAGAAAAGAAGATTCGCTGAAAGAATAAATAGGAAAGAAAGAGATTTCATCGGAGACGAATTTAAAATGTGATACGAATTTAAATAAAAAATTCCTGAAAGAATTCGGGAATTTTGTAGTTTTAAATAATTTTGGATGGAGCAGAAAATTTGCGCCCCGACTTGAACGGAGCTCTTTTTATCCGCCGCGGCGGATAAAAAAGCGGGAGTGGAAGGCGGACTAAGGCGCCCAAATAATCTTAATCGTTCAGTTTCAACACCGCCATAAATGCGGATTGTGGAACTTCTACTCTACCGATTTGTTTCATTTTCTTCTTACCTTCTTTCTGCTTCTCCAACAATTTACGCTTACGGGAAATATCTCCACCGTAACATTTTGCGGTAACGTCTTTTCTTAAAGCTTTCACGTTTTCACGAGCGATTACTTTTGCACCAAGTGCAGCCTGTATCGCAATATCAAACTGCTGTCTCGGGATAAGTTCGCGCAATTTCTCGCACATTCTTTTTCCGATATAGTAAGCGTTGGAATCGTGAATCAGAGAAGAAAGTGCATCGACCATATCGCCATTAATCAGAATATCCATCTTCACCAATTTGGAAGCACGGAAACCGATCGGGTGATAATCAAACGACGCATATCCTTTGGAAACGGATTTCAAACGGTCATAAAAATCGAACACCACTTCTGCCAAAGGCATATTGAAAACGAGCTCTACCCGATCTGAAGTCAAATAACTCTGCCCTACAATCTCGCCTCTTTTCTCGATACACAAAGTCATGACCGGACCTACATAATCGGATTTGGTAATAATTGAGGCTTTGATATAAGGTTCTTCCACGCGATCCATCAACATAGGATCGGTCATTTCCGACGGGTTATTGATCAAGATTACGGTATCCGGATCTTTTTTGGTGTACCCGTGGTAGGAAACGTTGGGGACGGTTGTAATCACATCCATGTTAAATTCCCGGTCTAATCTTTCCTGTACGATTTCCATGTGAAGCATTCCCAGGAAGCCGCAACGGAAACCGAAACCAAGTGCTGCAGAGCTTTCGGGTTCGAAAACCAACGAGGCATCATTCAAACGAAGTTTTTCTAAAGAGAAACGCAATTCTTCGAAATCCTCGGATTCAATGGGATAAATACCGGCAAATACCATGGGCTTCACTTCTTCAAAACCGTCGATAGGTTCTGTTGCTCCTTTTTCAAAAGTGGTGATGGTGTCTCCTACTTTCACTTCGCGGGCATCTTTGATCCCAGAAATAATATAACCTACATCGCCGGTTTTTATTTCAGCTTTTGGGGATTGTTTTAGTTTTAAAGTTCCAACCTCATCGGCTTCATACATTTTGTTGGTCGCCATGAATTTAATTCGTTGCCCTTTTTTGATGCTTCCGTTGACCACTTTGAAATAGGCTTCAATCCCACGAAAAGGGTTATAGACTGAGTCAAAAATCAAGGCTTGAAGCGGCCCATCTTCGTTACCAACCGGTGCTGGAATTCTGTTCACGATTTGTTCTAATAAATCCAGGACTCCTTCGCCTGTTTTTCCGGAAACGCGTAAAACGTCTTCATAGTCACAACCGATTAAGTTCATGATTTCATCGGTTACTTCTTCTGGATTTGCAGAAGGTAAATCGATTTTATTTAAAATAGGAATGATGGTTAAGTCGTTTTCTAAAGCAAGATATAAATTGCTTATCGTTTGAGCCTGAATGCTTTGCGCGGCATCAACAATGAGAAGCGCACCTTCACAAGCTGCGATGGAACGGGATACTTCGTAAGAGAAATCTACGTGTCCAGGTGTATCAATTAAATTAAGAATGTATTTTTCTCCATTTAATTCATAATCCATTTGAATGGCGTGTGATTTAATGGTAATTCCACGCTCTTTCTCGATATCCATATCATCGAGGGTTTGGGATTGGAGTTCTCTTTGGGTCACTGTATTGGTGTATTCCAAAAGTCGGTCTGCCAAAGTGGATTTACCGTGGTCAATATGTGCAATGATGCAAAAATTCCGTATGTTCTTCATCTATAATTATCGTAATCTGCAAAGATAATGAAAGTGAAGAGAAAATAATGGTTTTTTCTGTAAACTCAAAATTTACTTTTCAAAGCTATATTCGCCGTTTAAATAATCAATGTAGATGTTATATCTTTCTTCCTTCAATGCTTTGTTATATTTTGAAAGTTGAATTACTGCAACTGTAGCTCCACCAATCGCCCCGAAAAGATAGAATCCAGAAGAGACATTTATTTCCTCGGGAAATAAAATATATTTATTAGCCCTGATAAAATATCCGCGTTGATCTTTTTGCAATTCTAAAAATCCTGCTTGGGTGTTTTTATAGGCTTTGCCATTTTCTACATAGATGTAGATTTTTCTGGCGGGAATGCGATCATCATTTGTGTTGACTGCTCGCACAACTTCGTCACCGTTTTTAATCAGCTGATAATTTTCAATAGCTTTCTGTTCAAAGAAACTTTTATAATCCAGATATACGCCATCTTTCAAACTGTTTTCTATAAAAACAGGATAATTTGATTTTAAAATTTCATTGTACCCCAGCAAATCATTCCTTGGAATTGCAATCTCTAAAGGAGTTGCCCGATACGTCTCAAACATCAGCGTTTGAAGAACTTTTTGCGTATTTTCGACAAAAATATCTGGAATGCCGCCGACTTCTTTCGTGCTTAAACTAATGACATTGTCGTATCTTTTTAAGAAATAATAGGAGTCGCCCTTCTTAAGAAAAGTACTGAATTTCATCTCTAAAATACAGAAGATTTCTTTGTTACGAACTTCGTTAGAAATGTTTAAATCTTCTATCAATAATACGATTTCATTAATTCCTTTATCTCTATTTTTATTGGTCTTTTCAAACCAGTTTTCTAGATCGTCGCTCAAATCATCGGTTGGAAAATTGAAAGCATAATATTTCCCTCTGAAAACAATGTCTTTGAGTTTTTTATCTTTTCGTGCGTCTATAACCTCTAAACTCTTTGTTGTTCCAGTATAATCTTTAACTGGATAATTTAGTTTAATCGTTTCTTTTTTCTGAGCAAAAAATAAAAATGGTATTAAAATCAGCAGTAATAACTTCTTCATTGAAAATTGATTTATACGAATTTATGTATTTAGATTGAAAAAAGAACGACCTCTACAATATAATTATAGAGGTCGCTCCAACATTAAAAAAATAAACTACTATCGCTTTCGCTGCGGACTAGAGTTTCGATGCCCGTTCTGTTTTTTATCTAAAATTTTGTTGCGCATTTTTCCTTCGGTTTGGTACATTTGCAAAACCTGTTGTGGGGAAATGACTTTCATGAATTTTTGCGCATATTCTTTTCTGTTATCCAGCAGTTGTTGGCCCACTTCAAAACTTTGATTGAGTTGCATAACGGCTTCTTCATCACTCATGTTTTCATAATTTTCGTTCGGCATAAACTTCGACTTGATTTCATTTTGCTTATCCTGATATTCCGAATATAAATTTTTGAACTCTGCTTGATTATTTAGCGAAACTTCAAGTTCAGCGATAATCATTTTCTCGCGAAATTCTTTTAAAAGAGCCATTCTCTCTTCTGGATTCATTTTCTGAATCACCTCTTTGCGCTGCTCAGGCTTCATGCTTTTCCAATCGTATCCAAATTGTAATTGCTGTGCAAAAGCAAACTGCACTGCGAACATAAGGGTTAAGACTACTGCGTTTTTTTTCATGGCGTTTTTTTTAATTATACAAATCCAGATAAATGTCTTGTTCTGTATTTCTCCCTACCGCTGATAATTCTGCCGAGGTGAAACTCGCTAAAATCTGATCCACTTGCGCTTCTGGGTTAGGGCTCACTCTCGATTCTTTTTGCGTTTCAATATTACGGGCAGGTTCTACTGAAATTGAATTTTCTTTTGCGTTTTTATTCTGCGAAATCGCTGCAACAGCAGTTAGATCTTTTTCTAAAACCTCCAACGCAACCAACTCCTCTTTTTGGGGCTTAAATTCTGATAATGTATAGGTTGTAGGTGCTTCGTCCATCGACACAATTTTAGCAATTGCTGGTGTTTCTACGGCCGGATCCGACTTAATAAATACGCTTACCCCAACTGTTAGTGCTACGGCAGCAGCTGCACCATATACCCAGTTCAAGTTCATACTTCTTCTCTGCGGTATTGGTGTGATTTCTTGTAATACCTTGCTTTGCATCTCATCAAAAAAACCCTTGGGTGTTTTGAAAATGTTTTCGCGCTTTAATTTATCAATATCAAACTCTTTCATATCTTAAGTCTCTTATTCTGTATAATTCTGTTTAATATAATCCTCTACTTTTTGTTTGGCGTAATGGTAATTGGTTTTCAATGTTCCGACCGACATTTCTAAGATCTGCGACATTTCTTCATACGGTAAGTCTTCATAATACCTCATGTTGAACACTAATTTTTGCTTATCCGGTAACGCATTAATTGCCTTTTGCAGCAACAGCTGAATTTCTTCTGCTTCAGGTTGCACATTGTCTGCTACTAAATTTTGCAGGTGATTCGCAGACTCCTCATCAGACTTTTGCATTTTTTTTAATTTATTCAGCTGTTGCAATGATTCATTGGTGGCAATCCGATAGAGCCAAGTGTATAATTGACTTTCTCGCTTGAACTGGTGGAAATTTTGATAGGCCTTAATAAAAGTGTCCTGCAAAATATCCTGCGCTAAATCGTGATCGACCACAAACCTCCGAATATGCCAATACAACCTACTCTGATAAGCATCCATCATCAGGCGAACTCCATTTTCACGGGATTTTTCGCTAGACATCAACTCGATAATTTCGGTTTCCTGGATGTTCATTGAGATGCTTTCATTGTTTGGATGGTAAATATATCTAAAAGTTAAATAACGCTTCAATTTTTAGTCCAAAGCAAATTAAGTATCTTTGTTCTTATTCCTATTTATGAAGATTATCATCATCGGGTCAGGAAATGTAGCTTACCACCTAGCAAAGGCATTTCGCGAAAATAAAATTGCAGTTTCCCAGCTTTTTGGCCGAAACAAAATTGATTTACAATTTATTTCAAAGGACTTAGGAATTCCTTTTTCAACCGATACTTTAGCCGCTGCAGATTTGTACTTTATCTGCGTAAGCGATGGTTCTATTGCTGAAGTTTCTCATTTAATTACAAATGAAAATTGTCTAGTGGCACATACTTCTGGCTCTTTACCGAAAGAGATTTTAGATGGTAATTATCGAAAAGCCAGTTTTTATCCGTTGCAAACTTTCTCCAAATCGAAAAATTTAGACTATAAAAAGATTCCTTTTTTCGTAGAAGCAGAAAGTAAATCGGATTTAGAATTGCTGAAAAATCTGGCGTTGCAAATTTCCGAAAAGGTGATGGAATCAACCTATGAAAAAAGAAAATACATTCACCTCACCGCGGTTTTTGCGTGTAATTTTGTAAACCATCTTTTTGCAAGAGCCCAGGAAATTTCGGATTCACAGCAAATTCCTTTTGATTATTTTTTACCGCTCATTAAAGAAACGACGGATAAAATAGAAATACTTGCACCCAAACTGGCTCAAACAGGACCGGCTGTTAGAAATGATGAACGGATTTTAAAACTTCACGAAGCATTAATTTCCGATGAAGAACAGTTGAAAATATACAAAATGATGAATCAATCAATAAAGAAAATGTATGAGTTATAAATCGAATTTGAAAAATATAAAAGCTTTTGTATTTGATGTTGACGGTGTTTTTACTGATGGAAGCGTTTATCTAATGCCCGATGGAAGCATGTGTCGCGTAATGAATGTGCTTGATGGTTATGCCGTGGTGAAAGCCAGAAAACACAACTACCCTATTTGTGTAATAACTGGAGGCGATGATCCCATGGTCAGAAACCGCATTAACTACCTAGGAATTACAGATTATTATGCAAAAATTGGCGATAAACTGGAAAAGTTTGAAGCTTTCAAAAAAAAATATAATTTACAGAATGAAGAAATCCTGACCATGGGTGATGATTTACCAGATATTCCAATGATGAGAATCTCCGGTATTTCTGCGTGTCCCGAAAATTCTGTAGCCGAAATAAAATTAATTTCAGATTATATTTCGCCGATTCAAGGCGGAAAAGGAGCAGTCCGGGATGTTATCGAACAGGTGATGAAAGTTCAGGGAAAATGGCTGGAAGACGATACCAAAAGCGCCTAATAAGTTTAATTTAAATATTTTATGAAAATATTACTCGCTTCTAATTCGCCGCGGAGAAGGGAATTACTTAAAGAACTAGGTTTCGAGTTTGAAGTTGTGTCGGTCGATTGCGAAGAAGTATATCCCACTGATATGGAGGTTGCACGGATTGCGGGTTATCTTTCAGAATTAAAATCAAATTCGTTCCGAACCTTGCAAAACAATGAAGTACTAATCACCGCAGATACCATTGTTACTTTAAATCAGGAAATTTTGGGAAAACCCATGGATGAAGTTCACGCCAAAGAAATGTTACAGATACTGTCGGGAAAAACGCATCAGGTATATACCGGAATTACACTAAAATCTTTAACAAAAACAATAACTAAAACTGATCTTGCCCATGTTGAATTAGAAAATATTAATGCTGAAGAAATTGATTTTTATATAAAAAACTACCGACCTTTTGATAAAGCCGGAAGTTATGGCATTCAAGAATGGTTGGGGATGGCAAAAATTAAAAATATTCAGGGAAGTTTCTACACGATTATGGGATTACCAACGCATTTGGTCTATTCTCTTTTAAAAGATTTCAAACTAGAAGCATCTTAAAACAAAAAATCATTATTTTTACCAAAATAAACAGGTATTTTAATAATAAAATATTGATTTGAAAGTTATTATCTAATAATGAAAAAAACGATACTCTTCCTTTTAGCAATCAGCGTTTTTAATTCGTGTTCTACTCGAAAAAAGACGAATGATTCTGCCTTTTTGAAAGGATTTTTCTCTTACTATAATACGCTCTTTAACAGTAAAGATGCGCTAGAAACCGAATTAAAAAATAGAGATAAAGCCCATAAAGACAATTTCTATGCACCTTATATTCAACTCCTAACCTACGACGAGCAGCCACTCGGAACTGCTTTTCCATCGGGTTCAGGGAGTATGTTTGGAAATGATCCTACAGACGCCGGTTTCAGTTCTGAATCATCCGCTGGCACCAATCGAAATGCTTTTGGGCCACCATCACCTCCAGGTTCTACAAACTCGACTTATGGACCGAACAGAAATGCAAATTCTGGACAGACAAGAGGGGCTTCTATCTTAGAAATTTCTGAAGCTAAAGCGCTCAAAGCAATCTCCAAATATTCGGTAATGAAAGGCGGTGAGGAGAAAAATAAAAAAATGTTTGATGCTTATATTTTGTTGGCACAATCACGATTATATCGCAATAAACCACTCGAAGCATTAGACGGTTTAAACTTTGTATTTGCGAATATGCGAAATGATAAAAGAATTCCATTAGCTCGAATTTATCAAGCGCAAGCCTATTCTAAAATGCAAGATTATACTCGTGCAGAGGAAGTTTTTGCCGACCTGAAAAAAAGCAAAATCAAAAAAGAATACCGCAAGCTTTTAGAAATTTACTATTCCGAAATGCTATTGCAAGCCGGAAAAAAACAAGATGCGGTCAACGAGCTTGATGATGCGTATTCCATCAATAAAAATAGAAAGTTAAGAAGTAGAATTGCATTCCTGCGTGGACAGATTTTAACAGATCTAGACCGCAATGAAGAAGCTAGAGAAAGTTTTGTAACTGCTTATAAAAATGCAAACGATTTTGAATTCGAAGTAAAATCTCAAATTGAAATTGCCAAAACCTTCAATGGGAAAGATGATGATTACCAAGGTGCAAAAGAATATTTAGAAAAAATAAGTAAAAAAGGAACGTATGTTTCACGAAAAAATGAATTCTTTTATGCCCTCGGTTTAATGGCAAAGAAAGCGGGGAAAAAAGACGAAGCCAAAACTTATTTTGCCGCTGCCCTGAAAGAAAAAGCTTCTGATCCACAAATTCGTGGTTTAACCTATTACGAAATCGGAAAAGCCTTTTTTGAAGAAAGTGATTATCTTTCTGCTGGAGCATTTTACGATTCTTCACTGGCGGTAATGACCTATGAGCCAGCCAAAATTTTATTACAGGAACAATCATCAAATATTAAAAAAGTATCTACAAATTACTATTTAATCAAAAAGAACGACAGTATTCTAGCCTTAACAAAAATGCCTGAAGCAGAGCGAATTGCTTATTTTAACACCTTCATTGAAGCGATTAAAGCCAAGGAAGCCAAAGAAGAAATCGAGCGGTTGCGAGCAGAAAGAAGCAAAGGTTTTGATACCGGTGAATATTCTGCCAACTCTGCCATGACAGGTAACTCAGGAGGATTTCAAGAATTTAGCACGAACAAAGGTGGTTTTTATTTCGCTAATTTGGGAACGGTTGCAAAAGGAGAATCTAGTTTTAAACAAATTTGGGGGAACCGATCGCTGAATGATAATTGGCGAACCTCCGCGAGAAGTTCCTCCATCGAAGAATTGAAGAATGAAGCGATGGGAATTACCTCCGCGCCTGATCCTCGACGATTAGAACCGAGTTTCTACATCGAAAAAATCCCAACCAATACCGAGGATATTTTAGCCTTGAAAAAAGCCAGAGATACTGCGAGTTTGGGTCTGGGTAGCATGTATGAAAATTACTTTTATGATACGCCGTTGGCCACCAAAACGCTTTACAATTTAGTAGATAATCAGCCGGAAGAAGAAATTAAATTGCAAGCATTGTATCAGATTTTCGCCTTTAATTACGAGAAAAGTCCGACTGCTGGCGAAAAAGCAAAACAAATAATTTTGGCCGAATATCCTTATTCGTCCTATGCTGAATTTGTTAGAAATCCTAAAAATAACTCATTCTCCGCATCTTCCGAAGAAGTAGAAAAATTATACGCACAAGCGTTTGATCTGTATGATAAAGAAAAATATGAAGAAAGCAAAACGCTGATTGATAGTGTTTTAGAGAAACATCCGAAAGACGCTTTGGTTCCCAAATTTTCGTTACTCAATGCCTTCAATAGTGGCAAAACTGCAGGGAAAGAAATTATGATTTTACAGCTGGAACAGATTGCCTTAAACTATGCAAAAACACCCGAAGGTGAAAAGGCGAGAGACATGCTGAAGTATCTAAAAAGCGATTTAGAAATCGAAAGCTTAGATGCCGAGGGAAATAAAATGAATGCTAATTCACCCATAAATCCAATAGAAAACCAAAAAGAAACGCCTGAAATGGAAAATAGCGGTCCCGGAAGACCACCTGGTTCTACCGTCAAAAATAATGTGCCAACTGCACCTGCTCCCAATAATGACCAGTCTACGAAAGCTTCTACCACAGACGAAATAAAAATAAGGTAAACAAAAAGTGAAGATTATTCTTCGCTTTTTTTCTTTTTAACGCCTTGGAAATCTTTCAGATAAAAAGGTTCAAAATAGGCCACATCTTCAAATTCTTTTTGGTTGTATCTTTCGACCGCTTTTTTTATTAAATATTTCGCAGTGGGATACACTTTATCGTCAAAATCAGCAGTGGACAGCTGTAGTATTTCTTTGGCTTTGGTGACACCATCACCTACGAAAAGAATTTTTTTATCGTGATATTCCTGAAAGGAGTGCTCTTCTAAAACTTTCGCTTCGGTTTGGGTTAACATATCGCCGGAATTTCCGTCAAATACGGCTGTATAGACCTCCATTCTTCGTGCGTCTATCAATGGAATGATCAAGTCGTAATCATTCTTTAAAAAAGGCTCTATCATCGTCTCCAAAGAATTGATGGCGATTAACGGAATATTTAATCCAAAACAAAAACCTTTTGCAGAAGAAGCGCCAATTCGAAGTCCTGTGTAAGAACCTGGTCCTTTGCCGAGGGAAATTGCATCTAATTCATTTAAAGTGATTTCTGTGCCTTCTAATGCCCATTCTACAAAAGTGTGGAGCGATTCGGATTGCTTATAATTTTCGGAAACTTCTTCGCAAAGACAAAGCAATTCTTCGCCCTCAGAAATAGCGACTGAACAATTTTTGGAGGACGTTTCTAGGTGGAGGATTTTCATTTTTTGAATTTAATAAGACCGCAATTTAACAATAAATACAATTATCTTCGATGAATGGTTCTCGGTTCACTTTGCGCACTTGGATAAATGGTGAGATCGGAAATCGCGACATGTTTCGGCGTATTGATACAGTAAGAAATTGCATTTGCGATATCGATTGATTGTAAGGCTTCATAACCCTGGTAAACGGTTTTTGCCCGTTTCTCATCCCCTTTAAATCTCACTGTAGAGAAGTCGGTTTCTACGGCGCCAGGTTGAATATTGGTTACTTTTATTCCAAATTCGGTAAGTTCCAAACGCATTCCCTCCGAAATAACATCCACGGCTTTTTTCGAAGCGCAGTACACCACCCCATTGGCATAGGTTTGCTTGGCCGCAACCGAAGAAATATTTATAATATGACCCGCATTTCTTTCTTTCATACCAGGAATAATCATTTTCGAGACGTACAAAATTCCTTTCACGTTGCCATCCATCATTGCATCCCAGTCACCAATATTTCCATCTAACAATGAATCCAAGCCATGTGCATTACCAGCATTATTAATGAGAATATCAATATTCTTCCAATCTTTTGGAAGTGCATTAAAGGCTGTTTCAACTTCACTGAAATACCTTTGGTCAAAGCTTAAACTAAACACTTCGGTATGACTAGAAAGTTCGGTTTTTAGCTGCTGTAAGACTTCCGTGCGTCGACCACAGATTATTAATCTAAACCCTTGTTTTGCGAGAAGTTCTGCGGTTGCTTTTCCGATTCCGGAAGTGGCTCCTGTGATGAGTGCTGTTTTCATTAATGAAACTTTATTGATTGTTAATTGGCATCGAAGCTTTGAAAAGCATCCTCAAGATGTGTGATTTGCAATTTCCCTTTGTGATCTGGCAATACGGAAATGATATCAAACCGCACCTCTTGATCCAGATTTCTATCTTTCATAAAAAAATCAGCAACCATCACCACTGACTTTATTTTCTTTTTGGTCACGGCTTCCTGAGGTTCCATAAAAATATCACTTCCTCGGGCTTTAACTTCGACTATAATGATTAGATTCTTAAACTCCGCAATGATATCGATTTCTGCTTTTTGATATCTGAAATTTTTAACGATAATTTTATAGCCTTTTTCTTCTAAAAAAGCGACCGCCAGTTTTTCTGCAAGATTTCCAAATTCGTTGTGTTCTGCCATCTTTTGTAAGCGCTAGCAAAGCGTAATAATTAAAATTTAACCTGTACTTGATCTGCGATTTTCAGGGTTATATTTGCACCGATGATTAAGGGTTTATTATCGAAAATATGTCCGTTCGGGAATCCAAATAGAGTGGGGAAGTCATACTTTTTCAACCGGTCAGCAAGGAGTTGGTATGAAAATTCATCAAAACTTTCTTCATAATTTTTATTGTCTTTTTCATCACCCATATAGGTCATTCCACCAATAATTAAACCTTTGATCTTTCTGAAAACGCCAGCCAATTCCAAACTCATAAGCATGCGATCTAAGGCATAATAGTTCTCGCCAATATCTTCTATAAAAAGAATTTTATCTTTAAAATTAAAAGAATAAGTTGTTCCCAAAAGAGCATAAATTAATGCTAGATTTCCACCGATTAGTTGACCTTCAACCGCTCCTTTCTTATTTAATGGATTGGCTTCTAAAGTATAACTCGGTTTCTTTCCATTAAGAATATCAAAAATCAAATTATAACTTTCACCGGTAACTCCAAAACTTGAGGTCTTAATGGTTTGTCCGTGAATTGAGGCAAAATTATTTCTGAGCAAAAAACTCTGAATCACTGTATTGTCAGAATATCCAATATACCATTTGGGGTTTTTCTTAAACTTAGAAAGTTGGATATGCTTTAATAAATGCTGACAACCATAGCCACCACGCGAAGCCCAAACCGCTGAAATATCATCATTGTTAAAGGCCCAGTTAAGGTCTGAAATTCTTTCTTTTTCGGTTCCAGCGTATGGGTATCCGTTCGAGAATTTAGAGAACAAATGCTTACCTAAAATAGGTTCAAAACCTTTTCGCCTGATCATCTCTAGACCCTTTTCCAATTGCTGCTCTTCTACAGCTCCCGCCGGTGATATGATGGCTATTTGATCTCCTTTTTTCAAGGATTTTGGGAATATAAGGTCTTTCATTAATGAATTGTTTTTCGTTCTATTTTTTCTGCCGCTTCTAATTTTTTATCGAATTGGTTAAATTTTTTGAAACTTTGCAAGAATATAAATATACTAAAAGCCACTAAAATATAACCCACTCCTTTTCTGATTTGGTTGGCTACATTTTGAGTCAGTTTCGTATGGAAAACTTTAGCCAAATAGATTTTAAAGAAATCAATTACAAGATAAGTACCGACCACAAGCGCCATATACAGTAGAAAATCTTTAGTTAAAGGATAAGATTTTCTGACTGAAATTACGGTGACCAACCAAAATAAAACCACGCCAATATTTAAAATGTTAAAGAAAAAACCATTTAAAAAAGTTTTGAAATAATTTTGGCTAATGAGTTTATCCTCACCGGGGAGATGCATTTTTGTTTTTGATACAATCATATAAATAGCGTAGATAAAAACAATAAAGGCAGTAATCCTATAAAATCCCGGGTGTTTGTCTATGATTTCTACCAAGTCACCACTGGCAAAATAGGCGGCAGCAATACAGATGATATCTGCCACCACAACCCCTAAATCGAGCATAAATGCGTGTTTAGGACCACGCGAAAAGCTTGTTTCAATGAGTAGAAAAAAAATCGGCCCAATGAATACAATACTCAGCATAATTCCTAATCCAACGGCTGACAGTATAAGTTCTAGCATTAATAATTATTTGGAAGTGAAATAATTTTTAATAAAATTAATTTACAGTGACTTGCAAAAATACGTTTTATGATTCAATGATTTTAAAGTCCAATTGTTTCTGGATCAAATTGGCCTTCATCACTCTAATGGTCACTTCATCTCCCAATTGGTATTTATTACCAGTTTTACTGCCAAATACTGCATGGCTTTTGGCATCATAAGTATAGGAATCATCCATCAAATCACGTAATTTAATCAAACCTTCGGCACCATTTTCTGGAATTTGTACCCAGAATCCAAAATCTGCTACGCCAGAAATAACTCCTGTAAAATCTTCGCCCAAATGTTTCTCCATAAACTTCACCTGCATAAATTTGATTGAATCTCTTTCTGCATCTGAGGCCAATTTTTCCATGGCACTGCAATGCTTAGACTTTTCATCAAATTCCTGCTTTTGAGGAGATTTTCCGCCATCCAAATAATGCTGTAGCAATCGATGCGCAATTAAATCGGGATATCGGCGAATGGGAGAGGTAAAATGCGAATAATACTCAAAGCCCAAGCCATAATGCCCGATTGGATCGGTGGAATAAATCGCTTTGCTCATCGAACGCATGGCTAAGGTTTCAATCATATTTTCTTCTCCTTTACCTTGAATATCTGCTAATAACTTATTGAGAGATTCTGCGACTTTTTTGGTATTTGCCAAATTCATGGTGTACCCAAAAGTACCCACAAAATCCCGTAATGCTTCTAGTTTAGCAGGATCTGGATCATCATGAATTCTATAAATAAAGGTATTATTGGTAGGGACTCTTTTTTTATTTAAGGAAACAAATTCTGAAACTTTACGGTTTGCAAGCAACATAAATTCTTCAATCAAATGATTAGAATCTTTGCTGACTTTAAAATAAACCCCAATAGGCTCTCCTTTATCATCCAGATTAAATCGAACTTCACTTCGGTCGAATGTAATCGCACCATTTTCAATACGGGCTTTTCTTAAGATTTTTGCCAAACGATCAAGCGTCAGTATTTCTTCAACCAGATCACCTTCTTTGGTTTCAATCCTTTGCTGTGCTTCTTCGTAGGCGAATTTACGGTCTGAATAGATGACGGTTCGCCCAAACCATTGGCTTTGAATTTCTGCTTTATCATTTAATTCAAAGACGGCAGAGAAGGTATATTTTTCTTCATTCGGTCGCAGTGAGCAGACATCATTACTTAAAACTTCAGGAAGCATCGGAACAACTCTGTCTACCAAATAAACAGAGGTCGCCCGCTTATAAGCTTCGTCATCAAGGATTGTTCCCGGAATAACATAGTGGGAAACATCAGCGATATGTACACCAATTTCCCAGTTTCCGTTGTCTAATTTTTGAATAGAAAGTGCATCATCAAAATCTTTTGCATCTTTAGGGTCGATTGTAAAAGTACATATTCCCCGCATATCACGTCGTTTTGCAACTTCATGATCGTGAATTTTTCGATCAATTCCTTGGGCTTCATTTTCAACTTCTTCTGGGAAATCATACGGCAAGCCATATTCCGCTAAAATAGAATGAATTTCAGTTTCATGTTCGCCCGGAGCTCCTAAAACCTTGATGATTTCACCTTCGGGATTTTTCTCTCCAGCTCTCCAATCAATCATTTTCACGACCACTTTATCGCCATCTTCTGCTCCGCCATTTTTCCCACGTGGCACAAAAATATCTGTACTCATGGACTTTTTATCACTAACTACAAAACCGAAATCTTTATGTTTGATGAGTTGAAAAGTTCCCACAAATTCATCCCTTTTTCTTTCGATTACTTTCAAAACGGAACCTTCAATTTTTTTACCTTTGAAATGATAGGTTACAACCAAGACTTTATCACCTTGCATCGCATCTTTCACATTTTTGGAATGAATGAAAATATCATCATCCATTTGATCAACTTTTACATAAGCATTTCCGGCTTGGTTGAAATCGATGGTTCCGGTTAAAGTTCCTTCGATATTTAGATTAATGATAAATTTTCCCTTTTCGGTTTCTTTAATTTGTTTCTCCGAAAGAAGTTTATGCAGTGATTGAATAACGAGTTCGCGTTGTCTTGGATTTTTATAGTCGATCCCCTCTGCAATTTGCTTGTAATTGTATATTTTTCCTGACTTTTCATTCATAAAACGCAAAATAAGTCGCCCAATTTCCTGCAATTTATGATTATTTTTATCTGAGAAATATTTTCCTTTTGCCATAAAGTATGGTTTGTGTTTATTTAGAATAAAGGTTTAACATGTTGAAATCTTTTCAACCCTGTTCTGATGTCTTCCACCTTCAAATGGAGTGGTAAGGAATAGGTCTACAATATCTAAGGCCAATTGACTGGCTATATATCGAGCTGGGAGTGCGAGCATATTGGCATCATTATGCTGACGGGCAAGACAAGCCAGTTCAGGCATCCAACATAAGGCGCATCGTATTTTCTGATGTTTATTGGCCGTCATTTGAACGCCATTTCCACTTCCACAAATAAGAATTCCTAATTCATTTTTCCCTTGTTCGATAGAATCTGCAGCAGGATGTACGAAATCAGGATAATCCACAGAATCTTGGGAAAAAGTTCCAAAATCTTCTACCTCAAATTTACCTTCCAAATGTTTTTTTATGATTTCTTTGTATTCAAAACCTGCATGATCGCATGCTATAGCTATTTTTTTCATGACTATTCTTTAAAACTCAATTTTCAATTCAGACAAATTTAAGATTATTAATATAAAAAGCATTCGATTAAAGATTAAATCTTTTTAATCCGGCTCAGGAAACCTCGATTTTAAACTCATTTGATGAAAAAGATCAGCATTATAAATAACTTGGGGAAAACCTTCAGAATAGGTGTTGGTAAGTTCTTTGAACATTCTCTTTCAAATTTAAATTAAAATGCATATTGGACTTTAATTTCGGATTACAACAAACAATCTTTTAAAAAATTGTGCTGACTCAATTCCAAAGTTGTCAAGATTTAGGTTATCTATATTGCGACGAATTTATACTTATTCACAATTGTTAACACTTGTCGTAAAATGTTAATAATCATTCAGATATACTGTTAATAAACTCTGATTAACTTTTGAATTAAATGTGTTGAAATAATAACCAATTTTTTCTCCCCAAACTCGCCAACTACAACAACACCAATCATATTCTTTTTATATAAATAAAAGTGAGTGTAGATAAAATGAGATTTTGTGAATTGTGGAATTTTAAATCGAAATTAATTTTTAATCGAGGGAATATGTAGTAAATTTGTGAAACTTAAAACGGAGAAAATTTTATGAAAACAATTAACGATTTTAACTTCAAAGATAAAAAAGCTTTGGTACGGGTAGATTTTAATGTTCCGCAGGACTCAGAGTTAAAAGTTACCGATAATACCAGAATTCAGGCGGTGAAACCTACCATTGACAAGATTTTGAATGATGGAGGTGCAGTAATTTTGATGACCCATTTGGGTCGGCCGAAAGGGAAGATTTCCGAAGAGTTTTCATTAAAAAATATTCTTCCTGAAATTGAAAAAGTTTTAGAAAAACCGGTAAAATTCTGCTCAGACTGTGTCGGAGAGAAGGCAAAAAAAATGACTGGTGAATTACAAGGTGGTGAAATTCTTCTGCTGGAAAATCTGCGTTTTCATAAAGAAGAGGAGCTAGGTGATGCGATATTTGCCAAACAGTTGGCTGGATTAGGAGATGCTTATGTGAACGATGCTTTTGGTACAGCGCACCGAGCGCATGCTTCAACTGCGATTATCGCTGATAATTTTCCTTCAACTAAGTTTTTCGGTTTATTGATGGCTAAGGAATTAGAAGCGATTGATAAGGTCTTAAAAAGTGGAGATAAGCCGATTACTGCAATTCTAGGTGGCTCCAAAGTTTCCAGTAAAATTACCATTATTGAAAATATGTTACCAGCGATCGATAATTTGATTATTGGTGGTGGTATGGCCTTCACATTTATTCGAGCGTTGGGTGGAGATATTGGGAATTCTTTGGTTGAAGTTGATAAGCAGACCCTTGCTTTAGAGATATTACAGAAAGCGAAAGTACAGAATGTTAAAGTCTACTTACCGGTTGATTCTATTATTGCAGACGATTTTAATAATGAAGCAGAACGAAAAGAAGTGGATATTTTTGAAATTCCTGACGGATGGATGGGCTTAGATGCTGGTGTTCGATCCCGTAAGATTTTTCATGATGTAATTATGAATTCCAGAACGATTTTATGGAATGGACCTATCGGTGTATTTGAAATGTCTAATTTTGCAGATGGAACTATTGCTTTAGGAGAGAGCATTGCAAAAGCTACGAGATTAGGTGCATTTTCTTTAGTTGGAGGCGGCGATAGTGTTGCTTTTGTTAAACAATTTGGTTATGATGAGAAAGTAAGTTATGTATCTACCGGTGGAGGAGCAATGCTGGAAAGTTTGGAAGGAATGGAACTTCCGGGAGTCAAAGCAATTAATAGTTAAATAGCATCATATAGAAGATAGGAAAGTTTCCGCTCAGCGGAAACTTTTTTTATGGCTAAACTTTTAGCTCAAAAATTTTACTTCTTCATTTTTTGGAATCTTATTTTTCAGATTTTATTTTAGAGCAGATTTAATCTTTAATTTTGCAAATTTTGAATTAATCTCGCTAAAATTGACCTTCAGAAACCTATCAAAAATCAATTAACTATTTCTTTTCGATAATATATATCAAACTTGAAAATTCGGTATTTTTTGAGGCTTTTATGTTAGAAATTAATCCAAAGAGTGCTCCTTTTAGCCAATAAAGTGAAGATTTCTTATATTTTTCGCTTAGCATGGAGATATAAAAGGAATCGAGTAGGAGTGGTTTTATTTTTTTTATTTTCCAGAATTCGTTATTCATTAAATTTTCCATGCCTGTTTTTGAAAAATGATATACATGGCGAGGTACATCATAAGCTGCCCAATATTCTTTATATTTTAAGGCATCATATGATGTTGGGTTTGGAACGGCGATGATGAGCAAACCTTTATTCTTTAATTTTTTGTAGAATTCTTTTACGATTTCATCTTGATTTTCTATATGCTCAAAAACATGCCATAATGTAATAGCGTCTAGTGATTCGTCTTTAATAAAATCTAGAGATTTTATTATTTTCGTTTTTTGAACTTTTGAGATAGAATATTTACTGGCAGATTCGTTCGGTTCATATCCAAATGTTTCGAAATCATTTTCTATATATTTTACAAATTCGCCAGCGCCACATCCGTAGTCCAAAACTCTTTTATCTTTTCCGACGAAGTCAAATAAAATATTTCGTTTATAATTTAAATTAAAATTTTGAAGAAATTTATACAATTTTTCTTTGAGCGTTCCGGAATCCTGATGGTGGGAAATATATTCTTTACTATCATAATATCGTGCAATATTTCGTGGAATCGGATGTGTTTTAAAAACACCAGGAACAGCAGTTTCTTTTATTTCGAATTCTTCTTTGGTAAGAAAATGATCTTGAACTTTCATAGGTTTTGTCGAAATGTTTCACGTGAAACATTTACTTCAAATAGATTAGTAAAATATTTATATCAGCTGGCGAAACTCCGCTTATTCTGGCTGCTTGTGCAATGGTTTTCGGTCTTATTTTATTAAATTTTTGTTTGGCTTCTGCCGATAGAGATTTTAATTGGTCGTAGTCAAAATCATCTGCAATTTTAATGGTTTCCAAGCGAGTAAGTTTAGCTACATTATCTCTCTCTTTCTCAATATATCCTTTATATTTAATATTGATTTCCGCTTGTTCTTTAACTTCTGTAGAGTAGTGTTGTGTTTCTTCTTTAATAAAATCAATTTCTTCTAATTTCTCCAATGTCATATTTGGTCTGGTAAGAATCTGGGCCGAGCGATAAGCTTGATCAACAGCTGCGGAAGAAATGCTTTCTAAAATTGGATTGATAATCCCTGGTTTCAGTGATATATCTCTAAGGAAACTTACCAATTGATTGCTTTTTTGAATTTTTTCTTGAACTCTTATAAGTCGTTCTTCCTTAGCTAAACCCAAATTATAAGACTTTTCGGTTAGGCGTATATCAGCATTATCTTGTCTTAAAAGAAGTCTATATTCTGCTCTGGAAGTAAACATGCGGTAAGGTTCTTCTGTTCCTTTGGTAATGAGATCATCGATTAAAACTCCGATATAAGCTTCGTCTCTGTTTAAGGTGAATGCTTCTTTTTCGTTTACTTTATTGTGGGCATTGATTCCGGCGATTAAGCCTTGTCCAGCTGCCTCTTCATAACCAGTTGTGCCATTGATTTGTCCTGCGAAATACAGATTGCCAATAAGTTTTGTTTCTAGCGTATGATACAATTGGGTAGGAGGGAAGTAATCATACTCTATTGCATAGCCTGGGCGAAAAACTTTAGCGTTGGCAAATCCGGGAATATGCCTCATCGCTTTGATCTGAATATCTTCTGGAAGTGATGAACTGAAACCGTTCACATAGATTTCAACAGTTCGCCATCCTTCTGGTTCTACAAATAATTGATGACGTTCACGTTCTGCAAAACGGTTTATTTTATCTTCAATACTTGGGCAATATCGAGGCCCAATACTTTGTATCGTACCATTAAACATGGGACTTCTGTCGAATCCCTCGCGTAAAATTTCATGAACAGTTTCGTTGGTATATACGATGTGGCAGCTCATTTGTTTGGTCAATTTTGGACTTTCTAAATAGGAGAAGTTTTTAGGGTTTTCGTCTCCTTTTTGTTCTTCCATTTTAGAATAATCGAGGGATCGGCCATCAACTCGTGGTGGAGTACCCGTTTTCATGCGGCCAGATTCAAAACCTAGAGCTACCAATTGTTCGGTAATACCAAAGGCTTTCGGTTCGCCCATTCTTCCTCCGCCAAGTTGTTTGTCTCCAACATGGATTAATCCATTAAGAAAGGTTCCGTTGGTCAATACCACTGATTTTCCTCTTATTTCTAATCCCAATGAAGTGATAACGCCGACGACGTTATGGTTTTCGATAATTAAACTTTTTACCATATCTTGGAAGAAGTCTAAATTAGGAGTTTTTTCTAGAGCGATTCGCCACTCTTCGGCAAATAGCATGCGATCATTTTGCGTTCTGGGCGACCACATTGCGGGACCTTTGGAAAGGTTCAGCATTTTAAATTGAATAGCCGATTTGTCTGCGATGATACCAGAATAGCCGCCCATTGCATCTATTTCACGTACTATTTGTCCTTTTGCAATTCCGCCCATTGCGGGATTACAAGACATTTGTCCGATGGTTTGCATGTTCATTGTAATAAGTAAGGTTTTAGAACCTAAATTTGCTGCGGCTGCGGCTGCTTCTGAGCCGGCATGCCCAGCACCTACTACAATAACGTCGTATATTTCGTTTATCATTGTTCTGTATTAAAATGTTTCACGTGAAACATTACTAAAATTAAGTTTATATTTCCACACTTTAGCCCCGATGGAAGCGGCATCCTATTGTGTAGCGGAGCGGAACAATAGATATAGCGGACAGCGGGATTAAGCTCCTAAAAGATTTTCAGATAGTACTCTTCTTTACTGCGCATTTCTGTTTTTTCGTCATCTGTTTTATCTTTGTAGCCACACAAATGTAGTAGTCCGTGCGCCAAAACCCGGTGCAGTTCGGATTTAAAATCTTTTGAATGAGCCTGCGCGTTTTCGGAAATGCGGGGCAAAGATACGAAAATATCTGCCGAAATGGTTTTGCCTTTCACATAGTCGAAGGTGATGATATCCGTATAATAATCGTGTTGGAGGAAATCGCGATTTACTTTGAGCAAACCTTCATCTGATAAGAAAATGTAATTTATTTTCCCTGGTTTTTTTTGTTCTAAAATGATAAGATTTTTTAACCACTCTGTTGTTTTTGGAGTGATTTCAACGGGGTCAATATCTTCAAAAAAGTACTGTATCATGATTTAAAACCAATGTCCCAGAATAACACTAAACATTCCTTTGTTTTGTTCGAGTGATTGGCTGTAATTTAGTTTTACTTGACCGAAAGGGGAGCGATATCCAGCAGTAAGCCCTGCAGATGATTCTGAAATATGTGGAATATCGGCAACCTTAAAGTCGTCGAAAAGATTTGCAATGGAAAGGTTGGTGTCTATAAAATAATTTTTTGCGATGCGAAATTGGAATACATTGGAAGAACTCAAAATATTTCGGGTGGTTAATTGCCCCAAACGAAAGCCTTGAAAATTGACAAAATTGCCCAAATTCTGCTCAAAAATGCCGCCCAGCCGGTATTCATAATATGGACTGAGAACATCGCCAATGGTAAAACCACCAAATAATTTAAGACGATACGTAAGCCAAGAATTGATAGGAAAATTCAATTGGGCTGTAATTTTTGATTGTATTGTTTTGCCGTTTTCAAATTTATTGAAGATGTCTAAAATTTTACCTTCTACATTCAGGAATAAACCCTTGGTAGGAAAATTTCGGTCATCTTGGGTATCACTTCTTATAAATGCATAGGCGTTTAAATAGTTTTCTGGCTGACCAAAGCTGGCAAATCCAAAGGGTTTTGATTCGTAATAATCCATGCTTAAACCGCCACCTACGGCATATTTATCTCTCCATATCGACTGTATGTAAATTTCATTACGAAACCAGTTCCACTCGTCATACACGTTGCCATCTTGGTCGATTAGATCCAAAGACATTCCCGAGGCATAGACTCCCAGACCGGGAATATAACCGTTGTCTATAAAATAATTGTAATAATAGCGTGGTTTATCGCCGACTACAATATCAAGTGATACGGTTGAATTTCGGAATAGAAGACGCTTTGCAGTGGCATTTAAGAGTAGGCCTGTTTTGAAAATTTCGTCATAGTGCAAGCCAAACCGTAGAAAAAATCGCGTATCATCTTCGGTAACAATCAGTTTCAAATAATTTTTATCATCTTGTTGAATGAGGTCATAGTTGATGAGGCGGTAATTATTGGTCGCGTACAATTTATCAATCATTTTGTTAATTCCTCCATAAGTTTGAAGAGAAGGAACCTTTAAATTCATTTTTCCTAGGACGTAATTTTTCCTGAAAATATGATCATTTTCTAAGATAAGACTGTCAATTTTATAGACATTTGAATAAATAGAACTCATGGGTGCACGAAGCAGCTTGACTTCTTTTTTTGGCAGTAATGATAATGTATTCGTATATTTCTGTGCTTCAACATAGCCCGAATCGAGAATTGCTTTCTTAGCATCATAGCTGGTTGCACTCATCCCATTTAAGTTTGGATGGATATTGATATCGGTATAATGGTATTGTGCTACGGTTTCTTTTTGAATTCCAAAATCGATGACCTGATTTAATATAGAAACGGCAGATTGCAGATTTTCCCTACTTGCTAACCCTTGGCTTAAATCTACCCCAATGACAATGTCTATTCCTTTGTCTTTTAGTGGCTTAGAAGGATAATTAATGGTCATCGCTCCATCAATATATAAGGAGTCTCCTATTTTTACAGGATCCATTAAAGAGGGAAAAGCAGAGCTTGCCATAATTGCGCTGACCAAATCACCGCTTTCAAACAGTTTCATATCGCCACTTTCCAAGTTAGTCGCCACACACATAAATGGAATGGGTAATTTGGAGAAATCGTCAATGGTAGAAACATTTTTGAAGAGTTCTTTTAGCAAGTAAATATTCTTTTGACCAGTAGAAATAGCTTTCGGTAAGACATTAATCTTGCCATTTTTTATAGGAACAGTCAAGATATATTTATCGACCGACTTATTAAAGAATGTAGTTTCCTGACGGGTTTTTTCATTCGCAAGAATCGAATAAAAATCAGTATCCATCACAATTTTTTCGATTTCTTTTCCAGTGTACCCAGACGCGTATAATCCACCTACAATAGCTCCCATGCTCGTTCCAGAGATATAGTCGACTTTTATACCCAAAGAATCAAGTATTTTAATGACGCCGATATGTGCAAAGCCTTTTGCACCACCACCTGAGAGGGATAAGCCAATTTTAGGGTTTTTCGGAACCGTAAAGCCTTCTTTAACCTGTGCAGTAATAGAAATTGTAAGGAAAAAAACCAGAAAGTAGAGAATATTTTTTTTCATTTAATCTTTGATGTATATACGTTTTACCCGCCGTGATATAGATGTTAAAACTTCATAGGAGATTGTTTTACAATAAGCTGCAAAATCTTCTAATGAAGGATTGGAGTTAAAGATAATCACTTCTTCACCTTCTTTCGCTAGAAAATCTCCTAAATCAATCATCATCATATCCATACACACATTGCCAACAATAGGGAAAAGATTTTTCCTGATGCCCACAAAACCGACATTATTTCCCACTAATCTTGGGATTCCGTCAGCATAACCCACGGGAATAGTCGCAATATTGGTGTTCTGGGTTGCTTTGAACTTTCTGTTATAACCTACTGATTCACCTTCTTTTACTGCTGAAATCTGCGAGATTACCGTTTTAAAGGTCACTGCACTCTTTAGCTGTTTTTTAATTTCGACATTTGCAGAAACTCCGACCATTCCGATCCCTATTCTAACCATATCAAATTGATACGCAGAAAAATTTACGATTCCTGAAGTATTGAGGATATGCCGAATGGGTTGATTATTTAAACCCGCCATTAATTTTAGCGAATTTTCATTAAAGATATGAATTTGTTGCAAAGTATATTCTTTTTCTCCCTCGTCATCAGAAGATGATAAATGACTGAAAATCGATTGCACTTTCACATTCATCGAGTTCAACTTTTTAATAAGGTCACCCAATTCATGTTTCTTAAAACCAAGACGATGCATGCCTGTCTCTAACTTAATATGAAGAGGATACCGTTGCTGAATTCCCTTTTGAATTAATTTTTCATTGAATAATTCCAGCACTCGGAAACTGTAGATTTCTGGTTCTAAATTATAATCGATAATAATATTATAACTGTGCTGCTCCGGATTCATCACCATAATTGGCGTTGTGATTCCACTTTTCCGCAAATCAACACCTTCATCGGCATAAGCCACGCCCAAATAATCGATGTGATGATGTTGCAAAAACTCCGCAATTTCATAACCACCTAAACCGTAAGAATAGGCTTTGACCATTGCCATCATTTTGGTTTCTGGTTTAAGCAGTGCTCTGTGAACATTGATATTGTGAAGAATTGAATTTAAATTTACTTCTAAAACCGTATCATGTTTCTGTAACTCGAGGTAAGATTTTACTTTTTCAATTTCAAATTTCCGAGCACCTTTTAGTAAAATAAGATGATTTTCAATTTGATTAATCGCAACATTATCAATGAGTTCAGTCGTATTATTGAAAGTAAAAGTTGCAGCTTCAAAAACTCTTTCGAACTTTGTAATTTCATTGCCAATTAAAAAAACAGAATTGAATTTTTGCTCATTGGTTAGTGCTGCTACCTCTTGATATAATTGATCTGCATTTTTTCCTTCGACAAAATCGGTAAGGATTAAGGCTTTCTGTGGTTTATTATATTCTTTAATATTTTGAAAAGCAATTTTCAAAGAATCCAAATCAAGATTAAATGAATCATTGATAATCAAATTATTACGAACTCCATTAACACTCTCTAAACGCATTTCAATGGACTTCAACACATTTAATTTCTCTACTATTCTTGCATGGTCAAATCCGAATTCTTTTAAAACTGAAATTACACACAAAACATTGCTGATTGTCGCTTCATCTCTTTGGTACACAGGAACCGAGAATTCTTCATTGAAATGTTTAATAAGTACTTCTTGCGATTTGTCTTTCCAATCATTTATAATAGAGACGTTATTCTCTTTTTTAAAGCCAAAAGAGATTAATTTTTTACTTGAATAACCTGCATTTATTTTGTTAACAACCAATTCATTATCGCCATTATAAATGATGATTTCTGAATTTTTAAATAAATAAATTTTCTCGGCTATCAATTCTTCCTCTGAATGGAAATTGGATGAATGCGCAGATCCAATATGAGTAAGAATCCCGATTTGTGGAGAGAAAATGTCGGTTAGAATACTCATTTCATTAGGTTTTGAAATCCCAACTTCAAATATTCCCAACTGATGTTTTTTATTGATCTCCAGCAGTGACAGCGGTAATCCCAATTGTGAGTTGAAACTCTTTGGACTCTTTACCGTAGCATAATCATGAAATAGCGATTGATAAAGCCATTCCTTTACAATTGTTTTTCCGTTACTTCCGGTAATTCCTATTGTTTTTAAATTGAATTCTTCGAGATGAAACTTTGCAATTTTTTGGAGAAATTTCATGGAATTATCCACAATAATCCACGTAATATTATCGTATTGTGGGTGGTGATGTTCAGATATAATAATATCTATGCCTTTTTCAATCGCAGATTGAATATACTTTTCGCCTGAATTTTTAGTAGTATTTATCGCTAAAAATGCGCTGTCACTGACGGAGAATAGGGTTCTGCTGTCATATGCAATATTTTTAACGTGCAAACTTCCATCACCAATTATTTGGGATCCGGTAATTTCTGCAATTTGTTTGGTGGTATAATTCATCGATTTTCATTGTTCAGAAACTCTTCATTAAAAACTTTCCTGCTCACGGCTTCATAACTTTCAGTTTCCCCCAACTGAACCAAATCTGTGTTGGTCGTTGTTCGCATGGAATGGTTCGCTAGATTTCCGGTTCTTTTACAAATGGCATGAACTTTTGTTACATATTCGGCGGTGGCCATTAAATTCGGCATCGGACCAAATGGGCGACCCATAAAATCCATATCTAAACCAGCGATAACCACACGTATTCCACTGTTAGCCAATTTATTAGCTACTTCTACAATGCTTTCATCAAAAAACTGGGCTTCGTCAATTCCAACCACATCGCACGTTGATCCGAGCAGCAATATTTCGTTGGGACTTTCCACAGGTGTACTTCGAATTTTATTCTGGTTATGAGAAACCACCTCTTCTTCCGCATATCTCGTATCGAGTTTTGGTTTGAAGATTTCTACATTTTGACCAGCCATTTCTACACGTCGTAAACGACGGATGAGTTCTTCGGTTTTTCCCGAAAACATCGAACCGCAGATTACTTCGATCCAGCCGCTTTGTTTTGCGTGATTAATTGTATTTTCTAAAAACATTTGTTAATTTAGCCGTAAGATTTAAAAGTCCAAAATTACGGAAATTTAATAAGATTCTGATATGCAAACCCTCCAAGATATACACGATAAAATTTTTTTAGAAACCAAAAGTATTCTCGAAACCCTCTCTAAAATAAATTCGAAAGATGAACTTCTGGCGAAACAGGATTTATTTGGTGAACTAACAGACAGAATCGGTTTTTTACGAATTTTAGAGAAAAATGAAGATGCTTTTTCTAAAATCCTATCAAAAGAAATTGCCGTGCAAGAAGCCCAATCAAAAGCAGAAGAGCCAGAGCAACTAAAATTTAATAAACCTTATTTTGAAGAGGAGCCTATTGAAGAAGAAATCGTCTTTGCTAATGACGGGAATCATTTTGAAGACGAAATCAGTACCGAAGAAGAAATAATCAATGATTCGGTGCAAACAGAAGTTGTTGAATTGGCTAGTGAACCAATTGAAAAAGAGATCGTTGCTGAATCTCATTTTATAGATGAAAACAAAATCCCGTTAATCATCGAACAGGAAGCAGTTGATTATGCACAAAGGGTAGCCCAGAAAGAAAGAGATTTAGAAGAGATGGAAGAGCGTCGTCGAAAAATTGTGGAAATTAGCAAGCACGAATCTGCAATCGAAAACAGATCAGAAGTCACTCCAAAAACAACAGTTACCCCTTTACAAGAAGCCGAAAAGAGATTTAAGCTCGCTCATATTAAAGGACTGAAAGTGGTGCAGAATTTATTTGATAATGATCCTTTAGAAGATGAACAAGAAGAGTCCAGAAATGAATCTGGTAGTATTTTGAGTACCAATGTTCAGACTGATTTTATGCAGGCTGAAAGGAAAAAAGCGGCGTTTAAACTTGATCTGAATGACAAGGTGGCTTTTACCAAGAGCCTCTTCGCGGGTGATGAACAGGAATTAAAATCAACTATTGATCATCTAAACAACTTTGATAAATTAGAAGATGCGAAACAGTATTTGAGTGAACTTTATTACCAAAAAGACTGGAGTAAAGTCGATGAATTCGCCCAAAGACTTTGGAATCTGGTAGAAAGTAAATTTTAAAAAAAGGCTGAAACTTTGAATATGATAAAAAATATAACAGATTTCCAAAATGTATTTTTCATTGGTGTTGCGGGAGTCGGCATGAGCGCTATCGCTCAATACTTGAAAGGGATCGGCAAAGAAGTTTCTGGAAGCGACCGCTATTTTCATTCAGGCGAATACAACAAAACCAAGGAACAATTAGAAAGCGAAAACATTCACTGTTTTCTTCAAGACGGATCCGGTATTACAGAAAAAACGGATTTGATCGTTGTTTCTACCGCAATTGAAGACACCGTTTACGAAGTTCAGAAAGCGAACGAGCTTGGAATTCCGATTATTAAAAGAAGCGAATTATTAGCAATAATCGCTCAAAGTAAAAAAACCATTGCAGTTGCCGGAACCTCTGGTAAATCAACTACTTCTGCCATGCTTTATCAGATTTTATTAGATGCAGATTTTGCACCTAGCATTATTTCTGGAGCGGGTTTAACAAGCATTATTAAAGAAGGAAAAATTGGAAATGCTGCAGTGGGAAAAGGCGAATGGCTGATCATTGAAGCCGACGAAAGCGATGGTTCAATTGTACAATACAAACCCGAAATTGGCTTGCTTTTGAATATTGATAAAGACCATCAGGAAATTGATGAATTAATTGATTTGTTTACTGTTTTTAAAAACAATACAAACAGCTTATTTGTTGTGAATCAATCGAATACATTGGCGAGATCTTTGTCGGTGAACTTTGAAAATGATTTCGGATTTGAAGATCGAAACGCAGGCTATTCTGCGGAAAACTTTCAACAAGTCGAACTTACCTTAACTTTTACAGTTCGGGATCAGAAATTTCAAATGAATTCGCTCGGACAACATTCCGTTGAAAACGCAACTGCTGCAATTGCGATCGCGAATCAAATCGGAATTGACATGCAAACTTGTGCAGCGAGTTTAGCAAAATATGAAGGGATTTATCGGCGACATCAAATTCTTGGGCATAAAAATGGGGTTTGGGTTATTGATGATTATGCACACAATCCTGCAAAATGTGCAGCTTCCATAAAAGCATGTCAACCTTTAGCAAACAAAGTAATTGCTTGGTTTCAACCGCATGGCTACGGTCCGACACGGTTTCTGAAAGATGATTTTATTGAAGAAATTTCTACTGCGCTACGACCACAAGATGAAATCTGGATGAGTGAGATTTTTTATGCCGGAGGAACTGCGGTGAAAGACATTTCTGCCAATGATTTAATTCTAGGAATTCAAGAAAATGGAAAAATTGCGCACTTCGTAGAAGACAGAAGCAATTTATTAGAAGCGCTGAAACCCAGATTAAATTCAGGAACGGTTTTATTATTAATGGGAGCACGTGATCCAAGTTTGGAAAACTTTTGCAAAAATTTATTTGATCAATTATAAATGAGTGGAATCCTGTATTTTGTTCCAACACCGATTGGGAACCTCGAAGACATGACTTTCAGAGCAGTAAAAATTCTGAAAGAAGTGGATTATATTTTATGTGAAGATACGCGAACTTCGGGTTTTCTTTTAAAATATTATGAAATATCTAAACCACTGAAATCCTACCATTTACATAACGAACATCATACGACTCAAAAAGTAATTGAAGATTTAAAAAACGGACAAAATATCGCGATTATCACCGATGCAGGAACTCCGGGAATTTCGGATCCGGGTTATCTTTTAGCAAAAGCAATCGCTGATGAGCATTTAGAAATGCAATGTTTACCAGGAGCAACTGCTTTTGTTCCTGCTTTGGTTGTTTCAGGCTTACCCAATAATGAGTTTCTTTTTGCAGGATTTTTGCCACAGAAAAAAGGGAGACAAACCAAATTAAAACAATTGGCAGAGGAGAAGAAAACCATCATTATTTACGAAAGTCCGCACAAAATCAATACGACTTTAGAACAAATCAAAGAATTCTTTGGCGAGGAAACCAAAGTGAGTTTAAGCCGGGAGATTTCCAAAAAATTTGAAGAGACCAAACGCGGAACAATCAATGAGTTAATAGACTTCTCTAAAAGTAAAACTTTAAAAGGAGAAATCGTTTTGGTCCTCAATAATGTGCCAATAAAAGCCGATGAAGATGAGAAGCCTTTGTCTAAAAACAAGTATAAAAATTTAGAAAAATAAACTAAAATAATATGGGATTATTAGATGGAAAAGTTGCCCTAATTACGGGTGCAACACGTGGAATTGGAAAGGGAATCGCAGAAGTTTTTGCGAAAGAAGGAGCGCACGTCGCTTTCACTTACGCAGGATCTGTTGATAAAGCCAAAGCCTTAGAAGAAGAACTGGGAAAGATAACTACGGTAAAATCTTATCAATCAGATGCTTCCGACTATGACGCTGCGCAGAAATTGGCTGCAGACGTTATTGAAGATTTTGGTAAAATTGATATTTTGATCAACAATGCCGGAATTACCCGCGATAATTTAATGCTCAGGATGTCCAAAGACGATTGGGATACCATTATCAAAGTAAATTTAGACTCCGTATTCAACTTAACGAAAGCGGTCATTAAGCCCATGATGAAAGCCAGAGCAGGTTCGATCATCAACATGACTTCCGTGGTTGGAGTGAAAGGAAATGCAGGTCAAGCAAATTATGCAGCCTCAAAAGCGGGCGTGATCGGTTTTTCTAAATCAATCGCACTCGAATTAGGTTCCAGAAACATCCGTTGCAACGCGATTGCGCCAGGATTTATTGAAACTGAAATGACGGCTGCTTTAGACGAAAAAACCGTACAAGGTTGGCGAGACTCTATCCCTTTGAAACGCGGTGGTCAACCAGAAGACGTGGCGAACGCTTGTGTTTTCTTGGCGAGCGATTTATCAAGCTACATCACGGGTCAAGTATTGAATGTAGATGGCGGAATGTTGACTTAAAATGAAAATCGTACAGAATATACTATTATTTTTGTCAATTTGCTTATTTTTCGGTTTGGTGTATATTTCATTTTTTAATGTATATCAAACCGATGATTTTATATTTTCATACAGTACGCAAAAACTAGGACTGTTCAATAATATTTTTGAATTTTATTCTGAGTGGGGTGGTAGGTATTTTGGGTACAGCATCAATATGTTTAATCCAGTTGCATATGATGAAAGGAACATTTTACCAAAAATATATCCCGTTTTTTTACTAATTTCTTTTATTGGGGTTCTTGCTTTGAATTTTACCCATTTTTTCAAATATGATTTTTTAAAAGGGATCAAAAAAAGTTTTATATTTTTTTTCATTTACACCGTCCTTTTAGTTAGTCTTCCAGAGCACTATTTCTGGATCACGGGATCAAATATCTATTTTTTACCCGTTATTTTATCGGCTTTGTTATTCTATTTAATCAGTAGATTAAGAGATTCGCAGTCAGTAATTTATTTTTTTCTCTGTATTTTTCTGGTAGTTCTTTTAATGGGATCTAATGAGATTTTGGCTTTACTTTTATTGGGTTCTTTGATTGTATTTTTTACGAAATATAGAAGTAAGAAAAATTTTTTATTGCTCGTGATAGGTATTGTGTTTTTATCAATCAGTTTTTTATCACCAGGAAATTTCACCAGGCTGGGCACTTCAGATCAACCATTTGTTTTATTATGGGTGAAAAGAATTGCGATAATGGCTGCAAACTCCGTTTACATTATTTTAAAAACCATGCTAATAATTCCTTTATTTATTAAAGTTTTTGAAGAGGAACTGAATAGTATTTATAAAAGCACTGATTTTAAAACTACTACAAAAATTTGGTTAATTTCTTTTTTGCCGCTTGTGTTTCTTTCGTTTATTCTTAATACTATTGGGAGGCAATTTGAGAACCTGGTAATTTTCTACTTCCTGACTTCGACATTATTTTGTATGTCTTTTTATAAAAAAGTTGAGAAGTTTTGGTGGGTAAGTGCGATTGTTATTTTCTTACCTGCAACCACTTTTTTCCCTGTAAAATTCACGAATTTTAATATTGATTACAATTTAACCAATATCGGTAAGGAACTTTTTCAAACCGATTTGAATGCTTACAACGATGAGGTCATCAAAAGAATAAAAACAATTGATCAATCAAGTAAAGATTCGCTAATTATCGATAAAATAAACAATGTTCCTAAAATATTATACTTTCAGGAGCTACCTTCTACCGAAGATGAAAGTAACTATATCAACAATCAACTTGAGAAATATTATAACAAAAAATATATTAGGATAAAGTAATAAGTAAAGGAAACCAGAGCAATATAGTAATAACATAATTTCCACAGAATTACTATTTTCTATTTATAAACGATTACAAATTTCAGTTTCCAAAAACCTGGTTTTCCTGCTCCAAAACACGAATAAATGTGGTTCTCTTGGAAAGCTCGCGCAACATGGAAGCGCCAACATAAGTGCAAGTGGAACGCACACCACCTAAAATATCTTTCACCGTTTCGGAAACAGCACCTTTATAAGAAACCTTTACCGTTTTACCTTCAGAAGCGCGATATTCAGCAACTCCACCCGAATGTTTATCCATGGCTGTTTGGGAGCTCATGCCATAAAATAATCGGTATTTTTTACCATTTTCTTCCACGATTTCGCCACCGCTTTCATCATGACCAGCGAACATTCCGCCCAGCATCACGAAATCTGCACCACCGCCAAAAGCTTTGGCCACATCACCCGGAATTTTACAACCTCCATCAGAAATAATATGCCCACCAAGACCATGCGCAGCATCTGCACATTCTATAATTGCAGAAAGTTGTGGATAACCAACACCGGTTTTTATTCTGGTTGTACAAACCGATCCTGGCCCAATTCCCACTTTGATAAGGTCTGCTCCCGATAAAATAAGTTCTTCTACCATTTCTCCCGTAACCACATTTCCTGCGATAATGGTTTTGTCAGGGAAACGCTCGCGCATCATTCTTACGAATCCTACAAAATGTTCAGAATAGCCGTTGGCAACATCAATACACAGAAAATTTAATTGGGGATGAGCATCAATAATTTGTTGCACTTTTTGCTCATCTCCTTTTCCGATTCCCGTGCTTAGGGCGATGTAATCATAAATTGAATCGGGTTGGTTTTCTAGAAAACTAGACCACTCTTCGATGGTATAATGCTTATGAATGGCGGTGATTATTTTTTCTTTCGACAATGCTTCGGCCATTTCAAAAGTTCCGACCGTATCCATATTCGCGGCGATGATTGGCACGCCAATCCATTTTTTCTGGGAATTTCTAAAGGTAAAATTTCGCTCTAAGCTAACTTGTGAACGTGATTTTAAAGTGGATCGTTTGGGACGAATCATCACATCTTTGAATCCTAATTTGAGTTCGGTTTCGATACGCATTTTTTTAGATCTTTTATTGGTTAAAGGAAAGGTAAGAATGATAAGAACACAGCAATGCTTTATTCCAGTATTCCTCTCAGATAGTGCAGGTGCTCATGTGCTGTTAGATCAAATTTCACCGGCACGATGGAAATATACCCTGCTGCAAGTGCGGTTTCATCAGCGTCATCTCCAGAATCCATGTTATTGAAATAGCCGGTCAGCCAATAGTATTTTTTTCCATGGGGATTAATTCTTTCGTCGAAATTTTCTTCCCATTTGGCCTTGGCTTGGCGGCAAACTTTAATTCCTTTGATTTCGTCTTTTTTTAGTTTCGGAATATTTACATTCAGCACGGTTCCTTTTGGCAAAGGATTTTCTAAAACCTTTTTCACGATATTTTGAATATATTCTTTAGCCTGAGAAAAATCGGCATCCCAGGAAAAATCAAGCAATGAAAAGCCAATCGCCTGCAAACCTTCAACACCCGCTTCTACCGCAGCACTCATCGTACCCGAATAGATCACATTAATGGAAGAATTGGCGCCGTGATTAATTCCTGACACCACCAAGTCTGGTTTTCTGGTCAAGATTTTGTCCAAAGCAAATTTTACACAATCCACAGGCGTTCCGCTTAAGGAATAATCTTTCTGCGGACCTTCCAAACTGATTTCTTCAAAAGTTAAGGTTTGATTGATGGTAATGGCATGTCCTTTTCCGGATTGTGGTGAATTGGGGGCAACAACGATTACTTCGCCAATTTCATTCATAAAATTAACAAGGTTCCTAATTCCTGGAGCGGTAATTCCGTCGTCGTTGGTGACTAATATTAAAGGGTTTTTCATGATTTTTAAATGATTTTCTACAAAAATAATTCTTTAAAAATACATAAAGCATTTTCATTCCAATAATAGTCAATAAATTAAAAAGAATCTTATAAACAACACGTAAAAAACTTATGAGATATAGGTTACATAGCAACCTGATTTTTTGTCATACTTTTGCAAGTTGATTAAAAATAGAATGTACAATTAATTTTGTGAGCCTTTATATATGAATTATTTTAAAATTATTTTCTTCGCGATAATCGTAATGCCTGTTTTTTTTATTTCTCAAATCAGAGAAACTTCTATAGATCAGGTAGTGATTAAATCTGCAAAGAAATTAAAAAAGAAAGATAACCCCGCTTTTGATATTATGCAGGAGGTTTGGAAACGTAAGAAGAGCAATGGCCTTTCACAATTTCAAGATTATCAATTTGAAGAATATGAAAAAGTAGAGGTCGATCTGGCAAATATTGATTCTGCTTTTACACAAAGAAAAATTTTCAATAAACTCGATTTTGTTTTTAAGTATGCAGATACGCTGGACAATGCCAACCAATTGGCTTTACCGATTTTTTTTAATGAAACACTTTATAAAAATTGGGGGAAAAATGATCCCATTAAAAAAGAAAAAAGAGAGATTCTGGCCAATAAATCCTCAGGTTTTTCGGATAATGATATTGTAGCAAATACCGCAAAAAACCTTTATAAAGATATTAATATTTACGACAATTTGCTGAATTTTTTCAATATTGGTTTTACCAGCCCAATTGCCAGAGATGGTTTTTCAGTCTATGATTACCAACTGTTGGGCGAGGAATTTATTAATGGTACAGATGCCTACCGTATCAGATATTCACCTAAAAGAAAAGAGGTGCTTTCTATTTTCGGAGTAATTTATATTGCCAAAGAAACCTACGCTGTGGTAAGTGCAACCATTAAATCAAGTAAAAACATCAATGTCAATTTTGTTAATAATTTCTACAATGAATTAGAATACGATAACCCGAACGACTCTATTTTCTTGCCGAAAAGAAATTATCAAGAAATTCAATTATCCATCTTTGGAAAAAAAGAAAAAGCAAAAAGTATTGTGGCAAAGAAAACCACGATTTTCTCAGATTACCTCTTTAACCAAAACATCAATGACACAATTTTCGTAAATAAATTATCGTCTCTTAGTGACAAAGACTTTCAGAAAAATGACCAGTTTTGGCTTGACAACAGGAAAGAGCAGCTTTCGAAAACCGAGGAAAACGTATATCAAATGATGGAAGAATTGCAGAATGTTCCCAAATTTAAGAAAGCGGTAAAAGTTTACGAAGTTTTAGCCACCGGTTATTACAACGCGTTCAAAGCCATAGATATTGGCGATTTATATTCCACTTTTGGTTATAATGAGGTTGAAGGTTTTCGTTTGAGATTGGGAGCCAGAACGTATTTTTCACCAAATGATACCTGGCGTGCCGCTTTTTATACGGCCTATGGTTTTCGGGATCATCAGGTGAAGTATGGGGCAGAATTTAGAAAAATGTTCAACCGTGATAATCGCTTCACCATCGGGCTTGGAACGAGAAGAGATGTCATGCAATTGGGCGCACAACTTACCACAGATGAGGGTATTATGACAAGATCATTCGCCTCTTCTGGGGTTTTGAATTCGGGAGATAATTTCTTTTTAAGTTCTGTAAACCAAACAAGTGCATTTGCAGCAATTGATCCTTTTAAGAATTTCACCCTGCGCTTAGATGCCACAAGCCAAAGCATAAAATCTGCTAATCTCGAAAAATTCTCCCTCGATTATTTTAAAAATAATGAAGTTTTTTCTGACTTAAATGATTCCAAATTGGTGTTTAGTATAACGGCAAGACCAGGAGCAAAATTTTCCCAATATGGTGTAGATCGTTATGAACACAGTACATTGGCTTCAACAATCGTTTTGAAATACTCGCAAGGATTAGAAGGTGTTTTCAATTCAGATTTTAATTATAGCAAATTACAACTTTATTATTTTCAACCAATTTTATTAAAGAGTTTTGGCCGCTTAATTTTAAATGTGGAAGCAGGTAAAAACTTCAACACGGTGCCGCTTGCTTTGCAAAACGTAATTCCGGGGAACCAATCTTATGGGCTAATCCCCAATACATTTGCCTTGCTGAATTATTATGAATTTGTGGCAGATCAATATGCGACTTTTCACGCAGAACATCATTTTAATGGAAAGATTTTTTCTTACTTTCCCTTAATAAAAAAATTGAAATTGCGCGAAGTTATTTTTTATCGAACAGCTGTTGGTTCTTTAAAGGAAAGTTCGATACTGATTAATTCCTCCAATTTATTATTGCAAGCGCCGAATAAACCTTATTATGAATACGGCTTCGGGATCGAAAATATTGGTTTCGGGAACATTCGAATTTTAAGGTTAGACTTCAATTGGCGCGGAAATTATCTGGAAAATCCGACCGCAAACAAATTCGGAATTAAGTTCGGATTCCAGTATTATTTTTAAAAAATTCTTCTATATTGGTACAATCGATTTCAGAGATTATAATAAATTATTGTAAAATTCATATTTTATTCTAAATAAGGTATTAATTTTGATACTTTGAAAAATCCTGTAACGAAAAGGGAGAAACTCTAACCAATTACACCTACTATTTAACAAGTCTATGTTCAAAAACTTTAAACTCAATAAATTACTGCTTTTCATTCCACTAACGAGCTTGGTGTTTTGTTTTAACACACCAAAAAATGACGACGAAAAAATGTCGACCATTATGATTAGCGTTAAAAATACACTTAGCTATTTACACTATTCACCAAAACCCATTAATGATGCTTATTCACAACAAGTCTACAAGCAATATTTTGAAATGGTGGATAACTCGAAAAGGTATTTTCTAAAATCCGATATGGATGAATTTGCGCAGCATAAAACCAAATTAGATGATTATTTAAACCAAGGAGATTTAAGATTCTATAAATTAACCATTGATCGTTTGTATCAAAGGGTTGACGAAATTGATAAAATCACCCAGGATATTCTTAGCAAACCTATCAATTTAAATGAGGATGAAACACTCATGCTGGAGCCGAAGAAAAAAAACAATCCTGTAAATCAAACCGAGCTTGCCGCAGAATGGAAGAAATATATTAAGTATAATATTTTACAGGAAATGGAATCTTTAACTGCAAAGGAAGAGATGCAGAAAGAGAAAAAGGATTCGGTGCAGAAATTTAATCTGAAAGACACCATCAAACTCGAAATTCTAAGTCCCGAAGCGAAGAGAATAAAAGCAACAGAAGAAGTAAAAGATTTGGTTACTGACACCTTCCGCAGGTTTAAGAAAAGAAATAAAATGGATTGGTTTACGGTGTACATGAATGCGTACACCGAAGTTTTCGATCCGCATACCAATTATTATTCACCGAAAAATAAAGAAGATTTCGACACACAGTTTAAAGGAAAAATCATCGGAATTGGTGCCATTATTCAAGAGAAAAAAGGATACCTCTATTTAGGTGAGCTCACCATCGGTGCTCCAGCCTGGAAATCAAAACAATTGGCAAAAGGTGATAAAATTTTGAAAGTACGCTCCAACCCAAGTGATGATGCGGTAAATGTGGTAGGAATGTTGGTAGACGAAGCAGTACGACTAATTCGTGGAAAAGAAGGAACCAAGGTCGTTCTGACTGTAGAGAAAGAAGACAAAACCATCAAAGAAGTTACCATGACGCGTGAAGAAGTGCAGATTGAAGATACTTTTGCCCGCAGCATCATCGTGAATTCACCAGACGGAAAAAAATACGGCTTTATTAGTTTGCCAAGTTTTAACGCCGACTTCGAAGACGCAAAAGGAAGAAATGCTTCGGATGACATTAAAAATGAATTGATTAAACTGAAAGCACAGAATGTAGAAGGAATCGTACTCGACCTTAGAAATAATGGTGGTGGAAGCTTAACAGAAGTTGGCGATATTATGGGCTTGTTTATGAATGCTGGCGCCTATGTTCAGGTGAAAGACGGTAATGGAAAAATTCAAACCCTTCGAAATAAATCAAATGCGCCAATTTGGACTGGTCCTTTGGTGATTATGCAAAACGAACTTTCAGCCTCCGCCTCAGAGATTTTAGCTGGAGCTGTGCAGGATTATGGCAGAGGGGTCGTTATTGGCTCGCCACAATCATTTGGGAAAGGAACAGTACAGACTTTTGTAGATCTCAATAGATTCTTGAATTCCAGTGATGATTTTGGCTCTTTAAAGTTGACCATTCAAAAATTTTATAGAGTCACCGGAGAATCTACCCAGAGAAAAGGAATTCAATCTGATATTCAAATGAAGGATTTCTTTACCTATGCAGAGATTGGCGAACGGTATGATGACTACGCTTTGGCTTGGGATAAAATTCCGGCCGTAGAATATCAACCGGTGAATTATTTTTCTGTTACTGCTTTGCAGAAGCAGATTGAAGCGCGGTTGAAAGACAATAAAACCTACCAGTTGATGCAAGAATCTGCGCAATGGAAAGAAAATTTAGATAAGGAGGAGACCATTTCATTAAACCAAACAAAATTCAATGAAGTGATGCAAACCCGAAAATCACAAATCAAAAAATTCAAAACCCTGTCGAAATTCAACAATGGTTTGAAGTTTACGGTAAACCCGGACGAAGCAATTCGGCAAAAAAGTGACGAGGCTTTTGCCAAAAAAACAGAAAACTGGACCAAGAATCTACAACGAGATTTATACCTTCAGGAAGCAGTGAATGTAATTGCAGCAATGAAATAAAATAGATCAACAGATAAATCTTTATAAAACCATCGGTAATTTCCGGTGGTTTTTTTACGATTCAGGTTCTAAATCTTACCCTTCAGGCAGTAACTATTTTATTTATCTTTAACCAACTGTACATTTGTCCTAATAATTTAACCATGAGTAGAAAAAGCCTTATCACGATGTCTTGGATCACCTTTTTTGTGGGAACATTTATTTTCCTGTTTTTTGGTATAGAAAAAACCGTAGAAAATTATTTCTTCAACATTTTGGTTGCAGGTCTTTATTCATTCACCATCGCACTTGGAAATGGGGTAGTAAACGATTTTCTCAACCGCAAATATTCCTGGGTGGATGAAACCAGAAAGAGAACGGTTTATGGAGTTATTTCTACAGTGGTAGTCAACATCGTTTTGGTTCTTTTTTGCAATTATGTTAATTTTATCTTATTACAGAAGCAAGATTCTGCCGCATTTTTCACCGGAAATTTGGGTTTTTCCAATTGGTTCACCATTAATATTGCGTTACTGATTTCCGCAATTTTGCACGCAAAAGGTTTTATGGAAGCTTGGAAAAGCTCTACCAAACAAGAAGTAGTACAGCAGAAACTTATTGCAAAATCTGCAAATGCGCAATTTGAAAGTTTAAAAAATCAACTGGATCCTCATTTTTTATTTAATTCTTTGAATGTTTTGAGTGCTTTGATTGATGAAAACCCACATCAAGCACAGAGATTTACAGCATCAATGTCGAAGATTTACCGATACGTTTTAGAACAAAAAGACAAAGAATTGGTAACGGTTGAAGAAGAAATAGAATTTGCAAAAACCTACTGCAATTTATTGAAAACCAGATTCGAAGACAGTGTAAATTTTGGATTTAATGTAAACGAAAATGTATTAAAATCGTTTGTAGTTCCGCTTTCTTTACAATTATTATTAGAAAATTGCATCAAACATAATTTTGCAACTTCAAGCAAACCATTGGTCATAAAAATCTATTCAGAAGGTAATTATCTCTTCATTGAAAATAATTTACAACAGAGGGAACAAATGAAAGAAAGTGCCGGAATTGGACTTTCGAATATTGTACAACGCTATTCCTTATTATCAAAACAAAATGTTTTCATAGAAAAATCCAGCGAGTTTTTTCGAGTGAAAATCCCAATATTAACCCAAAAAATTTCAGCCATGAAAACAAATCCATCAGATGAAGCCATTGCCTACAAAAAAGCGACGGAAAGAGTGAAAGAATTGAAAGGTTTCTATGCTAATCTTACTTCCTATTGCTTGGTAATACCGTTTTTGGTTTTTGTAAACCTATTTACTTCTCCAGAATATTACTGGTTTTGGTGGCCGATGTTAGGTTGGGGAATTGGAGTTGGTTCTCACGCTCTACAAACTTTTGGGATCGGTAAAAACTGGGAAGAAAAACAAATTCAGAAAATTTTAAATAAAGATAAAAAATAAACAGAATGGAAAATTTAACAAAAAAAGAAATGGATTTTGAGATGGCAAAAGAACGTGTTCGCCAACTGAAAAATTTCTATCTAAGTCTGGCAGTGTTCGCAGTAGTTTTTGCAGCATATAGTTTAAGAAAGTATTATCTTACGGGAGAAATTGTACTTTTAGATCAGAAAAATGTCTCAATTATATTCTACATCTGGGTAATTATTCTCGCTATAAAAGGTGCAAAATTATTCTTCCTAAATCATAACTGGGAACGTAAAATGATTGACAAGCAATTAAAACAAAATAATAATGGAAACTTTTAATAATGACGATATCAAGTATCTTGAAGCAAAGAAAAGAGTAAAACGCATCAAAGGATTTTACATCCATTTTTTAGTTTATATCTGCGTAAATTCTTTCATTGCTTACCATAATTATACGGACTTGAAACCGGGCGAAACCTATTTTCAATGGAGCAATTTCTTGACATTGTTTTTCTGGGGAATTGGTCTTGCCGCACATGGATTGAGCGTTTTCTTGCCCAACTTTATTTTAGGTAAAAATTGGGAAGAAAAGAAAATTCGCGAATTGATGGATAAAAATAAGTAAATTTAGAACTGAAAACCCAAGAATTGCAAAAAGTGAATTTAATTAAAACCATTATCATCGAAGATGAAAAACCAGCCGCTCGCAAATTAGAAAGATTATTGAGTTTGTTTGCTGATTTAGAATTAGTTGCAACACTCAATTCCGTGGAAGAAGGTCTGGATTGGTTTGAAAATAACGAGCATCCAGATTTGGTTTTTTCAGACATTGTTTTAGGAGATGGTTTGTCTTTTGATATTTTCGAAAAAATACCAACCAAAAGTTTTATGATTTACACTACCGCTTTTGATCAATATACTTTGAAGGCGTTCAAACTCAATTCCATCGATTATCTTTTAAAACCAATTATGGAAGAAGATCTGGAAAAAGCAATTGATAAATATAGAAGTTTCTTACCTTCAGATTCGTCATATAATACTCTGGAAATTAAATCCTTAATGAAGGAAGAGAAGCAAAAACTATCGAGAATTTTGGTTAAAATTGGGTATAATTTAAAAATTGTACAAACCGATGAAGTTTCCTGTTTTTTCAGCGAAAATAAAATCGTTTATCTACAAACAAAAGAAAGAAATTTTCCCACAGATTTCACTTTAGATGAGTTGCAGGAAGTTCTGGATGAGAAGAAATTTTTTCGTGTGAATCGGCAATTTATCATCAGTTCAGATTTTATCAAAAATATTCATACATCGCCTTATTATAAAGTAGAACTGGAATTTCAACCAGAAGAAGAAATCACGGTAAGTCGTGATAGAGTGAAGGAATTTAAGGAATGGTTGAGTAATTAAACTATTTAAATATGAATTGGATTTTAATTCTGGAGATCATTTATATCCTATTTCTGATTGCAGTTTCGCTGCGCATCATTTATGACACGCAAACGGTAACCAAAACTTTGGCGTATTTGCTTTTGGTAATTTTCCTACCACTTTTAGGGATTTTCATCTATTTTTCTTTTGGAATCAACTATCGAAAAAACAAATTATACAGCAAAAAGATCATTCAAGATTCTAAGCAAGAAAAGTTGGTTCTGGAAAAACTAGATCTTTATAATACCCGAAATTTAGATCAGTTGGTTGGTCATAAAGATTTTTTCAGTTTGATGAAAATGATTTACGAAACCGATAAAAGTCCTTTAACCAGCAACAATAAAGTTCAACTTTTAAGCAATGGCGAGGAGAAATTCCCAGAAGTTTTAAAAGCATTAGAAAATGCAAAACATCATATTCACATCGAATATTACATTTATGAAGATGACGAAACGGGAAGAAGTATTGAAAAAATTCTGATTCAAAAAGCGAAAGAAGGCGTAGAAGTTCGTTTTATTTATGATGATTTTGGAAGTTCGTCCATTCGAAAAAATCTGGTTAAAAGATTGCGGGAAAATGGAGTAAATGCGTTTCCGTTTTATAAAATTAAATTAATAAAATTTGCCAATCGGCTCAACTATCGAAATCACCGAAAAATAATTGTGATTGATGGCAATATTTCTTTTGTTGGAGGAATTAATATCAGCGATAAATACGACAATTCCCGCACTGGAAACAAATTATTTTGGCGAGATATGCACTTGAAAATTGAAGGCGATGCAACTGCAATTTTGCAACATATTTTCATTGGAGATTGGAATTATTGCGCCAATAAAAAGTTAAACGTGACCGAAAAATATTTTCCAAAACCAGAATTGAGTTCGGACTCGCTCACAAATATTCAGATTGTTTCCAGTGGTCCAGATTCTGATCGACCGTCTATTTACTATGCAATTATAAAAACGATTCAGTCTGCAAAACAGGAAATTCTGCTCACTTCTCCTTATTTTATTCCCGGCGAAACCATTATTGATGCTATGAAAATGGCAGCGCTTTCTGGCGTGAAAGTAAAACTTTTGGTTCCTGGAATTTCTGATTCCTTTTTGGTAAATGCAGCGGCAAAATCCTATTACACTCAACTTTTGAAAGCGGGAGTTCAAATTTATTTGTATCAAAAAGGATTTGTACATGCAAAAACTATGGTTGCAGACCGAAGTGTGGCGATGGTTGGAACCGCCAATTTAGACTACCGCAGTTTTGATCTAAATTTTGAAGTAAATGCAGTCGTTTACGACAAAGAAATCGCAGAAAACCTTACCAATTATTTTGATGAAGATCTAAAAAATGCGGAAGAAATTGAAATCAATTCCTGGTTGAACAGACCAAAACATATTCAATTGGTAGAGAAAATTGCGCGACTGGTTTCTCCTTTGTTGTAGAAATATGTTGTAATTGGTACAAAATCTTTAATCTTTTAAAAACACCTCCAAATCCATTCTCAACCATTTTCCTTCCCATTCTTTTGCTGAAACTTTTGCGTAGAATTGTTTTCCAACATCCATTAATCTTGCGATAGTTTGATTTTTAGATTTTGGAATATATCCCAATTTGTTGTTTTTGTAAAGCAGTTTTATGGCGAACTTATCGAACTCATTTTCTGGTTCTCTTTGCAAAGTAAGTTCGGTTTCTTTCGGAATTATTTCTTTTTCTATCTCTTGAAGGTTGAGGTAAGAAGTTCCAGCAACAATTGATTCCAAGGCAAGAATGTCTTCTTCAAACGCTTTGAAAGAAATTGTTTCTTGGCTTACTAATTTCAATAAACCAGGATCGGTTTTGCTTAATCCAGTTTCGTTATTCTGATCCATAAGTTTCTTTAATGAGTTGATAATCAGATTTTTTTTCCTTTAAATATATTTTAAGATCTTCAATTTCTTTGGTTAGAGATTCTTGCTTTTCGGCAACCCAATCTTCATCTCGTATTTTATCTTCAATGGTAAAAGGAAAATTGTTTTCTAAATCTTTTTTCTGACTTTCCAGTTCCAAAATTCCTTGTTTTAGCATTGCAGTTTGCATCAAAATATCTTCTTCTGAAAGTTCTTTTTGCGAAGTTTCAAAATCTTTCAATTGTTCTTCAAACACAATTTCGAGTGCTTTTATTTTGTCTAAATCTCCACTTTTGTAAGCCGAATGAAAAAGATGCCACAATTCTTGCTGCTCTTCTGTTAAATTAGGATTGATGTCTGGATGAAGACTTTTGGCAATGTTTCTAAATATTTTCCTCAATTCCATACTATCTTCTGGAGAACCCAAATTGCTCAAAACTGCTTTTCCAAAATTGACTTTACTTTTCGCCTCATTTATTTCTTGGTATGCCTCTTTCATCAATTCTGAAGCACGGTTTTCAATCTCTACAAAATCTGGATATTTTCTAGAATTAATTTCCTGATGCGCCCACTGAATTTTCTTTTTTAAAGTTTTTATTAGAATTTTTAATTCCAGAAGTTCTACTTCATATTTTCCAATTTTCGTAGCATAAAGTGCTTCCAACTGAACTTTTCCCCAGTTTTTCATTACTTCCAAATCGTTTAGAATTGAGATGTATCCTGCTTTTAATTTTTTTAAGGATTCTATGAGTTCTTGTTTGGTCATTTATTTTTATTCTATTCAAATTTAATTAAATATTAGGAATTTTTAGTGAGGAAATTAAAGTCTTATTTTAGAGAATGCATAATTATTTTAAATAAAAATTCGCTTATTTAAGAAAAACAGCAAAAATCTTAAATAAAGAAATGTTTATTTAAGGTTTTTGTAAGTATCAATTTTTAAATAATTTCAGATAGTCGTCGAAAACGAAAACTTTCCCTCGTTGAGAACCTGTTATTTCTTTTATAATATTTAATTTCTCCAGAATTGCAATCTGTTTATAAGCAGAACCGTAGGATTTTTCAATAATTTTCTCCACTTTTTGAGCGTCTGTTACAGGGTTTTCAAATAAAGATGTAATGATTTTTCTCGTGTCATCGGTATTTCCTTTTTGAGTTAATAATTTGACATCCAGTTCTTTTTGAAGTTTTAATATTCCATCAAAAGTATCTACACCATTTTTTGCAGTTTCTATTACTCCTGTTAGAAAAAATTTAAACCATTGTGTTAAATCATTTTGAGTTCTTACCCTCATTAAATTATCAAAATATAAAGTCCTGTGTTTTTCGAAAAAATCGGAAAGATAGAGAATGGGTTGTTTTAATATCCCTTTACTTACCAAATAAACTGGAATGAGTAGTCTCCCAATTCTCCCATTTCCATCTAAAAATGGATGAATTGTTTCAAATTGATAGTGAATAATAGCAATTTTCAGTAAATCTGGTAAAAAATTATAATCATCGTTTGCAAATTTTTCTAAATCAGACATCAGATTTTCAACTGAATTTGAAATCGGTGGTACAAAAGCAGCGTCATTAATTGTTGCTCCACCAATCCAATTCTGACTTTTGCGATACTCTCCTGGAAGTTTATGCGCTCCTCGAACACCAGAAAGCAATGTCTTATGCGTTTTTTTGATAAGACGTGAAGAAATTGGCAAATTTTCCAAATCCTTTACTGCCGTTTTCATTGCAGTGATGTAGTTTTGAACTTCGTCCCAATCTTCTCTTTTGTCAACTGCAAGATCTTCTTTGTCAAAAAATGCTTCTTCCATATTGGTTTGCGTTCCTTCAATTTTTGTAGATTGAGTTGCTTCTTTGGCAATGTGCATACTGATGTAGAGATCCAGATTTACATATTGCGAAAAAGTATCTAACCTTCCCAATTGACGATCGGCTTTACTCAATAAACTCAAAACTTCCATATCATCAATAGTCCAATCTTTATTGATGAAATTTGGTTGAAAACTTTTGTAATAACCTTGATTAATTTTGATGCCAGAAATAAAGTTTTTCATTTTGCTTAAATTATTAACTTAGTATTTACGAAAATAATCGTTTTGCGTAAATAATAAGCTTTCTATTTAACAAATATACGAAATAACTTAAATAAGAAAATTGCTATTTAAGAAAAACAGCAAAAACCTTAAATAAAGAAAATCTTATTTAAGGTTTTCATCAATAAACTAGAATGTACTAAAATTAATCAAACTTGGTTCTTTTTCCTTTGTACTTGGCTCTTCTAACTGATCACGCCACTCCCCAGCAATTCCTCCTCCAAATACCACGCTGCAAATTGTCCTTCTGCAATGGCAGATTGTGGATTGTGGAACTCGATGAAAAATCCTTCTTCAAATTGGTACAATGTTGCTTCTTCTAAAGTTTGTCGGTATCGGATTCTGGTTTTTACTTTCATAGATTCGCCATTTTGTAAACGCAAATCTTCTCTAACCCAATGAACTTCTGCATTTTCAATTTTCAATGCTTTGCGGAAAAGTCCTGGGAAATTTTTTCCTTCTCCTACAAAAATCGTGTTGGTTTCCATATTTCTGGAAATCAAAAAACAAGATTCTACATGTCCGCCAATTCCCAAACCTTTGCTTTGTCCGATGGTGAAATAATGCGCACCTTGATGTTTTCCAATCACTTTTCCATCGGATTTTTCGTATTTTATTTTTTTAGAAAGAAATTGTAATTCTTCCAATTTTGATGAAAATTGAGGAGTTTTTTGCTGAAAACCATCAAAATTTTTAAAAATTTCTACAATTTCGCCTTCTTTTGGTTCTAATTGTTGTTGAAGAAATGTAGGTAAACTTACTTTACCAATAAAACATAAACCTTGAGAATCTTTTTTATCCGCAGTTACCAAATCCATTTCTCTGGCAATTTCCCGAACTTCAGGTTTCGTTAATTCTCCAATTGGGAAAAGCGATTTCGATAATTGCTCCTGATTTAATTGACACAGAAAATAAGACTGATCTTTATTGTTATCTTTTCCTGCCAAAAGATGAAAAATTTCCTTCCCATTTTCATCGAAAGAAGAATCAACTCGTGCGTAATGTCCGGTTGCAACTTTCTCTGCGCCAAGCGATAAAGCCGTTTTCAAAAAAACATCAAACTTCACTTCGCGGTTGCACAAAACATCTGGATTTGGCGTTCTTCCTTTTTTATATTCATCGAACATGTAATCCACAATTTTTTCCTTGTACAATTCGCTCATGTCGATCACTTGATACGGAATTCCCAATTTTTGCGCAACCATCAAAGCATCATTGCTATCCTCAATCCACGGACATTCATCTTCCAAAGTTACCGAAGCATCGTTCCAATTCCGCATAAAAAGTGCGATCACTTCATGCCCTTGTTTTTGTAACAAATACGCTGCAACACTGGAATCTACACCACCAGAAAGTCCTACTACAATTTTCATATTTTCATTTTATAAAATCTTTTAAGGAGATTCTTTATTGAAGGTGCAAATTTACGACAATAATTATAGATTTCTATTTTCGGTGGAACCATTAAGTTTTCGGTGTCAAAAAAAAACTTAATTTTGATTTATAATAAAACAAAATGAAAAAATTAAGTATTCTCCTTTTTGTAGCTGCAAGTTTCTTTGCGCATTCACAAATCGGCACCCAACTCGGTGGAGAAAATTCTAAATGGACTTTTGGTGGTTCTGCTGGTTTAGGTGGTAGTTTCGGTAGTAATAATGGTGGAACGTCTATTTATGTATCGCCGAGAGTTGGTTACAAATTAACGGAGAGTTTTGAGGCCGGAATTGTTTCTGATCTTACTTGGACCAATGCCAAATATTTTTCATCCAATACTGTTGGAGTTGGGCCGTTTGTTAATTATTATATCGCACGAAACTTTTATTTGAGTGGTGTTTTCTAGGAATATTTTTTTAATCAAAAAAATAAAGTAACCCAGGTAAAATATTCAGGTGATGAAGCTGCACTTTATTTAGGAGGTGGCTATCTAGAACGAATAGGAAACCAAACATATATGCAAATTGGCGCCATGTATAATGTTTTGTACAAAGAAGATCAATCTGTTTTCGGTAGTGGATTTGTACCTAGCGTTGGTGTGGTGTTCGGACTTTAATTCATTAACCACAAAATCACAAAAGTGTAAGGCTTTTTACTTTTTATAAAAGAACACCAAATAAATTAGACCTTTAAAAATCGGTGCCTAAAAACAAAACTTCCCGTGAATGATCTCACGGGAAGTTTCTGTTTGTAATCTAAGACGAAACAGTGAAAGTTATTCTGGTCTGCAACCCGGCCTGAACGGAAATCCTTTTTTTGCGTTGGCTTTGCGTTGGCAAAAAAGATTGGGAGTGGAGGACGGATGAAGTTGCCCAAATAAAAATAGATTTCGTTGTTTAATTATTTCTTTAAAGTTTTAAATCCCATTTCATATAGGCCAAAACTCAATATATCAGCATTTTCGCCAATCACTTGTTCGGTACTTCTACCGGCACCATGACCAGCATTGCTTTCAATTCTTACCAAAATTGGATTTCCGCAAGATTGTTTTTCCTGCAATTCTGCACCAAATTTGAAGGAGTGAGCCGGAACCACCCGGTCATCATGGTCACTGGTAATAATCATGGTCGAAGGATAACAAACTCCTTTTTTTACTTGATGAACTGGGGAATAGGATTTTAGGTAATCAAACATTTCCTTGCTGTCTTCGGCAGTTCCGTAATCATAGCTCCATCCTGCTCCAGCCGTAAATTTATTGTAACGCAACATATCCAAAACGCCCACACCGGGGAAGGCTACTTTTGCCAAATCCGGTCTCATGGTCATGGTTGCACCGACTAATAGTCCACCATTTGAACGGCCCGAAAGTGCCATAAATTGTTTGGAAGTATATCCTTTGTTTTGCAAATACTCACCCGCTGCGATAAAATCATCAAACACATTTTTCTTTTGCATTTTTGTTCCTGCATCGTGCCATTTTTTTCCGTATTCACCACCACCACGTATGTTTGGTACAGCGTAGATTCCGCCATTTTGCATCCAGATTGCATTGACTACAGAAAAAGCAGGTTGTAAACTGATGTTGAATCCACCGTAAGAATAAAGAATGGTAGGATTTTTTCCGTTGAGTTTTAATCCTTTTTTATAGTTGATCATCATCGGAATTTTCGTCCCGTCTTTTGAAGTATAAAAAATTTGTTCAGAAACGAAATCTTCGGGATTAAATTTCACCTTTGGTTTTTGGTAAACTTCAGATTTTCCGGTGTCTGCATGGAGTTTATAAATCGTTCCGGGCGTAATGTAGTTGGTGAATGAAAAATACAAATCTTTTTCTTTTTCTTTTCCACTAAAACCACCAGCAGTACCGATTCCTGGCAAATCAATCGTTCGGATTAGTTTTCCGTTATAATCAAATTGCTTCACTGATGTTACCGCGTCTTTCATGTATCGGGCGAATAAATAGCCGCCGCCTGTAGAAATACTCAGCACATTTTCTGTTTGTGGAATGACATCCGTCCAAATATCGGGCTGATTGATATTGAATCTTACCAAACGCTTATTTGGTGCATCTTTATCCGTCAATGCATAAATTACATCGTCTTTTGAATCTACAAAATTGGTATTAAACTCATATCCTTTTTGAACTGGAATAAAATCTGATTTGGATTTTTTTAAATCTTTAATATAGAGTTCATTTCCGTTCGTTGCTTCCGAGGCACTTAAGATCTGATATCTTTCATCATCAGAAACGCCAACACCCATGTACCGTCTTTTGAAATTTTCGCCACCGATAACCAATTGGTCATTCGATTGTTTCGTTCCCAATTGATGGAAGTACACTTTATGAGTGTCGGTTTTTGCAGAAAGCTCTGAACCTTTCGGTTTGTCATAACTAGAGTAGAAAAAACCTTGATCACCCAACCAAGAAGCACCAGAAAACTTAACATCGATGATGGTTTCATCGATGATTTTTTTTGTAATAGCATTCATGATGATGATTTTGTTCCAGTCGCTGCCGCCTTCTGATATAGAATATGCCACGAGATTTCCTTTTTTATTAAAGGATACGCCAGCTAAAGAAGTGGTTCCTTTTTCGGAAAATTTATTGGGGTCAAGAAAAACTTCGGTCTTGCCTTCTTTATCTGTACGGTATAAAACAGATTGTGCCTGAAGGCCATCATTTTTATAGAAATAGGTGAAATCTCCTTCTTTAAAAGGGGCACCGATTTTCTCGTAATTCCAGATGTCATTTAGCTGTGCTCGGATTTCCTCGCGGAAAGGAATTTTTGCCAGATAATCATTAGTGAAAGCGACTTCTTTTTGCACCCAATCCTTGGTGTTTTCTGCGCGATCATCTTCTAACCAGCGGTAGGAATCCTGTACTTTGGTTCCAAAATACTCATCTACATGATCGATTTTTTTGGTTTCGGGATAGTTTAAGTTTTTGGTCATTTTCTGTGGAGCACAAGATGCAAGCATTATTCCGGCTGCACCAAGAGCAAATGTTTTAACATTCATAAATTGAGGGTTTCCTCAAAAGTAAGATTTTTTGGTGGAAGAAAAAAAGAAGAATAAACAGACGTAAAAATAGGAGGTAATTTTTATAATCAATCAAAATATTCTTATATTGACGATGGATATTAATACTTATTACTATTTTGCGTAGCAATTTTAACAAACTTTAAAATAAATTTTAGCCTAAAAGGAATACATTTTGCTTAATTTTCAATTCACAATTAAAGATATGAAAAAAGAAACAGGAATTATATTAGCTGGAACGGTAGGTCTGCTTATTGGGCTCACCATCTTTGGAGTGCGCAAATTTTTAATAAAAAAAGGCCGTGAATATGATGAATATTACAATGATTTCCATCGGCATTTTGAAAGAAAAAATAAAGAGGATACTCATGAGGGTGTTGAGTTTTTAGCTGTTCAATAAATTTTGTTGAAGAATAAGCAAATCTGTTTTTTTAGAAAAGCAGATTTTTTTATGCTTCATTTCAACGAAAGAGTTTCATTTTTCTTCATTCGGTCACGCCCAAAAACGATTAAATGTAATAATTTACGGTTCAATTTTCTTTAGAAATAAAGATTTTAGTTACTTTTACTCAAATTTTTAATTCATGGTTTTAAGCAGAATTTGGAGCGCCTTTATTATTGTCGCCATTATTGTCGCAAGTATAAAATATTTATTTTCTGATTCTTACAAAGCAATTTATAACGATATGGTCGTCGGGAAAAGTGGTGATACCATTCAGATTGCGACCCAAAATATTACTGAACTAAATCCTGAAATCAAAGACGCCTTATTGGTTAAACCAAGTTTTGAACAGGATAGGATACATTATAAAGTTGATTCAGCACAATCGCAAGTCGCTGTCTATAGAGTTCAAGCAACGGATGGTGTCATTGGAACCTCGGAAACTGCGGTAAAAATTTGTTTGGGTTTAATAGGAATTATGACTCTTTTCATGGGTTTTATGAGTATTGCTGAAAGAGCCGGAGGAATCAATTTATTATCGCGCCTGATTCAGCCTTTTTTCTCAAAACTTTTCCCTGAAATCCCCAAAAATCATCCATCTTTCGGACATATGTTGCTGAATTTTTCTGCCAATCTTTTAGGTTTAGATAATGCGGCAACTCCTTTTGGTTTAAAAGCGATGGAAAGTTTACAAACCTTAAATCCAGACAAGGACAATGCCAGTAATTCGCAAATTATGTTTCTTTGTTTACACGCTGGTGGGCTTACTTTAATCCCTGTTTCTATTATTGCAATTCGTGCTTCTATGGGCTCTGCAACGCCTACCGATATTTTTTTACCCTGCATGATCGCTACTTTCGCCGCAACAATGGCCGCGATGATTGTGGTTTCCATTTATCAAAAAATTAATTTATTGCAGCCAGTAGTTATCGCTTACGTTGGTGGGATTTCGGCAATCGTTGGTTTATTGGTGGTGTATTTAGTGAATCTGACCAAAGAAGGCTTGGATAATTTCAGTATGTTATTGAGCAATGGAATCATCCTTTTAATTTTCTTCGCAATCGTTTTAGGCGCACTTTATAAAAAAATCAACGTGTTCGATGCTTTTATTGACGGGGCAAAAGAAGGATTCTGGACTTGTGTAAAAATCATTCCTTATTTGGTCGGAATGCTCATCGCAATTTCATTATTAAGAACATCCGGCGTTTTCGATGTTTTAATTGATGGAATGAAATGGGTTGCAATGGTCGGTGGATTTGACACCCGGTTTGTAGATGGTTTGCCAACCGCACTTATCAAACCGCTTTCGGGTTCTGGAGCTAGAGGAATGATGGTGGATACCATGCAGACTTTTGGCGCCGATAGTTTCCAAGGAAGACTGGCTGCGGTTTTACAAGGAAGTTCTGATACAACTTTCTACGTGATTGCCATCTATTTCGGCGCAGTTGGAATTAAAAATACAAGATATACCGTAACGGCAATGCTCTTGGCAGATTTGGTGGGCGTGATTACTTCTGTGATTTTGGCGTATATTTTCTTTGCGTAGTCACGGTAAAAATTGATTTTATGAAATACTTCAGCAATATAAATTTTTAGGACGAAAAGGTTATAATCGAATATGTCCAAAATAATTGGCATTCTTAACCTTGACCCTTGCAACCCTAACCTTGCACCAAAATAAAAACATGATACACGACAAAGACTACATCATCAGAATAGTAAAACAGTTTTCAGAATTTCTTTCTAAAATGATTTTAGGTGGAGAAAGTGGCGGAGACGAAATAGAACTTCAAAGAGTTTTCGATACCAATATGAACGATACGTTTAAAATGGACTTTGCCACCTTGTCATCAAAATCTTCTGAGGAAATTCTTCAATTGATCAACGACAAAGACAACAGCCATCATATTCCCTTTTTAGAATTGTTGGGAAATTTATTCTACTTTAAAAATAAGGAAAATCCAAACCCGGAACTCGCCGAAAAAGCCCTTGTTTTCTACGAACAATATTTGCAAAAAAGCGGCGTTTTCTCGATGCCGATTGTGAGCAGAATTGGGGAGTTAAAGAAAGCGTAAAATTACATGGATAAATTAAATCTACTCCTATCAGAGAAAAATAATCTGTTACAAAAACTAAAAAAAAAACAAACTATTCTCGGTTGGCTTCGGGTGGGGATATTTCTGTTGATTATTTATTTTTTATTTAAATATTTCGTAGTTGAAAATGGTTTTCAGACTGATTTATATCTGGGAATTTTCTTTGTTTTCATCTTTTTCATTTTAGGCTATTTTTTAGTTAAAGTGAAAGAGCAATTGCTATTTTGTAAAAATTATCTGTACATTGGGAACGAAATCATCACGAAAACCGAATTTAAAACAGGGTTAGATTTTGAGGAGGACATTGACCCTCATCCCTTTGCAAAAGACCTGGATCTTCTGGGTAAAAATTCTCTTTTCAGTGCGATTAGTTATTGCGAAACGCTTTTAGGAAAAAATAAGTTACGGGATTTTCTCTTAAACTTAAGTGTAGAAAAAGAAACAATCATTGCAAAACAGAAATCCCTTGAAGAACTTTCAGAAAAAACCGACTGGAATATTCAATTTCTTACTTTATCTAAATCATTAAATATCGATGGCAACATCGCGCTTCTTGAAGTTAAAGAGCCCGTTTTCAAAATGGCAACTTTAGCCAAAGCAGCTATTGTTTTAGTGCCTATTTTAACTTTAGGAACTTTGCTTTCATTACTATTTATCGAGGTTTCAGGTTTAAATATTGCACTACTCTTCGGTGGGATCTTTTTGGCATCAAGAATTATTTTAATGATTTATGCTCAGAAAATCAATTCGATTTCAGAGACTTTATCTTTCGATTCTACGCAATACGAGCAGTTTTTGGCGGTGTTTTCACATATCGAAAAAGAAAATTTCAAAGAAGAATCTAACAAGAATTTGCAGAAAAAATTCACTTCGGGAGAAAGCAAATCATCCCGAAAGGAAATTGAAAAGTTGGCACGTTTGCTAAGAAATTACGAAAGTGGGAATAGCAACATTGGTTTAATTCTGAATAATTTCTTCCTTTGGAAACTGAACTTTGCCCAACAAATTGAAAAGCAAAGCAAAAAAATCGAGCAAGATTTACCAGAATGGTTTGATGCTTTTGCAGAATTTGAAGCCCTAATTTCTTTTGGAATTTTCAAATTTAAAAATCCAAAATATATCTTTCCCAAAATTTCAGAATCGGGCGAAAAATTAAAAGTTGCGCAGATTGTTCATCCGCTTCTATTAGGTAAAGTAGTCGTTTCCAATGATTTTGAAATCTCAGACAACACAGAAATCTCCATCATAACTGGTGCGAATATGACCGGAAAAAGCACTTTTTTGCGAACAATTGGGGTTAATTTGGTTCTCGCGATGAATGGTTGTCCGGTTGCAGCAAAAGAATTTTCATTTGTCCCGATGGATTTATTTACGTCGATGCGAACGAGTGATTCTTTGAATGAAGGAACTTCTTACTTCAATGCTGAAATTTTAAGGCTGAGAAACCTTGTCGAAAATTTAGAAAATGGAAAACCGCAATTCATCATTTTAGATGAAATTTTAAAAGGCACCAATTCTAAAGATAAATTAACAGGTTCCGAGTTATTTCTGGAAAAACTCATGAAAAGTAAAACGCTTTTTTCCTGCCTGATTGCAACGCACGATTTGGAACTTACCAAAATTGAAGAGAAATTCCCTGCTAAGATTAAAAACTACTGCTTTGAGTTAGAGCAAAAAAATGGTGAATTAGAAACCGATTACAAACTTCAAAACGGCGTAACGAAAAGTATGAATGCAATTTATTTGATGAAGAAGTTTGGAATTATTGAGTCATAAATAAATCGTAATACTGTAACAAATCCCCAAAAAAATCAACTCATTACTAAAATCTGCCATGAAAAAAATCGTCCTATTTTCTCTTTTATTTTCTTCAGTTTTCCTTTTTTCTCAAAAGAAATGGTCATTGCAGGAATGCGTGAGCTATGCGGTAGATAACAATCTGCAGGTAATTCAAAATTCTTATAACAAGAAACTTCAGGATAATTCTTTGGAAGTCGCCAAGCGGCAATATCTTCCCTCGGTTTCTGGAAACATCAATAATAATGCAAGTTTCGGACAGGGTATTGACGTTTTTGGAAACACCAATCGAAATGATAATTTCAGCAACAGGGTCAATGTAGGTGCAGATATATTGATTTATAATAATGGCAGGTTAGAAAAAAATATCAGAAAAACGGAGTTTGATGTGGCGGCAAGTCAGTTTGATGTTGAACGGATCAAAGATGATATCTCAGTGCAGATTGCGCAACAGTATCTTACAATTTTGTTGAATAAAGAAGTAACCAGGATTTCAGAAAGTGCTTTACAGAATGCCGAAAAATTATTCGAGCGTGCTAAAATAACGACAAAAGTTGGAACAACTCCTGAAACGATTTTGGCCGAGGCGGAAGCAGCTTTAGCTCGTGAAAAACAAAATGTTACGACCGCTCGCATTAACACCAACCGCAGTTTACTCTCCTTGGCAATGCTGCTACAGCTTCCAGATTATAAAAACTTTGATATTCAAGATGTTGAGGTTGAAAGTAAAATTGAGGCTCCTTTATTTTCAGCGGAGCAGATTATTGATAAAGCATTTGAAAATCAACCTCAAATAAAAGCTGCAGAAAGTAGAATTAAGTTGGCAGAGGCACAAACCACCCTAACAGAAACCGCTTTTTGGCCAACAGTGACTGCCAACGCTGGAATTGGCACCTCTTATTTTAATTCATTGGTGACCGATTTTGCAGGACGGGATGTTAATGGAAATCCCATCAAAGAAAGTGGATTTTTCAAACAATACAAAGATAATTTCGGCCAACAGCTTGGTCTTTCGGCCAACATTCCAATTTTTAATAAGGGCATCACCAAGTTAAATGTTCAGCAATCCAAAATTAATGAGGACATCGCTAGAAATTCTTTATTGCTTCAAAAACAAGAAGTTTTGCAAAACGTACAACGCGCTCAATTTGATGCAGAAAGCAACTACGGTGCTTATGTCGCCGCTACGGAAGCCGAAAGGAGTTCTAAACTTGCTTTGGATTTTGCCGAGAAAAGTTATAATGCCGGCCGAACAACAATTTATGATTTAAATATTGCCAGAAACAATTATGCGAATGCTCAAGGAAGCGTTGCACAAGCAAAATATAATTATTTATTCAGCTTAAAATTGTTAAATTTCTATGCGGGAATTCCGATTTCTTTATAAAATTTATGGACTTGTTTTTTTTCCATTCGATATTGGAATCAAGCGTATTTTTTATTCTTAACTTTTATAGAAACTCATGTCGATTTCGCTTTTAGAAAAATATCTGCCAGAAAACACTTTACCCTATTTAAAGAAATGGTTTGGTGAGCACCCCATTCACATTAAAATTACAAGAGGAAGAAATTCTAAACTGGGAGATTACCGGAAAATGCCAGATCAATCTCATCAAATTACCATTAATTCTACCTTACAGCCACCGTTGTTTTTCTTTGTATTGGCTCATGAACTGGCTCATTTACTCGCTTTTGAAAACTGCGGACATCGGATTTCACCACATGGATCCGAATGGAAAAACACCTTTAGGACCATGCTTTTAGAAAGTATTTCTATTTTCGATGATGATTTAAAGCCAATTATTTTAAAGTTTGCGAAATCGCCAAAAGCTAACTTTATGTCGAGTCCAGAGTTGGTGCGCTATTTCCACATTGAAGATTATGAAGATGAAACATCTTATATCGAAGATTTAAACATTAATGATCATTTCATGTATAGAAAGCAGATTTATATCATTGATGAAAAACGGAAAAAGAACTATCTTTGTACGCAGCTCGATACGGATAAAAAATATATTTTCAAACCTTTAGCTCGAGTAGAAAAAATAAGCTAACTATGTCTAAATCAAATAACTACTGCGTTATCATGGCAGGAGGAGTCGGAAGCAGATTCTGGCCATTGAGTACTCAAAAATACCCCAAGCAATTTCAAGATATTTTAGGAACCGGCAGAACCATGATTCAGCAAACCTACGATCGAATTGAAAAGATTGTTCCGGTGGAAAATATATATGTTATCACCAACAAAGAATATATTGCACTTACAGAAGATCAACTTCCAGAAATAAAGAAAGAGAATATTGTTGGCGAACCGATGATGAAAAATACGGCAGCCTGCAATATCTATATGGCCAAGAAAATTGCTGATAAAAATCCAAATGCAAATATTATTGTTTTGCCGGCGGATCATTTGATTTTAAAGGAAAATATTTTTCTAAAAAAAGCAGAACTTGCCTTTAATTTGGCAGAAAAAAATGATTTTCTTATTACATTGGGAATTAAGCCATCGCGTCCAGATACGGGATATGGTTATATTCAATTCGTTGAAAAGAAAAAATCCGAATTTTTTAAAGTGAAGACTTTTACGGAAAAACCTGATTTAGAAATTGCTAAAACATTTTTAGAAAGTGGTGATTTCCTTTGGAATGCTGGTATTTTCGTTTGGAATGTAAAATCAATTCTCACTGCTTTTGATACTTTTTTACCAGAAATGACTCAAAATTTTGCAAGTTGTGAGTACAATTCAAAGGAAGAAGAATACTGTATCGATTTAATTTATCCGAAGGTTAATAAAATTTCGATAGATAACGGCATCTTAGAAAAAGCACAAAATGTGTATGTAATTCCGGCTGATCTGGGTTGGAGTGATCTAGGAACGTGGACTTCAATTTACGAAAATGCCGACAAAGGTGAAAATGATAATGCTATCAACACCAAACATTTTGTAATGTACCATTCAAAAGGAAATTTGATAAACTTGAAAAACGACCAAAAAGCAGTTGTAATCGATGGTTTAGAGGATTACATCGTGATTGATACGGAAAAAGCACTTTTAATTTGCCCTCGCAAAAATGACCAGCTCATCAAAGATTACGTTCAGGATTTGAAAGCATTAAAAAAAGGAGATAAATTTTTATAAATTAAAGATCAATTTTTAGGAGATCCGTTCATTAAGTTGTAGGGATTTTCCTTTAAATAAGATTGATAATTTCCTGAATATCAATTTCTTCTAAGCACGCCCAGTCACCTCGAAAACACTCTTTATCCCCGAAAACAGAGCAAGGTCTACAGGTTAAATCATTCACTTGAACGGTGTCTTTTTCAAGTTGTCCGTACCCGAGAAAACCAGCATAAGGATGAGTGGAGCCCCAAATCGAGATACAACGCGTTCCCACCAAACTGGCCAAATGCATGTTGGCAGAATCCATGGAAATCATCACTTCCAGCGCTGATATCTTTTGCAACTCTTCTTTTAAACTTAAGGTTCCAGCTAAATTGGTGGTATTGGGGACTTTTTCTTGCCAGTCGTTTAGAATGGCAACTTCGTGCTTTCCGCCACCAAAGAAATATATTTTGTGAGTTTTGGCTACTATTCTCACGACTTCTAACATTTTTTCTAACGGCAACATTTTACCTTTATGTTGGGCAAATGGTGCAATCCCAATTCCGGTTTTAGTAACTGATTTTGGCAGATATTGATGAGAAAGTTCCAGCTTGAAATTCATCGCTCGAAATACCTCCGCATAACGCTCGCTCGTTGGAAGCAGTTTTTTCTTATCTAAGTTCCAAACATCAGTTAGTAGTTCTTTTTCTTTTTTTCCTTTGTTAATTTTAAAAACCTGTAAACCGTTTTTCGTAAAAAATAAATTAAGGGTTTTTGTTCGAATTACATCATGTAAATCTGCAATATAAGTTGGGCTAAATTCCTTGAGTAAACGTTTTCCTAATTTTCTTAAGCCAAGGATTCCTTTGTAATCGTCCAGATCAATTCCGATAAAAGTAAGCTTAGGAATTCCCTCAAAAAGATCTTTGAAATTTTGACGAGAGACCATGACCAATTCTACCTCAGGATTTTGTTGAAGGAATTCGGTGATTACAGGAACCGTCATTGCAACGTCACCGAAAGCTGAAAAACGGTATGCTAAGATTTTGATCACGCTTTTAACTGATAAGCTACGGCGTAAAACTTGATTTGCTTGGTCATCGCCATGAGACCATTAGCCCGGGATGGCGACAAAAACTCCTGCAGGCCGACTTCTTCAATAAATTTAAAATCAGAATCTAAAATCTCTTGGGTAGAATGGCCGCTATAGATAGAAACTAAGAGAGCGATAATTCCTTTAGGCAAAATGCCGTCGGAATCAGCATTAAAGTAGAGTTTACCTTCTTTAAAATCAGCATCGATCCATACTTTTGATTGGCAACCTTTGATTAAATTGTCATCGGTTTTTTTATCATCAGAAATCCCTTTCAATTCTTTGCCCAAATCGATGAGGTATTCGTATTTCTGTTCCCAATCTTCCATAAAGGCAAATGTTTCTACGGTTTCTTGTTGTTTTTCTTTGATGGTCATTGCGCAATTCTATTTGTACAAAGGTAATAAATTAGGTCTTAGAAATTTTCAGCTTTTACTTTTTCAAATAAGTTCAGCAATTTCGGCTCTTCGTTTTCCCAACATAACTCTGTTGCTGCCGTATTTAGTGCGTCTTTATAATATAATTTTCCATTTTTCAGGACCAATCTTATTTTTTCAGCCAACTGATCGTGACAGCTCATCTTTTCGCCGGCTTGAAACCGATCAATCACTTTTCTCATTTCGGGAAAATCAGAAACAACCACTGGGATGCGGGCTTGGATATAATCGGAAACTTTATTCGGCATCGAGTAGTAGTAGCTAAGGCCATTATTTTCTTCTATGCTTAAGCCAACATCTGCTTTTCTCGTAATTTCAGCTAATTTTTTTGGTAAAAGTTTCCCAAGAAACTTCACTTTGTGATGTAGACTTAAAGAATTCGTTAAATTTTCTAGGGCAATTTTTTGGGGTCCATCTCCTGCAATCCAAAGTTCTGCATTTTCAATTTCGGACATCGCAGGAATAATTTTATCTAAACCTCTAGAAGGATTAATTACCCCTTGGTACAAGATGATTTTAGGGCAGTTAATTTCATCATAGTTCTGTGAATTTACGGTCTTTACTGGAAAATTTTGAACCGTTATGGGTCTTGCCATTTCGTAAGTTTTCACAAACCAATCGGAATAACTTTCACTGGCAGTCAGGACATATTTAAGATTTGGCATAACCCAACGTTCTAAAATCCGCCATATTTTTTGCGTAAACCTTCTTTGGAGTGCGGGCATTTCGGTGAAAATTTCATGACTGTCAAATACCAAAGGGATTCTTAATTTTTTAGAAATCAGATAATTGGGCAAAAGAGTGTCTAAATCATTCGAGAGAAGAATACAGTTTTTATCTGCTTTCTTTAAAAGTTCTTTATACAATCTCCATTGAAATTCAAGGTAGGCATAACGCAGGATTTTTGATTTTAAAGCAATTCGTGAATACGGATAACTTCTTTCCATTTCAGGCGCGCCGCCCCAATTATTTCCGAGTAATATAACATGGTAACCATTTTTGCCTAAAGATTCACAAACCTTTTCTACCCGTTGGTCTGTATATAAATTATTGAAAACGCTAACGATTACTTTCACTGGCGAAATTTACGCTTTTTTGACCAAGTGATACCCTTGAATGAAGCAAAGTATCGCGTTTGGAATAATAATTGGCCACAGATAATTACTGAAAATACCATATAACACAAAAAGAACGCAACCAACAAGATTTACAATTCTTATTTTCAGAATGTCTTTTAACATAAAACTTAAAACTACGAAGAAAGACGCAGCGTAACCGATGTAATTGGTAATTTCAGGAGTCATACGATGATATTTTTGGGGAGACAAACCTAATCATTTTCAATGAGATGAAGAAATATTCTCTGCCAATTAGTCTTGAATTAATTTTGGTAAAGAATTTGTAACTTTAGAAGAGAATATAGAGATTTTTATCTATCTTTAATTAACAGACGAGAAACAAAAATATGGATAGTCAATTTTCAAACGGTTTGGACCAAGTTTTCAAGCACAGTAAAAACGAAGCAAGACGCTTGCACAGCGAGTTTCTAAACACAGAACATTTCCTGTTGGGAATGATTAAAACAGACAACTCTGCCAAAGAGATCATGCATAATTTGGGAGCCGATTTAACCCAAATCAAAAGAAAAATCGAAACCATGTCCGTTGCCAGTTTAAATCCATTTTCAGTAGAAAGTGAGAAAATATCTTTTACCAAAATGGCTGATCAGGCCGTAAAAAGATCAGAACTGGAATGCAGACAATATCAAAGTTCAGAAGTAAATACCGTTCATCTACTGCTTGGGATTCTTTATAAATCAGAGGATCCCACCACAAGTATCCTTAGTTCATATGATATTGATTATGAACGGGTAACGAAAGAATACCAAACCATGCTCAAAAATTCTGGTCAAGACCCGAAAATGAGCGCCTATGATGATGATGAAGAACGGGAAGACTTTGGACAGATGAGAAAACCTACCGGAAATATCGGTACCGGAAAAAGCAAAACGCCAACTTTAGATAACTTCGGGCGGGATTTAACCACTTTAGCCAGAGAGGGAAAGCTCGATCCGGTTATTGGTCGTGAAAAAGAAATCGAAAGAGTTTCACAAATTTTGTCAAGAAGGAAAAAGAATAATCCACTATTGATCGGTGAGCCAGGCGTTGGTAAATCAGCGATTGCAGAAGGGTTGGCTTTGCGAATTCAACAGAAAAAAGTTTCGCGTGTTTTATATGGAAAACGCGTAATCACCTTGGATCTCGCAGGCTTGGTTGCTGGAACAAAATATCGTGGTCAGTTTGAAGAGCGCATGAAAGCAATCATGACTGAATTGGAAAAAAACCGAGATGTTATCTTATTCATCGACGAACTACATACCATCGTGGGTGCAGGGAGTTCAACAGGAAGTTTGGATGCTTCAAATATGTTTAAACCTGCGCTAGCCAGAGGTGAAATTCAATGTATTGGTGCAACAACACTTGATGAATACAGGCAATACATTGAAAAAGATGGTGCACTAGAAAGACGTTTCCAAAAGGTAATGGTAGAACCAACAACCGTAGAAGAAACCGTCCAAATTTTGCACCAAATTAAAGATAAATACGAAGATCACCACAATGTAACGTATACTGATGAAGCCATTTTAGCTTGTGTGAATTTAACCGCAAGATATATTACCGATCGGTTCTTACCCGATAAAGCGATTGATGCTATGGACGAAGCAGGATCCAGAGTGTATATCAAAAACATGAAAGTTCCTACCATCATCATCGAACATGAAAAAAGTATCGAAGAGATTAAAGAACTTAAACAAGAGGCTGTAAAAAAACAGGATTATCTAGAAGCCCGTAAATTGAAAGATGAAGAGGAGCGATTGCAGATGGAATTAAATGCTGCGCAAGAGGCTTGGGATAAAGATGTGAAAGAGAAAAAAGAAACCGTGAGTGAAGAAAGTGTTGCCGAGGTGGTTTCCATGATGAGTGGGATCCCGGTAACCAAAGTCGGCAAAAATGAGTTGGATAAACTAGCACTGATGGATGAATTACTCAACGGAAAAGTTATCGGACAGAAAGATGCAGTTAAAAAGGTAGTGAAAGCCATCCAAAGAAACAGAGCTGGCTTGAAAGATCCAAATCGACCGATAGGTACCTTTATTTTCTTAGGAACAACCGGTGTTGGTAAAACTGAATTGGCCAAAGTAATGGCTCGCGAACTTTTTGATTCTGATGAAGCTTTAATTAGAATCGATATGAGTGAGTATATGGAGAAATTTGCAGTTTCCCGTTTAGTGGGTGCGCCTCCAGGATATGTAGGATATGAAGAAGGTGGGCAACTCACAGAGGCAGTTCGTAGAAAACCTTATGCTGTAGTGCTTTTGGATGAAATCGAAAAAGCCCATCCAGATGTTTTCAATATCTTACTACAAATTTTAGATGAAGGTTTTGTAACCGATTCTTTAGGTAGAAAAATTGATTTTAGAAATACAATTATTATTCTAACATCTAATATTGGAACTCGGGATTTAAAAGATTTTGGAGATGGTGTTGGATTTGGAACGATTGCAAAGAAAACCAATACCGATGCAAGAGCGAGAAGTACCATCGAGAACGCTTTGAAGAAAGCATTTGCGCCAGAATTCCTGAACAGAATTGATGATATCGTTATCTTTAATAATTTAGAAAAAGAAGATATTTCTAAAATTATCGATTTGGAATTGGCGAAATTGTACAACCGTCTGGAAAAGTTAAATTACAAAGTTGACTTAACCGATGAAGCCAAAGATTTTATTGCAGAGAAAGGTTGGGACAAAGACTTTGGAGCGAGACCTCTGAAAAGAGCAATCCAAAAATATATCGAAGATTTATTGGCAGAAATGTTAGTCAACAAGCTACTGACCGAAGGAGGTACCGTAGTTTTAAAATTAAATGAAGCCAAAGATGGGTTAGAAGGTCAACCTGTAAAAAAGAAAACAACTGTAAAATAAGTTTTAAGTTAGACAACCAAATGGAAATCCCTCTCTTCAAGTAATGATGAGAGGGATTTTTTTGGTTTACGTTTATTTTATTTCTACGCAACCAACTCTGCCACCAGCATTTCCCGTTGGTTGACTGTGGAAATCATCTGCATCTGCATGAATAATGATTGATTTTCCCTTGATGTTTTTAGTTTCATCTTTACAACCCAGACACCATTTATCGGTATTGAAAATCAATCTCGCCGTTCCATCTTTATCCGCGACTAAATTCCCAATATCACCCATGTGATACTCACCATGTTCCCATTTTCCGTGATTTTCCGTGGTAGGATTCCAGTGACCGCCAGCAGAGCTGCCATCGGCTGCGGAGCAATCTCCCTTTTCATGGATATGCACAGCGTGAATTCCAGGGGTTAATTTATAAACATTCAAATCCAAAGTAACATTTTTACCCTTTTGCTCGAAGTTTGCCGTTCCTTGCGTTTCAGTTCCGCTTTTAGAATTAATGACATAAGACTTTGTACTGGTGCAAGATACCGCAAATAGGGCACTGCAAACGAACATCGAAAGCGTAGCGATTTTCATAAAATTATTTTTTTAAGTTAATATGAGATAAGCCTTTTTACAGGAAAATTGAAGGTTAAAGATACCATTCGGTTTACAAAATTAACCATTCAGTAGATTAAATTTTCAGCAAAACCCATTCCGTAATACATTTGAAGCGTAAAATAATCACCATGCAAACATTTATTATTTCAAAAGTGCTGCTTCTTGTATTTTTATTAATGGATATTTTCTCTCACGCACAAATTACAATTTCCGGGCAAGTTCATTTTAAAAATAGAGGGATGAAGGCTATTTCAGTCACTTTAAAAGACACTTACGATGGAGCAACAACGGATGAATTTGGCAATTATTCCTTTGAAACCACTGAAAAAGGAGCACGAATTTTGGTTTTTTCAAACATGAAATTTGTTGAAATTCAGAAAACCATCATGATAGGAAATGAGAATCTTATCGTTAATTCTACCCTGAAAGAGCAGGTTTCCGAAATAGATGCCGTGGTTATTTCTGCGGGGTCAATTGAAGCGAGTGATAAAAAACGCGCGACAGCACTTTTAACCCCAATCGATATCTATACGACCGCTGGAGCAAATGGTCAAATTTCTTCCGCTTTGGAGACGCTTCCTGGGGTGCAAAAAATTGGGGAAACTGAAGGTTTATTTGTGCGCGGTGGAACAAGCGAAGAAACCAAATTTTTTATGGATGGGAATTTGGTGAACAATTTTTTCGGCAACTCAATTCCGGGTGTGAAATCGATGGATCGCTTAAATACATCGTTATTTAAAGGAAATGTTTTTTCAAGCGGTGGTTATTCCGCCGTTTATGGCCAAGCCTTGTCTTCGGTTCTTGTCTTAGAAAGTATCGATTTTCCTGAGCGTAATTCCGTTGACATCGGGATTTCTCCTTTGTTCCTAACCGCAGGCTTTCAAAATGTTAATGAAGAAAAATCAAAATCATTTGGCATTTTTGGCTCGTATTCAAATCTGGGATTGATGACCAAATTAATTAAATTCAATAATAATTTCACCAAAGCACCTGAAGCCTTTGGCACCAATTTTAACTTTCGATTAAAAAATAAAAATGGTGGAATTCTGAAATATTATGGCAGTTATGATACCAATAAAATTGCGTTGCAAGCAGAAAGCTTAGAGACCAATAGCGATTTTGATAATACATCACTACAAGGCAAAAACACTTTTCACAACCTGTCTTTCCGTCAGAAATTTGGCAAATATCTTTTAAATCTTGGGAGCTCGTACACCTTCAATTCTAATACAATTGCGCTAAGTTCTATTTTTGATAATGCAGAAATTAATCCCACTACCATTGCTATTAATACGAACTACTTTAATGCAAAGGGAATATTGGAAAGAAAAATCAACCGTATTTCTGCTGTTAGAGGTGGTATTGAATTCAATGAGGCGCGTGAAAAGATAGCGCTTGAGCTTCCTTCAATTCCATTTCAATTCAATAATCAAATTACTGCGGTTTTTACAGAAACAGAGGTAGGCTTCAGCAATCATTTATCAGCCAAACTGGGATTAAGATCAGAATATTCCTCAGCAATTACCCAATGGAATCTCTCACCGAGATTAGCGATGGCCTATCGGATTTCAACCCACTGGACGAGTTCTTTGGCCTATGGAATTTTCTACCAAAACCCCGACCAGAAATACTTTGGTCGTAATTCTTTACATAATCAAAAAGCAGAACATTATATTTTACAAGTTCAAAAATCAACGGACGGCAGAAGTTTTCGTCTCGAAGCTTTCTATAAAAACTATAGTGATTTAATTAAAACCAAAATTCTAAACCAGCGACCAGTTGCCATTAATAATAATGGAGACGGATTTGCAAAAGGCATTGAGGTTTTTTGGCGTGACAAGAAATCACTTAAAAATATTGATTTTTGGGTTTCCTATTCCTATTTAGATTCCAAACGCAATTTCCAGTATTATGACCAAAGCTTATTTCCGAATTTTGCGGCAAAACATACGCTTTCTGTCGTTGCTAAAAAATTCGTTACCGATTGGAAAACAGGTTTTAACCTTTCTTATAAGTACGCTTCTGGGCGACCTTTTTATAATTTTCAGACAGACAACAATGGCGAGTACTATTTAATGAGCCAAGGCACCTTGAAAAATTATAACGCACTCAACTTTAGTTTAAATTACTTGCCCAATCTGGGAAAAAAAGAGGCGAAAGCCTTTACAATTTTGGTCTTGTCGGTGAATAATATTTTGCAGCAAAAGAACATTTACGGATTTCAATTTTCAAAGGACGGTTTACGCAGCAACGCTGTTTTGCCATCTGCCAGTACTTTTGTTTTCATCGGAGCCTTCATCAATTTCGGGATCGACCGAACACAGGATGTAATTAACAGCAATCTTTAATACGGTTCAGAAAATGGAATTGACCTTTCAGTAACATAAAATTTCCGAACATATTTACCTCAATTACCTTTGTAGTATCAAAACAGAATAAAAATCAAATACCTACCTCATGAAAAAATTATTTCTAACAATGCTTCTGATGATTTCAGCGAGCATTTTTGCCCAAACTACTTTTGACAAAGTGATGACTGAAAAAATCGCAAAATTAGAGCAGTCAAAAACTCCAGAAGATTTTACAGCTTTGTCGGATGATTTTGTAAGAATCGGTGACAAAGAAAAAACACAGTGGCTGCCCTATTATTACGCAGCTCACGCCACTATTGAAAAAGGCAGAAACTTAATGCGTACCGGAAAAATTACTGAACTGGACGACATTGCAGTAGAAGCACAAACTTCTTTAGATAAAGCAGCTTCACTCAGTAAAAAAAATCCTGAAATACTTATTTTACAGAAAATGATTCACGGATTAAAAATGATGGTTGATCCGCAAGCTCGGTTTATGAGCGAAGGAATGTTGGGAGCAGAAGCCTTGGCTAAAGCTGAAGAACTTGATCCCGAAAATCCGAGAGTAACTTTATTGAAAGCCGAAGATACCTATTTCACACCGGAACAATTTGGCGGCAGTAAAAAAAAGGGATTGGAGCTATTTCAAAAGTCTCTGGATCAATTTAAAGTCTATCAGCCCAAAACGCTCTTAGGTCCAACTTGGGGAAAATCCGAAGCGGAGTATTTTTTGACCAATAAACCCTAATTCATCCTCATTCCTCGTAAAAACCTCTGGAATTTCTAGAGGTTATTTTTGGCTGAAGCAAAAAATAAATCACTATTTTTACCAGTTGAAAAAATAAGAAGAATTTCATTTGTGCACCGACTTCTCTTAAAACGCAATCTAAAATTGAAGCAGTTTAAATTAATACTTGCAAAAAAACAGCTTAGACCCCAACTATTAAATGTCTGATATTATAAAACTTTTGCCCGATCATGTCGCCAACCAAATCGCCGCTGGTGAAGTGGTGCAGCGGCCTGCCTCAATTGTAAAAGAATTAGTAGAAAACTCGATCGATGCTGGCGCCACAAAAATAGAATTAATTGTTCGTGATGCCGGTCGAAATTTAATCCAAGTTGTAGATAACGGCAGCGGAATGAGCGAAACCGATGCACGACTGGCGTTTGAGCGGCATGCAACCTCAAAAATCAATACGACCGAAGATATTTTTAAGATTTCTACCAAGGGTTTTCGTGGCGAAGCTTTGGCTTCCATTGCTGCCGTAGCAGAGGTGGAATTGAAAACCAAAACAGCAGATGCCAAAATCGGAACCAATATTTATATCGAAGGCGGTGGGTTTCAATTTCAGGAACCAATTCAAACGGCGGAAGGTTCTAATTTTTCAGTGAAAAATCTTTTCTATAATGTGCCGGCCAGACGAAAATTTCTGAAAAATAATAATGTAGAATTTCGCCACATTATCGATGAATTTCAACGGGTTGCTTTAGCCCATGAAAATCTTGATTTTGAGCTTTTTCATAATGATGATATTGTTTTCAGATTACGAAAAGGCAGCTTGTTACAAAGAATTGTAGATGTCTTTGGCCGAAAATTACAACCGCTTCTTATTCCTATTAAAGAAGATTTAGGTTGGATTCAGCTCAACGGATTTGTCGCAAAACCGGAAGGAGCCAAAAAAACCAGAGGCGAACAGTTTTTCTTTGTTAATGGGCGATATTTCCGAAGTCCCTATTTCAATAAAGCGGTTCAGGAAGCCTTCGAAGGATTACTTTTGCCAGGATATATTCCAACTTTTTTCCTGTTTTTAGAATTGGATCCGCAGAAAGTTGATGTGAATATCCATCCGCAAAAAACGGAAGTTAAATTTGAAGATGATAATTTAATATTTGCGCTGGTGCGTTCTACGATTAAAAGATCATTGGGAATTTATAATGTTTCGCCTAGTTTGGATTTTGAACGCGATTCAGGAATGGATGCTTTTTTAAACCAGCCCAAAAGCGGCGGCAGCTTTAAAGTTCCAGAAATTACGGTGGATCGCGACTATAATCCGTTCCGCGAAGAGACTGTTTCACCCGGTGAAAGAGTAGCGATGGCAGAAATGTATCAGCAAACTGTGCCGGCAGAACCTTCAAAAATTAATTTATTTGAAGATGAGGATTTTGATGAGGATTTAATGCGCCTTCCGAATGGATATTGGCTTTTTAATAAAAATGGAAAAACCTTAATGCTTGACCTCGGTAGAATGCATCGCCTGATTGTGGGAGAACGAAATGCGAAGAAAAAACGGAGCAATGAAAAGCATACGCTTCTTTTTTCGTTGGAATATCATATGAATGAAACCGAGAAAAATAAGTTTAGGTCTATTAAAAAATATTTACCAGAATTGGGTTTTGAAATGATTATTGCCAATGACAATGTGTTGCGAATCGATGCAGTTCCACAAGGATTGAAAGAAACCCAAGTGATGAAATTTCTAGAAACTCTTTTTGAGATTTTAGAATATCGTACGGAAGATGAGTTTCTTGATTTTTATAACAGCCAATGGAATAAAATTCAAAGCAAGTCCCGCTTTGATTTTCTCTATAAAATGGATGCCGAGCAAGTAATTAAAGATTTTACTTTGTTGGGTTTCCCAGAATTCTTACCCTCGGGGAAAAGATGTTTTATCGATATTCCCTTAGAGGAGTTAAAAAATAAATTTTAAAAAATATGTTTCAAAATATTACGCCGATTACCCGAAATATCATCATCATCAATGTAATTGTTTTTGTAGGTTTTTACTTACTGAACAACGTTCCCTTGTACATGAAATTTGCGGCATTTTACCCGTTTTCTCCTTTTTTTAGATCGTGGCAAATTATTACGCACATGTTTATGCATGGTAGTTTGATGCATATTCTTTTTAATATGTTTACGCTTTATAGTTTTGGGCCGGTGTTGGAGCGAACTTTAGGTGACCGCAAATATCTTCTTCTTTATTTTGTGAGTGGTCTTGGCGCTTTTTTTCTTTTCAATTTGTGGAATTTTATTGAAGTTCAGCAAATTCAATCCAGTTTGGAGAGTATAGGATTTAATTTAAATAGCTATTTAGCTGGGGAGAGTGTTTCTTTTACCGGCAATGCTGAAATGATTGCAACCCAACGAGAATTAGTAGAAAATCTAAAATCCATCATTTTCACTCCTATGGTAGGTGCGTCCGGAGCCATTTTCGGAGTAATTGCAGCGTTTGCGACTTTATATCCCAATGCTGAAATTGGCATTATGTTTATCCCAATTCCTGTAAAAGTAAAATATGTTTTGCCGGTAATTGTCGTCGGTTCTATCTTTTTAGGAATTTCAGGCAACGTAGGAGGTATTGCTCACCTTGCTCACGTTGGTGGTGCATTGATTGGTTTCGCCTTAGCAAAATATTGGAAACGAGACCTATACAGAATTAATTAAAAAATGGATTTGTGAAAATTTTCAGATTTGCTTTATTTCTCATTCATCTATTCATTATTGCATTATTGGGTGCTACGAGCTTCAATGATTATGTTTCGCCAAACGTTTTTCCCTATTTAAATTTGCTTTCTCTTGCATTTCCTGTCTTGATGATTTTGAATGTTTTGCTTTGTTTTCTTTGGATTATTTTGTGGAAAAAACGGGCCTTCCTTTTTATTGCACTCTCATTAATGCTGATTACGCCAACAAAAAGATGGGTCAATTGGACGAGTAAACCTGTGGAATCACCCAATCTGAAAATTGTTTCGATGAATATGAAATTTGGGAATTCATCAAAGATTAAACTACTCAATTATTTAGAAAGCACAGATGCTGATATCGTCTTGGGTCAGGAAGCGATAAAGGGACTGTCTGTGCCAGATTATTCCTATAAAGTCACTGATTTTGAAATTGTGGCGCTGAATTCTAAGACCGAAATCATCAAGACCGAAAAGATAGCCACCACTGGAAATGGCAATGCTTTTTATGCAGATATTAAGTTTGAAGGAAAAATAATTAGGGTAATAAACGTGTACTTAAACCCATTTTTCTTTGATAAGAAAATGGTTAAACCATCGGAAGATTTGGAAAAAAATAAAACGAAATTTAAGGATGTTATCAGAAAGTTGGTGCCCACATTCAAAGTACACCAGCAGGAAATCGTTGCGATCCGCAAAGCCATCGACCAGTCGCCTTATCCCGTAATTCTAGCGGGCGATTTCAATTCGGTTCCTAATTCTTATGAATACTATGAATTGGGTAGGGGTTTGACGGATGCTTTTGTAGCAGTTGGGAGAGGAAGTTCAACCAGTTTTCACGATTATAAGTTTCCGATCAGGATTGATTATTTGATGACCTCAAAAGAAATTAAACCAATCAGTTATCATGTGGATCGGTCTGTGAAACTTTCAGATCACTTTCCGGTGATTGCAGAATTTAAAATTGATTAAAAATGAAAAATACCGTCAGCATATTCCTCCTTTTTTTACTTGTTTCATGTGGAAAAGAAACGCTTACGCAAAATCTTATATTAGAAGAAAATAGTGCTGTGGCGCCTTATGATACGATTGCTATCGATTCGTTTTCCCAAGGCGCGACTACGGTTGATATTGCGATGAAAATAAAAATATCGTCTCTAAAATATCAGGATTCTTTAAAACAAATTAAATTGAAGACTGAAGAGGAACGCTTACTCAACAAAGCAAAAGAAGAAAAAGTAGATGCCGAAAAGAAAGCGGCGGAAGCAGAGAAGAAATTGGAAGCAAGTAAACAAGTTAAATTAGATACGCCAAATCCCAAAGCCGATCAGGTTGCGACGCCGTAATTTTATTTTAAATTTTGCGCCTAATCAGTAATCTCATGAGAAAGCATGTGAAATTTGCCGCTAATTAAGCAGATTTTATGCATTCATCTGTAATAAAGGTTCTATAAATTCGCGGTCGTTGCTTAATCTGGGTACTTTATTTTGACCGCCTAATTTGCCTCTTTCTGCCATCCAATTATAAAATAATTTTGGTTTTGCGACATGAATGATTGGTCTTTTCAAGGTCATGTTATTATATCTTTTCGCTTCATAATCAGAATTGACTGATTTTAAATGATTATCAAAAACATCGGTAAATCTTTCTAAATCGGCGGGTTGTTGTGCAAATTCAAAAATCCATTCGTGGGCACCACTTTCGCCTTGTTGCATAAATACAGGTGCGCCAGTAAAATCCGTAATGGATGAGTTTGTGGCTTCGCAAGCCTTGGAAAGGGCTGTTTCTACATTGTCGATCATCAATTCTTCACCAAAGGCATTGATGTAATGTTTGGTTCGACCAGAGACTTTAATTCGAAAGGGTTGCAGTGAAGTAAATCGGATGGTGTCACCGATTAAATAGCGCCAAAGCCCACTATTGGTCGTAATAACCATCGCATAATTTTTACCGATTTCTACCTCTTGCAAAGGAATAGCGTGCAAGTTATTTGGGTCAAATTGATCCATTAGAATAAACTCGTAGAAAATCCCGTAGTCTAACATCAGTAACATTTCTTCGCTGCCATGCTGATCCTGAATTCCGAAAAATCCTTCAGAAGCATTATAAATTTCGTAGTAATTAATATCTTTTCCTATTATTTTTTTGAATTGTTCGCGGTATGGCTTAAAACTGATTCCGCCATGAAAAAACACTTCCAGATTTGGCCATAAATCAGAGATGTTTTCATGCTTGGTTTCAGACAGCACTCGTTCAAGCAAAACCATCATCCAACTAGGAACGCCGGTTAAACTGCCTACCTCTTCTGTGGTTACTTCAGAAACGATCGCATTTAATTTAGTTTCCCATTCGGACATCAGCGACACTTTTTTGCTGGGTGTGGTCGTAATTTCTACCCAGAACGGAAGGTTTTCAATTAAGATGGCCGACAGATCACCAAACTTCGTATTGAAATTTTCATAAATATCAGCACTCCCTCCTAAGCGAAGGTTTTTATTGGTAAATAATTGATTGTCAGGATGGTTATTGGCATATATCGAGATGAGGTCTTTTCCTGCCTTCATATGACAAAATTCTAAACTCTCATCGGTAATGGGAATAAATTTGCTTTTGGCGTTGGTGGTGCCGGACGATTTCGCAAAGTTCTTTACCAAACCCGGCCAGGTAACATCTCGCTGGCCTTGCCGTGCTTTTTCAATAAATGGTTCGAAATCTTCGTAAGTGACAATGGGTACATTTTTGGTAAAATCTTCATAACTCGAAATAGAGCTGAAGCCATGAATTTTACCGTAATCCGTATTCTCTGCGTAGTAGAGTTGGGAAAAAAGCACCCCACTTTGGGTTTCAATAGGATGATCCATAAAATTCTGAATCTGGTCAATCCTTTGTCGGATAAACCAATTAACCACCGTGTTAAAAAGTGCCTTTGTTGCCATATCGACAAATATAATATATTTCTGCTAAAAGGTCTTATGCTTTGGATTACAAAAAAATTCCGCCTTCTGAAAAGCGGAATTTTGATTACTAAAATCTAATTTTAGCAGTATTCTTGATAAGCGCCTTGCAAGTTTGCCGCAATTGCGCCTGCAGGATTTCCTTCAATGTGGTGTCTTTCGAGCATGTGAACCAACTCGCCATCTTTGAAAAGGGCTATACATGGTGAGCTCGGCGGAAAGGGTGCCAAAAATTTACGGGCTTCATCAACCGCTTCTTTATCTACGCCAGCGAAAACCGTAATTAGATTTTCTGGTTTTTTATCACCGGTGAGTGAAAAAACAGCACCAGGTCTTGCAGCACCAGCTGCACAACCACATACAGAGTTAATCATTAACAGTGTGGTTCCTTCTTTTTTAATGGCTTGATTTACGGCTTCAGCAGTGGTTAAATCCTCAAAACCTTTATCGGTTAGTTCATGCTTCATTGGCATTACTAAATCATCTGGATACATATTGTTTGTATTTTAGGTGTTAATTTATTGAGCTGCAAAATTAATTCTTTTTTAATTAATCGCAACGTGATCTATACAATCAAAACAATACCAATTTTCTATTGTGCCTTTTTGGCTGATTTTCGTGTCATTCTTTTGGCAAGATTGCCAATGGTTAAACCTTGAACAATAATGGAGAACAGTACAATAATATAGGTAATCGCAACGAACATATCACCGGAGGTCTCTCTGGGCAATGCCAATGCTAATGCTACTGAAATACCACCACGTAGGCCTCCCCAAACCAAAATTGGAAAGGAATTTTCCTCAAACTTCACCCGTTTCTTTAATAGTAAGAATGGGATGCCGACTGAGATAAATCGAGCCAAAAGAACGATGAAAATAGCAATTATTCCTATTAAAATATAAATATTTTCAAAATTAATAACCAGTAACTCTAATCCGATCAGCAAGAACAAAACAGCATTTAAAATTTCATCTATTATTTCCCAGAACTTATCAATATATTCCTCAGTAATGCTACTCATTCCAACCGCTCTACCTCGGTTTCCGATGAATATGCCGGCCACAACCATCGCTAAAGGTCCACTGATGTGCAGCCAGGATGCCAGCCAATAACCGCCCATGACCATCGCTAAGGTGATCATGACTTCCACTGAATAATCATCAATCGTCTTTAGAACGTAGGTTCCTAAGCTTCCCAGCAGTGTTCCTAATAAAATACCACCACCGGCTTCTTTTAAAAATAAAATCGCAATATCAAAAAATCCCATATTGGCAAAGCCGACCTGTGATATTTCGAAAATAGCAACGAATATGACTACCGCAACACCATCATTAAATAAACTTTCACCCGATATTTTAGTTTCCAAGGATTTTGGAATATTGGCAGATTTTAAAATTCCTAGAACGGCAATTGGATCTGTGGGGGAAATTAGCGCGCCAAAAAGGAGGCAACTGATGAAGGGAACATGTAACCCAAAAGCTTGTAACAGCCAGTACATTAAAACCCCTACAATGGCGGTTGAGATTAGAACCCCTATGGTTGAGAATGCAATTATAGGCGCTCGTTCAGATTTAATGTCATTTAATTTAATATGAATCGAACCGGCGAATAGTAGAAAACTCAGCATGACTTCCATCAGAATGGTATAAAAATCAATCGACAGAATCATATTTTTTGTCTGAATAAACAGATCTGGAAAGTAGGAGGCTGCCAAGACAATAACCAGTGAAGTGAGTAAAGCGATAATCATCACACCGATGGTCCTGGGCAGCTTCATAAATCTCTTGTTAAAGTAGCCAAAAGCTGCGGCAAGTATAATAATAATGGTAAAATAGTGATAAAGCTGCATAAAAATATTTCTATAAATGTAAGAAAATAAAAAACCCGAAACAGTAAATGTTCCGGGTTTCAATCAAATCGATATGCATAGGTTGTATATCCTAACTTTTCCTTTATGAAAGTAATTTTTTTGCCATGTCAGAAATACTCTTTCCGTCACTCTTTCCGGCCAGGTTTTTACTGGCCATTCCCATTACTTTTCCTAAATCTTTCGCGCTGGTTGCGCCTGTTGTTGCGATGATTTCCTTCATCGCGGTTTCCAGTTCTTCACTGCTCATTTGTTGCGGTAAATACCCCTCAATAACTTTGCTCTGCGCTTCTTCTACCTCGGCAAGATCGCTTCTGTTTTGAGCGGTAAACTGGTCGTAGGAATCTTTTCGCTGCTTAATCATTCTTTGCAAAATTGCAATTTCTTGTTCGGCAGAAACTTCGGCTCCTTTCGCTTCTGTTTTCAGCAGTAGGATTTGAGATTTTACAGCACGCAAAGCATCTAGTGCTACTTTATCTTTTGCGCGCATCGCGTCTTTAATCGCGTCGCTAATGGTGATTTCTAAACTCATAATTTTTTATATATTAAAACGATGTAACAATGTAACGATGTACCAATGTACCAATGAACCAATGTACCAATGTAACAATGTAGCAATGTAACAATGTAGCAATGTAGCAATTTGTGACGCCTTTTTTTCTAATTTGCCATCTTGGTAAACCAGTAGATTGTTACCTTCAATTATTAATCTACGTCTTTATTTAAAAAACGATTTTCTTTAACCTGCATTTTGCCATCGCTTTCCGTTAAGAAATTGGTTATTTTTTGATCAGAAGCATTTTCTTGGCCAATGGAGATGTTTTTTCTTCTAAAGGCTGGAATTGTTTCAAATTCATCTTCAAGTTCAAAGTTCTGATATCTCGAATTGAATTGTTTCAATTTATTTCTTCTTTCTAAAACTTTCTCGCTGTTTGGCGTTTTATTAATGAAGGTAAAATCATCTTCCACATCGAACAGGCTTGTTTCTACCACTTGTTCTACGACCTGAGGTACGGATTTTTGAACCGGTTCTTCTTTGATGATTGCTTTCGGCTGCGGTGTTTCAACGGTCGGCTCGTCAATCGGTTCGTTTACGAAAAAACTGTATTCCATTGGTTTTTCTTCCGTAAAAGTAGGTTCGTTTTCAATAATTTTTTCTTCTTTTCTCTCTTCGGTTTCAAAAGTGAATGCATGAGAAAGCGGTTCTTCAATCAAATCCTCTTCATAAGTAAATAGATCCAGCTCTGAAGTTTCTTCTTGATAGCTTTCCGGAGAATGGTCACCCTCTGGAAAACGATGATGTTCAACCGGTGCTTCTCTTTCTATAACTCTCTTTTTCTCTACTGTTTTTACTTGAAATTCATTCGTCGGGAAATCATCTTCATCATCTAAAATAAAAAGATTTTTCGAAGGGAAAGGGTCTTTTGTGCTTTTCTCTTCATCCGAGGCAGGTTTAAAAGCATTATCTCTTTTTCTAACCGGTTCAATTGAATCAGATAAAGTGAAATTTACCTTTTCGGTAACGCCAGAATTTTTTTGATGATCTTTTGAAAAGCCAGTTGCAATAACCAATACGCTAACTGCATCGCCTAATTCTTCATCGGTGCCGACTCCAAAAATAATATCTGCCGTATGCCCAGCTTCTTGCTGAATGTGATCCATAATTACCCCGATTTCATCCATGGTCACTTCTTCAGAACCACTTCTGATCAACAACAATACGTTTCGAGCACCGGTAATTTTGTTGTCATTCAATAATGGGGAATCCAGGGCTTTTTTCACTGCTTCTTCGGCTTTATTTTCACCAGAAGCAACTCCGTTCGACATTAAGGCGGTGCCGGAGTTTTCCAAGACGGATTTTGCATCTCGGAAGTCAATGTTCACATCAAAATAGCCGGTAATCACTTCTGCCATACCTTTTGCAGCGTTGGTTAATACCTCATCCGCTTTAGAGAATCCCGATTTAAAGCCTAGATTTCCAAACTGTTGGCGTAATTTATCATTATTAATGACAATCAGCGAGTCTACGTTATTTCGTAGTTTTTCTAAACCCAAATCAGCCTGTTCTAATCTTCTCTTTCCTTCAAAACTAAAAGGTACGGTGACGATGCCGATGGTCAGAATTCCCATATCTTTTGCTACTTTTGCGATGATCGGAGCAGCACCAGTGCCGGTCCCACCGCCCATTCCTGCCGTGATGAAAACCATTTTGGTGTTTTGTCCCATCGCTGCTTTGATATCTTCGATGCTTTCGATGGCTGCTTTTTCGCCCACTTCAGGATCTGCACCAGCGCCTAAGCCTTCAGTGATTGTAAGACCCAATTGCACTTTATTGGTAACCGGATTGTTATCTAAAGTTTGTGAATCGGTATTACATATGACGAAATCTACGCCATGAATTCCTCTTTCGTACATGTGCTTCAGGGCATTATTGCCACCGCCACCTACGCCGATTACTTTAATGATTGATGAATTTCCTTTTGGTAAATCAAATGAAAATCCAGGAGTGTTTATATTTTCCATAGACTTGGTTTTTTAATTATTCAACTTCTTCAAAGAATTTTTTTACGCTTTCCATTATTTTTTGACCGATGGTCAACTTGTTTCGTCTTTTTTCTGCTGATTGTGCCACCACTTCTTCTTTAGTCAGAATTTCATCTTGTTGTAAAAGTTCATTAATGGTTTCCTCTGTTTTCTCATTTGCGAAAATCTCTTCTTTTATTTCTATTTGTTCTGGTGCATTTTTCTTGTCACGGATTTTTAGACTTTCCATGAGTAAACCAATGGCAGTTGCATATTCCGGGCCTTTTAAATGCTGGCTCTTATCGTTGGTCACATATTCATTAGCAAAACCGATTCTGCTATCGAAACCTGTGGTGTAATTTGCGAGCTGACGAAGGTGACGAAGGTTTGAGCCACCACCGGTCAGTACGATTCCTGCAATTAATTTTTTCTTTTGTTCAAAAGCTCCATAGGCCTTCAACTCCGTATTGACCATTTCCAAAATCTCTTCTACTCTTGCACTTACGATTTGCGCTAATGTTTTCAATGAAATTTCTTTATCTGGTCTACCGTGTAACCCAGGAATGGTGACGAAAGTAGTGTCTTTTTCGAGTTCCGGAACGGCTGATCCGAAATTCACTTTCAGTTTTTCGGCGTGTTTTTCAATAATGGAACAGCCTTCTTTAATGTCATCGGTAATAATGCCACCACCGTAAGGAATTACGCAGGTGTGACGAATAATATTGTCTTTAAAAATTGCAATATCTGTGGTTCCACCGCCGATATCTACGATGGCAACACCCGCTTCTTTTTCTTCTTTGGTCAACACTGCTTCGGAGGAAGCCAAGGGTTCAAGGGTCAAGGCTTCCATTTCTAAACCAGCTTCACGCACACATCTGGCAATATTTCTAATGCTTCCCATTTGGCCAACAACCACGTGAAAATTCGCTTCCAAGCGCGTTCCGTGCATACCAACTGGTTCCTGAATTTCGCCTTGAGAGTCCACTTTGTATTCCTGGGGAAGTACGTGAATAATTTCCTCACCCGGCAACATCACCAATTGTTTAACCTGATCTTTTAGTTTTTCAATGTCGTCATCGGTAATATATTGATCCGGATTTTCGCGCATGATATAGTCCGAATGTTGGAGCGAACGAATATGTTTGCCCGCAATACCAACGGTAACTTTTTGAATGGCAACGCCAGCACTTGATTGCGCTTGGGCTACGGCGGCTTTGATGGATTGAATGGTTTGGGAAATATTGTTCACAATGCCTTTGTGAACTCCTAAACTTTTTGCGGTCCCAACGCCGAGAACCTCAATTTTTCCGTGGGTGTTTCGGCGCCCAACGATGGCCACAATCTTTGTGGTACCAATGTCGAGGCCTACTGAATACTCGTTATTTTCCATTTTTATGTCGATTTGATTTTTTACTATTTTTTAGGTCGATATTGTTAAACCCTTGTTTTAATAAGTTATGACTTCAATTATTCTATTTTAACTAATGCTTTCTTTTCTTTTTTAGGCGCTGTTAATGCTTTTTTCTCTGCTTCCGCTTTTTTCTTATTGATTAAAGGTAGTTTTTCAAGTTCCTTTTTCCCCACAGAAATAATACTGTCATTATCCTTAAAATTAGGATTCAGCGTAGTAACAATTTGGTTTTCGTATTTCACCGATACTTTCGTATACTTTTCTGGGTTTTGATAAATCAAATATTTTTCTACAAAAGCTTTGAAGCCTTTTACCTTTAGGTCTATTTTTTCCAAATCACCAATTTCTACTTTAAAATAACCTTCGCTGGTTAACAATTCATAATTATCTTTCTTTTTAGCAATACCGATGAAGTATTTTTTACTAAAATCATCGCGGTCAATTTTTGCAACAAGCTCTGCCAATGCTACATATTCTGATTTTTTTACATTTCCCATCACCAGCATGCAAGGGAAAGAATAATTTTTAGAGATCGGGAATTCTACTCCTTTTGCATCAACATAAAAATCACGATTTTCTTTATTCAAACGAAAAGCGGGCACTCGTTGCTTAATATCTAAATTTAAATTTCCGTTTAAATTCAAATAAACATTTGCGCTGTCTACCGCCGGGAGTTGGTTTAACTTCTTCTCTAAAGCGGGAATATTAAGGTCTCCAATTTTTTTAGTCGGATTTGATTTTTTTACCAATTCCTTGATATCTTTTTCATCGATGAAATATACTGGATTTTTGGTTTGACTTAATATTACGGTCACTTTTTCCATAGGTTTATCGTTGAATCTTTTCACTGAAAAACTCAGCAGAAATCCAAAGGTGATTACTGTAACTAAAATCTTTAATATTCTGAATTTGTTTTTCATTCTTTATCTGCAAGCCAATCTACAATTCCATCGTATAAGGTATCAATGTTTCCCGCACCTACGGTGAGCAATACCTCAAACTCTTTTTCTTTTATCATATTAAAGGCGTTCTCCAAAGTAGAAACTTCCTTTTTATCTAATTTAATTTTTTCTAATAACCAGTCGGAAGTGACACCTGCAAAGTTTTCTTGTAATTCTCGAGCAGGGTAAATATCAAGCAGGATTAATTCGTCTGCTTTCTCTAAACTTTCTGCAAAACCCTCAGCGAAATCTTTTGTTCTGCTGAAAAGATGCGGTTGAAAAACCACCAATAATTTCTTGTGCGGATAAAAAGTTTTGATCGAGCCGATCACTGCGTTTAATTCCGTTGGATGATGCGCATAATCATCGATATAAATTTTTCCACTTTCGTAATTGTGCTTGGTATAGCGTCTTTTAATTCCTTTAAAACTGGCAATTCCTTTTTTTAGAGTAGCATAATCAACACCGAAATTGTTCAATAATGCGATCGCAGCCGTGGCGTTTTCTACATTATGAATTCCCGGAATTTCCCACACGAAATCATGAATCTCTGTGGTTGGCGAATGAAAATCAAAATATATTTGATCACCAATTTCCCGTATATTATCGGAGTAATAATCGGCTTCTTCATTCACGGCGTAGGTTTTTGCCTCGTGGCCAATCTGTATTCCTTTCCGAACAAAAAGCTGTTGATTTTTCGGCAGCAGATCTGCAAAATCCTGAAATCCTTTTTGGATCGTATCATTGTCGCCATAAATATCCAGATGATCTGCATCGGTGGAGGTGATTACGGCCCAATCCGGAGACAGTGTTAAGAAACTTCTGTCGTATTCATCTGCTTCTACAACGGAAATATCATTTCCATTAAAGTGAAAATTCGATTTAAAATTTTCTGCTATTCCACCCAAAAAACAAGAGAAAGGAAGATTTGCTTCTTCGCACAAATGGGCGACTAATGATGAGGTGGTCGTTTTCCCATGCGTTCCTGCAATTGCGATGCAATTGGTGTTTTCGGTAATCATTCCAAGCACTTTTGCTCGCTTTAAAACCGTAAACGCATTGTCATCAAAATACTGTAGGATTTCTAATTTTTTAATGGCGGGAGTATAGATTACAAGGGTATTTTCTTTATTTAAGGTTTTAATTTTTTCCGTAACAACATCTTCAAAAACGACATCCATGCCTTCTAAAATTAGGGCAGAGGTTAGTTTGGTTAAGGTTTTATCATAACCCAAAACAGTTTTTCCCGAGGCTTGGAAATAGCGCGCCAAAGCACTCATTCCTATGCCGCCGATTCCTACAAAGTAGAAGTTTTGGTATGTTGTTAAACTTTTCATATTTTATTGGTATTCAAATATTTTAGCTTTGTCCAAAGCAAATGAATCTCCTTGGTAAAGTCCAAATTCGATAATTGCATCTAACAAAGTTTCTTTGGTAAATCCTTTATCAATCCAAAAATTATATTGGAAGAAAACGGAATTATCTTCAGAAAGATATTTCGCTTTGATCATATTTAAATCATTGATTTTGCCGAGTAAGCTTTCAATTTCGGAAACTTTTGCCTCTTTTTTAAGTAAAATTTTTACATTGAAAAGGAGCGATTTTTTGTCTTCGCTTATATCGATAAAAATGGAACTATTTTGATTGTCCGTAATTTTGATGTAGTTATCATGTATTTCATCAATTACAAAATTTTGCGTTTTAAGATAAGACGCAATGTCTTTTATGTTAAAATCTGCAGGTTTAACTAGTGTTTGTGCGGTGAAGAAATTTGCAATAAAGCAAATCATCAACAAAGTGAAAATTCTTGCTTTCATATTTTAGGTTTTATTGTTTTTATAATTTCATCTACAATTTCCTCGGTCGCTTTTGGTTTTGCAAAGAATTCCAAATTTTCCGACATTTCTTTTCTTAACCCTTCATTTTCACAAATTTGCAGTACGGTAGGCCAAAAGTTTTCTGCCATTTCGCTGTCTTTTACGATACGGGCTGCATTTTTTTCAACCAGTGTTATCGCATTTTTGGTTTGATGATCCTCTGCGGCAAAAGGAAAAGGAACCAATACAATTGGTTTTTTCGTCATAGCCAATTCGGAAATAGCAATGGCTCCGGCACGGGAAACAATGACATCTGCGGCAGAATACGCCAAAGCCATATCGGAAATAAATTCCTTCAATGAGATTTGAGATTTGAGATTTGAGATTCGCGAATTTTCACTTAATTCTTTATAATCTAATTTTCCGGTTTGCCAGATGAGTTGGTAATCTTTTTCGGTTATTTGTTTCACATTTTCTTTCCAGCCATTATTTAATGTTCTGGAACCTAAAGAACCGCCAACAGAAAGAATGGTTAATTTATTTCGATCTAAACCTAATTGTTCTTTGGCTAGTTCTTTATCAATTAAATCAGTGATAATGGTCTTTCTAACTGGATTTCCCAAGAAAAAAGTTTTGGTTTTCGGAAAGAAGTGATCCATGTTCGGATAAGCGGTAAATACGGCTTTTGCTTTTTTTGCCAAATAGGTATTTGTTTTTCCGGGTAAAGAATTCTGTTCCTGAACAAAAATAGGAACGCCTAAGTTGGCTGCCATAAATAAGGCTGGGCCACTTGCAAATCCGCCAGTTCCAATAGCGAAGTCCGGCTGAAATTCTTTTATGGTTTTTCTGGCTTTTGTAAGACTTGACAGTAATTTAAAAGGCAATTTGAAATTCTTTAATACATTGCCTCTATCGAAACCTGCGATATTCAAACCTACAATTTGGAAGCCTGCTTGTGGAACTTTTTCCATTTCCATTTTTCCATTGGCACCAATGAACAAAAATTCTGCCTGCGGGAATCTCTTCTGAATTTCCTGCGCAATGGCAATTGCCGGGAAAATATGTCCTCCGGTTCCGCCTCCGCTCATTAGAATTTTTAATCTTTTGCTCATTATAGTCATTTCTTTCCACGAGATAAGTCTCATGGCTATTAAAATTTAATCCCTTTGGGTTTTCAATTATCGCTCATTCCTCATCGCTCATTATTGGTGTTTACGCGATATCATTTATTTCTTCAATACTCTGTTTTTTGCCCATTCCTTCTTCATCATAAACCTGGATTCTGGAACTTACATTCAGTATAATTCCTAACTGAATATAGGTGACCAGCATGGAGGTTCCACCATAACTTATTAAAGGCAAGGGCTGTCCTGTGACCGGAATCAAATTAATGGCGACCGCAATATTAACCGATAGTTGTACAAAAATCATAGTCCCGAGACTCAGCACCAATAAACTCCCAAAAAAGGCGGGCATTTTACTGGCAATCATTACGATTCTGATAATCATGATGAGATAGAGCGCAATTAAAACGGTTGCGCCAATAAAACCATATTCCTCCACGATGATGGCGAAAATAAAATCCGAGGCAGACTGTGGAAGCATTTGCTTTAAAGCGCTTTTTCCCGGACCCATTCCCGCAATCCCACCATGAACAATGGCTGCTTTGGCTTGCATCACCTGATAATTTTTTGCTTTATCGGCTTCATCTTCAATCTGGGTTTCTTTTTTGGTGAAGGTTTCTATACGGCTCATCCAAGTATGTACCCTGTTATTTTCAATGAAGTTCGTCTTTAAAGCTAAAAACATAAATATGCCGATAACTACGGAGGAAAGCGCCACGAATCCAACAATGTATTTTTTATTTAATTGCCCGATTACCATTACAATTAAAGATACCATTAATATCATTAAGGCGGTAGAACCATTGTCTTTTGCCACTAAGCCAAAAACCAGTAAAACGGGTCCGAAAATGTAAAATATATTTTCAATCGGAAGACGCTCTCTTTTAATTTTTTTGGTCAAATACCGGCAGAGGTAAATAATTAACATTAAATAAGCAAAAGAAGAGGGCTGAAAAGAAATTGGTGTACCTGGTATTTTCAACCATCGTGAAGCCGAAGCACCGTCGATGGTTTGTCCCGAAACCATTGTTAATCCTAGTAATGCAATCGTAAAAATTAGGAGGTAGCTGCTGAGTTTTCCGATGTGTTCGTACTTAAAAACACCTACGCCACGCATAATTGCCAAACCAAGCACCACGAAAAAGGTGTGCTTGATGAGGTGCGACGTGGTGGTTCCGCTATTCACAATATATTCTAAATTAGAACTTGCAGAATACACAGGAAACACTGAGAAGAACGAAATCAATAAGATTACGCTCCACAGTACTTTGTCGCCTTTTAACAATTCAAATTTGTGGTCTCTTTCCTGCATTTTTCCTCACCTTAATCCTCTTCCATCGAGAGGGAATTATTGATTTTTTTTAAAACTTCTTTTTTAAATTGATTTCCACGATCTTCATAATTATCGAATAAATCAAAACTTGCGCAACAGGGTGAAAGTAAAACAGTATCACTCTTTTCTGCTAATGATTTGGAAACTTTTACAGCTTCTTCCATACTTGAAGTGCTGTAAATGGCTTCTTTTTTGTCTTTAAAGAAATCGATGATTTTCTGATTATCGATCCCCAAACAAACAATTGCTTTTACTTTTCTTTTAACAAGGTTTTCAATCTCTGTATAATCATTTCCTTTGTCAACTCCGCCTACAATCCAGATCGTAGGTTGATTCATACTTTCTAAGGCGAAGTAGGTTGCATTTACATTGGTCGCTTTACTATCATTAATAAAGGTGACTCCATCTATTTGGGCAACCTGCTCTAATCGATGTTCAACGGCCTGAAAGGTCATTAATGAATTTCTTATGCTTTCGTTACTGATATTCAGCAACTTACCTGCAATAGAGGCGGCCAAACTGTTGGCGATATTGTGATTTCCGATTAAAGAAAGTTCGGCGATTTTCATTGAAAATTCCTCTGCAATCTTTACCGTGATGGTATCATTATGAATAAAGCCTCCTTCCCCTAATTTTTCTTTGGTCGAAAACGGAATTTTCTTTGCTCTGATTGCCAGTTTTTCCAGAAGATTCATGCTCATTTCATCATCTTTGTTGTAGATGAAGAAATTATCATTCTCTTGGTTTTCAGTAATTCTGAATTTTGCCAGAGCGTATTCTTCATAATTATAGTTGTATTGGTCGAGGTGGTCCTGACTCAAATTCAATAATAAAGAGATAAACGGTCTGAAGTTTTGAATATCATCCAACTGAAAAGAACTAACTTCTAAAACGTAATAATCGAAATTCGCATCGGCAACTTGTTTAGCAAAGCTTTTACCGATGTTTCCCGCTAAACCAACTTTCAACTTATCATTTTTCAAAATATGATAAATAAGTGAAGTGGTGGTTGTTTTACCATTGCTTCCTGTAATTGCAATAATTTTCGCTTGGGTAAATTCTGCTGCAAATTCAATTTCTGAAGACAAGCGAATTCCCTTTTGATTAATTTTAAAAATAATCTCAGCTTTTTTAGGAATCCCGGGGGATTTTATAATCCAGTCTGCCTCTAAAATTCGCGCCTCATCGTGTTGTTCTTCTTCAAACTCAATTCCAGCGTTGACTAATTGCTTTTTATACTCATCTTTGATTGCACCTTTATCCGAAAGAAAAACATTTAAGCCTTTCTTCTTTGCTAAATATGCTGCACCAACGCCGCTTTCTCCGCCACCTAAAACAACTATTTTCATATTTATTTTTGTAAAATGTATACAGTAAAATGTACTTTGACTTATTTACATTATTAAATTTATTTTTTTAAAATATTTGATATACGCTATTTTTCTTACCTAATCTTCAATGTTATTAAACAAATAATCGCAAACAAAACCCCGATGATAACCATGCGGTTAACAATTTTGCTTTCGTGATATCCTTCTTTCTGATAATGATGGTGAAGAGGAGACATTTTGAATAACCTGTTGTTTTGAGCGTATGCTAAGCCATATTTTCTTTTTCTATATTTAAAGACTCCAACCTGTAGCATGACCGACAGGTTTTCTATTAAGAAAATGCCACACAATACAGGAATCAACAACTCTTTTCGGAGAATGATGGCCAAAACGGCAATGACTCCGCCCAACATTAAACTTCCGGTATCGCCCATGAATACCTGAGCTGGGTAGGTATTGTACCAGAAAAATCCAATGACTGCACCGACTAAAGCGAGTGCGAAAATGGTGGTTTCGCCCATATTTGGCAGGAACATAATATTGAGATAATCCGCAAAAATGATGTTCCCCGACAGATAAGCGAAAAATGATAAAGTTAATAATATAACAACGCTCGTACCCGCGGCAAGACCATCAATTCCATCGGTGATATTTGCTCCATTAGAAACTGCGGTCACAATGAAAATAACAATGGGAATAAATACAATCCAAGCCCATTCCTGTGCATCTTCAGGACTCATCCAAAATAAAATTTTACTATAATCGAACTCGTTGTTTTTTACAAAAGGGACGGTAGAAACTGTTGATTTCTCCGTTTTCATAAAGTTGGCTTCTACGTTATTTCGGTTGATTTCTTTGGCATCGGCATATTTTCTTTTTACCGTGATATCCGGATGAAAGTACATGGTTACCCCAACGATTAAGCCCAAACCAACCTGGCCAATCACTTTAAATTTACCACTTAAGCCGTCTTTATTTTTTTTAATTTTCTTTAAATAATCATCAATAAAGCCAATTGCGCCCATCCAAACGACTGAAATAATCAACAGGATGATATAAATATTGAAAATCTTGGTGAACAGTAAAACCGGAATTAAAGTGGCCAAAATAATAATCAGACCGCCCATGGTTGGGGTGCCTTCTTTTTGTTTTTGCCCATCTAATCCTAAATCACGCACCAATTCCCCCATCTGCTTATTTCGCAGATAATTGATGATTTTTTTACCAAAAACCAAAGCAATTAAAAGCGACAATAAAACGGCCATTCCTGCACGGAAAGAGATGAATTTAAACATCCCCATTCCCGGAACGTGAATACCGTGGCTGGTTAAATATTCGAATAGGTAATATAACATACTATTTTATTTTAGCTTCAATCATTGTTTATTTAGACATCAATCGGGTGAGTTCTATAATCGTTTCTTTGTCATCAAAATGGTTTTTCATGCCATTAATTTCCTGATAGGTTTCGTGGCCTTTTCCTGCTACGACAACGATGTCTTTTGGCTCTGCAAACTTAATAGCCATTTTTATCGCTTCTCTACGATCTGGAATAGACGTATATTTGCTAAAGTTCTGGGGTTCAACACCGGCTTCAATTTCTTTAATAATATCTGAAGGGTTTTCGGTTCTCGGATTGTCGGAAGTTATAATGGCCAATGTAGATTTACGGGTCGCAATTTTCCCCATTTCAGGACGTTTCGCTACATCTCGATCACCACCACAACCAAATATGGTGATTAATCGTTCGTTTTTGGTGCGGATTTCGTTGATCGAATCCAACACATTTTCCAGTGCATCTGGTGTATGAGCATAATCAACAACGAAGAAAATTCCGCCTGGTGACTTTAAGGTTTCAAATCGACCATTCACTCTTTTTAATTGTGAAATCGCGGGTAAAATATCATCTTCATGAAAACCGCTTTCTATGGCAATTGCATAAGCAAGAAGTAAATTAGAGGCATTGAACTTTCCGGTTAAAGTTGTCCAAAATTCTTTTCCATTGAAGTTCAATAACATTCCATTAAAATCAATTTCTGTGATTTTTCCATGAAAATCTGCCATTGTTTTCAAAGCGTAGGATTTTTTCTTCGCTTTGGTGTTTTGCAAGAGTACATTGCCGTTTTTATCATCAATATTGGTGATAGCAATTGCCTCGGAGGTTAATTCATCGAAAAATCTTTTTTTGGTTTTAAGGTATTGGTCGAAGGTTTTATGATAATCTAAATGATCGTGAGTAATATTGGTAAATCCAGCGATTTTAAACTGTAAACCTGTCGTTCTATGCTGATGAATACCGTGCGAAGAAACCTCCATAAATGCGTACTCGCATCCTTTCGCAACTGCTTTTGCCAAGATTTGATTTACGCGAATGATATCCGGCGTGGTATGGGTGGACGGAATAACCTCGTCACCGATACGGTATTCTACGGTAGAAATGAGCGCCGATTTAAAACCTAAGATTTTGAAAATATCGAACAGTAAAGTCGTAACTGAGGTTTTCCCATTGGTTCCGGTAATCCCGATGAGGTTTAATCTTGAAGAAGGATTTCCATAGAAATTAGAAGCAAGATGACCTAGGGTTTTTGCTGCATCTTGTACTTTTATATACGTTATTTCTGTTTTTATTTCGGTTGGTATATGCTCACAAACAATAGCAATTGCTCCTTTTTCACTGGAAGAATTAATGAAGTCATGTCCGTCTGAAATTGTTCCTTTAATCGCCACGTACAATGAATGCTCCACAGCTTTTCGGCTATCGAAAATGAGTTCTGAAATTTCTCGGTCTTTATTTCCGATAATTTCCAGGACTGGGATTCTATGTAATACTTCTTCTAAATTCATTTTATAAATATGATAGGATTTTTCCGATCCTCTTTAATTCATCTCTTGAGACTTTCCCTTTTATTTTAATTTTGCAATTGCAGATAAATTCTTTGGTCTTTGTTAATGATGGTTCCTTCTAATGGAAACTGTTCTTTTATTTTTCCTACTCCTTTGTAATCAACCCGATAACCTTGGTTTTCTAGTTGTGGGATAATGTTTTTACCAATAAGTCCCATGACATTCGGCATTGTTTTGTTTTTTACGGCCACTTTTACATTTGGCAGTGTCATTTTGCTGAGGTCTACTTTGCGTTCGACCAACATTTCTTTCTCAATATTCTGTGGTGTTTTTAAAAATGTCTTTCCTGCAATCTCTTTAAATACTGGTGCTGCAACGGTAGAGCCATAAAATCCTTTTGAATTGTCTGGTTCGCTAATCATGATATAACAAGTGTATTTCGGATTGTCAGCAGGGTAGAATCCGGCAAACGAGCTGCGGTATTTCATCGGACCCGGAAGCCAATATTCAAACCTCGCAGTTCCGGTTTTACCTGCCATTTGAAGATTCGGTGTGAAAATACTTTTTGCTGTCCCCTTTTCTACTGCTTTGGTTAGGGCACTGGTCATCATTTCAATCGCTTTTGTTGAGGCCATTTTATTAACCATTACTTTTGGCTTCGCTTCATAAAGCACTCTGCCATCTTTAAGTATTTTTTCAATAAAAAGTGGTTCTACCATTTTCCCTTTGTTGGCAATGCCATTGTAAAATGTAGTTAACTGTAAAAGGTTAATATTGGTTGCGTATCCATATGATATAGATGCGAGGGTTGCTGCATTCCAGCTTTTGCTGTTTGGTGTTAAGATTCGTGGCTTTGTAACTCCGGGAATTTCAATCTCCATTTTATCGAATAATTTCCAACGTCGCATATGGTCCAAAAAAACCTGTGGCTTATGGGCATAATACTGCGTTATTAATTTAGCAGTGCCGACGTTGCTGGATTTGGCCAACACATCAGCGATTTCATAAGTTCCACCACCATGACCATCAGAAATTCTTTGCTTGGCATAAGTCCACACCCCATTTCCCACATTTACAGTGGTGTTTTCATCAATAAATCCATCATCCATTGCAGCCAATAATGATATTGTTTTGAAGGTAGATCCCGGTTCAATATTATCTTTCAGTGCATAGTTGTAAGCATCAACATAAATTTCTGGCTCGGTTCTTCGTAGGTTAACCATGGCTTTTACCTTTCCGGTTGCAACTTCCATGACCAAAACGCTACCGTGTTCTGCATCGAATTTTATGAGTTGTTTTTCTAAAGCAGAATGTGCAATATCTTGAATCCGTAAGTCGATTGTGGTATAAACATCTTGTCCATCGATGGGTTCATTTACTTTCCAGTAATCAATTGGTTTCCATTGGTTAGAATTTACCCTTTGTTCCAGACGCGTTCCATCTGTTCCGGTTAAATATTTCGAAAAGGCACCTTCCAGACCAGATTTTCCAATTTGATTATCCATCCCAATGGTTCCTGCACCGATTTGCGTAGTGGCCAGTTCTCTTTTGTAATTTCTGTCTACGATAAATCCACCTCGGTTTTTTCCTTTTTTAAAGATGGGGAATTTGCGAAGTCGATCATAATCATCAAAATCCAGACCTTTCACCAAGGAGTAATATTGGTTTTTAGCTTTTTTCTGTTGATCAAATCGGTCTCTGAAATAACTTCTCGGCTTACCGAACATCTTTGATAATGAGTCTGTTAAAGCGCCAATGTTATTGGTGTAAACAGTGTCTTTAACAATTTTGAAATCAAGATAAATATCATAGCGCATGACAGTGGTTGCTAAAATCGATCCATCGGATGCGAAAAGATTTCCCCGTGCTGCTTGTAGTGTAGCTTCTCTATAATTTTTATTGATATAATCATCTTTGATTTCTTGAACATTGGTATTTTGTAAAAAGAGAATTCTACCGAGAAAAACCACAAACAAAACGAAGGCAAACCCTGTAAAAAGGTAGCCCCATCTCAATGTGTTTGAGCGTTTTTTTTCAAATTCATTTTGTACCGCCATCTAAACTGTCTAGTTTTATCAATATTTTATGTGGATGATTTTCTAATGATAGCAAAGAATCCTGCACCATTTCTTTCCCTAATTCTGACTCTAATTTAACTTTAATGAGTCTGCTTTGTGCAAACGCATTTCTCGATTTATATTCTTCTGTTTGCTCTTTCAAATCATTAACCTTTTCGATTTTTGTGCTCACCAAATGGTTGCTATAAATCATAATCATCAATAAAAAAAACACCAGTAAAAAATACCGATAATGAATGGTCACTTCATCGCGGTTCAAAAAATTCCCTTTTATAATATCAATAAAAGTGAGTTTTTTTTGTGGACGATTTGCAGGTCTTTTTGCCATATCTTTTAATGAGCAATCAGTAATGGTTAAATATATTGCTGATTGCTTATATTTTAATTCCTGTTCTTAATTTTGCACTTCTCGCTCGCGAGTTTTCTTCTATTTCTTGGCGATTCGGAATCACTGCTTTTGTTTGTAAAAGATCAAACGTCTTGGCGTAATTTCCATAAATATCTCTGGCAGGTTCGCCTTCAAACATTCCATTTTTCAAAAATCGTTTAACCAATCGATCCTCTAGTGAGTGGTAAGAAATTGCAACCAATCTCCCTTCCGGTTTTAAAATTCGATGGGCTTGCAAAAGCATTTCTTTCAAAGCTTCTAATTCTTGATTGACTTCAATTCTTATGGCTTGAAAAATCTGTGCATAAACTTTGTTTTGCTTGAATTGCGGAATATAGCTGAAGAGTTTTTTTAAATCTTCCGTCGTTTCAATGGGTTTTAGTTTTCGGTGGTGTGCGATTTCACGTGCTAATTTTCGGGATTCGCGGATTTCACCATATTGAAATAAAATATCTGCGAGATGATCCTCTTCGTATTCGTTAATAATTTTTTTAGCATCTAAAAGCTGCATCACATTCATTCGCATGTCTAAAGGAGCATTGCTTCTAGTTGAAAAGCCACGATCTGCTTCATCAAACTGATGAGAAGAAACACCGAAATCTGCTAATACACCATCAACTCGAGAAACACCATACATTAATAAAGCATTTTCTAAAAATCTAAAATTCTGATTGATAAGGGTAAATCTTGCATCGTCAATGGTATTGTTTAATGCATCTAAATCTTGATCAAAAGCGTACAACTTCCCCTTTTCAGAAAGCCGGCTTAGAATTTCACGAGAATGGCCACCACCTCCGAAGGTACAATCCACGTAGATCCCGTCAGGATTTGTGACTAAATCATCGACGCTTTTTTTTAGCAAAACAGGATTGTGATACATTTTTTCTAATTAGTGTTTTAATAATTTTCAACTGGTTTATGGTTTCTCTTCATCGAAACTAATCTCGCCCATCACTTCTTCGGCCAATTTTGCAAAATCATCTTCGGAAGTACTGATCACCCGTTCATACGCTTCTTTATCCCAAATTTCAAAAAGTTCACCAGCGCTTGTAATTACAATTTCTTTTTTAAGGTTTGCAAAATGGGTAAGGTCTTTGGAAATTTGTAACCTACCAGCATTATCAGCCTCCACGATTTTTACACCCGCGGTAAACATTCTTATGAAATCAGCATTTTTTTTGATGAAACGGTTGAGTTTATTGAGTTTATTCATCAGTTGTTCCCAACCTTGCATTGGGTAAACCTCCAGACAGGGTTGAAATACAGCACGTTTGACCACAAAGGACCCATCGCCAAAATTCTCCATCTGTTTAACTAGAGATGAAGGGAGTTTGAGGCGACCCTTGTCGTCTATTCTGCATTCATATGTCCCGATGAAATTCTTCATTTGGGACAAATTTATATAAAAATTTCCAAAAGCTCCCACTTTTTCCCACTTTTTGACTTAATGTTAATAAGTTTTGATTTTTATATTAACATCTTGATTAAAAACCAGTTAAAAAATGATTTGGTTTTTTAAGAAACGAAGTTGTGAGTTCTGCTGAAAATATTTAAATTTAATTGATAAATAAGGTTAAATAAATTTAATTTGGCGTTTAATTTGTATTTTTGCACACGCTGATAGCGAAAATTTATGATATTCAAAACAAAAAAAGATAAGAAGTTTGCTTTTATAGAAGCAGGAGAAGGAGATCCGGTGATTTTATTACACGGGCTAATGGGTGGTTTAAGCAATTTCGACAATACGGTTGAATATTTTGCAACCAGAGGATACCAGGTTTTCGTCCCAGTTCTTCCGATCTATGATTTGCCTGTACTCAACACCAATCTTACAACAATTGCGAAGCATGTTTCTAAATTTATTGAAGAAAAAGTAGGTAAACCCGCCACTATTGTTGGGAATTCAATGGGAGGACATGTTGGTTTAATTCTGACTTTAGCAAGACCAGACTTGGTTGAAAACCTAGTCCTTACAGGTAGTTCCGGTTTATATGAAAGATCTTTTGGAGACAGTTTCCCGAGAAAAAGCGATAAAGAATATATCCGCAAAAAAACAGAAGAAGTGTTTTTTGATCCGAAAGTGGCAACCTCCGAATTGGTTGAAGAAGTTTTTTCTGTTGTTAATGACAGAATGAAAGGAATAAAAACAGTAATGCTCGCAAGAAGCGCAATTAAACATAATATGTTGAATGATTTGCCGAAAATCACCATTCCTGTATGTTTAATTTGGGGAAAACAAGACAATGTAACCCCACCAGAAGTGGCAGTTGATATGCATAAATCATTACCCAATTCCGATTTATTTTGGATTGAAGAATGTGGCCATGCTGCTATGATGGAAAAGCCTAATGAATTTAATGAAATATTATATTCCTGGTTGCAAAAAACAAAAAAGTAGTTCAATGGAAGTTTATTCTTCCATTTTTTATTTAATTACATTTTAAACAATATTAATTATGGTTATCAAAACAGCAGAATTTGTAAAAAGCAGTGATCGATGGCAAGACTGCCCGGAAGGTGAGCTACCCGAATACGCTTTTATCGGAAGATCAAACGTAGGTAAATCTTCGTTGATTAATGCGATGATGAACTATAAGGATTTAGCCAAGACTTCCAGAACGCCTGGAAAAACGCAATTAATTAACCATTTTATTATTAATGAAAAATGGTACCTGACCGATTTACCAGGGTACGGTTATGCGCGGGTTTCTAAAACGATGAGAAAAGATTTTGAAAAATTAATCACCAATTATATTTTAAACAGAAAAAACCTGGTGAATCTTTTCATTTTAGTCGATTCCCGACATACGCCACAAATTATCGATGTTGAATTTATCGAATGGTGTGGAGAAAATGGAATCCCATTTTCAATTATTTTCACCAAATCAGATAAGTTGAAACCCAATGTGATCGCTAAAAATGTGGAACATTACAAAACAGAATTACTAAAAACGTGGGAAGACTTGCCGGAAACCTATATTACCTCCGCAGAGAAAAAAACAGGTGGCGATGCCATTCTTGATTTCATTTCAAAAACCAACGAGTTCTTGTTGAACAACCATGTTAAGTTTTAAAATGTAATTTATTTGGTTTTCAAACATGAAGAATCTCACTTGGAAAATTAAAACCTTCGAGGAACTTTCAACCCGAGAATTGCATCAAATCTTAAAAGTAAGAATTGAGGTTTTCGTTGTAGAACAAAACTGTCCCTATCCTGAAATTGATGGTTATGATCCCCAAGCAATCCATCTTTGGGCAGAGACTGAGGGTGAGGTCGCGGCCTACTGCAGAATTTTCGGACCTGGGCTAAAATATGATGAAAGCTCAATCGGTCGTGTTTTAACCAACCCCAATTTTCGAAAAATGACCTTAGGTAAAACCTTAATGAATTTGGCAATCCATAGTGTTGAAGCCAGATTTAGAAAAAGTTCCATCCGAATCTCTGCCCAAGATTATCTTCTCCAGTTTTATTCCGCTATGGGATTTTTACCCACAGGAAAAAATTATTTGGAAGATAATATTCCCCATTCGGAAATGCTGAAACCTTAGAAAAAGCTATTCTATCCCCTGCATTCTACGAAAAAAGGATTTAATTATAGATGTTACATCTTCATCTTTTTGGTTGATACAGTAAAAAAGTGTCAATTTATTTTGGTTTTTATTAGTTTAATCCCTTTTTTTACCAAAAATCAATTAACTTTTAATATTATGAAAAAACTTTTACTAACTGGTTTTGCGCTAGTTTCAATGGTCTCTCAAGCTCAAACATGGGTAGACCAAGCGACGCAATTTCCATTAAATTTTGGTGTAGATGAAATGGTCATTGTAGACGCAAATACCGTTTGGATTTTTGCCTACGATGGTTCAGGAGGGGGAACTTACCCAAAAATTGTTTCTAAAACCGTAAATGGTGGGGCAACTTGGACAGCAAATGCTATTTCAGGACTTGGTGGGAACGCTTTGATCTCTGATATTGCAGCAATCGACGCAAATACCGCTTGGATCGTGACAGCACCTTCAGGTACAGGACCAAATGCGAATAAAATTTGGAAAACTATTAATGGCGGTACTTCGTGGAACCAGCAAACATCGGGTTATACTGCGGGATCTTTTGCCAACCATATTTATTTCTGGGATGCCAATAATGGCTGGACCAGTGGCGATCCGCTAAGTGGCAAATTTGAAATGTTTAAAACCAATGATGGCGGAACGTCTTGGACTCCCGTTGCTGGAGCACTCGCTCCTGAAAGTGGCGATGAATTTACCTACGTCGGTTTGAAGGCTGTAGTAGGTGACAATTTGTGGGTAGGAACAAGCACCGGTAGAATTATGCGATCTACAGATCGCGGGACAACTTGGGCGGTATCTCCGTCGCCAGCGAATGACTTTGGAGGAGTGATTACTTCTGGGTCATCAGGAAGCTTTGCCTTTAAAGACGCAAATAATGGACTATTACTGACGGTCGACGGAGCAGATGATCCTTTAACAACATCCGCGGTCCTGTATTCAACATCCAATGGTGGAGCCAGCTGGACGGCAATGGCGCCTACTGGGCCTTGGTATTTTGGCGATATTACTCATGTTCCAGGTACTCCAAATACTTATGTATCTACTGGAATTAATCCAGGTACGGCAGCAGAACCAAGACCTGAATGGTTGGGGTCTTCTTATTCTACCGATGGCGGTCAGACATGGACCGCAATTGATGCAGGCTCACAAAGAGGGAAAGTGGATTTTTTAAATGTGACAACAGGTTGGGCTGGTCAATTTAGCGATGGTCCGGGTGGAGTAAAAGGGATTCTCAAATTTAATGGCTCTTTGTTAGGTGTTTCAAACAACGCAGTGAAAGCAGGATTACAGGTATATCCAAACCCGGCTGTTGATGTGGTTTCTGTAACTGCTAAGAAATCAATCGAAGTAATTAATATTTTTGATATGACTGGAAAAAAAGTAAAATCTTTCAAAGGCACTAATCAAGTTAACGTTTCTTCTTTAGCAAAAGGAACTTATATTTTACAAGTATTCTATGGTGGTGGAGCTGTTGAAACAACTAAATTAATGAAAAAATAATCTTCATATTATTTTCTATGGAATGGGTGAGAATTTTTCTCATCCATTTTTTTTTACCTGCAAGTAAAATGAATTTCTTAAATTAGCATCTTAAATAAATTATTAAATGAAAAGAATTTTTTTATTGCTCACGTTTATGTTGAGCTTCCTGCAGTTAAAAGCAGACGAGGGAATGTGGCTTTTGAGCATGATCAAAAGACTGAATGGAGTCGATCTTAAAAAAGACGGTTTAAAACTAACTGCCGATGAAATCTATTCGGTCAATAATTCTAGTTTAAAAGATGCTATCGTACAGTTCGGAGGTGGATGTACCGCGGAAATGGTATCTAAAGAAGGTTTACTTTTTACCAATCATCACTGTGGATACGGAAATATCGCAGCACTTTCAACCCCAGAAAAAGACCACCTTACCAATGGTTTTTGGGCGATGAAAAGAAGCGAAGAGCTTCCGTCAAAAGGTCTATCAGTTAGATTTATGGTGAGAATGGATGATGTTTCCGCTAGAATCAATGCCAAACTCAACAATAATATGACTGCAGATGAAAGAAAAAATATCATCGACGCAGAATATAAATTAATCCAAACTGAAAATTCAGAAAACGGAAAATACACCGTAGTAGTACGAGATTTTTATAACGGAAACGAATTCTATTATTTTGTTTATCAGGATTTTAAAGATGTGAGGTTGGTAGGAACTCCACCAAATGCCCTAGGAAAATATGGTGGCGACACCGATAACTGGGAATGGCCAAGACATACCGTTGATTTTTCTGTATTTAGAGTGTATGCAGATGTAAATGGTAACCCTGCTGAATATTCGCCAACGAATGTGCCAATGAAACCTAAACACGCGCTTCCTATTTCTTTAAGAGGATATAAACCAGGAGACTTTGCCATGATTTTAGGCTTTCCAGGAAGAACGAATCGATTTTTGACTTCTTACGGAATCGAGCAAATGGTTAGTAAAGATTATCCAGCTTGGGTGGAAGCTTCTAAAGTAGCCATGGATGTTATGAAAAAGTATATGGATCAAGACCAGGCTACTAAAATTGACTACGCTTCTCAATATGCTTCTGTAGCCAATTACTGGAAAAACAGACAAGGTACGATCGATGCCGTGATTAAAAATGGAACGATTGTTGAAAAGCAAGCTTTAGAAAAAAAATTCCAGACTTGGGCTTTACTGCCAGAAAATGAGCAAATCTATGGTGGTATTTTAAAAGATATTCAATTAAACTATTCGCAAATTTCTGATCGTAATGTAGAAAGAAACTATTCTTCACAATTACAAAGAAATGCCAAGTACATTACTATTGCTTACCAATTGGGTTCTCTTCTTAATACTTATGCCGATCAAGATGAAGCAGGTAAAGTCGCTATGAAAACCAAAGTGACCGACGCAATCAATAGGGTATACGATAAATTTAATGTAAAGCTGGAAGGTGAAATGTTGAATTCTATGGTCAATCTTTATCAGCAGCGAGTGAACAAAGAAGTAGCTTCTCCTACCTTGTTGTCGGCTGATGCGAAAAATCTTTCGACCTTGGCTTACGCTTCTATTTTTGCAAACAAAGAAGCAGTGATGAGTTTCGTAAACAATCCAGATCGTTTAAAAATCGATGCTGATCCCTTATTGAAATTAGCCAATGGATTTGTAGCTGACCAGAGGCTAAATGGGGAGAAATTCTCTAAAATTGATGATGCTTTTGCCAAAAACAACAGATTATTTTTAGATGGTCTAAGAAAATCACAGCCAAATACAGCTTTCTATCCAGATGCAAACTCAACAATGAGACTGACTACAGGAAAAGTAACAACCCTACCTGAAAGAGCTGACAGAAATTATGCTGGAATCAAAGAAAAAAATAATTACTATACCGATATTTATGGAATGGTAGCTAAACATAAAAAAGGCGACGAAGAATTTGAATTGCCACAAAGATTTCTAGATTTGGTTAAAAATAAAGATTTCGGACAGTATACAGATAAAAAAGGATTTATGCCTGTGAATTTCTTATCAGATAACGACATCACCGGTGGTAACTCTGGGTCTCCAATTCTTGATGGCGACGGAAACCTGCTTGGTTTAGCTTTTGACGGAAATAGCGAAGCTTTAAGCGGTGATATTATTTTCGATCCGAAAGTACAGCGAACGATTAACGTAGATGTGAGAATGGTTCTTTGGACCATCGAAAAATACGGAAAAGCAGGTCATCTAATTAGTGAAATGACTTTGGTAAAATAACACCAATTATTATTAAAATAATCCCGCCATATTTTTTAGCGGGATTTTTTAATTAAAATAAATATTCAATAATGCTAAATTTTGAAAATTTCAATAAAGAAAAAAGAACCATAGATTTAGTTAAAGCAAATGTAATTGGTTTGCTTTTTCTAGTTGGTTTTACTTTGCTTTTAGGTCTTCCGTTTTATTTAATATGGGGTTTTGAACTTCCAAAATTAGAAATTGATCACCTAAAATATTTAGCCATACTGCCTTTGATAATTTTAATCAGTGGGATCATCATTCACGAATTAATTCATGGAGTATTCTTCGCGTTTTTTGCTAAAAATGGTTTTCGATCGATCAAATTCGGAATCCTCTGGAAAATGCTCACTCCATATTGTCATTGCAAAGAACCTTTGAAGATAAAGCAATATACCATTGCTTTATTAGCACCGCTAGTGATTTTGGGAATTCTCCCCGCCATTTATGCTATATCGGTGGGAAATATTTTCATCTTGATACTTGGAATATTTTTTTCTGGCGCAGCAGCAGGAGATTTATTGATTTATAATCTCATAAGAAAAGAAAACCCTGAGGACTATGTTTTGGATCATCCTTCGGAAGCAGGTTTTTATCTCTACACAAAAAAATAAAGCGAAGAAATAGTTCTTCGCTTTTATATTTAAGCAGTTTCTGGCGTCAGCATTCCCAATTCACCATAGTGTTTTTTGAATTTGGCAATCTTTGGACCTACGACTGCATTACAATATGGTTGGGTCGGATTCGCCTCATAATACCCTTGATGGTATTGTTCAGCTGGCCAGAATTTTTCGAGTTTGGCGACTTCCGTTACGTACTTTCCTTTGTATTTTCCAGATGCTTCCGATATTTTTATCGCTTCTTCGGCTTTTTTCTTTTCAGCATCATCTTTATAATAAATAACCGACCGGTATTGCGTACCAATATCACCACCTTGTCGGTTCAAGGTCGTAGGATCGTGCAGGAAAAAGAAAATATCCATTAATTGTTCATAAGAAATAATCTTCGGGTTGTAGGCCAGTTGTACAACCTCTGCGTGGCCCGTTTCGCCCGTGCAAACCTCTTCGTAAGTAGGATTTGCTTTATGCCCACCGGAATAACCTGAAATAGCTGCATCTACGCCGTTTAATAGATCGAAGCAACTTTCCACACACCAAAAACACCCACCCCCAAAAGTGAGGTATTCTAAATTTTGTTTGTCCATTTTTTTCGTATTTGCCACCTTTTTTAGTTTCCTGTCCATTGCAAGAAATGAAACACTACTGATGATAAGAATTAACATTTTTCTGATTATAACTACACCAAATTCTATTTAAAATCATTAACGATTTAAAATACAATTTGGTTTTATTTTTCACGAAAACCAAGCCAGTCATTTTTCCCAAACCAAAGCGCTTGCTCCAAGAATTGCAGCATCTGCTTCGTCAAGCTCACTGAAAACCAATCTCACTTTATTTCTAAAGATGGGCAAAAGATTACGTTCCATATGAAGTTTGGTCGGTTTTAAGATGAAATCTCCGGCTTTAATTACACCGCCAAAAAGCAAAATTGCTTCTGGCGAAGAGAACATCACAAAATTTGCCAAGGCCTCGCCTAATTTTTGGCCAGTATAACGGAATACTTCGATTGCGGTAGGGTCTCCTTTTTTGGCACACTCAAAAACAATTTTAGAATTGATTTCTTCTTCTAAAAAATCATTCAGCATTGAATTCGGAAATTCTGCGCGCATTTTTTTAGCTGTAATCGTAATTCCAGTTGCTGAGGCGTAGGCTTCCAGGGAGCCTTCTGATCCTGTGCTCCAGTGTTTTCTGCCGCCAGGTTTTACAATGGTATGGCCTAATTCTCCGGCAAAACCATCATGTCCATAGATTAATTGGCCGTTCGATATAATTCCGCTTCCTACGCCTGTTCCCAAAGTAATCATAATAAAATCTTTCATCCCTCGGGCTGCACCAAACATCATTTCGCCTAGCGCTGCAGCATTGGCATCATTGGTCATTTTACAAGGGACCCCGAATTTTTTAGTCATTAATTCTGCAAAGGGTACGATGCCTTTCCAGTGAAGATTTGGTGCCTGCTCAATGGTTCCGGTGTAATAATTGGCGTTGGGAGCGCCCACTCCGATTCCGTCGAATTTACTGGTGCCACAATATTTTTTGATAAGCGGTGAAACTTTGGAATGCAAGGCTTCTATAAAATTTTCTACAACAGGATAATCATCTGTTTTAAGATTTCCTTTTTCTAAAATTTCTCCACGATGATTTACGAGCCCGTATTTTGTATTGGTTCCCCCAATATCAATACCGAGAGCGACTTGCTTTGATAAATCTATTAATGCCATTAATCCTATTATTTAATCTTTAAAATTACAAAAATAATTAGAATTTTTGCTAGAAAAAGAATCCAATGATTGATGATTTTGCCAGATGTTTCTTGTAAGAAAAAGATTAAAAATAGGTTTATTTTACTCATAATCAAATTATTAGAAAATTTTATCTCATTATATTGATATTTATCAGGAAATCAATTTTTGGTATAAACTTTTCACTGTACCCGTTATGAAAAATAATGTTCTAAAGTATCATCTGTGGTTCACCGGCCTTTTCAGCTTAGTTTTTACTGCCTGCAATACAACATACCGTGTTAAATTAGGAGAAGAAAATGAAAAGAAAATTTATAATCTGAAATACGGCGAAGCGAAGAAGCAGAACATGGATGTATTTATTCCCAGCTCTTTTAATAAAAAAAATCCTGCGGTAATCATCGTACACGGTGGATCATGGAAGCTGGGAAGAAAGGAACACATGAAGATGATTCAGAAGTTTTTGCATAAAAATAATATTCCTACCGCCAACATCAATTACCGCCTCGTCAATAAACGAATCACTTATAAGGAACAAGTTGTAGATATTGGTTTAGCAATTCAAAAAGTAAATTCGTTGGCAGAGAAAGAGGGGTTTTTAAAAAATAATTATGTGATTTTAGGCGAAAGTTCAGGTGCGCATATTGCGATGCTCTATGGCTATAATAATCCCGATCAGATCAAAAAAATTATTTCGCTGAGTGGACCAACTGATTTTTACACGGAAAATTATATCAACTCTTTTTATTCTAGATATTCCTCGCCCACCATTCAGGATGTGGTAGGAGTGAAATTTAACCGGAAGAATCTATCGGAAGAATTTAAAAAAGCCAGCCCTTTAGCCAATGTAACGGCGGTTCCGACTCTTATATTCCAAGGAGATTTAGATCTATTGGTGAACAAAAAACAAGGCTTGGCTTTGGATTCAGTATTGACAGAAAAAGAAATTCCACATCAATTAATTTTAATGAAAAATACAGGACATACCCCTCGATTTTTCAGCAGAAAGAAAAGGGAAAATATTATATTTCCTAATATTCTCAAATGGATAAATAATTAATGGTAAGATTTTTTTTACGATATGACTTTAATTTGTCAAAAAACCCAGAGTGAAAATTTCATTCTGGGTTATTATTAAATCCTGTTACTTTCTACGAAGGAATCTCTCCCTTATACAAGAACGATACAATTTCTTTGTTTACTCTTTCGACCATTTCGGTGAAGAGGTAGAATGATTCTTGCTTGTAGATGACCAATGGGTCTTTTTGTTCATACACCGCACCTTGGGAAGAACGGCGCAAATCATCCATTTCTCTTAAGTGTAATTTCCAGTTTTCATCGATGATGGCAAGAGAAATATTTTTCTCGAAATCATTGATTAAGGAATCACATTTGGTTTCGTAAGCTTCTTTCAAATCTGTAACGATGGTCATTGTTTTAATTCCATCGGTAAAAGGAACCTGAATCATTTTGAACATGGAACCTTGATTTTGGAAGACATTCTCGATAATTGGGAATGATTTTTCTTTCAACAGATTCAGTTTCATTTCATAATCTTCTGTGGCTGCTTTTGCTAGAATATCGGTAAGTTCTGCTACTTGTTTGGATTTGAATTCACTTTCGGAAACCGGAGCTTCCATGGTGAAATGCTTAATGATTTCATGCTCGAACTCTTTGTAATCATTCTCTAGCTTACCTCTTGTTACGATGGATTGGGAGACATCAAAGATCATATTGGCGATGTCATATTTCAAGTGGTCACCGAATAAGGCATTCTTTCTTCGCTTGTAAATAACGTCACGCTGTTTGTTCATCACATCGTCATATTCCAACAATTTCTTTCTAATCCCGAAATTGTTTTCTTCTACTTTTTTCTGAGCTCTTTCGATGGATTTAGAGATCATTCCGTGCTGAATTACTTCACCTTCTTTATGACCCATTCTATCCATCATTTTCGCGATTCTTTCCGAACCGAATAAACGCATTAAATTATCTTCTAACGAGACATAGAACTGCGAGCTTCCTGGATCTCCTTGTCGTCCGGCACGACCTCTTAATTGTCTGTCAACACGTCGCGAGTCATGTCTTTCGGTTCCTATGATTGCCAATCCGCCGTTTTTCTTCACTTCGCCTTGCAACTTAATATCGGTACCACGACCTGCCATATTGGTTGCGATCGTTACTACTCCTGCACCACCAGCCACCGCTACTATTTCTGCTTCTCTTGCGTGAAGTTTAGCATTCAACACATTGTGCTGAATTTTTCTCAGTTGCAATGCTTTTGATAATAATTGAGAAATTTCTACGGAAGTTGTACCTACCAGAACGGGTCTTCCTGCATCCGTTAGTCGGTTGATTTCCTCGATGACGGCATTGTATTTTTCACGATTTGTTTTGAAAACCAAATCCTGTCTGTCATCTCTAACAATTGGTCTGTTTGTAGGAATTACAACAACATCTAATTTGTAGATTTCCCAAAGTTCACCTGCTTCTGTTTCTGCTGTACCAGTCATTCCCGCCAGTTTATTATACATACGGAAATAATTCTGAAGGGTTACGGTAGCAAAGGTTTGGGTAGCAGCTTCAATTTTTACATTTTCTTTTGCTTCAATGGCCTGATGAAGTCCGTCAGAATACCGCCTTCCTTCCATGATACGACCAGTTTGCTCGTCTACAATTTTCACCTCACCATCAATGACTACATATTCATCATCTTTTTCAAATAAGGTGTATGCTTTGAGCAATTGACTAAGCGTATGGATTCGTTCTGATTTCACAGCGAAATCGCTAAATATTTTTTCTTTCGCTTCAAACTCTTCCTCTTTCGATAGGTTCTGTCTTTCTATTTCTGCGATTTCTGTTCCGATATCATTTAAAACGAAGAAATCTTTATCTTCATTTCCGGCAGACATATATTCTACGCCTTTATCGGTAAGGTCAATCTGATTGTTTTTTTCATCAATAACAAAATACAGATCCTTATCAACGATCGGCATATCTTTGTTATTATCTTGCATATATTGTCCTTCTACCTTTTGAAGAAGTGATTTGTGGCCACTTTCCGACAGGAATTTAATCAACTGGCGGTTTTTTGGTAAACCTCTATATGCTTGAAGTAGTTTGAATCCTCCTTCTTTCGTATTTCCGTTGGCGATTAGTTTTTTCGCTTCGTGGAAAATGGTGCTTACCGTTTTTTTCTGAATTTCGACGATTCGGTCGATTGATGGTTTTAGCGTATCAAATTCCTGACGGTCTCCTTGTGGAACGGGGCCAGAAATAATTAATGGCGTTCTCGCATCATCAACTAAAACAGAATCTACTTCATCAACAATGGCAAAATTTAATTCGCCCTGAACCAACTCAGACGGTGAAGTCACCATATTGTCTCTCAAATAGTCAAAACCAAACTCGTTGTTGGTTCCGTAGGTAATGCTTGATTGATAGGCTTTTCTTCTGGCATCAGAGTTGGGTTGGTGATTATCAATACAATCGATGGTCATGCCATGAAACTGATAAATAGGACCCATCCACAAGGAGTCTCTTTTTGCCAAGTAATCGTTTACGGTTACCACATGAACCCCTCTTCCTGGCAGCGCATTCAGATAAATTGGTAGGGTCCCTACCAAGGTTTTACCCTCGCCAGTTGCCATCTCCGCAATTTTACCGCTGTGCAATACAACTCCACCAATGAACTGAACATCATAGTGAACCATATCCCAAACGATTGGAGTTCCCGCTGCATCCCAATGGTTTTTCCAAACGGCGGTATCTCCATCTAATTCTATAAAATCTTTGGATGCAGCAAATTCCCGATCCAAATCTGTTGCAGTAACGCGAATTTCTCCGTTTTGTGCTAGTCTGCGTGCGGTTTCTTTAATCAGAGAGAATGCTTCGGGAAGAATTTCGTTGAGTACTTTTTCCTCTATTTGATAGGAATCTTTCTTCAAAGCTTCTATCTTAGAAAAGAGGGCTTCTTTCTCGTCAACGTTTGTAGACTTCTTGATCTGTTCTTTGGTCTCCTCAATCTGCGTGGTAATATGCGCAGTCGCAGTTTTTAATTTTTCTTTAAATTCAGCAGTTTTCGTTCTTAAACCATCGTCGGTTAATTCCTGAATTTTGGGTTCTGCTGCTTTTATCTTCTGTAAAACTTTTTTTACTTCTTTGAGGTCGGTTACATTTTTGTCACCGAGAAAACCTTTAAGAACATTGTCTATAAATCCCATAGTATTTGCTTTAGGCTTTATGCGTGGGAGCATGCGGCCATTTTAAAAATTTTAATTTTTAGAATTTTTCTAAAATATAAAAGTCGATGGTCGAAAACGACTATCGACTGTGTTTTTTAATATTCATCCTCATTCCAGAGAAAGTCATCGTCAGTAGGATAATCGCTCCAAACCTCTTCGATTGACTCGTAGATTTCGCCCTCATCTTCGATGGCTTGAAGATTTTCTACCACCTCCATTGGTGCGCCTGTTCTAATTGCGTAATCAATAAGCTCCGCCTTTGTCATAGGCCAAGGAGCGTCGCTTAAATAAGAAGCCAATTCTAATGTCCAATACATATCATATAATTTTTTGCAAAAATATAAAAATCAATGACATAAAGAGTATTTTTGTCTCTGATTTTCAACAAACTTTGATTAATATTTATTTTTTTTTCAAGAACCATTTCTCAAAAACCATTCCACAAACTTTTTTATGCCATTTTGAAAATGAGTTCTAGGATGATAACCGATTAAAGTTTTGGCTTTGCCAATATTTGCGCTGGTTTTTTCTACGTCGCCTAACTGCATTGGCAGCTTTTTTTTCTGCGCTTTTTTTTCCAATTCATTCTCAATGGTGGCGACCATTTCATTTAAATTAATAATTTCACTTTCTCCCAGATTTATGATTTCATAAATCGGATAATGGGTTTCTATGTAGGTAATTGATTTTTGGATACCTTCTATAATATCATCAATGTAGGTATAATCTCTTGCCGTAGATCCATCTCCGTAAAACGGAATTTCTTTGTTTTCGGTAATGAGTTTTGCGAATTTGTGAATGGCAAGGTCAGGTCTTTGTCGCGGGCCATAAACGGTGAAAAAACGCAAATGAACCATGTCAATTTTATACAGGTGGTGATAAACATGTCCTAAAATTTCGCCACATTTCTTCGTTGCTGCATAGGGAGAAATCGGTTGCTCTACAGAATCTTCTTCAGAAAATGGTGTCTTTTTGTTATTTCCGTAAACACTAGAGCTGGAAGCATTAATGAATTTTTTAACTTCAAATTCTTTACACAATTCCCATAGATTCATGGTTCCTCTTATATTCACTTCCTCATACTCCAAGGGACGTTCAATGGAAGGTCGTACTCCTGCTAAAGCAGCAAGATGGATCACCAAATCTATTTTATGTTTGTGAAAAATATTTTCCAAACCATCTTTATCTCTAATGTCTTGATAATAAAGTTGATGTTTTTTGGAGGTCGTTTCGAAGATTAATTTTTGAATATCCAGGTCTTTTTCATGGAAAGAAAATTCCAAAGTTTTCCCTACCGACTCTAATGTGTTTTTGATTTTAATTTGATAATCATAAAAATCATCAAAGTTGTCAATGTTAATGACAGAATGTCCGTTTTTTAAAAGATGTTCTACCAAATGAGAACCTATAAAACCGGAGCCGCCTGTAACGAGATAATTCATTTTTATGCTATTCAGGAGACAAATTTAATTAAAATCAAATGATTATTTTTACTGAAATATTTTTAAATGAAATTCTCTGGACAAATCCTTAAAATGACCACCCAAAATGGGCACCCAATTCAATATTTCCTAAATCTTTCTAATGATTTAATCAATATGAATCAGTTGATTGGTAAAAATATTAAATTAAAACATATTGGTTACGAGTGTGTAAGTTGTGGCAGTGATGAAAAAATCTACCGAATGGGATTCTGTAAAAAATGTTTTTTTGAAAGTCCTTACGCAAGTGAGTCAATCATTCGTCCGGAATTGTCCACCGCACATTTAGGAATTGGCGAACGGGATCTGGAGGTGGAAGAATCGATTCAATTAAAACCACATATTGTTTATCTTGCTTATACGGGCGACGTAAAAGTTGGCGTGACACGGGAATCACAAATCCCAACAAGATGGATTGATCAGGGAGCAACTTTTGCACTTCAGATTGCCAGAACCGAAAACCGCTATGAAGCCGGGATGATTGAGGTTGCCATGAAAGAACACCTTAACGACAAAACAAATTGGAGAAAAATGCTAGAAGATGATTATGAAGACGATTTAGATTTGGCCGATTTCCGAGAAAAAGTAAAAAAATATTTTCCCGAAGATTTCAAAAACTTCTATTCTGAAAACGCTGAGGTTACGAAACTTGATTATCCTTATGAAGCGCCGGAGAAGATCACGTCTTTTACTTTAGACAAAAAACCAGAATTTGAAGGAATTCTAAAAGGAATTAAAGGACAATACCTTTCTTTCGAAGGTGGAAACTTTATTAATGTAAGAGGACATGAAGGTTATGTGATTGAGTTGGAGATTGGATGAGATACTTTTTATACTTATTAATTTTTGTGGCCATTTCCTGCGGTAAAAAATCTCAGGAGACTAAAGTTGATCTGTCGAGCTCTAATATTTCTTACCAAGAAGGTGATAAAGAAACTGGCTGGAAAAGAGTGTTACTTATTAAGCCAAACAAATGGGGCTTCATTGATGATCAAGGAGAAATAAAAATTCCATTTATCTATGATTTCATAAATCCTTTCGAAGATGGGGTAGCGTATGTAAAAAATGGTAATAAGAATTTTTTCATCAATCCTAAAAACGAGATCGTCATCAAAGCTGATTATGATAAAATGGATATTTTCTCAAACGGATTCGCCAATGTTGAAACAAATAAAAAAGTTGGCTATATCAACCGAAAAGGAGAATTGGTCATTCCGTTGAAATATGACACTGGCGGATATTTTAATCAAAATGGATTAGCAGCAGTTTCACTAAATAAAAAATGGGGTTTCATTAATGGAAAAGGGAAGGAAGTTATTCCGATTATTTATGAAATGGTAAAAAGTGAACAGTTGGATGATATGGTCATTGTTCGCAAAAATTATAAATGGGCTTTTTTTGATAACAAGGGAAATCAATTATCAGACTTTTTATATGCGAATGTTCAAAGAGCCTGGAAAAATGATCGAACTACTTTTTTTGAAAACGGACCTGCATCTGTAAAGAAAAGTAGTAAATATTTATTTCTCAGTAAAAATTTAAAACCTGCTTTTGGGAATCGGGTTTTCGATTCCGCTACTTCTTTTGATTCCAACAATAATGCGATCGTAATGAACAAAAGGAAATTTGGAATGATCAAAAGTGATGGTAAAATTGCGTTTCCTCTTCAGTATGATTTAATTGAAAATTATAATTCTAACGGAAACCCAAATCCGCGATTTTATTTTTTTGAAAAAGGAAATAGGCGAGGATTATTTAATAAGAATTTAAAGAAGATCGCCGAAGCTAAAGTAGATGATTATTCCAGTTCATTCGCTCTTCAGGGAGATTATATTTCGTTTCAAAATTTTAAAGGGAAATATGGTTTAATTGACGCAGAAGGAAATGTGAAGATTCCATTTATTTATGATGAAGGTTTATACTTTGACAGAAATGATTTTTCGATCGCAAAGAAAAATAATCGATTTGGGATTATTAATCTTAATAATGTAGAGTTAACACCAATAAGTTATCTGTCCCTGTATCCTATTTTTGATCAGGGGGATGAAAAGCCAAACGACTCTGCCAATTATTTTGTTGCAAAATCTTTTAATGGACCGAAAATTATAGACCTCAACAACAAAACAGTTCTGCCAGGTTACGACTCGATTGATCCTATTTTTAATGATCATTTTAAATTCATTGTTCAAAAAAATAAAAAGTTCGGGATTATAGATTTAAAAAATATAATAATTCTTCCAATAGAATATGATAAAATTTCAAATTGGACAGAATATGGACCAAGACATTCTAAACCTGTTGTGCATTTAGCATAAATTAATTTTTGTTTTATTTATACTTCTTTTAAAAACGAAAAAATTCAGATACTGTATCATTGTAAAGGAAGTGATTTT
>NZ_JAUFQB010000062.1 GCF_030409525.1 Kaistella yonginensis | reverse complement strand
CTAATTTACGGATAATATTCTATATATCAAACACTTAAATACATAAAAAAGTGCTTTTTTATGTATTTTATTTCTATTACATTTGGTTGTGCAACAAGCACATCGTATTAACATTTTGACGAAAGACTTTCAGCAGTTGACACTTTAGTTGAAAATACAATAGGAGTTTCAGAAGACATTATCGAGTTCATTCCAGACAATGAACCGCCACTTAAAGAGGAAATTTACTGTTGGATATGGACAATTAGACCCGATTTATCAAAAGACTTACTTAATCTTGACATCAACGAAGATTTTCGAATTCTTTTGAAATCCTATATTGACAATGACATGAGCAGATTTTGGAATCATATAAGTTAACGCAATGACAGGAAACTATATACAATGTGCTAGCGGTTATCAAAAAGATAATATTGATGAAACAGATATAGCAAAAGCTATTGCTGACATTCAACTAATGGATGACGAACACGGAGCGTTTTGGGTTTCTGTTATAACCGATGACGAAAATGTGATTGAAGTGAATAAAGATTTGACGCTTTCATTAATTTTAGAAGGACAGGAAACCAAACATCGGGCAAAAGATTGGAAGGAATTTTCAGAACTTTATGGACTTTTATTGCATGAAAAATTCGATGATATTGCTGCGAGAGTAAAATAACGAACGCCTAATCGTATTGGCAATAGTGCGGAGGAATTGCAAGTTTAAAGATTTTAGATGTTCCGAAGATTAATTTATAATAAGAAAGTGTCCGCGTTAAAGCCGCACCATCACCAACCGTTGTGCAAAATTTCCAAAGACAGTTCCCAAAAAAGTTAGTTTTTAATATTCAAATAATTTTATTAAATTTGTATCCAAATGAATACATTTTTATATGTACTTTATTGAAAAAACTAAAGAGTTTGACAAATGGTTTAGAAAATTAAATGATATACGAGAAAAAGCGAAAATTTTGTTCCGAATTCAAAAATTGGAAAACGATGAACATTTCGGAGATTTTAAACCAGTTGGAAATGGAATTACTGAGTTAAAGATTAATTACGCAAAGGGTTATAGAATTTACATTAAGGAAACTGACGGAAAAATCATTATTCTTCTAATGGGCGGAGATAAATCAACTCAACAAAAGGACATTGATAAAGCTACTCAAATTTGGAATAAATTAAAGAAAGAATGAAAATAAATACATCAAAATTTGATATTGCCGATTACTTAGACAATAACGAAATGATTGCAGAATATCTTAAGACTGTACTGGAGGAAGGAAATGACTCAGATATAATTGTCGCAATTGGAAGTGTTGCTAAAGCGATTGGAATGACTAAAATTGCAGAAGAAACAGGACTAAGTAGACCGAGTTTATACAAAGCCTTATCAGAAGGTGCTAAACCACAATTTGCAACAATAATGAAAGTTCTTAAAGCCGTTGGTGGACAATTACATGTGAATCCTACTACAGCATAGAAACGCCACCTAATAACTAAGCTTTCGTTTTGTCTGAAAGACAAGAAACCGAAGGTTCGGCGAAGCCAAATGAAAGCATGTTGAATTCTTCGACTACGCTCTTGCCATGCTGCATCTTCGGTCGTTTTTCGGCAGTATTTTGGTTTCTATGGAGTTGTCAACATGGTATTTCTACAAGCGGGTATGAAGTTTTCATCGAAGATTTTAGCGATCAATTAAGTTTTCGGCAAGTACAAAGTTTTCGTATTTTTATAGCCCACCTACAAAAAGTAGCGCGAAATTGTTGGTGATCTCCATACGAAATCAGTCATCACCTAAATTGATAAAAACAGAAAATATGAAAATCATTTATTGCAATTTGCTTTTTATACTTGTTGCACTTACAAGTTGCTCAAGCGCACAAAAATACAACGACCCAATCCCAAATCACGACGAATTCACTATAGAATCAAAAGAAGTTGGAGAAACTAGAAATATTAATGTTTGGATACCACCACAATATAAATCAAGTGCCGATTCTTTTCCCGTTATGTATATGGCAGACGGTGGAATAAAGGAGGAAGATTTTCCGCACATTGCCAATACCATTGCAGAACTTGTAAAATCAAAAAAAATACCGCCAATTATATTGGTCGGTATTGCGAACACACAGCGTAGAAGAGATTTAACAGGACCAACAGAAGTTGAAAAAGATAAAGAAATTGCACCTGTTGTTGGCGGATCTGCAAAATTTAGAGCTTTTATTAAAGAAGAACTTTTCCCAGAAATAAATAAACGCTATCGAACAACAAATGAGAAAAGTATTATTGGCGAATCATTGTCGGGTCTTTTTGTGGTGGAAACTTTTCTCTTAACACCAGAAATGTTTGATAATTATATTGCCTTTGATCCTTCACTTTGGTGGAACGACAAATCTTTAATAAAAACGACAAAGGGGCATTTAGCAAAATTTCCACAAACTGAAAAAAGAATTTGGTTTGCAGGTTCAGATGCAAAAGACATTTCTGAAACAGTTCGTAAATTTAGTGACCTATTAAAAGCGGAAAATTTACCAAATATTAAGTGGAATTATTCTCCTGAGCCCAAAGAAAAGCACAATACCATATTTAGAGCGACAAAAGAAAAAGCACTAATTTGGACCCTGAACAAACCAGAATAAAAAAACGTAGGCATAGCTGTTTTGCTTTGCAAGACGAAATTAATTTTAGATTTGAAACGAATCAAAGCCAAAAAAATCAAAAAATTGAATATCTAATTGCAAAGGGTTTAATGTAAAAAAATGACCGATAAAATATTTTCCAAGCGGGTATGAAGTTTTCATCGAAAATTTCAGCGATCAATTAAAATTCTAGCGAGTTGAAAACCTTCGTATTATCACCCAAGTAACCCTCTTATCTTATTTGCATTCCGAATCAGCTCTTCCAAATAATCATAATTATCCTTTTCTAAAGCCGATTTAAACTTGCGAAGTTGCGTAATATGCTCATTCAAAACATCCAGTACATTTTCCTTATTCTGCCGAAATATCGGAACCCACATTTCAGGGTGTGATTTTGCCAAGCGAACCGTACTTGAAAAACCCGAACTCGCCAGTTGAAAAATGGTGTCTTCCTCGCGTTCCTTTTCCAGAACGGTGTTTGCCAGCGCGTAAGAAGTGATGTGCGAAATATGAGAAATGTAAGCGGTGTGTACATCGTGGCTGTCTGAATCCATATAAAGGAGATTCATTTCCAGTTGTTCTGCAGCCTTTTGAACTATTTTCAAAGCATCTGGAGCAGAATGTTCCCGGTCACAAATTACCCCGGCTTTACCAGTAAAACTGTCTGCAATTGCAGACTTCGGTCCTGAGTTCTCCGTTCCCCACATCGGGTGAAAAGCCACAAAACGACTTCTGTTATTATGATTTTGAACCGATTGTACAATGCCTGTCTTAGTCGATCCCACATCCATTACTGTTTGATGTTCCTGAACCAAATCAAGAACTTTCGGCAGCAGTTTTCTCGCAGAATCAACCGGAATCGCCAACACGATTAAATCAGCGTTTTTCAGGGCGTGTTCCAGCGAAGCACCTTCATCAATAATCCCTAAGGCCGCCGCCTCCGCCAAATGCTGCTCACTTTGATCCACCCCATAAACATAATCTACGAAATGATTTTCACGTAACTTCAAGGCGATAGAGCCCCCAATTAAACCGACACCGATGATGGTTAATTTCATATGTAGATTTCTTTTAAAGTTTCCAGGAATTCGTCAGTTATACTGGCTTGTTTTTATTTACCGCGATTATTACTAACGATTTTAGCAGAATTAATTAGTAACTATGAGGCTTAACGTAGTTTTTTGAAACTTTGTACAATCGTTTGTTCCTTACATTTTTCAAATCCAATTTCGTAGCGTGGATTTTTCTTAGGATAGGTCAAAATATAACTCGGACAAGGTTTTTTCTGCGCATTGCTTTTTTCGAAATCTACGTTTCCTCTGGTGATTATACTGTCTTTTAGGAATTTTTCATCAATTTTCAGAAACTTCATTTCCGCTTTAACAGCGTCGGAGTAAGTGAATTCTTTGGATAATGTTTCTGCAATCACCCGGGAGTTTGGGAGATATCCGCTACAACTTGCGCCTTTTTTATTCAAAATAAAAAACACGAGTATAAGTCCGGGAATAAGACCCAGTAAAAAGAATTTAGCTTTTCTCATTTAAAAAATTAAAAGGTTGATATCGTGATAGGTAAGATCAAATCGGTCGCAAATCAGTTTTTTGGTGTGGCGGCCTTTATACATATAAAGCGACTGCTTCATTTCGTTATTGTGAACCAGCATATTTTCAAAACCGCCCTGATCATCGTAATTCAGAAGATAGGAGAGAAAGAAATTTGAAATTGCTTTGGTCGTAGTTCTCGGCATTTTCGATGTTAAATTGGGTAAACCGCAATGTACCACGCCATGTTTGATGACATAAGGATTTTCCATATCGGTTACTTCAGAGGTCTCGATCATCTTTCGGTTATCAATGGTTACATCAATAATCACACTGCCTTTTTTCATGGCAGCCACCATTTCTTCGGTTATAATAGGAACATGACTTAATTTAGACAAAGCCCCAATAACTACATCGGCTCGTTTTAAACTTTTGGCCAACTCCTTGGGATCGATAATTGAGGTGGGCACACGGCCATCAACCATCATGTGCAAACGTCGTAATTTCGAAAGGGAATTATCAAAAACTTTTACACTTGCTCCCAAACCTAAGGCTGCTTTGGTTGCAAATTCACCCACAATTCCGGCGCCGATAATGACCACTTCGGTGGGTCTTACTCCGGTAATGCCGCCCAACATCAAACCATTGGTAAGTGCTAGTAATTCTGCGGCGTAAAGAACTGAAATACTGCCCGCAATTTCACCAATTAATCGTACCAGCGACAATTGCTTGTATTCATCCGCAATAAATTCAAAGGCGATGGCATTAATTTTTTTCTCTGCCAGTTTTTTAAAATATTCTTTGTCGCGCAAATTGATTTGTAAAGCAGAAACCAAATAGGTATTCATTTTTAGCAGCTCAATTTCGTCACTCGTGGGAGGATTAATTTTTAAAACCAAATCTTGTTCAAAGGCTTCCTGCGCATTCGGTGTAATTCTCGCTCCCGCCTCAGAATATTGTAAATCGGTGAAAAAAGAGCCTTCGCCAGCGCCTGCTTCTACGATAATTTGATGTCCATTTGCGATCAAAACCTGAACTGCATCTGGCGTAATACACGTTCTGCGCTCGTTCAAACAAGTCTCTTTTGGGATGCCAATGCTAAACTGCTTTCCTTTCTTGACAATTTCTAATTTTTCTTCCTGTGGCAATAAATCCTGTTCAGAAAATGGGGTAAAAACGTGGGTGTGACTCATGCGATAAGTTTTGATAAAGCCGACTCATTCAAATGAATCAGTGCGCAAAGATACAATGATTTGAGTATTAATTCAGCACAATTTACCGGAAGTTAATTACCCGATATTCTCCGTTATTTTCAATGGTCATTTCGTGATGAGGGAAGTGAATTAGCTCTTCTTCATAAACTTCAGGCCACTCAATAATGCTCAGGAAGGCATTGTCTAAATACTCATCCATACCGATATCTTCAACTTCCGCTGCATTTTTCAGGCGGTATAAATCAAAATGAAACACGATTCCTTTCGGGGTATCATACTCGTTTACTATGGAGTAGGTAGGAGAGGAAACTTCATCTGTACTGCCTAAGTTTTTTAATAGAAATTGCGTGAACGTTGTTTTTCCAGCGCCAAGATTTCCTTTTAACATTAGAATGTTTTGTTGAAGTTGTGGCAAAATTTCATCAATAACTTTTTGCCAATCTTGAATTTTATCGATTTTAAATTCCATATTTATTTGTAGATTTCAATCATGATTTCCCCATTTTCCGTCATTGCACCGCGATACATTCCAGCGGTATTGAATGGCATGGCGATATTTCCATCTTTATCTAAAGCGATCAAACCGCCATCACCACCCAATTTTTCAATTTCGTCAATGGTTTCCTGCGCGGCGGTCCTAAGGTCTTTATTTTGATATTCCATTTTTGCCGCAATCGTTCGGGCTGCGGTAGCCCGGATGAAATATTCGCCCCAACCGGTAGCCGAAATGCCTACTTGTGAATTGGCGTAAGTTCCTGCACCAATAATGGGAGCATCGCCAATCCTGCCGTATTTTTTATTGGTCATTCCTCCTGTAGAAGTTCCTGCAGCAAGATTTCCATTTATATCTAATGCTACCGCACCAACCGTCCCGAATTTTTGGTCGATTTCATACGATTCTGGCAAGGTGTTTTGTGAGGTTTCTTTATTGACCTTTAAGGATTCTTTTTTTTGTAGTTTTTGCAAACCATCCCAACGGTCTTTGGTCCAAAAGTATTTTGGATCAACTATTTCTAAGTTTTGCTCTTTTGCAAATTGTTCTGCGCCCACGCCGGATAACATCACATGTTCAGATTTCTGCATCACGGCAATTGCTGCTTTAATCGGATTCTTAATGGTGTGTACTCCAGCTATTGCACCTGCTGATTTATCCTTGCCATACATAATTGAAGCATCGAGTTCGTTTTTTCCCTCTGCCGTGAAAACAGCTCCTTTTCCGGCATTGAACAAGGGCGAATCTTCCATAATTACAATCGATGCTGCCACTGCCTCCACAGCGGAGTTTCCTTTTTGCAGTTCGGCATAGCCTGCGTTCAACGCTTCGGTAAGTTTTGTTTTGTAAGCATTTTCTTTTTCGGCCGTCATGCTGGATTTAAGGATCGTTCCGGCGCCACCATGGATAACGAGCACGTATTTTTTTTGAGCCGTCATCAGCAGCGAAAAGGTGAGGATAGAAGCGAGTAGGAGCTTTTTCATTTTTAAAGGGAATTGTTGGTCAAATTTATTAATTTTTTTTGGAAGATTTTTAGTCTCAAGTAAGAAGCTGGAGGTTGAAGTTTTGAAGAAATAAGAGTATATACCCACTATTATTTTTTGATGGATCCAAATATCCCAACATACTCTTCTTACTTTGCACGATCTATTTTTTATTTGGCGCTGTGCACCGCGTAAGGGATCGCAATGGAAAGCCCAGAAGGCGGCGCGAGCGAAGCGAGCGCCAACTGAGGACTTGCAATGTAGAGCCCGACCCGAGCTGCGGAAAAACGCTGCGGTTTGTTGATAAGTTTTGGCGAGGGATACGCCCAAAATTATAAGGAAATGAAAAACATATTTACTATTTTTACAGAATGATTTCTAAGCAAACAATCGATAAGATATTTTCTGCCGTGCGGGTAGAAGAAATCATCGGTGAATATGTACAGCTCAAGCGCGCTGGCTCTAATTTTAAAGGTTTAAGCCCTTTTCATGATGAGAAATCGCCAAGTTTTGTAGTCTCACCAAGCAAGCAGATTTGGAAGGATTTCTCCTCGGGAAAAGGGGGAACTGCCATTTCTTTTTTAATGGAGATTGAGAATTTTACCTATCCCGAAGCACTTCGTTACGCAGCGAAAAAGTACGGAATAGAAATCGAAGAGGATAAACGCGAACTTACAGAAGAGCAAAAGCAGGCGCAAACCGATAAAGAGTTGCTCTATAAAATTCATGAAATTGCTAACGATTTTTTTCAGCATCAATTGTTTGAAACCGAAGAAGGAACCACCATCGCTTATTCTTATTTTAAAGAACGAGAACTTCGGGATGATATCATTAAAAAATTCCAATTGGGTTATTCCCCAGAACAACGAAATGCTTTTACAGAATTTGCCTTGAACAAAGGCTATTCCAAAGATATTTTAGAGAAATCTGGCCTTTCTATTTTCCCCGAAAATGCACCGAACGGAATCGATCGGTTTAGGGAACGGGTTTTATTTCCCATCCATAGTTTTTCCGGTCGTGTTTTAGGATTTGGCGCAAGAATTCTAAAAAACAATATAAAAACAGCAAAATATTTAAATTCTCCGGAGACTGAAATTTATCATAAATCCAGTGTTCTTTACGGTTTAAGCCAAGGAAAACAGGCGATTTCTAAGGCCAACCTCTGCCTTCTGGTGGAAGGCTATATGGATGTTATCGCTCTTCACCAAAGCGGAATCGATAATGTGGTAGCCAGTTCTGGAACAGCTTTGACTGTGGATCAAATTAAATTGATCAAACGGCTAACCGAAAATGTAACCATTCTTTTTGATGGTGATCCCGCTGGAATTAAAGCGAGTTTCCGAAGTATTGATCTATTGCTTGCCGAAGAAATGAACATCCGGATTTTATTGTTTCCAGATGGCGACGATCCTGACTCATTCTCCAGAAAACATCCACAAGATTATGTGGAGGATTTTATTAAAACGCAAGCCAAGGATTTTATCGATTTTAAAGCCGAGATTTTATTAAAAGAAGCCGGCGATGATCCTATTAAAAAAGCAGAATCAATTCGGAATATTGTAAAATCGGTGGCTTTTGTGAAGAATGCCTTAAAACAAGAGGTTTATCTGAAGGAAGTTGCTACAAAATTCGGACTTTCTGAGCAGTCTCTTTTTAATGAACTCAATGTTCAGAAGCAGATTCAGAATCAGCAATTTTCTCCCCAACAAAGAAGTGAGCAACAACAAATTCGGCCGAAACTAGAAATCGTGCCCGCAACAGCACTCTTGTTAAATCCTTTGTTGGAACTGGAGGAAAAACTGGTAAAACACATGCTTAATTTTGGAGATCGTGTTTTAGAGAAGTCTGATGCTGATAATCAGCCATTTAAAATAACGGTCATTGAAGAAATTATCAGCCACTTTAACGAAGATAATTATGAACCACAATCGCCCATCAATCAAAAAATAATTGAGGAATTGAAAAATGGCTTAGTCAACAATGAAATCATTCAAAGTAATTTTTTCTTAACTTTAATGGATGAAACCATCGTTTCTAAAGTTTCCAACGCTATTATTGGTGATGAAGAATTGAGTAATTGGGAAAAAAGCAATATTTTTCCGCCAAAACCTGGTGACAAACTAGAAGTAGAAATTGAAGATGATATTCTGATTCATAAAAGTCACTTTATTGAAAAAATGATTTATGATATTGTAAAGAAGTTAGATGCAGTAAGAGATGAAGACCCGGCGGAATATTATGAATCGGTGAAGAAAATAATGATTTTGAAATCGTTATTAAATGAAATAAATAAAAAACTAAACCGACAACTGACAAAAGGGCATAGTTTTTTTAAGGAACAAAAATTGTAAACTTAAAACAGTAAAAAATAGATAATGGATATTAAAAAAGATTTCAGAGACTTCTCTGTAAAACATTTAGGAAATAGTGGATTGGCAACTGATCAATATATGGGAATGTACGGCCCAAACAATCTTACGCCTTATATTATGGAAGAAAGACGGTTGAACGTTGCTCAAATGGATGTTTTTTCCCGTTTAATGATGGATCGTATTATTTTCCTCGGCACCGGGATTGATGATCAGGTTGCCAATATCGTGACTGCGCAACTGCTTTTCTTGGAAAGTTCTGATGCATCAAAAGACATTCAAATTTACATCAACTCTCCTGGTGGAAGTGTTTATGCTGGCTTAGGAATTTATGACACCATGCAAATTATTAAGCCAGATGTGGCTACAATTTGTACCGGAATTGCCGCCTCAATGGGTGCTGTTCTTTTGGTCGCCGGTGAAAAAGGAAAACGCTCTGCGTTGAAACACTCAAGAGTGATGATTCACCAGCCAAGTGGTGGTGCGCAAGGCGTTGCAAGTGATATGGAAATCAACCTGCGTGAAATGCTAAAGTTGAAAAAAGAATTGTACGATATTATCTCCGATCATTCCGGACAAACCTATGAGTGGGTAGAGAAAGCATCTGACCGTGATTATTGGATGACTTCTTCAGAAGCAAAAGATTTTGGAATGGTGGATGAAGTACTGGCCAGAAAAGTAGAAAAGAAATAATTTTCTTAGCAAAATAATAAAAAAGGCGTCTCAAAATTGGGACGCCTTTTTTGTGAGGTAAATCACCATCAATATATGAGCTAAAAGTCCCTCTCCTTTGGAGAGGGATTTAGGGTGAGGATTTAGGTATTAAACCCTTCAATAATTTTCGCAAAATCATCTGCTTTCAAAGCCGCACCACCAATTAGACCACCATCGATATCTGGTTGAGAGAAAATCTCTTTTGCATTATCCGGTTTGACTGAACCGCCATACAAAATTGAAATTTCATCAGCAACCTCTTTCCCATACTTAGCCGCGATTAAAGTTCGGATGTGTTTATGGATTTCTTGTGCCTGCTCCGGAGAAGCAGTTTCGCCTGTTCCAATCGCCCAAACTGGTTCGTAGGCAATGACTACTTTTTTGATTTCTTCAGCTGTTAAAGTGAAAAGAGCAACTTCGGTTTGGTTTTTCACCACTTCCAAATGCTTGCCTGATTTTCTTTGCTCCAATGTTTCACCATTACAATAAATCGGTGTTAAACCTTTGTCTAAAGCCAATTTTATTTTTCTATTGCAGTGCGAATCAGTCTCACCATGGTATTGTCTGCGCTCACTGTGACCAATTAGCGTACCGGTTGCGTGTATAGATTCCAACATATCTGCGGAAATTTCACCGGTGTAAGCACCACTGTCGTGTTCGCTCATATCTTGTGCGAAAACTCCAATTTCATTGTGTGCAAAGACATCTTTCGCCATCATCAAATACATAGCTGGTGGCGCAATCCACACTTCACAATTGGTGGTATTCTTTTTTTTGTACTCTAATAATTGAAACATCAATTGTTGCGCTTCAATTACATTTTTGTTCATTTTCCAGTTTCCTGCAACGATATTTTTTCTCATTTTCTAATACTTTTATTTATTAATTGACTGCCAACAGTGTTTAAGAAGCATGTAAAAATCATGTTCCCGATCGGTTACTTCTTCATCGGCCTTTATCAGGGTTTTTGCAAAGTTGAGGAATGATTTACGTTCCTTTTCTGTGGAATCTTCTAAGAAACATCGCGCATGAAATTCAAAATGATCTTTCCATTCTTCCGGTTGTAATAGGGCGATGGCATCAAGTTCATTATCCAGGTTCATTTTAAAAGGAAACTCATCTGCTAGATACTGCTGAATAAGCATTCCTTCGGCCGGAGCAAATTCGCCATCAACTGCTGAAAGAATCATTAATAAATGATATCCTGCAATTGATTTATTAGATTTGTGTTGGTTTTGATTCATTATCTTTAATTTTTTTGTTTAATATAATCTTCCGCTGAGCGTTTATCTACAATTTTTCCTTTCTCTAAAGTTAGGACAAAAGGATTACTTCTTGCAATTGTTTTTATGGCAGTGCCGTCCATCAATGCATTATTAATACTTTTAAAAGTAGTGGGATTTGTAGAAACTCCCAAGATATAAGCGCTTTTTTGTTGAAGAAGTTTGGCCTCTGCCTGTGCTAAAATATTAATGTTTGCATTTTTCGGATCATAAGCAAAAATTAGAATGGCTTTTGGCGCTTTCAGGATTTCATCGGTCAAATCGATTCCTTCTAAAGTTTCTGGTTTAAACTTCCCAATCTCTGATTCATAACCTTGTTTCACTAATTTAGAAGTTGTTTTTGCTTCGTCAATAATCCAAGGTGAACCTTCTTCCCAATATTTTTTTTCATTGACGTAATCATCTTGGTTAACCGCTAAAATTTCTCCCGTTTTTTCATTCTTAATGGAATAAAAGGTTTTAAATTCTGAGGGTTTTTTTGCGATTTTATCCTTTTCTACAACAAGGTCAGTTCCTATTTTATAATCTCTGAAATCAATGACCGGTTCGTGGGTAATTCCCCAATTAATAACGAAAACCATCGTCATGAATGCAAAAGCAGAAAAGTATTTTTTAAATGATGTTTTTACTTCAGGAGCTTCAAACTCATTTTTATAAAAAAAGTAGAGCAAGACCAATCCAATGAGTAATACAATATCTTTCCAGAAACTTTGCCAAGGCTCCATTTTCAAGGCATCACCAAAGCAACCACAATCGGTTACCACATTGAAATATGCAGAATAGAAGGTAAGGAACGCAAAGAACACACATAATGCAATTAACATCGTCAGCGTAAACTTCAGTTGACTTTTTATCAATAATAAAAATCCGAATACAAGTTCGAAAACTACAACCACCACTGCAATGATGAGTGCCTGCTTTTCTAAAAAAGCAATATTAAAAACCGCAGGCGAGAAATACTCCTCCAATTTAAAGGAAAATCCCACAGTATCGACGGCTTTTACAAAACCAGACGCAATAAAAATGAGGGCGATTAAAATTCGCAAAATATTTTTGAACATCTAAATTAAATTATGGTAGGTTTAAATACTTCTTTTTCTTCAGAAAACTTGATCAAGCAGAAAACAGCATAATTCAACATGTCAAAATAATTGGCATCAATTCCTTCTGAAACTAAAGTTGCGCCTGCATTATCTTCTATTTGCTTGGTTCTCAGTACTTTTTGATAAATTAAATCGGTAATGGATGAAATTCTCATTTCACGCCAAGCTTCACCATAATCATGATTTTTTTTCATCATTAAATCTTTGGCTTCAAATGCAAATCGGTCATAAAGATTTAAAATTTCACTTTTGTCTTGCTTAAAATCATCTGCAAATCCCTTTTCTAACTGAATTAAACCAATAATAGAGTAGTTTACAATCGCGATAAAATTCTCTTCCGCAGACTCCCCAACTTTAGAAACGCCGGTGGTTTGAAAATTACGTAAGCTTTTTACTTTAATAAAAATTTGATCTGTTAAAGAAGATGTTCGTAAAACACGAAAGGAGGCACCATAATCCGACAGTTTATTGCTGAATAATTCCCGGCAGACTTGGATAACTTCGTCGAACTGTTTTGATGTTTTTTGCATAAGATTTCTAAACTTTTCAAAGATAAGAATTTCGGGTGAGAGTTGTCGGTTGATCTTTATCAGAAATTGTATTTTTGTAAAATGAATACTGAAATTTCCCATCTTCGATCGACTGATTTTTTAAGCGTGAATTGTCGTGGTCATTTAATTAATTTATCGAAACCCCAAATTATGGGAATTCTCAATATTACGCCGGACTCCTTTTCTGATGGTGGAAAATTTAACACGGAAAAAGCTGCACTGCGGCAAGTTGAAAAAATGGCAACTGATGGGGCTTCTATTATTGATGTTGGCGCACAATCTACCAGACCCAAGGCCCAACTTTTAAGTTCAAATGAAGAAATTATAAGGGTAGGAAAGCTCATATCATTGATTAAAAAAGAATTCCCAGCGCTATTAATTTCGTTGGATACTTTTTATTCTGAAACTGTAAAGTTTGGTTGTAAAGAGGGAATTGATATGGTGAATGATATTTCAGGCGGAATGTTTGATGATAAAATGTTTGAAACCGTTGCAGAAACCAGTCTTCCTTATATTTTAATGCACATTAATCCTACCTATGAATCGATGCATAAGAAATTAATCGATGGTGATATTATCCTTAATATTAATGATTATTTTTCAAATAAAATTCTACAATTAAGAAGTTTCGGAATCAAAGATATTATTCTGGATCCTGGATTTGGATTTGGTAAAAATGAGACCCAGCAACATCAAATGATCGCTGAACTCGATGCGATTGGATTTGGTGAATATTCTTTGTTGGTAGGGATTTCCAGAAAATCTTTTATCTATAAACCTTTGGGTAAATCTCCTTTAGATATTATCCAAGAAACACAGAAGCTGCATTTAAAAGTTCTAAAAAATGGCGCAAAAATTCTGAGGGTTCATGATGTTTTAGAAACAAAAAAAACAATTGATTTGTTTTTGCAAATGAACTAAGCGTTTACAAAAAACGGTCTTTTTATTTTGATGATTATCATTAAAACTTTGAAATATGTTTGCTTAAAAAAAAACAATACTTTTAATTGAGTCCAGATAATTTTTCAGAATATTCCTGGGCAAATTGCTTTCGATCTTCTTGCAGTTTTTCTAAATTATTGGGAAGTAAATAAGTGAAAATTAATTTTTCTTCATCATCTAAAAAGATAATTTCTTTTTCTTCATCACCGATCATTTGAGCAAAAATTTCCCACATTGAGGTATCTTTAATCTTCAACAATTCAAAAAATGAACTTGCTTTAATCTGTATGTTTTTCATGACTAAAATCCTAAAAAATTGAGTTTTAACTGAATGGCAAAATTTTCTTTAAACATCGGAGTCGCATAATAACCCACACGGTAGAAGAATCCTAAATTGAACGGACTTCCTAAAAAATTATTGGCTTCTAAACCGATTTCCTGATAAAGATGATTGAGTTTCTCGAACTCGAACTGGTGGATTTCTGGGTTTTTCATATCACCTGTAATGCCGCGGTATACCATATCAAAACTGGAAATTTTCTTGCCAAAAGTGCTGAAGTAAAACGGAATTCGATGGGTGAAATAATAGCCGAAAAACTTGTCATTGTAATATTTACCGCCTTCCATCGTAGCAAAACCAATATAGGAAGTAAGGTTGAAATTAAGTGAATTCTCGCCATTTCCTAATCCGTTTATCGCATATTGATGCCAGATTGGAGCGTCTCCTACAACGAAACCTGTGTACAAACGAACACCGGTTACGCCGATTTTAGATTTAAAACGGTGTTGCACTAAAAAGTCAAATTTACTGAAGCTGAAATCTCCACCCAAAGTTTTTAAACCTTGTTTATAATTAAAATAAAATTCAGGATAATTCTGATCGTAGGTGAGTTTCCCAGAAGGAGTCATCATGCTTTTTGAGTTTGGCGAATATTTCAAGGTAAGCTGCGTCGCAAAATTTTCGAAATCATTCCCAAGATTTTTGTAATTGTACACAAATCTCGCTTCTTCTTTATCTTTTTTTACCGATGCTCTTACAGTAAAGGTGTTGGATAAATCATTTTCATAGGACAGTTTAACTCCTTCAAAGTGATAAAATCGATCATTTTTTAAGTCTACTCCAGAATTGTTAATTTTCATCTTAAAGTTCCAAAGGTTCTCATTAAAACGACCGGCAGCTTCTACATCATTGTAATATTCGGCTCGGAAATAAGATGTTTTTGCCAATGTTGTTTTGAAGTCGATTCCGGCGCCATATTTCCAGGATGAATCTTTAAAACCATATGCAATATAGGCATCAGGTGAAATATATTTATTGAATCTCTCATTCATTTTAAGGTCTGCACCCAAACGAAATCCTTCGTATTGATTATACTTTATAAGTTGAAGTGCATCAAAATCAAAATTGCCAATTCTAATTTTTCCTTTGAGAAAACCAGTAAAAACATTCAGTTTTTGATCGAGTTTATACTTTTTCCCAACACTGTCGATTTTAGCATAAGTTATATTTTCACGGGCCGTCAGGGAATCAGTTCGGAATTGGTTCAAAATGGCTCCATCAGCGTTTTTTACATCAATGGTATAGCCAGAGAAATCTTTTTTATCCTCTTCAATTGATGTTTTAAAATCAAAATAATCGGCCATAATAAAGACGTAATTCCCAAATTTTTGATTTAGTTTTTCTTCAGAATCATCTTTTTTAGTTTTGTCGGTTTTCTTTCCATCAAAAACAGTAGAGCCCATTTTAATTTTAAAATTTTCTTTAAGTAAGAACCATTTATTATCGATTGGTTTCCAAGTACTGGTGATTGATCCTTCGCTTTTTTTCTTGCTATTGCTCTCAATTTTTTTTAGACCATAGGTTTCCGCATCCACGTAGATATAGCCATTGTATTTTCGTTTTTGGATGGTGTTTTTATAATCGGCTTGGCGAAAACGGATCACGTAATTTTTACGGCCTTCAATCTCAATACTGTCGGTAAGAAAGTAGCGGTAAAGGGTTCGGTTTTCTTTTTGAATTTCTTTCGGTATTTTATTTCTGTTCGATCGTAAAGCCATCATTTCATAAACTGGTTCCTTTAATCCGGCCACGCGATTGTCTAAAATATTAATTTTTTCTCCGTATTTGCTTGAATACAAATATTCTGAAGCCCTTTCCCACAGAAACAATTTGCTCGTCGTCATCAGCTTCATCACATTTACACTTTCCACGGAATCCTTCTTTTGTTCGGCCGATTGTTTATGTTGTGGAAGCAATTTTAATGAATCAAGACGATGATCCAGGAATTGATTATAATTTTTAATGCTGTCTTCATCAAAGTCCAATGATATCTTCTCGTAAGATTTGAAGGAATAAGACTCTAAACTGTTGGGCGAATTATCTTTAAAAAGATTATTAACCTTGGTTAAAATTGCCAAGGCACGGGGGTCACTTTTATCACTGATAATAACCCCTTCAATAGATTGGGTTTTAGGGTCGGCCGTTGAAAGTGCGATTTCAATAACCTTATCAACCACTGCTTCATCTTCATAAAAACCAACAGCCTTTACATCTACTTTTTTACATTTCGTTTTAAAGTGTGCAATTCCTTCCGCATTGGTTTTTGCTAAAATGATGCCTTTGCAGGTAATAGTAGCATTGGGGATCGGGGTGCGCTCACCTGTTTTCAAAACCGTAATTCTTGATTGTCCCGACAAGGGTACTAATATAAACAAGTAGAGAAAGGCAATGTATTTTTTCATAGAAAACAAAAGTATTCAAAATATTTATAAGTATCGTGATTAAGAAAGCTTAGTTATGGTGCTTTATTTAAAAAAATATGCCGATTTCTGATTAACGGATAATTTTGACTTCATTTAATTTGTATTTTAGTAGCATGAAAATTACATTTATTATTGGTCTATTCTTTTGCAGTACTTTGGCATTTGCTCAAGTAAAAGGGCTCACTGAGGACGGAAAAGAAGTGGTCTTATTTGATAATGGCACCTGGCGTTTCGTTAATGAAAGTGACGCTAAAAGTTTGGAAACGATCATTACCAATAATATTCCCTTTCAAAAAAGCAGCGATGCCAGCTTTTTAATGCGCAGCAAAAGGATGAATATGGGGGTGTATTTTAATCCCAATAAATGGAAAGTTTCACCCTACGCCGCCAGTCCTTATACAGAATATTTATTTTCTAAAACCAATGGAGATGACCAATTATTGGCATTTTTAATTACGGAAAAAATTCAAATTCCCACTTTAAAAAACCTCAAAGACATTATCATCATTAATATTCAAAAGAATGCTGATTTCTTTCGTTTGAAAGAATCAGAATATCGCACCGTGAATGGTTTGAAAGTTTTATATCTCAGATATATCGCAAATACGAAAGGAATCGATTTTGAGTACGTCGCTAATTATCACATTAATGAGGAGGGTTATGCGGGAATCATTGCGTTTTCAAATCAAAAGAATTTCGATAAAAATCTTGCTCAAATGATGGAGTTACTGAATGGCATATCGTCTGCAAAAAAACAGAAAGTTACCGAAACGGTGGAATATTCCGCGCCGCCACCACCCATGAATTATAAAAAATAATCGTTAGGAAATTCGTCCCCACTTATTTTTTCCTTTATACTGTTTGGCGTAATACGTTCGCAATTCAAAATTTTCGGGATGATCTAACTTGGGATCATTTTTTAGTAAATGTTCTACGGTTAATTTTGCTGCTTTAATTATTTTTCCATCAGTCACCAAGTCCAGTTTTTTAAAATCGACCACGCCACTTTGTTGGGTTCCCAAAATATCTCCGGGACCACGTAATTTCATATCGACTTCTGAAATCTTAAATCCATCATTGGTTTCAACCATAGTTTTCATCCGTGTTCGGCTGTCACTAGATAATTTATCAGACGTAACCAATATACAATAACTCTGTTCTGCACCGCGGCCAACTCTGCCACGAAGCTGGTGCAGTTGTGACAGGCCAAAACGTTCTGCACTTTCGATGATCATTACAGTGGCGTTGGGAACATTTACCCCTACTTCAATCACGGTCGTGGCAACCATTATCTGGGCTTTTCCCGAGGCGAAATATTGCATGGCCGCTTCTTTTTCCGCAGGTTTCATTCTACCGTGAAGCATGGTTACGTTCAATCCTTCATAAAATGCCATGATATGTTCAAGGTTTTCTAGTAAATTTTTATAATCCAACGTTTCAGATTCTTCAATTAAGGGATACACAAAATAAATCTGTCGTCCTTTTTCAATCTCGTCTTTGGCAAACCGGAAGATGGACAATCGGTCTTTTTCCCGACGATGTGCGGTGATGATTGGTTTTCTGCCAACGGGTAATTCATCGATGATAGAGACATCTAAGTCGCTATAGAAACTCATGGCTAAAGTTCTCGGAATCGGGGTGGCTGTCATGACCAGAATGTGTGGAGCAATCGTGCTTTTCGCCCATAATCTGGCCCTTTGCGCCACACCAAAACGATGCTGCTCATCAATAATGGCTAAGCCGAGATTTTTAAATTGCACGATATCTTCCAAAACAGCATGCGTTCCTATTAAAATCGAAAGTTCACCAGACAGAAGCTCCTGATGTATAACTTTCCGATCTGAAGTTTTGGTAGAACCGGTTAACAAACGAACCTTGGTGTTTGTTTTATTTAAAAGTTCCTGAATGGAATTAAAATGCTGCTGTGCAAGAATTTCTGTGGGTGCCATCATGCAACTTTGGAACCCGTTATCCAAAGCAATTAACATGGTTAGAAGCGCCACCATTGTTTTTCCGGAACCAACATCGCCTTGCAAAAGCCTGTTCATTTGAATCGGCATTTTCAGGTCTGTACGAATTTCCTTTAACACCTTTTTTTGTGCATTGGTGAGCTCAAAAGGAATGAACTCGTTGTAAAACTGATTGAAATTTTCACCAATTTTTGGGAAAGGATTTCCAATAACATTTGCTTTGTGGTGTTGTTTTTTTAAACCATAACCTAACTGAAAAAAGAAAGCTTCTTCAAACTTAATTCTGTTTTCTGCATGTTGAAAATGATGTAAATCTTTAGGAAAATGGATATTGTATAGAGCGGGAATTCTACCAATTAAGTTTAGTTTTTTCATTAAAGAATCGGGTAGGTTTTCCGAAACTAAATGGGGTAGATTTTTGACAATATCTGCGATTACGGTCTGAAAAAACTTATTATTCAAACCTCTTTTGGAGAGTTTTTCGCTGCCAGGATAGATCGGTAAAAGCGTGCCTGAAACTGCCTTTTTTTCATCAATTTCAATTTCTGGATGGGGCATAGAGAAAAGGCCGTTGAACTCATTAATTTTTCCAAATATGAAAATTTCGTGATTTAAGGGGATTTGCTCTTTCATCCATTTAGAGTAGCGGAACCAAACGAGTTCCAGCGTGCCAGAATCGTCGCGAAATTTGGCCACCAATCTCTTTTGACCTTTTCCATATGCGACTTCTTGAAAGTCTGTAATTTTTCCTTTTAATTGAATTTCAGCTTCTGTTTCGACTCTTAAATCCCCAATTTTATGAACCTTGCTTTTATCGATATATCTTAAAGGGTAAAAAGTTAGAAAATCTTCTACGGTGGCGAATCCCAAAACATTCTTAATGAATTTGGCTCGTTCGGGACCGATTCCCTTTAGATATTCTATGGAAGTTTCTAACGTCAATATTAAAGATATTAGGTCGTGAAAGTTAGGTAGCGAATTTCGTTAAAATATAAAAGACTTCCAAAATATATTTGAAAGTCTTTGATTTTACTATTTTAAAAACCGAAATTAATCTTTAATGCTGGATTTGAATTTCTTTTGATAGTTTTCCCACTGTTCGCGGGTGCTTATTTTTTTGAATTCATTATTTGCAATAAATGGAATGTACGGCTCTAATTCCTTTGCATTTAAAGCGCCTTGTAAAATGGTAATAGGATTCCCAACTTCATCCAGAAAAACAGCGGAGGGAACGGCGGTAACATTCATATATTTTGTGAAATCGTGCATGGCATTTTTTTTCTTTCCATTTTCACGGTCAGAATTGGTAAAAGTTCTACCCAAAATGGTTACGGTTTCATTTGCTTCCGCATTAAATTTAACAGGATAATAGTTTTCATTCAAATAAGCCGCAATCACCGGTTGGTTGTAGGTGTTTTTCTCCATTACCTTGCATGGCGCACACCAATCGGTATAAAAGTTAATTAAAATCTTTTTAGGAACAGTCTGCTGTGCGGTTAGTGCTTCTTCCAAAGTCATCCACTTCACTTGCGAGTACGCGAAAAATGTTATGAAAAGCGAAAATAAAAGGGTGAATTTTTTCATCTTATATTTGATGGCTAAAGTCGTACCAAGTTAAATTTTATCTTACTTCCTGCATCAATTTTTTGATTATGGGAGAAATTAAAATTAACACGATTCCTGCAATCACCGCATACAAACCGAGATCTTTATACCCAGAAGTATAAGCTTGTAGTTTTTCCATATTAGAAGCACCTTCTCTGGCAGTTGCCATATTTGCGCCAATTAGTCCTGCGACATATTGTCCGTAGGCGGAGGCTAAAAACCACATTCCCATCATCATACCTTGCAATTTTTGGGTAGAAAGTTTCGTCATTATGGAAAGTCCGATGGGTGAGAGGCACATTTCACCCAATGTTATAATGAATAGGGCAATGGTGAACAAACTCAGGGAAGTAACTCCGGCCATATTTGCGAAAAATTTCGTTGCATAAATTGCATAAAAACCGAGACCTAGAAATAAGAATCCTAAACCAAATTTAATAATGGTATTGGGTTCTAATTTCTTTTTGCTGAGCCAGATCCACAGCAATCCAATCGGTACTGCTACTAATAATACGAAGAAAGCACCACCTGAATTATTAACTCCGTTGGGATCTAAGCCTAGTAAATCATTATTCAAATTATGTGCAGCAAAAATACTTAGCGAGCCGCCACTTTGTTCGTAAATTCCCCAAAAAACGATTGAGAAAAGAATGAAAATTAAGGCAGCGAATAGTTTGCTTCTCTCAGGTTTATTTACTTTTGACATTTCATAGAATAAATAAATCAGTGTTAAGGGTCCTACCGTATACATGAAATAATCTGTGTATTGTGTTTTTGCAACCATTACCATAATCATGGGCACAAAAATTAAGGACAAGGCATAAACGCCATATTCTTTCCATTTCTCCAGGGAAACTAACTCACCGCTTTTTAACGTTTTCTGAGGTTGCAATCCAATCGGGCCTAAACTTCTTTGGGTAAAAACAAAATTAATTAAACTGATCACCATAACTACTGCTGCCAAACCAAAAGCCACGTTCCAACGCAATGCTTCGGGGATTAAATGAGACAACAATTCTCCTTTACCGATGGCAATACATAGATAACCGCCAAGTAAAGCACCTAAATTAATTCCGGCATAAAAGAGCGAGAAACCCGCATCGGTTCTGCTGTCACCAGATTTATAAAGCTTACCAACCATGGTGGAGATATTGGGTTTAAAAAAACCTGTTCCTACAACGGTAAATGAAATTCCGATAAAAAAGAAATCATGTGGATTTACAGCCAAAATCATGCTGCCAATAATCATTAAAAAACCTCCCCAAAAGAGAGATTTTCTAAATCCTAAAATTTTATCTGCAAACAAACCACCAACAAAAGTAAAGGCATACACAAATGCTTGGGTAGCTCCATACTGCAAGTTTGCTTCTTTTTCGGCGAGATTTAACTGAGAAATCATAAAGAAGACCAGCATTCCGCGCATTCCGTAGAAACAGAAACGTTCCCACATTTCGGAAAAGAAAAGCGACCAAATTTGTTTTGGGTATTTTCCTTTGAAATCTTGAATTTGTTCGAGGGTGAGGTTCATAAGTAATGAATAATTATAAATGAGTAAGTTGACGTGCTGAATATATATTTAGAATAAATTCTTAAGTAAAGAAAATTATAATATATAAATTTTGAACAAACGAAAATAGAAAAAACCACCGAATAATCGGTGGTTTTTGTGATTTTTATAAACGAAATTTTAGTGAATACCCTTCATAAATTTATTTAATAGCGGAGAAAGCAATAATAGAGATGCTCCCGAGGCTAACATTAAGTACGTGATGAATGGGTATAAAGCAAAATCATAAGTCGTTAAGATCTGCTCCAGAGTTGCTGCAAGATAATTTCCTAAAGCAAAACTGGCCATCCAAACACCCATCATAATAGAAGTAATATTACTTGGTGAAAGTTTGGTAACCATTGAAAGACCGATCGGTGATAACATCAACTCCCCAACCGTTAGAAGCGCGTAAACAACTACTAACCACATTGGACTAACCATATTTCCAGCGTCTGCACTGTTTTGCGCCTGAGTCATAATAAAGAACGCAAATGCACCAACGAACATCGCCATCGCAAATTTAATTGGTGTTCTTGGATTCAATCTTTTAGCCGCTAATTTTACCCATAAGATAGAAAATAGTGGAGCCAAGGTCACGATCACAATAGGATTAATGTTTTGGAACCAAGTAGTTGGGATCTCAAAACCTCCAACAACACGGTCGGTGTTTTCCTGTGCAAATAGGTTAAACGTACCTCCTGCTTGCTCAAAACCTGCCCAGAATACAATATTAAAAAAGGCAAGAATTAAGATTACAAACACTCTGGTCCATTCTGTAGATCCGTTCGTTCCTTTGAAAATAGACATTCCAATGAAGCCAACACCTGCAATACCCAAAACCCAAACCATGATGGTATGAACCAATTCCGGGGTATTATTCCAGATAAACATCACTAAGAAAACAAAAGCTACGTTTCCAATGGTGTAAAGAATTACATCTCTCCAGTCTTTTCCTACCAGTTCGGTTAGACCTTTTTCTTTATAACCTGGTGGAAGTCCCTTATCTCCTAAAGTTCCTCTGCGTGCATAAAACCAAAGTACTCCTAAAAGCATTCCCAGACCGGCAGCAAAATAACCGTAAGGCCATCCTACTTTTTCACCTAAAGTCCCGGCAATAAATGGAGAAAGGAAAGCCCCAATATTAATACCCATATAGAAGATGGTAAACGCACCGTCTTTTCTTGGATCATCGTTATCATAAAGATCACCAACAATGGTTGAAATGTTTGGTTTGAAGAATCCATTTCCTAAAATTAAAACTCCTAACCCAAGATAGAATAGGTTTTTTCTTGTTTCAACATCTGCAAATAAATCAATGGAAGAACCAGCTGCCAACATAAACTGACCAATTGCCATTACCAATCCACCAATTAAGATTGATTTTCTCTGACCTAAAAGTTTATCAGCAAACCATCCACCTAAGATTGGTGTTAAATAAACCAAAGCGGTAAAAACACCGTAAACTGAAAGAGATTCAGCGCGATCCAGGCCAAAGCCACCTGTCGCTAATTCAGCGGTTAAGAAAATTGTAAGTAAAGCGCGCATTCCATAATAGGAAAATCGCTCCCACATTTCAGTAAAGAACAAGGTGTATAATCCTTTTGGATGTCCTTGTTGCGGCTGTGTTGTATCCATAATTATTTATTGTTAGTTTTCGATTAAGGAACAAATATAGTTTTTTTTCGATTTAGGAGGAAAGATATTTTAGTATTAAATAAGAAAAGCACCGTATTCTACAGCGCTTTTCTCATTATTATAGCTTTAAGTCATTAATTAATGCCTTTTTCTTTCAATATCTTATTAAGTCTTTTTAAAATCGATAGACCTAAAATGGTTGCAATCATTAATAAGCCAAAATTTACAACGAAGAAATAAGCCTTGTTATCGTATTCGTACCAAAAACTGGCCAGAACACCTGAAAGTTTATTCCCGATGGAGGTGGATAGAAAGAATCCTCCCATCATCAATGCGGTAATTCTTGGGGGTGATAATTTCGATACCAGTGATAATCCCATCGGCGATAACATCAGTTCCCCCAACGTAATTACTCCGTAGGAAGCGATTAACCAAATGGCCGATACTTTGATTAAGCCGTTGTCACCAGCATAAACAGCACCAACCATTACCAAACAGGATAAGGCCGAGATGAATAAACCTAAGACGATTTTCGCTGGGGTAGTGGGTTCTTTGCCTTTTCGCCGAAGAATCATAAAAAATCCAACCACGATTGGTGTTAGTAGAATGACCCAGGCGGGATTAATAGACTGAAATAATTCGGTATTATACAGCGCAACTTCCTGGGTTGGATCTGCCTCTAACTTGGCCCGCTCTTCATCAGAAATATTTCTAAAATAAATATCGGTTCCTTGTTCTTTTACTGGATTTCCAGCTTCATCTTTTAAGGCTCTAAACTGGTTGTCGTAAACCGAAACTTCTTTCATTTCGTAGGTTTTCCCTTGCACTCCGTCTTTTCCATCAATTAAATTAATGGCACGTAAAGGTTCAACCAAGGGCGCAGGAATTGAACGGTCGGTATAGTCTTTTGCCCAGCGGGTAAGTGCTGTTCCGTTTTGTTTGAAAACCGCCCAAAACATTAAACTCACGGCAAAAATAGCGAGCAAAGCTCCTATTGGTCTTTTATCTTCAGCATTGGCTTTTACATATAGCATGATGTAGAAGTAGATTACAGGAATACACGCAAATATAAAGGCATCGGTTGAGTCGCTACCAAAAACGTTTCCTGGGATCATCCAGCCGATTACTCCGGCAATGATTGCGGGTAAGAAAACCTTTAATAAAACATCAGAAATTTTGGTATCTCCTTCTTGAGATGGTTTTAAAATATTGGCTTGTAAAATATGCCTTCTTCCTAAGGTAAATACGATGAGGCCAATAAACATTCCCACTCCCGCGGTCATAAAGGCTGGTCCCCAACCATATTTGTTGCGCATAAATGCAGCGATGATATTACAAATGAAAGCACCAATATTAATTCCCATATAGAATATATTATAGCCCGCGTCTTTATTTGCTTTGTAGGGTTCTTCATTATAGAGATTTCCTAGAAGTGTAGAAATACTTGGTTTAAAGAATCCATTTCCTAAAATTACCAAGCCTAACGAGGCGTAGAATAGGGGAAGCTCCCGAAATAAACCAACACCTAAATAACCCAGTCCCATTAAGATTCCACCAATGTAAATGGCCTTAATATAACCGAGTACTTTGTCTGCTAAAAATCCCCCCAGAAACGGAGTAAGATACGTCAAAGCGATAAAGGTTCCGAAGATATCATCTGCATTTTTGTCATTAAAAGCGAGACCTCCTTTCTCACTGTCGATCATGTAAAGAACGAAGATTCCTAAGATTAAATAGTAGCCGAAACGTTCCCACATTTCTGTAAAAAACAGGTAGGGTAAACCCTTAGGGTGTTTGCTGGTTGATTTTTGTTCCATATTCAAAGTTTAAGTTTAGCAAATATATATTATTAAGATTAAATATAAAAAGCCCCCAAAATAGTGGTCTGGGAGCTCTTAATTTCCATATTTATTTTAAAGATTCTTTAGCAAGAAATCTGTCATTTTTTGATACAACTGTGGCCGGGTCTGTCCGCCATAAATTCCGTGGTTTTTATCAGGATAGGCCATGAATTCAAATTGTTTGTTGGCTTGAATTAGTGCTTCAGAAAATTCCATTGCGTTCTGGAAATGAACGTTATCATCTGCAGTTCCGTGGATGAGAAGATAATTTCCTTTTAATAAATTAGCGTATGTTGTAGGTGAATTATCGTCATAACCTTTTGGATTTTCCTGAGGGGTTCTCATGAATCTTTCGGTGTAGATTGAATCGTAATATCTCCAGTTTGTAACCGGTGCCACGGCAATTCCTGCTTTGAAAACATCGGCACCTTTTGTTAATGCCAAACTCGCCATATATCCGCCGTAACTCCAACCGAAAATCCCGATTCGGTCTTTGTTGATGTATGATTGTTTGCCAAACCATCTTACAGCTGCAATTTGATCATCAATTTCATATTTCCCTAAATTTAAATAGGTCGTTTTTTTATACTCTGTTCCCTTGTATCCGGTTCCACGACCATCAACACAGGCTACAATATATCCTTTCTGAACCAAATGATTGAACCATAAACCATTTCCCTGATCCCAAGAATTGGTAACTTGCTGCGATCCTGGCCCAGAATACTGGAACATAAATAATGGGTATTTCTTATTGGGGTCAAAGTCTTTTGGCTTCATCACCCAGGCATTCATCTGATCGCCTGCTTCATTAGGAATGGTGAAAAACTCTTTGGTAACCATCTGATCGGCCTGAAGCTTTTTAAGTTGTTCATTATTATTCTGCAATTCCTTTATGGTCTTTCCATTTCCATCTTTTAAAACGTAGGTATAAGGCTTTTCTGCAGAAGAAGAAGTTTCGATGAAATACTTATAGTTTTGGCTAAAGTTTGCACTATTGGTTCCTTTATCATTCGAGATTAATGTGGTCTTTCCTGTATTAATATTAACTTTGGAAACTACTTTATTAATGCTTCCTTGCTGGGTGGTCTGTATAAAAACCTCCTTGGTTTTAGGATTGTAACCATAGTAATTTGTTACTTCCCAGTTGCCTTTTGTAATCTGTTTTTTTAATTTCCCGTTCTCATCATATAAATATAAATGACGATTGCCATCGCGCTCTGCACCCCAAATAAATGAATTATCAGCCAAAAACTCTAGTGTTACATTGTCGGTATCAATCCATCTCTTATCAGATTCGGTAAACAATTTGGTAACGCTTCCCGTTTTGGTATTTACTTTTAAAACATCTGAAGCATTTTGTAATCGCTCAGAAGTTACTAAAATAATTTCGTCTGCCTTAGAAGTTCTATAAACATTCGGGATATAATAATTCTTAAAACTACTTAAGTTTAGTGCTGTGGTTTTTGCAGAATCCAAGCGGTATAGTTGTGCCGAAACGATTGAATTGTTTTCACCAGCTTTTGGATATTTAAAGCGCATTTCTGAAGGGTAGAGTTGCTTGCCATAAATGGGAATAAACATTTCTGGTACGACTGACTCATCTGATTTTACAAAAATAATCGCGTCGGAATTTTTTGTCCACTCATAGAGTTTCGCATGCCCAAACTCTTCTTCATAAACCCAATCTCCCAATCCGTTTAATATGGAGTTTTTCTTGCCATCAGATGTAATCTGAGTGATTTTCCCCGAATTCAAATCCTGATAAAATAAATTATTTTCTGCGATAAACGCAACTTTATTTCCATCCGGCGAAAAAGTTGGTTCCTGCACAAAATTCCCATTATTTAAATGAAGAACTGTTCCCGATTTTAAATCTTTAACATCAAATTTACCAAAAAACGAATGCCGATAAATAGGTTCACTTTCTTTTAACAAGAGGATTTTTGATTCATCATCATTAAAAATATACGATTGAAATCTTCCATCGACGATATTTCCTTCTTTTTGCGTGGTTTTATAGGAGTATTTTGCGATTCCGCCTTGCTCTATAACAACGTAATTTTCGCCATTTTTCAGAGACGAAATACCAGAAATTCCTTTGCCCCGGTAATAACCAGAGTATATTTTGTCTAAAGTTATTTCTTGCGAGAAATAAGCCACCGATGTTAAAATTGAAATTGAGAATAGGATTTTTTTCATAATGAATTAAGTAAGATTTCAAAGATAGCAAATTTCTTAAAATACCGTTAATTTTTCTGCTGTTGAATTTTAATGGCAATATAATTGATATTATTAATCATATCATTAAAAAATTAACATTATGGAAACGTATAACTCTGAAAAATTAGTAAAATATGAAATGGACAATCAAGAGATTGTAGTCGGATTTGCAACCTATTCGGATGCTGATAATTATGCAGCTCAAAATTCAGGAACTTTGGTTGAAGTGGCTTTTAAAGATGGAAATGATAATCCCCAACTCACTACTGAAGCTGGTTTGATTTCAAGAAAAATGCATTTTTTCGTGGAAGCTGGGTCAGAGTATAAATTTATTCATTCATCCGAGCCAGAGTTTCGTGATTTTGCAGATCAATTACAAGAAAGAAAATCTGATTTGGAAGACGACAGTCCAGAAGAGAAATACATCGCAAACGCCGAGATTGAAATTTCAGAAGACCCCATTATTGTTCTTAAAAACAATCAATTTGAATCTGTAACTTCCAGAGAACGGTCAAAATATTTAAAGCAAGCCATGGTTTATGAAATAGGAGTTTCTAAAACGCTAAAATCTTAAATTTTAAAAAAAACGTAACCCATTGATAAACAATGGGTTATTTTTTTGCTTTCTGATCGTCATTATGACTAAAACCGATTGGTTTTTTGGGTTCTGCTACCAATTTATAATGATCTAATTCAATTTTCAATGCTTCGATTCTTTGCGTAAAATCTTCGTAATTATTCAAAGAGACATCAAAAATAAATTGTTGAATTTGATCTAAATAAGTTGCAGTTAATTTTGATGAAGCATCTCGTAAAGAAGCATCGAGTATTTTCTGCGTTATTTTAATGGTCTTTTCAGAATCTTTTAAATAGATATTTCTAATTCTTTTTTTCAAACTTTGGGTAAAATCGATCACCATGGTATTTGAAAAAGCTTGCATTTTTTTTGAAATACCGGTCCAAAAAGGAAGTTGGTGTGCTTTATTGTGTGTTAGAATTTGTAGGAGCAAAGCTTCATCAGAAAGATTTTCAGTCATATAGTAGAGTAGTAATTCTGCACGTTCTTTCAAATTGGGGGGGGGAATATAGGAATGAGAACATCAAACCGACCGGGAGCTAAAAGTGTTTTGTCTATATTAAGTAAAGAGTTTGCGCCGCCAACCATCAGAATTTTTTCCTCTTCAAAATGGCTGATATGATGAAGAATCAACTCTTTGGTCTCTTCGTCACAACTTTTTACTGATTTTTCTTCACCGCGTTCACTCATTAATTCATCAAAATTTTCCAGAAAAAGCACCACTTTTTCATTTTTCATCATTTGGATCAGGAAATCATTGAAGGTGATTTTTTGGTCATCAACATAAGTTGTTCCCAGAAAATGCTTTTTTATTTCCTTGAATTCATAAGAAATAATCTCTGCAATTTTATTGACCCAAAAAATCTTACCACTGCCCGGTGGCCCGTATAAAACGATTCCGGCTGGCTTGTGAATTCCCCAATCTTCCACAGAAAGGTTGCTTAGAAACGGTTCCAAATTTTGAGAAATAAAGAAAAATAAATCACGGTACCCAATAAAATCGCGTTCTGCTAAGCGTGTACTCTTACCGAAATAATTATACACAAATTTATAATTTCCGCCAAGTTGATTGTCTATACCAAAACTTGAAACCGAGGATTTGTATTTCCCATTATCAAAAAGTTTGGGCTTTTCTTTCTTAATAATTTCTGCAACTTTACTACTGGGTTGCGCAATATTTTCTGCGATATCTTCAATTGATTTATTTTGATTTAAATCTTCGGAATATTTTTTTAAGAAAACAATATTTTCTCGGGCAAATTTCACAAAGTCTTCTTTAACATCAAAGTTGGTGGTAATACATTCAGAAAGTTCTAGATCAAAATCCTGAATAAATTTGATAAAACTTTCAGTAGGAATATTTAGTTCATTTGCAAGATCAGCCAATTTCATAACAATTCATTTAGGAGGGTGCAATCAAATGTACAAATTAAAAAAATGCTGAATGTTTAGATGAAACATTCCCAAAAATCAATTTACGGTTCAAAAGTTTCAAATTTTCCGTTTTCATAAAAGAGTACAATTCTTTTAACTTTAACTTCTTCTTTATCAACTGATTCAGGTTCAAGTGATATTTGTGGCAATGCTAATCGCTGAGAATCGGATATTTTCATTTTTTCTACAACTGGGTCAGAAATATTTGATTCTTGCGAAACTTTAGATTCAATTCGATCTTCTGATTCGGTGATTCCAAATGCTTCATCATTAATTAATGAGAATAAATCGGGTATAGAAGTAGGACTTGTTTTTTTTGTACTATCTATTACATCAGCAGGGATTTCTATAATTTTTAACATTTCACCTTCACCTTCAATCAACCATTCCCATTCTAGATCGGGGAAGCGGTTTTTTATTTTAATTAAAAAATCGAGCGAGGGTTTATTTCTGCCAGAGGTAATATGAGAAATGCTCGAGCGCTGTACGTCGATTTCATCTGCAAACTCCGACAATGAAAGCGCAGAATAACCGATAACTTTTGAAATTCTTTCCTTTAAATCCATATTACAAATGTAAATATTATTTTACAATTATAAATTACAAAAGTAAACTAGCGTGCGAATAATAATTTTACAAAAGTAAATTGTTAATTTAAGCCATTGGTTTACAGAATTATTAGCTATTTACATTACTAAATTATTTTCGGAAATGGTCCTCGTTTTTAGGATCATATTTTAATTTTCGGTCTTTCTTTTTTTCAGGTAAGACCAGCGAAAGAAAGACGCTTCCACCTAAAATTCCTACAATAATGAACAATGAATCGGTTGTTGAAAAACCTACTTTGTCAAGAAATTCATGAAATAACATTTTCAAACCGATAAAGGTCAACAGTAAGGCTAAACCGACTTTCAAGAATCTAAATTTATCAATCACTCCTGCTAATAAGAAGAACATTGAACGTAGCCCGATAATGGCAAATATATTTGAAAAGAAAACGATGTAAGGATCTTTGGTTACAGAGAATATTGCTGGTATACTATCTACTGCAAAGATTAAGTCGGTAAATTCTATGATGATCAGAACAAGAAACAAGGGCGTCATTTTTTTAACGCCGTTAATGGTTACAAAAAATTTATTCCCGACAAAGTGGTTATGAACTTTGAAGTATTTATTGGCAAATTTTACCACTGGATGCTTTTGGGTATCGATCTGTTCATCGTGGTCTTTATCAAAAAACATTTTGATTCCCGTAAAAACCAGAAAGGCTCCAAATACATACATAATCCACTCGAATTTCTGGATCAGTGCTGCTCCCACAAAGATAAAGATGAACCGCATGACAATAGCACCTAGAATCCCCCAAAACAGTACTCGGTGATAATTTCTTGGAGCTACGCCAAAGGCCGTAAATACAAGAACCATTACAAAGATATTATCAATAGATAACGCATATTCAACAACATAGCCGGTTAGATATTCCAGACCTAGATTTTGATTATATAAATAAAGACTACTTCCTAAATCACCAGGAATTATTTTTACGGGATGGTGGTGTTTTGAAATGACCTGCTGTAACTTTTCAATACTGTCAATGCCATGGAGTAGGTGACCGTAGTTCGTTAACACAAAATAAAAGCACATGGATAATGCGACCACGAAGAAACTCATCAATCCGGCTTGTTTCATCGAAACGGTGTCGGATTTTTTATTGAGTAAGCCTAAATCCAAAGCCAGGATAATAAGAATAAAGACGATGAAACCTAATAGAAAAATACTCTCGTTTGTCATAAAATTTTAAAATGCAAATATAATCAAATTAAAGAATTATGCCTTTGTTTACATTTGTAAACGAGATAATTTAACTAAAGAATATAACCTAATATGCGTTTACATTAATTACCATCATATGGAGTTTTGCATCGTAGATTTCACCTAAAGCAAATATGTAAAAATACTTTATATGAAGTTAATAAATAACTGATATTCATAATATTATAAAATTTATTTTAAAATAATGCAATCCACAAATTTACCAACAGACATTCTGACCTATCGGAGTGTTTAATTTATTTACAAAAGTAAATTTTATTTTTAAGAAAGAAAAATCTAAATTTGGAAATTGTAAAATTAAAATACATGCCAATAAACTTGAACTACCAACAAAACCCAAATTTCCCAAACCGGTATATTTCCCCAGAAAAATTATTTTATTTTCTACAGGAGAATTACAGCGATCGAATTACAGCGGTTGGTTCATCATATTTAGGAAAACCTATTTATAAAATGAGTGTGGGTACTGGTAAAATTAAAGTGTTGGCCTGGTCGCAAATGCATGGAAATGAGTCGAATTCTACTCATGCCATGCTTGATTTATTAGAGATTTTTAAGAATCAGCCAAGTACTAAAACTGAACTTTTTTCAAAAATTTCATTGGATTTTATTTTTATGTTAAATCCTGACGGCTCAGAAAAATGGTCCAGAAGAAATGGATTGAATATCGATTTAAACAGAGATTATTTGAAGGTTTCGAGCAAAGAGTTTCCTTTATTAAAAGAATTGGCTCAAAGTGGCAGATATGATTACGCTTTAAATTTGCACGAGCAGAGAACCATTTTCAGTACTGATGGTATCCATCCCGCGACTTTATCTTTTTTAGCTCCTTCCCAGGATCACGAACGAACAATCACGGAAACAAGGAAAAAAGCCATGGCTGTTATCGTACGTATTTATGAAAAATTAAAAACCGAAATTCCGCACCAGATTGCCCGATATTCAGATGAGTTTTATCCGAGTTCAACAGGAGATAATTTTACCAAAATCGGTATTCCGACCATTTTATATGAAGGTGGTCATTTCCAAGATGATTATTATCGAATAAAAACCCGTAAATATTATACCCTGGCTTTTTATGAAGGACTTGTGGCTATTTCTGAATTGCATCATGAAACGGATGGTTGGGAAGCGTATCACCAAATTCCTGAAAATAAAGAATCGCACTTTGATCTCATCTACAGAAATGTAAAATTAAATACTGATTTTGAATGTATTTTAGATATTGCTGTTCAATACCAAGAAGAAATTCAGCTTGGTGCCAAAGAAATTTCTTTTAAACCAATCATCGTTGAAGTAGGCGACATCGGCAGCAAAAAGGGCTGGAAGGAAATCGATTGTACAGGAAAAACCTTTGTTTCAGCTCATAAATTCCCCCGGTTGGATGAAGAAGTTAATTTCCTGATTGAATAAAAAAAAAGCGAAGTCACTGGACTTCGCTTTTTTATTGTTATGTAATTGAAAATTAGTCAACTACTTTAATTCCGCTCGCCATAAATCTAATTTCTTCTTCAGGTTTTGTAATAGCGTCAATTTCTGCTTGTGATTTTTTAGCGTCTTCGGCATAATGCTTCTGCTCGTCTACAGAAGTTACTTTTGCTTCTGCATTTCCCTCCAAAATTATGGTCTTTCCTTCCAGAGCAGTAGGAACAAAAAAGGCATAGTCTTTCATTTTTACGAAAAACTTTTCGTTATTATCGGTTTCCACGGTGAACCAGCAGCCCTTTTTATCGCAAACCTTAACTACTTTTCCTTTTACTGCTACGTTATCGAGCTTTGCAGATTTTTTTAATTTTTGATCTAATTTCTTTGTGGTCATGGCAGATTTCTCGGCTTTTGTAGATACGCCTGCTCCATAAATCTCTCCAATCAAAGCCTGTCCTTCCGGTGGACCCACTTTTTTAGCGGCAGCTTCTTGGCTGAAAGCAATTGTAGAAATTATAAGAGATAATAAAAGAACTAATTTTTTCATTGATTTAATTTTTACAAAAGTATAAAATATTTTTAAATCATATTCATTCAAAATCAATGATATATGATATTTGCATGCTTCTTATAATTATAACTAAACAATCTTTACCTAAAATTTAGATATTGACCACTTTCAAAAATGAAATCGAAATCGAGACTAAATGAATTTTTTCGTTTTTTTGGTAATGCGCAAAGCGTTTTGCTTTTTCACCGTTCAGTCTATGCATGATGCGTTAACCAATCTTTGATTCCGAAAAATTAACTAACTTTCCAAAAAGAAATTATGTCAGAATTAGTTCCCATTTTTCAATCCTCTTATCTTTACGAGATAGAAATTGCAAAAACAAAACTCGAATCTCGAGAAATCCCCAGTTATATTAAAAATGAATATGTTAATAATATCGCTGTTATTCCGATAACTCAAAATTATTATCTTCTCGTAAACCCACATGATCTCGAACGAGCAGAAAAAGTACTTCAGGAAAACGATGAAATCGGTGAAGAGAATCTTTAATTATCGCTTTTTAATTAAAAATCAAAAAAGTTATTGTAGCCCCGATCGTAGTGAAAATCTTTTCTAAAAGCGTGTGGCTCGGGCTTTGGCTTAGAAAAATTGTAACGGAGAGCGGGACCGGATTTTAGGAGGAATCCCTCATTTCAAGCTCCAAAAAAACTACAACTTTCCAGAATATCGGCTGATTTTCATTTGGTCAAACCTTGCAAAATTCCCTATCTTTACGCAAAATTTTACGCAAAATGGCAGACTGGAAAACCGTCAAAATATACGAAGATATTACGTATCAGAAGAAAGGAAGCGTTGCACGAATCGCTTTTAACAGACCGGAAGTGCGCAATGCATTTCGCCCAAAAACGACCTCCGAATTATATGATGCTTTTTACCACGTTTCCGAGGATTCTTCGGTAGGTGTTGTATTATTGACCGGTGAAGGGCCGAGTCCGAAAGATGGCGGCCACGCATTTTGCAGTGGTGGTGATCAGAAAGCGCGTGGGGAACAGGGTTATGTGGGTGAAGATGGCAGGCACCGGTTGAATATTTTAGAAGTTCAACGCTTGATTCGTTTTATGCCAAAAGTGGTAATTGCGGTGGTAAATGGTTGGGCAGTTGGTGGCGGACATTCGCTGCATGTCGTTTGTGACTTGACTTTAGCGAGCAAAGAACATGCGATTTTTAAACAAACCGATGCCGATGTGACCAGTTTTGATGGTGGTTATGGTTCTGCTTATTTAGCAAAAATGGTTGGACAGAAAAAAGCCCGAGAAATTTTCTTTCTAGGTCGAAATTATTCGGCTCAAGAAGCAGCAGACATGGGTATGGTGAACGCCGTAATCCCACATGCAGAGTTAGAAGATACCGCTTATGAATGGGCTGAAGAAATTTTAGGAAAATCGCCAATGTCTATTAGAATGCTCAAATTTGCGATGAATTTAACCGATGACGGAATGGTGGGACAGCAGGTTTTTGCTGGCGAAGCAACCCGATTGGCTTATATGACCGAAGAAGCAAAAGAAGGTCGAAATGCTTTCCTTGAAAAAAGAAAACCCGACTTCGGTGATAATAACTGGATATCGTAAATGAGACACGAGACTTTAAGATATGAGATCATAGATATTCAAAAAAATAGACTGCTCTCTTATCTCAAATCTCTAAATCTCAAATCTCAAAAATATGACTGATTGGATCAAAGCAGCACGTCTGCGCACTTTACCACTTTCTATGAGTGGAATTATTTTAGGTTCTTTCATCGCAAGATGGAGAATACTAGAACAGGGTGGAACTTGGGACTGGACCATTTTTGCAATGGCAATGTTGGTTACTTTGCTCTATCAAATCCTTTCAAATTTTGCCAATGATTATGGCGATGGGATCAAAGGAACCGACCAATTAAGAATTAATGAAGCAGAGCAAAGAGCTGTAGCTTCTGGAAGGATAACCGCAACGCAAATGCGCAATGCAGTGATTTTATTTTCTATTTTGTCTTTGGTAGCAACGATTGCACTTCTTTATTTGGCTTTCTTCAAAGAAAATTTGATGAACGAATTTTACACGTTTGTTGGTCTGGGAGTTGCCTGCATTTTGGCGGCAATTGGCTACACTGTAGGTAAAAAACCCTATGGTTATTTAGGTTTAGGCGACCTCATGGTTTTTATCTTTTTTGGACTTGTTTCTGTTTGTGGAAGTTATTTCCTGTTTACCAAAAATTTTGATTGGGATATATTATTGCCCGCCACTGCAGTTGGTTTGTTGAGTGCAGCGGTCTTAAATCTTAACAATATGCGCGACATTGAAAGTGATGCTGCCAGCGGTAAGAAAACATTGGCTCTAAGATTAGGATTTAAAAAAGCGATGGTCTATGAGATTATCTTATTGCAACTACCTCTGCTTTTAATGTTGGTCTTTATGATGATGAATGGTTTGCACACCCAAGGGAAATATTATGCTTTTATCTTTTTCATCTTAATGCTTCCGATGACTGCGGTAAGAAGAAAAATCATGCAGGTAAAGGAACCGAGAGAGTTGGACCCGTTCTTAAAACAAGTAGGAATATTAACCTTAACCATGGCTGTTTTGGTCGCTGCTGGGTTAAATTATTTTAATTAAATATTTACTAAATCTAAAAGGTTTGAAAATGAAAATAAAATTTCTCGGGCAAAACTGTTTTTTGTTTACGTATCAAGGAAAAAATATACTAGCAGATCCTTTTTATAATTATCAAAAAGAGAAATCGGGTTTTAATATCACTGCACAAAAAATCGATTTTGTATTGATTACCCATGCACACGGGGATCATATTGCAGATGTAAACGAAGTTTTGCAACATTATCCAGAAGCATTTGTAATCGGGCAGCCGGAGATTTGTGGCTATTTTGGTCACCCGAATTCGATTGATATTAATTTCGGCGGTTCGGCAAAAATTGATGATTTAAAAATATCAATGGTTTCCGCCAGTCATACCAGTTCTTTCCCCGATGGCACTTATGGTGGCGAACCTGCCGGATATATGTTTAGGTTTTCCGGTAAAAATATTTATTTCGCGGGAGATACAGGAGTAATGGTTGATATGGAACTGTTTCCGAAACTATTTGGGAATATTGATTTAGCCATTCTTCCTGTGGGTTCGCATTACACAATGTGTGCGCGTAAAGCAAGTTTTGCAGCCGCAGAATTATTGAAAACAATGAGGGTAATTGGGTGTCATTTTGATACTTTTCCGCCGATTAAAATTAACCACGACGAAGCGCACCAACTCTTTTCAGAAAGAAATATCCATTTCTCTTTACCGAAATTAGGTGAAGAATTTGATGTTTAACAAAAGAATTATGTTAAGAAAAAACAGGTGAAGAAATAAAAAAAAATGAAAGTTTAAATGATGCAGAGGAATATTTTAAAGAACCAAGAAAATCCGGAAGAAGCAAAAAATTTAATTGCAAGGGAAAAACGGGAGTTTAAGGCACAAAAAATGGCAAGCTACCTAAATCACACCGCTACAACCGATTACCTTTGCTGCGTTCCCACCCTGGAGGAGTCTCAGGAGCTGGTTGTTTAGGACTTGCCGTTGCAAAGATACGCCTTTAATTGAAATTTCAAAATACTAAAGAAAGAAATAATAAAAATCAGTAATTTAAATATGATAAAAAATATCTATACCATTGGCTTCATGTTGTTTATCGCAACGATGGTGGTCTTCCTAGGAATGTATTTTTTCGGTATGAATACCGAATACTTTAATAATTCCCTTCTTATCAATGCTTTTCTAATGCCCGTTATTTACTTGGCAGGCGCCTACATCTCTGTAGATTCATTGAAAAAAACCGGTGTTAGAATGGGCTTTCGTGATGTTTTTGGTCGCTCTTTTAAACCGATGTTTGTCGGTGGTTTTTTATCCGTAATGGGAATGTATCTGTTTTTAAATTTTGCAGATCCCGCTGCAAAAGATCTATTGAATTTTCAATACATTGAAAGACAGAAGATTGAACTGGATGCAGAATACACCAAAGCCAAACAATTTATAAAAACACCAGAAGAAAAAATGGATTTAGAAACGAGGTATCAACAAAGAAAAGAAAGTTTTGCCCCGAAAATGATTGCAGGAAAAGACATGTTCAATTTTCGGCAGTTCACCTATTATTTCGCTGCTATTCTTCTTTTTTACGTGATTTTATCCACATTTTTTGCCAGTTTTTTCCGGAGCAGAACAGAACTTTGATTTTAATCATTGACACCATAGCTGATTAAAAAAAATAAACCCCTAATTTTGTCTTCATAATCTTTTTATTATCAATGAATTTATCCATCATCATTCCACTGCTCAACGAAGAAGAATCCCTGGAAGAACTTTTTTCAAGAATCGACAAAGTTTGTACTTCTCATCATCTTTCCTACGAAATCTGGTTTGTAGATGACGGAAGCACCGATCTTTCTTGGAGTATTATTGAAAATCTAAAAGTTCAGTATCCCCAAATTCATGGGATTAAGTTTTCCCGGAATTATGGGAAATCACAAGCATTACACGCTGCTTTTGCCAGAGCAAATGGCGAGGTTGTTATTACGATGGATGCAGATTTACAAGATTTTCCAGAAGAAATTCCCGAATTGTACGAAATGATTAAAACAGAAGGTTATGATATTGTTTCAGGTTGGAAAAAGAAGCGTTATGATAATGTAATGACCAAAAATATTCCGTCTAAAGTCTTTAATGCTGCGGCGAGAAGTATTTCTGGAGTTTCATTGCACGATTTTAATTGCGGTTTAAAAGCGTATAAAAAACAGGTGGTAAAATCTATTGATGTTTATGGTGATATGCACCGCTATATTCCGGTTTTGGCTGCCAATGCAGGTTTTAGAAAAATTACCGAAAAGCCGGTTCAGCATCAGGCTCGGCCTTATGGAACATCAAAATTCGGAACAGAACGTTTTGTTCGTGGCTTTTTAGATTTAATCACGCTTTGGTTTGTGAGCCGGTTCGGTGGACGACCGATGCATTTTTTTGGAGCGGTAGGAACGGTGATGTTCATCGTGGGATTGGTATCTGCAATGTGGTTGGGAATTTCAAAATTAATCGATGTTTCACAAGGAATCTATGGACATTTATTAACCAATAATGCCTGGTTTTTTATCGCTTTAACCATGATGGTCTTAGGAACACTTCTTTTCATCGCAGGATTTTTGGGTGAAATGATAATCAGAACCAACCGTCAGCACGAGAATTATCATATAGAGGAAGTAATCTAATTGGTTTCAGCAAATTCAGAAGAGTTGTTTCAATACTAAAATGCTGATTTGATAAAATTTAATAATGAAAAGTGTAATTTATATCGTACTTATTTTTGGTTTATTTTCTTGCGGAAAAGTTTCTCCTAACGGGGATATTGCTAGCAAAGATATCAAAGTAGAAGACTTTGTTAATCTTAATCTGGATGGTAAGTTCAGGGCTTTTTATATTAAAAGTGACAGCAGTTTTATCAATATTGAGACCTATGAAAACGTAAGCGATAATTTGAAAATTAAAGTTAAAGATCAATCGTTGACTATTTCAGAAAGTCGAGAAACTGAAGGCGTAGATTTTTACAATATTACCATTTATTCAAAATATAATTTAGAAAAAGTATCGCTGGCTAAATCAGTGGAATTAAATATCTCTAGTGAAATTAAAACCGATAATTTTCGACTTTCTTTAAAAAATAGTGCTAAATTTATTGGGTCGGTTAATTCGAGAAGAGCAGAAGTGCAAATGACAGATAAAAGCCGTGCAAATTTTTTAGGGAAAACAAAAGATGCGGTGATAAAAATTTCTGATACTGCCAGCATCATTGCTCCATATTGGCTGATTGATCATTTAAATATTGAGTCAAAAAACGGGAATTACGCAGAACTTAATGTGAAAGATTCATTAAAAGGATTCATTCAAAATTCAGCAAAACTGACTTATTATAACGAACCGATCAGTGCGGTAAAAATAGAAGAAACTGCCACTGTTATTCATGAAAAATTAGAATAAAATTGAGTTCTATGCAGCGCTGAAAACTTTAATTAGAAATAAAAAAATTTTGATATGACAACTATAGAAAAAGCAAAACTCTGGTTAACAGATACTTTCGATGAAGAAACCCAAAAAACAGTTCAGAACTGGATTGATACCAGCGCTGACGAACTAGAAGACTCTTTCTACCGTGAACTCGAATTTGGTACCGGTGGAATGCGCGGAATAATGGGCGTTGGAACAAACCGTTTAAACAAATATACCTTAGGGCAAGCCACGCAAGGTTTGGCAAATTACCTCCATCAGCAGTTTCCAAATCAAGAAAATGAAGGTTCGACGAATTCGGAGAAGAATCACATCAAAGTTGCGATTGCATATGATGTGCGCCATAACTCAAAAGAATTTGGGAAAATGTGTGCCGATGTATTAACGGCCAACGGAATTAAAGTTTTACTCTTCAAGGAACACCGCCCAACTCCCGAGCTTTCCTTCACCGTTCGAGATAAAAAATGCAACGCAGGAATTGTCTTAACAGCTTCCCATAATCCGCCTGAATATAATGGTTACAAAGTTTATTGGAATGATGGAGCCCAAATCGTACCGCCAGATGATGAAAATATTATCAAAGAAGTTTATTCTGTAAAATTCAGCGAAATTAAATTCAATGGCAATGATGATTTAATAGAATGGATTGGTCCGGAACAAGACGAGGTGTACATCGATGCCTGCATGGAAAACTCTCTCTATCAAAACGTTGGCAGAGATAATTTGAATATTGTATTCACATCAATCCACGGAACAACTTATGCGACTGTTCCACAGGCGCTTGCCAAAGCGGGCTTTAAAAAAGTTGACTTGGTTAGAGAACAAATGATTCCAAGTGGAAATTTTCCGACGGTTGCTTCACCAAATCCAGAGGAACCAGCAGCTTTAGAAATGGCAATGGATTTAGCTAGAATTACCAATGGTGATATTGTGTTGGGAACTGACCCAGATGGTGATCGATTGGGTATTGCGGTGAGAAATTTAGATGGTGAAATGCAGCTGCTTAACGGAAACCAAACCAACACCATTTTAACGTATTATATTTTAGACCAATGGAAAAAAGCGGGAAAAATTACCGGAAAAGAATTCATCGGTTCTACGATTGTAACTTCGGATATTTTCTTTGACATTGCTGAAAAATTTGGGGTAGACTGTAAAGTCGGTCTAACCGGTTTTAAATGGATTGGCAAAATGATTCGTGATTTCGAAGGAAAAGAAAAATTTATTTGTGGTGGCGAAGAAAGTTTCGGCTTTATGACCGGAGACTTCGTTCGCGACAAAGATTCTTGTGGTTCAATTTTACTGGCTTGCGAAATTGCAGCTTGGTGCAAAGCGAATGATACAACCATGTTTGAATACATGATAGAGATTTACAAAGACCTCGGAATGTATTATGAAGGACTCGTAAACGTAGTCCGAAAGGGGAGAACCGGTGCTGAAGAAATTATTCAAATGATGAAAGATTTCCGCGAAAATCCGCCAAAAGAAATCGCAGGATCAAAAGTGGCGATTGTAAAAGATTTTCAGGAGCAGACTTCTTTAAATATGATGAATCATGAAAAATCGGTGATGGATGAAATTCCAAAATCAAACGTTTTGATTTATTACACCGAAGATGGAACCAAAGTTTGCGTTCGCCCATCAGGAACCGAACCGAAAATTAAATTCTATGTTTCTGTTAAAGATCAAATTGCTTCAAAAGAAGAATTCAAAGCGAAAGCTGCAGCTTTAGGTCAGAAAATTGACCAGGTTAAATCGGATTTAAAACTGTAAATAAATAAAATAGGAAGTAAGATATTCATTTTATGATCAGAATGCGTCTTACTTCTGTTTCTTTAATGTTCATGTGCAAATACTAAAATATGAAAGTATCAAAACTGGCTGCCAATCTCGTCGGTTCCGAAATCATCAAAATAGGAAATCAAGTTAATGACCTAAAATCCCAAGGTGTTGAAATTGCCAATCTTACCATCGGTGATTTAAATTCTAATATTTATCCGATTCCGGATTTATTAAAAGAGGAAATTCAGAAAGCATACCAGCATAATTTAACCAATTATCCACCAGCAAATGGACTTTTATCTCTGCGGAAAGCCATTGCAACAGACATCAAAAATCGGTGGAATTTAGATTATTCCGAAAATGATGTTTTGGTGGCAGGTGGTTCCAGGCCGTTGATTTACGCCGCATTTAAAACAATTGTGGATCCAGCTGATAAAGTCATTTATCCTGTTCCTTCCTGGAATAATAACCATTATGCATATTTAACGGAAGCTCAGAAAATTGAAGTAGAGACTTCAGAGGAAAATAATTTTCTGCCCACCGCCGAAGATTTAAAACCTCATTTAAAAGGTGCTGTTTTAATTGCGCTTTGTTCGCCATTAAACCCTACAGGGACGATGTTTACAAAACAGCAACTCACCGATATTTGTGAAATGATTGTGGCGGAAAATAAAAACCGTCGGGAAGACGAAAAGCCGCTGTACTTGTTGTATGATCAAATTTATGCGATGCTCACTTTTGACGAAAAACATTTTGACCCGGTTTCCTTATTTCCTGAATTAAAGGAGTATACGATTTATATTGATGGAGCTTCCAAATGCTTTGCTGCGACTGGCGTTCGAGTGGGTTGGAGTTTCGGACCTTCTTTAATTATTGATAAAATGAAATCGTTGCTTGGGCATGTGGGAGCTTGGGCACCAAAACCTGAACAGGAAGCGGTTTCTGTATTACTAAACCACCCAGAAAAAGTAGATGAGTTCGTGGATCATTTTAAAGGAGAAATTGCAGAAAGCTTAACTATTCTTCACGGCGGAATTCAACATCTTAAAAATACGGGTTTCGCAGCAGATAGTATTCAGCCGATGGGCGCACTTTATTTAACGATCAAACTGGATTTTATTGGAAAAATGAAACCAGATGGAACCATAATTAATGATTCTTCCGATCTGGTTTACTATTTAATCGAAGAGGCAGGAATCGCTTTGATCCCTTTTTCCGCATTCGGTAACTCACGAGATATGCCTTGGTTCCGAGCTTCGGCAGGTGGTGTATCTCAAGATGAAATAATAAAAATGTTGCCAAGACTAGAGTTAGCATTGAAGAAATTGACTTAAAGTACATTGCAGAAGATGAAAATTATAGCCGTTATTCCCGCTCGATATGAAGCCAGCCGATTTCCCGGCAAACTCATGCAGATGTTGGACGAAAAAACCGTCATTGCAACAACCTATCAAAACGTGGTAGACACCCAATTATTTGATGAAGTATTCGTAGCCACAGATTCTGAAAGGATTTATAATGAAATCAAAAATATCGGTGGAAATGCCGTAATGACGGGCGAACACGAAACGGGTAGTGACCGAATTGCAGAAGCGGTTGCAACTATAGACTGCGATATCGTAGTGAATGTTCAGGGTGACGAACCCTTTCTTAAATTAGAACCACTAAAAAAATTGATTTCTGTTTTTAAAGATGATAAAGAAGCGCAAATTTCGCTGGCTTCTCTAAAGATTAAGTTATCTGAAATAGAGGATATTGAAAATCCAAATCATGTAAAAGTTATTACAGATCAGCAGGGTTTTGCACTTTATTTCAGCCGTTCTGTAATTCCTTATCCGCGAGAAACTTCAATCAAAGCAGAATATTATAAACATATCGGCGTTTATGCTTTTAGGAAAAAGGCTTTGCTGAATTTTGCCAAATTGAAAATGCAACCATTAGAAATTGCAGAGAAAATTGAATGTATTCGCTATTTAGAATACGGCATGAAAATTAAAATGATAGAAACCGATTTCGTAGGGGTCGGAATTGATGTGCCGGAAGATTTAGAAAAAGCCCGTTTGATTTTGAAAAACAAGAACAATTCCTAAGAAATCACTGGTAATAATATTCTTAAAATTGGTTAAATTATCGCTAAACAAAGGTGATTTTACGATCATTTCATTTCAAAAAGTATATATTTGAAAACTGTTCCAACAGCGCAGTATTTTTACCGCAATTAATTTTATAAAGACCGCATTCAACGTGTAATTTTATTATATGAAAAAAGTATTTTTAGTTTTATTAATGACAATTAGTACGATTGTTTCCGCACAAACTGCAAAAGAGATTATCGACAAAAACATAGAATTATCAGGTGGATTAACCAATTGGAAACTATTAAATTCAGTGTTGTTACAAGGCAGAGTTACTTTGGGAATTAATGATGAATACCCGATAAAAATTTACCAACAAAGACCGAATCTTACGAAAACCACCATTACCATTGATAAAAAAGAGACCGCAGTAGAAGGGTATGATGGTACGAAAGGGTATGCGATGAATTATGCGGCCAACAAAATCCAAGAATATCCGAACTATCTGGCAGAATCTTTTGATAATGATTTTATCGATTGGGAAAACAAAGGTTTTGAAGCGAAATACCTTGGCAAAGAAAAAGTAGGAGAAATCTATTGTCATAAAGTAGAGTTGACCAAAAACATCAACAAAACTTTGTACTTTTTTGATACCAAAACCTATATGCTTTTGAAAGAAGTTAAGAAAGATGAAACCTTAGAATATTCAGATTTCAAAATGGTCGGATCTTTGCTAATGCCGTACAGAATCGTGTCTGTCTCGCCTAAGAAAGATAGCGATTATGTAATGATCTTAAATAAAATAGAAACCAATAAAGTGTTTCCCGCAAATACATTTAAATTTTAGTTACGATGAAAAAATTATTTATAGCAATATTAGCTGCAGGCGCTTTTTTACAAAGTTGCAAGAACCAAAAGAATGATATTTCTCAACCTAAAACCACTCAAACAACGATGGATAAAACAATTTTTGATTATAAAGTAGAAAGTCTGGATGGGAAAGAAATCAACTTCGCTGATTTTAAAGGAAAGAAAATATTGGTGGTCAATACCGCGTCAGAATGCGGATTTACACCTCAATACGCAGATTTAGAAAAATTATCCAAAGACTATGCTGATAAATTAGTGGTGATTGGTTTTCCGGCCAATAATTTTGGTGGACAAGAACCTGGAAGCAATCAAGAAATAGGCGCTTTTTGTGAAAAAAACTTTGGTGTAACCTTTCCAATGGCAGCGAAAGTTTCAGTGAAAGGCGAAGACACTGCCCCCATTTTTAAATTTCTTACAGAAAAGGATTTAAATGGTGTTAAAAATACCACGATCCTATGGAACTTTACTAAATTCTTAATTGATGAAGATGGTAATTTAATTGATTCTTTCATCAGCACCACAAAACCTACAAGTGAATCGATTACCAAATACTTAAAGTAATTTCAATCATCTCGTGATTTAAAAAATACTAATACTTATTAAAGTTTATTGAGTCTTCAATAAACTTTTTTTGTGCTTGCACAGAAAATATTCTGGTGTAGAATGGTCTCAAATTAGGCTAAACTTTCCAGGTAGATAAAAGAAAGGATGAGAAAACCCATCCTTTAATGATGTTATAATCTATAACCACTGTTAGCGATAACGTTGATGTTCTTTATTTTTAGTAAACCTTTTAACGAGAGGCTTAAAGAATGCTCTGTACTTTTCGATATCGAAAAGTTGCGAATCGGTTAAGGCTTTATAGGTCAACCACGCACCAAAAGGGAACAAAACTATATTGGGCAGCCAAGCTGCTAAATAAGGATCCATTTTGCCCGCCCAGGCAATGTTTTCCGCGGAAAGGTTAAGGACATAAAAAAGGATAAATACAACAATCGCGATAACGACTGGCAGCCCTAAACCGCCTTTACGAATGATCGATCCTAAACTTGAGCCGATTAAAAAGAAAATCAAACACGTAACAGAATAAGAAACAATTCTTTGCTGGTGCATTACCACACGGGCAAAATAGGCATGCATATCTTTAATTTGAGAATCTTTGCCAACCGTCGCTTGTTTGATGTTTTCCAGCTTGTTGTACGCTGAATAAAGCATTTCCTGCTTCTTTTTAAGAGTAACAGTATCTACTTTTGCGGGAGCTGTTACGGTCACTTTTGATTTCGTTTTATCAATATAACTTACATAACTGTTAGTCTGACTTACCAATTCATAAGTCAGGTTACTCATGATATTATTATTGCTCTTCTTGGTTTCTTGGATGGTCGTGTTGAGTTCAATCACATTTTGGAAAGAATAGTCATCGGTAATTTTTTCGGCCTCAATCGCTTTATCAATAATTTCTGATATATTAAAATGGGAAACCAAGGTATCAAATTTAATCGCCTGATCGGGTTGTTTTAATCGGGCATTATAATCGATGCCATTCAATTGATCTTCGTAGATATGACCATTAAATAAAACCAATTTCAAATAATTAGGATTATCCGCCGGAACGAACTTCCCTTTTTCTGCAACAATAGATTGCTGGTCTTCAAATGAAGTTGCCATTTTATGAATAAAAACTCCCGTTAAATTCTCCCCATTGTCGCCGGTAATTTTATCAAATTTCACACTATAGCCTGGGAGTTGCTGAATAAATTGTCCAGGGGTAAAGTTCAGTGCAGGTTTCGTTGCAGCAATATTGTACAACATGTTCTTGGCTTTTCGTTGAAAATCGGGCACCACACTATTCGAAAAGACAAACAGAAAGGCCGAAAAGAATAGGGTAGTAATGAATAGTGGCAACATAATTCGGGTGAGGGAAATCCCAGCTGCTTTCATCGCTGCCAACTCATACCGCTCCCCAAAATCACCAAAAGTCATGATTGATGAAAGCAAAATAGTCAACGGGAGAACCAATTGAACAACAATTGCCGAGAGATAAGAAAGCAGTTTCAAAATCTCCCAATAACTCAAACCTTTACCCGTAAATTGTGCCAATCGGATCCAGATGATGTTCACCACAAAAATGAAAAACAACACACTGAATATGAAAAGAAACGGACCGAAAAAAGTTTTAATGACGTAACCGTCGAGTTTTTTTATCATGGCTCAAATTTACCAAAAAAGCCACAAAAGAAATATTTCCTTTGTGACTTTTTTTTTCGTGATGTTTTGTGGTCTAAAGTTCGGTAACAAAATAGTTTTTGTATTGTTCTTTATCAAAAGTAAACATGGTACTGCTCAACTTTTGATTTTCTTTATAATTACTGATTGCAATCACCGAAACTGCATTGTCATTAGAGAATTGCTCAATCTTAACCAACTGCTTTTTTGCAGCGTTTACAAAAAGATTGACCTCTTTAATACCATTATTTTTTGTGGGCGTTAATTTAATATAATCAGCATGTACGCCGTTCACCTTAATTTTCCCAATATATTTTACATTGTAGCCTTTTTTATATTCCTCGATATAATTAAGAGGCGAGAACATTTGTTCGCTCCCTGAGGGCTTGGCAACAGTTACTTCTTGGTCTTCTTCAGAAATGTTATAAATTTTATTTCCATCAAATATCTGCTCGGTACCCATTATTTTCAGTTTATAAAGGTCTTTGGCAGAATAAAAAATGCCGGGTTCCGTTTTGGTGACTTTCTTACCGGATCCAGTTCCGTAGACGAATTTAAAATAAACATTTTCTTTACTTTTATAATTGGTCGCCACAGCATCTAAAATTGCTTTCGCTTTTGCATCGATTTTCTGGGCAGAAAAGCTTGCAACAGCACCAACTGTAAATACTGCTAAAGCTATTTTTTTTAATACATTTTTCATTCTTTTTTTTCTTTTTTTTGGGCGCCTTTTTCCGCCTTCCGTTCCCGCTTTTTTTATAAAATTTGCCTTTGCCTTTGCAGCACAAAAAATTTATAAAAAAGAGCTCCACTCAAGTCGGGGCGCATTACTTGCGCAATTCTTCCAAAAACTGTTCCAAAGAATTTAAATCACTGATTAATACTTCTCTGGCTTTTGCACCATTGAATCCACCCACAACACCGCTGGCCTCTAACTGATCCATAATTCTTCCCGCGCGGTTATAACCCAATTTTAATTGTCGTTGTAACATCGAAGTGGAGCCTTGCTGTGTAGAAACTAATATTCTGGCAGCATCTTCGAAAAGCGCATCTTTTTCATTCGGATCAAAAGCACCCACTGTAGAGGTAGATTCTTCCGCAGAATATTCCGGAAGCATGAATGCACTCGCATAGCCTTTTTGTTCGCCAATAAATTCAGCAATTTTTTCTACTTCTGGAGTATCAACAAAAGCACATTGTAGGCGCATAATTTCATTTCCATTAAAATAAAGCATATCTCCTTTTCCGATCAATTGATCTGCACCGGGGGAATCTAAAATGGTACGTGAATCTACACTTGAAATCACCCGGAAGGCAGCTCTCGCAGGAAAATTCGCTTTAATCATACCGGTAATTACGTTAACAGACGGTCTTTGTGTTGCCACAATTAAATGAATTCCCACCGCTCTTGCCAATTGCGCCAAGCGGGCAATGGGAAGTTCTACTTCTTTTCCGGCGGTCATAATTAAATCAGCAAATTCATCAACAACCAACACGATGTAAGGTAAATACCGATGTCCGTTTTCTGGATTTAATTTCCGTTCAGAGAATTTTTTATTGTACTCTTTAATGTTTTTACAAAACGCATTTTTCAATAAATCATAACGCTGATCCATTTCAATGCAAAGGGAATTCAACGTATTAATCACTTTATGAGTATCGGTGATAATCGCATCTTCACCATCCGGCAGCTTTGCCAAATAATGTCTTTCAATTTTGGAATACAGCGAAAGTTCCACTTTCTTTGGATCTACCATGACGAATTTCAATTCACTCGGATGTTTCTTATAAAGTAAAGAAGTTAAAATCGCATTAATTCCGACTGATTTTCCTTGTCCGGTTGCTCCCGCCATCAATAGGTGAGGCATTTTGGCTAAATCTGCCATGAAAATCTCATTGGATATGGTTTTTCCAAAAACGACCGGCAAATCCATATCTGAATTTTGGAATTTCTGAGAAGCAATTACACTTCGCATCGATACCATTGATGGGTTTTTTCTTGGAACTTCAATCCCTATGGTTCCTTTCCCGGGCATTGGTGCAATTATTCTGATTCCTAAAGCAGAAAGATTTAAGGCAATATCATCTTGTAATTTCTTTATTGAAGCTACACGAATACCAGCTTCCGGAACAATTTCATATAAAGTAACCGTGGGACCAATAGTCGCTTTAATTTCAGAAATACCTACATTAAAGTTTTTAAGGAGGCCAACAATTTTATTTTTATTTTCTTCCAGTTCTTCTTTGTTTATAGAGATTTCCTCATTCCCATAATCACGCAATAAATCAATGGTTGGCATTTGAAATGTAGCCAATTCTAATTTATGATCGTAGTAGCCATGTTTTTCTACTAGTTCTTGTGATTTGCGATCGCTTTCATCAATGATATCAATTGTTTTTGCGACCTCAACTTTAAAATCAATATCATCAACTTTTGGAGTATTGGGATTCTCAATCGTAAGCGATGTAGGTTTTAAAGTCACAGCAGTGGGTAGATCTTGCTGTTCAAATGAAGTTTGATTGGGCGTTTTTATAGCTTCGATTTCGTTCGTTAGAATAACTTCTTTTGTTCGTTCAAGGGTTGAATTGGTTGCAGTCACCTTAATGTTTGGGTGCTCACTTTTCGCCAATTCTTCTAACCCTTCATCAGCTTCAAAATTTTCAGCGGATCGGGGCATCATTCCTTTTACACGGCCAATCGTATTGTCGTTCAAGTCACTTAATTTTGATTTAATACTGCTCGGACGAAGATTAAATTCTAAAATAAAATACAGTCCGATGCTTACCAAAATTACCATCCATAAGCCGGCACTGCCAATAACTGAATTCAAAAAATCCATGATTTGAAAACCGTAAACACCACTTAGAACCCCTTCACCTTGGGTGATTGCACCCATAAAAATAGGAAGCCAGCAGATAAAGAATAAAGAATGGCCAATGGTTTTCCAAGGTTTAAAATAATTTTTTTTCAGAATCATAAGTCCGAAAACAAAAAATAGAAATGCTACTAAAAAAGCCGCAATCCCGATACTTTCGAAAATAAAAATATTACCGAGCCAATCACCGATTTTCCCAAAAATATTTGATGATTTAATCGTTTTATCGAGCATAGTACCAGCCTGGCTTTGATCTGCCTTCCAGTTCATTAAATAAGAAATGAAAGAAAGAATACCAACCACCGCAATCACAAGAAATAGTATTCCGAAAAATATGCGGGGTTTAGAAAGGATTTTATTTTGTTCAACGGTTTTAGGCGTGTTTTTTTTAGTATTTTTTTCCATAATATCAATCAGGGCAAATTTAATAATAATAATTAAGAAAATTTTGTCAATGATCAAGAAAGTTAATTGTTTTTTAAGGTTAAAAATAAGATCATTTCGGTCGGTGTAAGAAGTGTTTTGAGCAAAGGTTTTCGACTCGGTTTTGTAGGATATTTTTTTTAGAAGCTCGGGAAACGCTATTGATTGCGGAATAGTATTTGTTTTAGAATAAACACAACTTTTTAAATGTAAAAATCATGGAAAACAAAGATGATAAATTGGTCGAAAACAACAGTCGAATAATTAAAATTGCCGGAGTAGATGACCGTGTACTACGAAATGAAAGTAATGATGAAAATGAAATCATCGTTAATGATCGGCCACTCAATGCAGAAAATGCAGTGCCACCAAAGGCGTGGGAAAATCAAAAAAAGGCGTATAATGATGCTTGGGAAAATAATAAAAACCAAGCAATGGAAGGTGATCTATAAAGATTTCCTTAGAAAAAAATTAAAGGATTAGAACATCTAATCTTCATGTCAACGTTAAACCTTAAAATATTTTATCATGATACCACGAGATAATACCGATGAACAGAATGAAAATTTGAAAGAAATGAACTATAGTCCGGAAAATGATATTTTTAATCAAGAAGAAGCGATATCCTTAGATGGCGATGGAAATCCTATCCTACATCCGCAACAAAATGTAGAACGGTTAGGCGATAATCTTGATGTTCCGGGCTCTTCTGCGGATGATACAATGGAAGAAATTGGGTCTGAGGATGAAGAAAATAACTTTTACAGTCGTAGTGACAACGCAGATAATCACGAAGAAATCAATGATGATCTTTTAAGCTAAGATTTATTATTATAGAAAAACCGTTTTCACCAAAAATGAAAACGGTTTTTTTGTCAGATATAAAATGATTTTAGTACCTAAAAGTTAACCCGGCACCAAAGCCAAATTCGCTATCATAGTTTGTTGAAATCGAAACCCATTTGTGGACGATATATTTCAAACCAAAATCAAATTCTTTATCAGAATTAACGGCAAAACTGCCCCGAATTCTTGGTGAGATTGGGATTCCCTCTCTACTAAATTCAAGTCGCACTTTTCCAAAGTGATCTACATTTGCATCAGCGGTGATTAAAAAAGGTAATATATACCTAAGACCAGCGATTGCTACATTCTGCTGTTCTGGCTGTACATTTTGACCAAACCAGGTGGCAGCATCATCATGGGTTTTGTTGCTTCTGAAACCTACGTAAGGCAATGCCCATTGGTATTTACCGAGAAAACGTCCGAATTTTACACTTCCTTCATAATGATCAAATTTGTAATTGCTGTGGAATTCATTACTATTCATCCAGCGTGCGCCTAGCATCGTCATGTTTTCAAAATGAAGTTTGTTTGATGAAATATCCAACATGGCTTTGGTATTCACCATTCGATTCGTGCTTAGGAATTTTTTGTAAGACGCTTCTTTGTCTGGTAATTGTGGGTTGGGTGCAGAATTTTCATAACTAAAAACCCTTCCCATGCCGGACATCATGTGATACAATATATGGCAATGGAAAAACCAATCACCATCTTGATTAGCGGCAAATTCGATCGTAACTGTTTCCATCGGTGCGATATCGACTACGTTTTTTAAAGGCGAATATTCTCCTTTTAAATTAATCAATCGGAAATCATGGCCATGAAGGTGCATGGGGTGGCGCATCATCGAGTTATTGTACATTGTAATACGAACAACTTCTCCTTTTTTTATTAAGATTTTATCCGATTCTGTGACCGTTTTGTTATCCAACGTCCATAAATAATTTCGCATGTTTCCTTCCAAAGTAAACTTGAGTTCTTTTACCTGATCTGTTGCTAAGATGGTTTTAAACGGAGATTTTAGCATATTATAATTAAGACGAACAATTTCCAGTTCAGCGGCGGAGGTATTACTAGATGTGCTGTGATCCATTTCCTTAGTATGGTCGGAATTCATAGTACTGTGATCTCTCTTTTCATCGATTTTTTTGTTGGAACCACCCATCATTTCGTTCATGTGTTCCAAGGTTTCCATTCGCTTGCTTTTGGGAATTTCGGGATACATTACTTCATTCATATCCATCATTTGATTCCCCATTTTCATGGTCATTGGTTTCATGTCGCCGCTCATTTTCATCATGCCATTCATCATTTTCATTCCTTCGAAAAGCATGAGTTTAGGCAAAGTTGGGGCTTTTATTTTTTCGCCAGAGCCTAACCAAAGTGAGGCATAACCTTGGCGGTCTTCGGAAGTCGCTCTGAATTCAAAACTTTTATTCTCTGGGATTAATACTTCAATATCATACGTCTCTGATGTTCCTATAATAAGTCGATCAACCTCCACAGGTTCAACTTCATTCCCATCATTGGCAATTACTTTTATTTTTCCACCACCGTAATTAAGCCAAAAGTAGGAAGAAGAACCACCATTGGCCACGCGTAATTTCACTCTATCACCCGCTTTAAGATGAGCATGGTTGGAAGAGGTGTTGCCATTAATTAAAAATTTGTCATAATAAACATCGCTTACATCCATGGCTTCCATTCTTTTCCATTCGTTGAGCAATTTTGTGCCGAAATGACCTGCTTTCAGAGCTTCAGAATAACTTTGAACCGTTCCTTTTTTGATGGCATACCAATCGGTTTCATCCATGTGAAGGCGACGCATGATTTGTTTCGGGTTCTCATCGGTCCATTCACCCAAAAGCACTGGGAGGTCTGCGGCAAACTCATTTGTTGGTTCACCATTGCGTTTATTAAAAACGAGAATTCCGTTCATGCCAATCTGTTCCTGAAGCCCTTCGTGAGAATGATACCAATAGGTTCCATTTTGTGAAATTTTAAATTTATACAAATGGGTTTCGCCCGGCTTCACTTCTTTCGTGGTGAGATAGGGCACCCCATCCATTTCATTGGGCAAAATAACACCGTGCCAATGCAAACCTGTATTTTCTTTCAGTTGATTATGCAAATAAATTTCCGCGGTATCACCTTCTGTAAAATACAATGTTGGTGCTTGTAGTTTACCGTTGGTAGCAATGGCCCGAACAGGTTTTCCGGTGAAATTCACTAACGTATCTTTCACAAACAAATCATACCGAACGGTTTTTCCACCAAAGGAAATAGCATCGTTATAATCACTTTTAGCTTTATCTTGAGCGGTCGCGTGCATCTCGTGGTGCTGCGAAAAAACACCGATTGAAAAAGTGGTAAAAGCTAAAAAGTAAATTTTGTAAAGTAGATTCTTATTATTTATCATTTTTTAGTCTTTTAATCATTCTTTTCATTTCTTCAATTTCTTTTCTCTGCGCAGTAATAATGCTTTCAGCGAGAATCTTAACTTCGGGATCTTTGATGTTTGCCCTTTCGCTGGTTAGAATAGCGATGGAATGATGTGGAATCATGGCTTCCATCCACAAAATATCATCTACTGTTTTTTGGGAACGAACAAGAAAAAGCGCACCAAAAAACAGAACGACACTTCCGGCAATGATGCCCGTATTCATTTTTTTGTCTTTATACATTTTGAGCATAAAAAGCAGCATCAAAACAGCCATACTGGCGATCATTAAACACGTCATATAAAAACGAGTTAAACTGAAGTACACATGATCTAATTCATAGGTATTCAGATACATCACAACATACATCACAATAAACGAGACTGCCATCATTCCAAAAAATTTTGGATACGGATTTTTATGTTCTTGAGTTTTTTCAGAAGAATTTTTCATTTTGTAAATTTTTAAAGGTTAATAAAAAACGGATATCCTCCAACCCCACAAATTCAATTCTATTTTAGCGCAAAATCACGAACTTGTGGCATTGATAGATAATCTGAAGGTTTATTTCAGTTCAGATTTTACACTTCCACAGGTTAACATGGAACTTCCGTAGTATGGATTTTTAATATTTTTTTCAGCACTTAACCAGCTGGCTTTTGCCATAGGGCAATACTGAATAAACACCGACTGATCGGCCAGTTTAAATTTTTGGGTAAGTGCGATCACGTTCTTAGAAAGGCTATTAAACGATTCCCTTTGAGCTTCTATGCTTCGACTGTCTGCAATTTTTGAAGCATCTTTTCGAAGAATGTCTAAATTCCCTTCCGACAGCACTTTATAATCAATCATGGATGCTGATTTAATAAAAGCATTCGCAGCTTTCGATGCCTCGTCTGAATTGTCGGTGACCAAAGCGTTTTTGAGCGTTAGATAATTCTGGTATAATTTTGAAACAGAAGCATCACTTTTTTGAGCAGAAATGCTTACGATTGAAAAAACAGAAAATAGGGTAGTGAAAATTAATTTTTTCATTGTAATAATTTTAGATTGTTTTAAAATAGAAATAGTCCATCGCTAAAATGGATGCAATTTTTTCTGCATTCTTAATAAAGAGTGAAGGGTTTTATTCTAAATTCTAAAATTACAGTAAGTGATAAATAAAGGGAGTTGCTCTTTATCAGGAGGCGCATTGATAAGAATAGAAAAATAATTCCGTTCTATAATTGGATGAATAAAATCCGAAAAATGCTGAAGAGGAAGAATAGCAACGACAGAAGAGAAATCTACCGCTAAAAGGTTAGCCTTTTGCGCGATATCTGTTTTAACAATTTTAATTTCCGATTTACAACAGTCATTTGCTGTAGTACGGTCACAAATGTCACAGTCATTTTCTTGAGCACCGACAGAAATAAAAATTTCATCCAAACAATAATGCAGGTTGTAAACCATTCCGGAAGAAGATCCGAAATAAAAAACAGTAAGCAATATGGCGAGAATTTTTTTCATTAATATTTATGCAAAGATAAGAAAATCAGAATTTTAAAGGTTGATATTTTGGGTTTTATGATAAATTAACAGTTTTATTACTCGCATTTGATTCGTAATCCGCCTATTTTTATTTTAATTAAAACTAAAGGGTTTTCATTTCTTTTAATTATTCAATATCTTTAGAACTTTAATTAAAAATCTGAATTCTAACCATTATGATGACTTTTCACGAACAAATACAACAGGGAATTCCCAACGAACTTCCTGCCTGTAAACCATACGATAACGCAATTAATCACGCACCAAAGCGCAAAGAAATTTTATCTGAAGAAGAGAAAAAATTGGCCCTGAAAAATGCGCTTCGTTATTTTAATCCAAAATTTCATGCAGAATTATTAATCGAATTCAAAGATGAACTGGAAACGTACGGACGGATTTATATGTATCGTTTCCGCCCAGATTATGAAATGAAAGCCCGTAATATTGACGACTATCCAGGAAAGTCGGAACAAGCAAAAGCCATTATGCTGATGATTCAAAATAATTTGGATTACGCCGTAGCGCAACATCCGCATGAACTTATAACTTATGGCGGAAATGGATCCGTTTTTCAAAATTGGGCGCAATATCTTTTGACCATGAAATACCTGTCAGAAATGACAGATGATCAAACTTTGACGATGTATTCGGGTCATCCGATGGGCTTGTTTCCCAGCCATAAAGAAGCGCCAAGGGTGGTGGTTACCAATGGGATGATGATTCCGAATTACTCTCAACCAGATGATTGGGAGAAAATGAATGCCTTGGGAGTTTCCCAATATGGCCAAATGACGGCGGGAAGCTATATGTACATCGGGCCGCAAGGCATCGTTCACGGAACCACCATTACCGTTTTGAATGCTTTTAGAAAAATAAAAAAAGATCCTAAAGGAGGCCTTTTTGTTACCTCTGGTTTGGGAGGTATGAGTGGTGCACAACCAAAAGCGGGTAATATTGCTGGATGTATCACCGTTTGTGCGGAAGTTAATCCGAAAATTACCAAAATCCGGCATGAACAAAAATGGATTGATGAAGTTCACGAGAACCTTGATGAATTGGTTATTAGAGTAAAAAAAGCAAAGAAAAATCGGGAAACTGTTTCTCTAGCCTACCTCGGAAATATTGTTGACATTTGGGAAAAATTCGACCAAGAAAATCTAACAATTGATATCGGGTCAGATCAAACTTCGCTGCATAATCCTTGGGCTGGCGGATATTATCCCGTAGGAATTTCTTTTCAAGAAGCCAATAAAATGATGGCCGAAAATCCTGATTTATTTAAAGAGAAAGTACAGGAAACTTTAAGACTTCATGCGAAAGCCATTAATAAACATACGGATAAAGGCACCTATTTTTTCGATTACGGAAATGCGTTTTTACTAGAAGCGAGCAGAGCTGGTGCCGATGTGATGGCCCAAAAACCCAGCCTTGGAAGAGAATTTAAATTCCCGAGTTATGTTCAAGATATTATGGGTCCAATGTGTTTCGATTACGGTTTTGGACCGTTCCGATGGGTTTGTGCAAGTGGCAAATCTACAGACCTCCAAAAAACAGATGAAATCGCTAGTGCGGTTTTACAAGAAATTATGAAAAATTCGCCAGCAGAAATTCAGCAACAAATGCAAGACAATATTACCTGGATTAAGGGCGCGCAGGAAAATAATCTAGTCGTAGGGTCGCAAGCCAGAATACTTTATGCAGATGCGGAAGGCCGGATAAAAATTGCTGAAGCATTTAATAAGGCAATTAACAAAGACGAAATTGGGCCAGTGATTTTGGGGAGAGATCATCATGATGTTTCAGGAACCGATTCTCCGTACCGGGAAACTTCAAATATATATGATGGTTCACGATTCACCGCAGACATGGCTATTCAGAATGTAATTGGTGACAGTTTTCGCGGTGCAACCTGGGTTTCCCTTCATAATGGCGGCGGCGTTGGCTGGGGAGAAGTTATTAATGGCGGATTCGGAATGCTGCTCGATGGTAGTGATGATGCAGACCGCAGATTAAAATCAATGCTTTTCTGGGATGTGAACAACGGTATTTCGCGACGAAGTTGGGCAAGAAACGACGGAGCAGTTTTTGCGATTAAGCGAGCCATGGAAATAGAACCCAAGCTTACCGTAACTCTACCAAATTACGTAGACGAAACGCTTTTTTAAGAAGTTTATTATTTTTTAAAATCAACTGAAATCCTGCAAAATTTGCAGGATTTCATTGTTATAAGGGATTAAGACCTATAATAGATTTTATAAATAGGATTTATTGGTAATAAATAATACTATTTTATTAAACTTAGTAAATAAACTTTCTATATTTGAAAAAACAAAAAATAAAACATTATGAAAAACATTTTTAAAATCCTTTCACTTATTCTAATAGTAGGATTTTCTGCCAGCAGTTGTAATGATAATGATGAAGAACCGGTAATGAGCCAAACCATTTACGCGATGGCTTCACGAGATGCTAATTTATCATCATTAAAAGCAGCAATTGATAAAGCGGGTTTAGCCGCAACATTAGACGGAACAGGTACATTTACAGTATTTGCGCCATCAAACGCAGCGTTTACCTCATTTTTGCAAGCCAATGGTTTTACCTCGTTGAATGATGTTCCGGCCGCTGCTTTGAAAGAAATTTTATTCAACCATGTGTTAGCGGCAAGAGTAACTTCTTCTGAAATAACCACGGGTTACGTCTCCACTTTAGCAAAAGGTGCAGCTTCATCCACTTGAAATTTAAGCATGTTCATTAGTAAAGATTCAGGTGTTAAAGTTAACGGTGTGGCAAATGTAACCACGGCTGATATTTTGGCCAGCAATGGGGTCATCCATAAAACCGATGCTGTAATTGGGTTGCCAACTATTGTAACACATGCTTTGGCAAATCCTAATTTTTCAACTTTGGTTTCTGCGCTTACCAGAAGTGATATGCCAAATTTTGTAGGAATTTTAGGCGGCACAGCGAGTTCACCTTTTACTGTATTTGCACCGACTAATGCTGCATTTGGTTCATTATTAACGGAGTTGGGAGCGAGTGGTTTAGCTGCAATTCCACAGGCCACGTTAGAAAACGTTTTGAAATATCATGTGGTCGCTGGCGCAAATGTCGCTTCAACCGATTTAACCAATAATATGTCGGTAACCACTTTTCAAGGTGGAATGTTCACCATCACAACCACCGGTGGTGCAAAAATTAAAGATGCCAATAACCGGGTTTCTAACATTGTCGCTACAGACGTACAATGTAGCAACGGAATTATTCATGCCATAGACAAATTGTTATTACCATAGTAGTTTTTTTTAGCACGATAAGCGTTCCATTTGGGGCGCTTGTCGTATTTTTACCCAAATTCTTTTTATGAAAATAAAAGCCTCTATTTTACTACTCATTCTTTCGATTTTTACTGCTGCGCAGACCGGAAGTATTAATATTAATGTCTTTGATGAGTTTACTAAAAAGCCACTTCCAGCAAACATTAAGATTTCTAAAATCAACCAAGAGTTTTCCGGAATTGGAAATATTATTATTAATGACTTACCTTCTGGAACCTATAATTTAGAAGTGGAGTCGGAAACCTATGAAATGGGATTTTTAAATGAACTTAATATTGTTCCGAATCAAAATCTTACATTTTCAATTGGTTTAAACAGGGTTGCTAAAAATATCGATGAAGTAATCATTACCAAAAAACAACACAAGACCACCGCTGAAAGCCCACTTTCCTTGCGAAATATTACCAGTGAAGAAGTTCAGAAAAATGCGGGTTCTACGCGAGATGTTTCTAAAGCAATCTTAAGTTTTCCCGGCGTTGGGAGTACCGCAACTTTTAGAAATGACTTATTTATTCGCGGAGGAAGTTCTGCTGAAAACAAATTTTATATTGATGGTATAGAAGTTCCCATTATCAACCATTTTCAAACACAGGGCGCTTCTGGTGGTCCTAGAGGTATTATCACCATTGACTTTGTAAAAGATGTTGATTTTTACAGTGGCGCTTTTCCTGCCAGTAGAAATGGTGCTTTATCTTCTTTATTTGAATTTAATTTAAAGCAAGCCAGAAAGGATAAACTCGGTTACAAAGCGGTAATTGGATTAGATGATATGCAATTAATGGCTGACGGACCGCTATCCAAAGACCAATCATGGAGCGGACTGTTTAGCGTTCGAAAATCAAATTTACAGTTGTTGTTTAAAGCAATCGGTCTACCTTTTTTGCCAAGTTATTATGATGCAACTTTTAAAATTTCTAAAAAATACCAGTCTGGTGATGAATTGTTTTTTCTGGGTTTAGGAGCCATAGACCGCTTTAAATTTAATGATAATGCAGATCCCACTTTATCCAATTTAACTTTAATCGATCAACTTCCCGTATCGCCACAGTGGAATTATACGCTTGGCGCTGGTTATCGTCATTTGGCTGAAAATGGAAACTGGCTTTTAACGATGAGTAGAAATATGCTAGATAATCAAGCCTTGAAATATTATCGAAATATCGAAATTCCTAATAATTTATTATACGACTACAAATCGCAGGAAAGCGAAAATAAAATACGTTTTGACCGTAATTTCACTTGGGTAGATTATCAATTCAGTGTTGGAACCAATTTTAATTTTTCTAAATATGATAACAATTCCACTATTAAAAATGTAACACAGAATGCCATAAATTTTGATGTAATTTTATCTGAAATTAAGGTGTTCCAATACGGAATGTATGTGCAAACAGCGAAGAAATTTTTCGCAGATCAACTTCAGGTATCGGCTGGGATTCGTTTAGATGCAAGTGATTATAACGCTAACACAAATAATCCTTTGGATCAGTTTTCACCAAGATTTTCCCTAAGCTACAAATTAAATCCAGAATTTTCCTTAAATTTTAATACCGGAATTTATTACCAACTTCCCGCGTATACCGCTTTAGGTTTTATTGAAAACGGAAACTTAACCAATAAGAATTCCTTAAGGTATATCCGTAATGCACACCTTGTTGGTGGCGTAGAGTACAACGGAAAAAATAACCTGCGCTTAACCGCGGAAGGTTACTACAAGAAATATAAAAACTATCCGTTCTCGCTAAGAAATCAAATTTCATTAGCGAATGTTGGAGGTAATTTTGGTGTTGTTGGAAATGAACCATTGGATTCCAGAGGTTATGGAGAAACTTACGGAATTGAGTTATTGGCCCAAAAAAGAACAGTTAATAATTTTTATGGCATCATGGCTTATACCTTTGGATATTCTAAATTTTCTGATGCTGCTGGTGATTTATTACCGTCTAGTTGGGATTCCCGACATATTCTAGCGGTGACTGCTGGAAAATATTTGAAGAAAAATTGGAATATAGGAGCGAGATTCAGAATGCAGTCTGGTTTGCCAGAAACGCCGTATGATTTGCAAAGAAGCGCCTTGGTTAACATTTGGAATATTGCCAATGGGCCGCTGCAGAACTTTGATCTATTGAATTCTACCCGTGGAAATCTTTCACACCAAATGGATGTACGTGCTGAGAAAAAATGGGTGTTTAAAAAATGGCAATTTTCCGCCTATTTAGATATTGTGAATGCATACGGCTCTAAAAGTCCAAGCAGGTTACCGGTTGTAAATCTGCAGCGTGATCCCAATAATAACGGTGTCATTGCCAATCCTACGGATCCACAGAATGAACAATACTATCTGTTGGAAACCGGTGAAAGTGACCGTTCAACGCCGCTTCCTTATTTTGGATTTATTTTTGAATTTTAGTGAATTCACTCCTATTTGGAGCTTCAATTTATTAGATTGTTAAAAAAAGAAATTATTGTTTGAAAATTCCTCGATTGCTGATTATTAAAGGTTAATAATTGTTAAGTATTTGGAAATGTGAACTATAATCGCTATGTTGCTGCTTTAATATGAACCTATGTCACCAATACACTTTTTTTTAGAGCATAACTTCACTGAAGGAAAGTCGTTATTTTTTTCTTATTTACATGATGACATTTTTCTTAGAAGTTCCAAAGAGTTCATTTAATTTACCCTGTCAAGATTCAGGACCGGGTCGATTTGGCTAAACAGCAACTCATTTATTACATTTTGAATACCTTACCAGAGCAGATCAACCACACTAACTGTGTTTGATTTTTCTGTCTGGATCATTGGATGGTATTCATCTATTAACTTTTTATATCAAAAATAATGTCAGAAAATATAGTTTTAACAACAGGAATTTACGATTTAATTAAAGATCATTTAAGGAGAAGAAAAACAACCATCCAAGAAGAAGAAATTCTCTTGGGTCAATTAAAGACAGCCAAGCAGGTTCGTCGAAAAGAACTTCCAGAAGATGTGGTAACCATAAATTGTGAAGTGAAAATCAAGGATATTGCAACCAACGAAGAGGAAAAATATTTATTCGTAGATGCCAAAAATGAAAAAGTGAAGAAAGGGAAATATTCCATTTTATCACCAATTGGTTTGGCAACAGTAGGAAATAAAGTAGGTGACCAAATTACTTGGCCTTTTGAAGAAGGTGAAAAGAAAATTGAAATTTTAGGGGTGGAACACGCCAACTAAGTTACCTACTATTTCCAGTACAAACTCCCATTTTTGGGAGTTTTTTTGGTTTTTATGCAAATCATTTAATGGCAGTTTCTTCGGGCAAATACGATTTATCGAATTTGAAAGTGATGCAGTCACATTTATATTAAATATAAATCTCAAGTAATAAATGGTTTACCTCGATTTTAAAATTATAATTATTAACTTTGATTTTGTTTTTAATAAACTAACGATTGTACCGAATCGGGATTAGTTTTAAGATGATTTTCAATGCGTTTTCTACATCCTGCTTCTAATGTAAAGAAATGATGAACAGAAATGAAAAAACTAGAATTTTCAATCGAGATCAAAGCGTCCAAAGAAAAAGTATGGGAAGCACTATGGAATAATGCAAACTACCGAAAATGGACGGCTACTTTTATACCTGGTTCTTATTACGAAGGAGAACTTAGAGAAGGAAGCAATGTCCGATTTTTGTCACCCGGTGAAAACGGAATGTTCACCCTAGTAGAACAAGTGATTCCTTTTAAATCCATGCATTTTAAACATTTTGGTGAGGTGATTGAGGGAATTAATCAAGCGAAAACCTATGGTGATGAAGCGATTGAACAGTATGACTTGGTAGAAACCGATGAAGGTAGTCTTTTAACGGTGACGCTCAACACAGAAGAAGAATATATCACCTACTTCACCAACAGCTTTCCCAGAGCGTTACATGAAGTTAAAGAAATTGCAGAATCTTATTCATTGATTTTGTTTTTTTTAATTTCTTCCATAATCCATTGTAATTGAATGTCTTTTTTCTGTAAAATCTCCGCTAAAGTGGGAATAATTTCGTGATCCGGCAGAACCCCTTTTTTTGTTTCAGTAAAATTAATATTTGGTTGAATAAGCATTAATCCAATCGGTAATCTCAATTTGGAGTTTGGTAATTTCATCGTAGAATACCGCCCCGCGACCGTTCCATCATTGGCACCACCGGTTTCTTCACCGACCAGAAAAGCTCTTTTTTTATCTTTTAATTTCGAGGAAATAATGGAGGAGGCAGAAAAACTGCTGCCATTAATCAAGACATATATTTTACCAGTGAAGTGATTTTTTTTTGGTCTTTTAAGAGCGAAAAGTCCATTATTTTTTAAGTAGAATTTATCGTCCTTCTTTTTGACAGAGAATGCCGTTCCTAGCAAATACAAAGGATAAGTAATTGCCGCGATAGGTTGTGCAAAAGTGGGAATATCATTGAAGTAATTAGCCTGAAACATAGATAAACGCGAGGTAACTTGCATGTCGTTAATAAATTGAAATTCCTCGGACACTAGGTAAGAATAAAGATTATTAATTTCTGCTAAGGAACCGCCCAGATTATCCCGAACATCGATAATCAAATATTTTGCAGGTGAATTTTTTAAACTTGCAAAACTTTGTTTGTAAAATTTCTTTGAGTAGGTTCCAGAAAAAGTTTTAATTTTCATGTAAGCTATTGTAGAATCCTTCGTGGGAAACTGTAAATCCCGGTTAAAACTTTTGGTCACAATATTATAATCTTTTGTTTTTCCGGTTTCGCTTTTTGTCAGTTTTTTATTTTGCTGCTCGGTTTTTTTCTTTTCTTCCTGGGTTATTTTTTCTCGGTGCAAATAAAAAGTCTTCACTTCATTTTGATATTTGGCTTCGACTTTCACACTGTCTAAAATTCCATATTCAGCCGTAAAGAATGAAGTCCATCGGCGCGCCATAGAATATTTCTGAAAGGTTGTATTCTCGCCATCACTATTGATAATGGGTTTATATTTTTCTAGTAAATTGGGGATCGCAATATCTTTAATTTTCAAAATTTCTGTGCCCACCATCATATTTGGGATATTAGAAGCATTGTCTAGCACAAATATACGGTCGTTATCGATGGTGAAATTGTAGCGGTTTAATAATCCTTTTTGCTTTTTAAGATTTTTAATTTCTTTCCGGGTTAACCGTTTATCATAAGGATATAAGCGTAAATGTCCTTCTTTGATTTTTGCAACTACGGGCGCGAGTTTCTCAAAAAATTCATTTGGTTTTAAAGGATTCTTAATCGTCGTTTTTAAACTGTCGAATTGATAATTTAGTTGGTCTTCAGAAATATACCAATATAGTTTTGGATGAAGTTGTTCTAATTTATGTTTCGTAAAATCAACATCTTTTTTTAAATTTTCCGCTGAAATAGGAATCTCTAATTTTTCATTATGTTTTTTTACAGTAACGCACGAATAAATGAGAAACAAAGAGGAAAGAAAAATGATTTTTTTCAAAGTAATTTTTTTATAAAAATAAATTTTTTAAATTAAATGAACGAACAAAAAACTTCTCCTTAAAAAAGAGAAGTTTCAGTGCTTTTTAGCGTCGTATTTTAGCCTAAAATAGTGATGGTATTTTGTAACATTTCATAAATTGCATCCTTGGCGCTATCTGGTTTTACATTGACGGCTCGCGTTCCGTTGAAATGTAAACACGTAACATAATCCAAATTTGCTGCATCTAAACAGGTGAATTTTACGCAGTAATCCAATGCTAAACCTACAATTTCAACCAATTGAATATCGTGGTATTTTAAGAAATCATCTAAGCCGGTTTTCATTACTTGGTTGTTGTCCTGAAATGCGCTATAGCTATCAAAATCGGGGTTAGTTCCTTTTTGAATGATATGCGTTACTTTATCACGGTTTAAATCTTTATGAAATTCTGCACCGAAAGTTCCTTGAACACAGTGATCCGGCCACATATGTTGTGGGATTCCATTGAGAATTATAGTGTCGCCAACTTTTTTTGCGTTGTTTGAGGCAAAACTTTTATGATCTGTTGGATGCCAATCTTGGGTCAATACAATTTGTGCATATTCATTTTCTAGCATCAACAAGTTAATGTAGGGAATAATTTCGTTCGCTCCGGGCACAGCGAGTGCGCCTCCTTCACAAAAATCATTCTGTACATCGACGATAATTAGGGCTTTTTTCATATTCTTAATTTTTATAAGTTGTGTTGCATTCAACTTATTTTGTAGTAAATTTACAAAGTAAAACGCAAATGTTCAGCCAAAAGAGTCGATACGCCAAATCGTCAAAAAAAAATAAAAAAATGGACAATCTAGAACAAAAAAAATATCCCATCGGGAAATTTGAACAACCAAAAAAAATTACCGATCAGGATATTGATCGCCACATTAAAATGTTGAAAGATTTTCCCAGCACATTGAAAAATCTTGTAGGAAACTGGTCTGATGCGCAATTAGACACCCAATACAGAGAAGGAGGCTGGACGGTTCGGCAACTGGTTAATCACTTGTCCGACAGCCATATGAACAGTTTTATTCGATTTAAGTTAGCGTTAACAGAAGATAATCCTACCATTAAACCTTATGATGAAGCGCAGTGGGCAGAATTACAGGATTCTTTTAATATGGATATTAAACCTGCTTTGCAAATTTTAAAAGGTTTACATAAAAGATGGGTTTTCGAATTGCGCTCGCTCACCAACCGAGAATTTGAAAGTACATTTCATCACCCAGAGCAAGGTCGAAATATTTCCCTACGGGAAAGTCTGGCTTTTTATGCCTGGCATTGCGACCATCATTTGGCGCATATTGAAAACCTAAAAAAAGAGAACAATTGGTAAAATAGTTGTTCGTAATTTGATCACTTTTAAAACATAAAAAATGAGTTTCTTCAATAAAATATTTGGCAATGATGAGCCACAAAATTTAGCTCCAACTTTTTGGAATAAGATTGAATCTGACCAAGATTTACAAAACGCGATTGACCAATCTTTTGAAAAAAAAGTGGTTATTTTTAAACATTCCACCCGCTGCCATATTAGCAAAACAGTATTGCGGAATTTTGAAAAAGAGGTGGCGGTCTCCGAAAAAGAGGTGGTGTATTATTTCTTGGATTTAATCTCCTACCGACCGATTTCTAATAAAATTGCTGACGATTTAGGCGTCACCCATCAAAGTCCCCAAATGATTGTTTTAGAAAATGGAAAAGCAGTGAAAAATGCTTCCCATCAAAGTATTTCTGTCAATCTTATTTAAACCAAGGATATGGATTATCTTCAAAATATCGATAATTATTTATCTGAAATTCTAGAAGTTCCCTTTGAGGCAATTTCAGGTTGCAGTAATTTTTTCACGCTTAAGATCGTCGCCAAGAATGAATTTCTGCTCAACGAGGGTGAGGTTTGTTTGGATACCTTTTTTGTAGAAAAAGGGCTGCTCAGAATGTTTTCTCTGGATCGAAGCGGGAAAGAACATATTATTCAATTTGCACCGGAAAACTGGTTGATCTCTGACCGAAGCTCCCTCAGCTTTAATGAAAAATCCAAATATTATATAGAAGCAGTTGAAGATTCCGAGGTCTTTGTTTTGAACAAAGATTTTTTCACCAATCTTGTAGAAAAATATCCTCAAACCGCAGAAAATAATGATATGCTATTGCAAAAACACATTCGAAATTTGCAAAATCGCGTGAATTCTCTTTTAGCAGATACTGCGGAAGAACGTTATATGAGTTTTATTAAAATGTATCCTGATATTTTACTGCGCGTGCCCCAATGGATGGTTGCATCCTATTTGGGAATTACCCCAGAAAGTCTGAGCCGAGTACGAAAAGAATTGGCACGTAAAAATTTTAAAACTTCCTGAAAAAGTACGAGCTCGCAGTTGCTTCTACTTATTTTTCAATCGCTCCAACAATTGTTTTTGAGTCGCTATTAAGGCATTCAGTTCCTCTGTTTTTAGCGGATTTTGCTCTTCATATTTTTCTATTTCAGGCAAAGTTTTCTTTATTTTAAAGACTTGATACTGATCATTAATGGCAGCGTTGTTCTGCTTAATATTTATAATAATCAAATCGAGGTCGGTTTTCTTTTTAAGAAATAAAACTTCACTTTGATTAATAAAATCTTTTGCTTCTTTTTTTAAAAGTGAATCTTTAATCATATTAATCCTTTCTGCCACTTCATCAAAATATTCTGTTGGTTTATCAAGCAGAAGCAGTTTCTGCTTAATTAATTCATTGGAGTTTTTTCTAATCGCAATAATTTCATCATCCAGCACATTTAAGGCCTTATCGTCTTTAATCATTTCGTAATAGATTGCGTCAATCAAAGAACTTCCTTTGCTATATCTTGAACTTAGTTTAGACTCAACATTGGTAACGATGTTAGCGCTATTTTCAGTGGCGGCAACAGCGTTGTTGTTTTCTTCTTTGCAAGAAAATAAAAATAAGAGGAGGGTAGCGAGCAATAGATTTTTCATAATTATGGATTTCTACATGAGTCTTTTAATTCCTCTTAAAGTTACAAAAAAAGGAACTTGTGGTGAGTTCCTTTATATAAAATTGGTAAAGCATCGATTTTGGTTTTTTATTTACCCAAATACGATTTCAGAATTTTACTTCTGGTATTGTGTTTTAATCTTTTGATCGCTTTTTCTTTAATCTGCCGAACTCTTTCTCGGGTTAGGTCAAAGGTTTCGCCGATCTCTTCCAACGTCATCGGATGTTTCCCATTCAACCCGAAATACAGACGAACCAAATCCGCTTCTCTTGGAGTCAAGGTTTGTAATGCCCGTTCGATTTCAATTTGAAGCGATTCCAACATTAAGTCTTTGTCTGGACTTGGGGATTCACCGGAGCGCAGAACATCGTACAGGTTAGAATCTTCACCTTCGACCAACGGAGCATCCATAGACAGGTGTCTTCCGGAGTTTTTCATCGATTCCTTAATGTCGTCTTCACTCATATCTAAAACTTCCGCTAACTCTTCTGGAGACGGTGGTCTTTCATTTTCCTGCTCTAAATGTGCATAGGCTTTGTTGATTTTGTTGATGGAGCCAATTTTATTCAGGGGCAATCTTACAATTCTTGATTGTTCAGCTAACGCCTGTAAAATAGACTGTCTGATCCACCAAACAGCGTAGGAGATAAATTTAAAACCTCTGGTTTCATCATATCTCTTCGCAGCTTTCATCAAACCTAAATTCCCTTCGTTAATTAAATCGGGTAGAGAAAGTCCTTGATTTTGGTACTGTTTAGAAACAGATACCACAAAACGGAGGTTGGCTTTAATCAACTTTTCCAACGCCACTCGGTCTCCGGCGCGAATTTTTTGTGCCAAGTCAACTTCTTCGTCGGCGGTAATCAAATCAACTTTCCCAATCTCTTGCAAATACTTGTCGAGAGAGGCGGTTTCTCTGTTGGTAACCTGTTTGGTAATTTTTAATTGTCTCATGTAGTAATAAGGTCCACTTTAGGACTGCATTATATTATACGATGGCAAAGGTCAAAAGGTTACAAAACTTTTGAAATATGGGCTCTATTATTTTTTAGGGCGACTTAATCCATCTTCCGTTCCCACTTTTTTATAAAATAATCCAATGCTTATTCCCCGCAATTTATTTTATAAAAAGAGTTCCACTCAAGCTGGGTCGCAGCTTCAGTGGCAGTTGTAAAACAGGTATAAATAGAAAAAACCCATTCCGCCGAACAGAATGGGTTTAGTTTGAATTTTTTTTATTATTTAATAATCAATTTAGTAACCTGCTTTTTGCCTTCTGATTGGTAGACCATAAAGTAAATACCGGCGACTGCTTTTACCGAAATTTCATTTTTTCCTTTCGATACATTTCCCATATAAATAATTTTACCAGAGACATCGGTAATTAAAATGTTTCCAGTTTTTTCAGCATTTAAAGTAAATATTCCAGTGCTTGGATTAGGGTAAATATTCGCTTGTAAAGTTTTCGTTTCCACCGTTGCCAATGGAAGCGCACACAAATAAGGTTTAAAGGTAACTTCACCCAAAGCAGGATCATCCACAAAATGTGATATTACTGCTTCTACCATGGGATCATCAGAAAGTTCATCTTCTCGCCAGCAATTATTGGTTGCGCTAACAGGGTTAGCGGTATTGTTGAAAAGGGCAAATAAATTTCCACCATTCCCATTATCTTTAAAAATATTTTGGCCAACACTTCCCAATGATCCACCACCCAAATCTGCACTCGCCGTACCAATAAGTGTAATTCCCCAAATATGACCACGAATTTGATTTTTTTCAATTTTAAAGCCTAAACCTAAAGCGCCACTTCCGTTTAGAGAAATTCCACTGCCGCCGGTAGCGGGATTGTTTTCAGTATTATTGTTGGTCAAAATATTATTAGAGATAGATCCAGAAGAGGCATTACCAGCAACGGTAATTCCATATCGATTATCGGTTACGGTATTTCCTTCAATTTGTACTTGGTTTTGTACGCCCAAAAGAGATGAAACCGAAATCCCGCCTACTTTAGTTAATGTTCGGTTTCCAATGATGGTATTGTTTAGAATCTTTGTTATTCCTGTTCCGCTTGGGCCCATATTAATTTGTGGACGGTTAGAATTGAGTTGGGTGTTTCCAGCAAGGTAATTGTTGGTAAACTCTAAAGCGACCGATTGATTTGCCCCAGAAGCTACCGCAGGCAAATCGTTGTTGAAAAATTGAGAATTTTTAACCACTGGATTTCCTCTGGAAAAATTAATGGCAGCGCCAGTAACCAGTCCCGATTTAAAAAAACGAACGGTGCAACCGTCCATTAAAAAATTTTCGGTTAAAACCTGTAAACCACCACCATATTCTAAAATTGTTTTTTTAAAAGTAGCGGTAGAGCCTTCCTCAAATCTTATTCCTTTAAAAACAGCGGGCGGATTTGTGGAGGTAATAAGAATAGAAGTCGCCGTGGTATCATAACCCCCTGCGACTGTTAACTGAACCCCTGTATCAATTTTTAATACCGTGTTTTCGTCCATTAACAAAATATCTCCCGCTGCAATCGTAATGTTGGCAGTCATTTGATAATGAGTTCCATTATTTACTAAAACGGTAGGCGCTGCCGCTGACAGCGAACTCAAATTATAGGTTATTCCAGTTCCTGGACTCGTAAATTGGGAAAATAAAATCGCTGAGATCAACGATAAAAATAAAGTAGATATTTTTTTCATGGTTTTAAATTTAAATCCAAATTTATAAATATTATATTAAAGAAAGAAAATACTTATGAAAAGTGTGCTATTAAGTTATAATTTTACAAAAATAAAAAGACATGAATTTTTCACCAATTATTATAGGAACCATGCGCTGGGGAATTTGGGGCGCCCAACATTCCGTAAAAGAGGTACAGAAATTAATTGAAACTTCTTTAAACGAGAACTTATCCACCTTCGATCATGCCGATATTTATGGCGATTATACTACTGAGAAATTGTTTGGTGATGCTTTTTCTGAAATGAGTTTAAAGAGGGAAGAGGTACAGTTTATTTCTAAATGCGGAATCCAAATGCCCTGTTCTAATAGAAACTATACGGTAAAATCTTACAATTACTCCCAGAAACATATTATAAAATCGGTGGATCAGAGTCTAGAGAATTTAAAAACAGATTATTTAGATGTGCTGCTCCTTCATCGTCCTTCGCCTTTAATAAATCCCGTAGAAATCGCAGAGAGTTTTGAATTTTTGAGAGAAACCAAAAAAGTTCGGCATTTTGGGGTTTCTAATTTTTCATCCTCCCAATTTGACTTGGTTAATGAGGCTTTTCCGATCATTACGAATCAGGTCGAAATTTCTTTGAACCAAACCCGTTCGTTTTTCGATGGAACATTAGACCAATTGATGCTAAAAAACCTTCAACCGATGGCTTGGTCAGTCATGGGAAATTATTTTAAAGAAGAATCTGGCGAAAATAAAAGAATTAAAAAGGTTTTGCATGAACTTTGTAAAAAATATTCTGCTGAAGAAAATCAAATTCTCTTGGCATTCATTTTAAAACATCCTTCCCGGATTTTACCTGTTGTAGGTACATCAAGCGTAGGAAACATAGCAAAATTTAGAGAGAGTTTATCTATTAAATTAGAGACTGAAGACTGGTTTAGACTCTTGGAAGCGAAAAGCGGAATTGAAATAAAGTGAAATATTACATAAAAAAGTTGCAGGTTTGATTTATAATTGTAACTTGCACTCGTTTTTATATCCGAAGTCAATTATTGTTCATCGCATTTATTGAGTTTCATTTATAATTTCAACAGTATTAATTAATTAATTTTTTTTTAAGATGAACATTTTTGTTTCAAACATTAACTATGCAACTCAAGAACAGTCGTTGCAAGATTTATTTTCAGAATTTGGTGACGTATCGTCTGCCAAAATTATCACAGACAGAGAAACCGGTAGATCTAGAGGTTTCGGTTTCGTAGAAATGAGCGACGAAGATGGCAAGAATGCTATCGAAGCTCTAAACGGAAAAGAATTGGATGGTAAAGAACTTAACATTTCTGAAGCTAAGCCAAGAGAAGACAAACCAAGAAGAAGCTTTGACAACAACCGTTCAGGCGGTGGTGGTTACGGAGGTGGAAATCGTGGTGGTGGAAGCGGATACAGCGGCGGAGGTCGTAGTGGCGGTTCTAACTGGTAAGATTTTACCTAAATAATGTAAGCGACTTTTTTAAAGTCGCTTTTTTTTGTGCTACTGGTTGCGTAATAAATCTTTATTTTTCGAAAAAAGCCAAGGAGCTTCCAATCCAGATGGCGTCTTTTTTGTTAAAGTCCACATTGGCCATTGCTACTTTGGTCATTCTGGCGAGATTATCCATTAATAGAGGTTTTTCTTCATCTTCTTTCCAAAGGTAGAGCATTCGGATTTCTGACTTAGAAAAATCACCATGGGTATCTTCAAATAAAGGTTCGTAGAAAACTTTTCTCTGCATAATGAAATTTTCCTTGTCTGAAATGGCGTCCAAATCGGCTGGGGTTGGATCCAGATTTACACCAGCTCCGGCAAATGAAAAAAGGGGTTTCAAAACAAAATCTTCTAATCTTTCTGTGGAGGGAAATTCTGATAGAAAGAAACTTTTGGGAATGTACTGATGTTCTAAGTGGGGTAATATATATTTCGAGACTTTGAAAAACCAATTGGGGTGGGTCACCCAAGTTACATCAACTTCTTCACGAAAATCAAATTCAGTTTTTAGATTGGGAATATGGTCGAGTTCATCAAAAATTACACGGTTATAAATCCGATGAATAGGAATTAATTTTCCGTCTTTTTCATAGAACAATTTCTTGCCTTGTTTTTTAACCTTGGTTAAACAAACCGTGGTAATACCTAAATACTTTTCGGTTAAGGCGAAATCAATACTGGTTTTTTGTTTTTCAGGATGAATCTCCATTAAAACAACATTCTCAGGATTTTCATCACCGACAATGACTTCCTTTAAATAGGCAATATATTCTTTTTTCGGAAGTGAGGTTCTTAAATCTTTCAAAAAAGGAAACAAGTCAGAAACCACTTCTTCATACTCTTCTTGAAAAGCATAAAGTGTGGGGAAGGCTTGTAATTCAATCAACTGAGGTTCTATTTCACCTGTTACGGGATTTTTACATATGCCGAAATCAATGGCTAAAAAATGGGGTTGATGGTGATCATTTGGGACCCGACATTGCTCTGGTACCGCTTGGTCTAATTCCTCAGGCGTCATTTTTTTAATCTGAGAAATAATACTATTGCAAGCATCATCTAGTTTTTCCTTAAACACTTTGGTTAGGAAAATAGGACTTTCTGATACTCTGAACAATGCTTCAGTGCCAGCTCTTTTTGCCAGTTCATCTTTTAAAGCATTGTATTTTTCAGTGCTGTATTCAGCGTTAAATTGCTGTCGGTATTTAGGAATCATGGTATTCGATTTAGTTTAAAAAAGAGATTTTTATGCTCATTCTTAATTGGTAAGTACAGTTTAAAACCACAGTGAACACCTGATGAATCATTACTATAAACCAGAATGAACTAGGCCATCACCAAGCTTTTTACGATTTCTGAGGAAGCATGTTTTAAAAATCTAGGAAGGATTTGTGCTTGTGTTAAAATTATTTTATCGGGATCATCCATTCGGTCAACGGTTTCCAAGTATTTTTCTACTCCGTAATTTTCAATCATGGCGACCCTATTTTTATCAATCTTCAAATTGGCGAGCATTCCCTTGGAGTCTGCTTCTGGATGAAATTGTGTCCCAAAAATTTCATCTGAAAACCGAATACCCATCACTGCGCGTTCTAAATGAATATGCGGACGAACTTTCTCTAAAGCCACGATTTTCATGCCCATTTCTGCGATGGTTTCATAATTCGGTTCAATAAACTGGTAACCACGGGAATCAACTGCAAAAAAAGGTTCCGGTAAATTCTTCAGTAAAAAATCCTGTTCGCCTTCCGCAGTTTTATGAATGGGCATTACCCCAAAGGAGTAGGATTTTCTTTTACAAATATTTCCTAAATTCCAATGAATACTGGCGACCTGAAAAGAGTGGCAAACCAAAAAGGCAAACTTTTTATGTTCCGAGTTTTTATTGTGATGCCAAAGCTGATCTAAAAAATCGGTATATTTTATTTCCCAGGCATATCCTTCTTTATGTGGATTTCCTGGGCCACCTGATGAAATAAAAATATCGAAATCATCGATATCAGGCATTTCATCTTTGTATCTAACATCAAAAATAGTGATCGAAACATCTTCATTTGAATGTTCCTTAAATTGTTGTGATAACTCTTTTATATTGCGCATACCTTGATTAACATGGTTGTTATTCATATCAAGCAAGGCTATTTTTATCTCTTTCATTCTTTTTAATTACGGAGCAAATTTAATAAAATTTGAACTATTCGAAGGTGATCCCAAATTCAGTTTCGGAAATCATGTAATCAACCACCGCTTTTAGATCCCCTGTTTCTTCGTAAACCTTGAGCTGGCGGTCTGCGCCGGTGCCATTCTTCATAATTGTCCAAGCGTATTCTACTTCGCTTCTACAATCCAATTCATCAACTACATCGTCGATGAATTCGAGTAACTCCTTCAATAACTCCACAAAGGGAACACTGGTTTCTTTACCAAAATCAATTAAATGAGCATCAATTCCTTCTTTAGAAGCGCGCCATTTATTTTCATTTAACATCAGTCGTCGGTAGCTTCGGAAGCTCATATTTTGCTGATGGAGTTTGTAAATTTTAGCTACTAAACATTGCATTATTGCGGCCAGGCAAACCGTTTCATCTGTTCTTAGAGGCATGTCGCAAATTCGAAACTCAATGGTGGGGTAGAATGGGTGTACCCGTAGATCCCACCAAATTTTCTTCGCATTGTCAATAGTTCCTGTTTTAATCATCAAATTGATGTAGGCATCAAACTCTGCAACAGAAGTAAAATAACTGGGAATTCCTGTTCTTGGAAATTTTGCAAAAACCTCGTGCCGATATGATTTGAAACCAGTTTTACTGCCCACCCAAAATGGGGAGTTGGTTGATAGTGCATATATATGAGGCAAAAAATACCGCATTACATTTTGAATTCTTATGCCTTCTTCTCGGTCTGGGATCCCGATATGAACATGAAGCCCGAATATTAAATTGGACCGAGCAACATCGCCTAAATCGCTAACAATTTTATCATAACGGTCATCTTTGGTAATTTGGTTATTTTTCCAATGCGAAAAAGGATGCGTTCCGCCGCCAGAAACCCGCAAATTATTTTCATGAGCCACCTTGATAAGTCTCTTTCGAAGATCCGTTAATTCCGCGCGAACTCCTGCAATATTTTGACAAATGCCCGTCTCCATCTCAATGACCGATTCGTGCATTTCATGTTTTAAATTTTCTTTTAAAGTCGCATGACCACCTTCAATTATTTTTGAGACATGCGAAACCAGATCACGGCTTTCTGCATCAATGATTTGATATTCTTCTTCAACGCCTATGGTAAATCTATGCATGTTTATTGTGTTTTTTAAGGTTAAGAGATCTCAGCTTGAAATGTTTAAGTGCTTACTTTTATTTCAAGCTGAAATATCAAATTTATTTGATGGAATCTTTCACAAAATTTCCCCAAGAAATATTGGGTTTACCAGGAACATATTCTTTCGCTTTTTCAATGGCCAGCTTCGCGGAATGTTCAACAATCCAAGCGAAGTTTTCTTCACCCACAGAATTTACATCGGCATCTGGCGCTGGATTGCAAAAATCAATCGCATAGGGTATGCCATCTTTCACTGCAAATTCAACCGTGTTGAAATCATAGCCCAAAGCTTCATTCATTTTAATGGTATAATCGTGAATCACTTTTAACAATTTTTCGCGCGCTTTGCCTTCTGTTTTATGGGTGGTCGCGTATCTCAAATGGTGCGGGTTTCTAGGTTCATACGGCATAATGTGTACATATTTTTTACCCAAACAATACACACGATAATAATCTTCAAAGAAAATTTCTTCTTGAAGCATCATGACCAATTGTTGTGTTTCACCTAATTTATTCCACATATCTTCTGCGTCTTCAACGCGATAAACATTTTTCCAACCGCCACCATCATGTGGTTTCATATAAGCTGGAAAACCGATATAATTAAAAATATAATCCCAATCGTGCGGAAATTTCAGGTTTCTAAACGAGGTTTCGGTCGTGTTAGTCGGTCGGTCATTAGAGGGTAATAAAACTGTTTTGGGAAGTGGAATTCCCAATTTCAACATTAGTGCATTATTGAAGAATTTCTCATCAGCACTCCACCAGAATGGATTATTTATAACATAAGTTCCGTTGACCGCAGCATTTTTTAAATACGCACGATAAAAAGGAACATCTTGTGAAATACGGTCGATAATTACGGCATAGCCATAATCTGCCCCTTGTTCTAATTTATCAATCATTACAGGTTCTGCAATCACATCGCCTTTACCCAATTCATTTACTTTATCGATAAAAGCCCATGGAAAAGTATCTTCCATTCCGAATAAAATTCCAACTTTCTTTGCCATAATATTTTTATTTTAATTAATGATTTTTTAATTTAATTCTCTTTACTTACTCTAGGAGAAGAATCGGCTGATAAAGGTTGGGAAAACCATTCTCCAAAGTGGCCAGTCATGGTTAATCCACTTCTGTTCATCATACCAATGGTTAATTCCCCTGGAGGCTAAAATGTCGGCCATTTCACGGGTTTGTTCTAAACAAATATCTTGATCAGAAGTACTTAAAACAATGTGCATATGTTTGTATTTAAAAGCTTCATCATTTTTCACAAATTCTCTGGGACAATTAAAATATACCAATTCACTGTTGATCCCATCCATAAAATTCCGAATAGAAAATGCACCAGATAAACAAAACAGGTGCGACACAACATCGGGAAAGCGGAAGGCAAAATTAGACGCGTGATAACCACCGAAACTTGCCCCAGCAACTGCGACACGATGCACCGAATGAATCTTTTGAATATAAGGAACAAATTCCTGAATCAAAAATTGCATATACAACTCATAATTATGAATCCGTTCTGACGCTGAAATATTCTTGTCATAAAAACTGTATTTATCGATGGTTTCGATATTGTACAATTTCACTTTTCCCTGATCGATAAAATGATTGATGCTCTCATTCAATTTAAAATCGTGATTTTGGGTATATTGCCCCTGAGAAGTAGGAAACATGATAATCGGAAAGCCAAAATGGCCCGTTACTTCAACCTTCAAACTCATTCCTAAAATAGATGAATAGTAATCTGTGTGCTCAATTCGTGGCATAATGTTTTTTTTAATTTTTTTAAATTATTTTCAAAATTTCATTACCCTTATTTTTAAGAAGTAGGTTTTGATTTTGGAGGTAAAATATTGAGGTGGTGATCATTGATCTTGTAAGCTGCATCATCTAAAAGTTCTTGGATTTTATTCGCATCTTCGGACTGATAGACCAAACCTACATGGTAATCCATCGGTAAAAACTTGTAGACCTCGGGCTGTTCAAATTCTTTAAAGTCAGGATTTTTTTCTTTGGATAAGCAAATAATTAAGCCCGCAAAAAGTTCTTTTGGTTTTGCTAATTGATAGGTTGCATTTTTAAGCCAGGCATTTTCGATTCGGGCCCATTCTCGCCACAGATTAATTCCGGTTGCAGCTTCGACCAAATCAGGAATATGTGCGCCACCAACACGGGAAGACGTTTCTAAAAAATACCATTTGCCACTTTCTTTACCACGAATAAATTCGGTATGTGTTGCTCCATTTTTCAAACCGAAACTTTTTAAAACTATACTGTTGGACTGTTCTAAAGCTTTAAATTCGGGCGAATTTTTGTCTAAGGTTTTTGTACGAAATATTCCGCCATCATGAGAAACTTCCATGGGTGGCGATAAGTATTGCGACGCTGAAACAAATACGATGTCATTATTATAAACCAAGCTGTCTACATGAAAAACATCTCCTGGTTTAAAACTTTCTAAAAGAAAATGATGTCTTTTTTCACCTAAATCATCAATCGCTTTGTGGAGTTCTTCTTTCGATTTAATTTTTATAATTCCGATCGCAGATGCTTCAGAACGAGGTTTTAAAACCCACGGCGCCGCTACATCGTCTACAAACTCTGCTACCGTTTCATTGTTGAATATCGAGGAAAATTCTGGCACATCAATCCCAGAATCTTTGGCCATCTGTCTCATGGCTAATTTATCACGAAAATAGCGCTGAGTGGTCTGACCCATACCTGGAATTCTAAATGTTTCCCGAATTAAGGCAGCTTTTTCAACATCATAATCATCTAGAGCAACGACCACATCAATTTTTGTGCTTTTCATCAAATAGGAAAATCCTTGCACCAAATGCTCTAAATTCCAAACAGAAGGTTCTACTTCTGACATATAATAAACCTCATCGATGGCGTGCCAAGGCCAATTTTTTTCTTTGGTATTTTCAGATGCTATGAGGATAATTTTATTGCCGAGCTGTTTCATCTCATCCATAAAATCATATCCTTTGAAATAGCAGGAAATACAAACAATGGTTTTCTCCTTCATATAATGAAATTTAAAAATTATTGAATTATCAAAAAATTAAATACTTTTTTGTTAAGTAATTAATATCGATTAATGCTAATCGTTCAATATTTGAAAATTCTATTTCAATTATACAGAGAAATTTTTTAATATGCTAATTTTTGTTAAAATTTTTCGATAAAATTGATTAATAATTGCACTCCATAGCCCGTTGCACCCTTTTCTTTCATATAACGAACATTTCCGAAGGCTACACCAGCAATATCAAGGTGCGCCCACTGATCATGCCCTTCAATAAACTGCTCTAAAAATTTAGCAGCAACAATGCAGTCACCGAAAGGTTTTGATGATATATTTTTGAAATCTGCAACATCAGATTTAAAATCATCTTTCCAAATCTCCCACAACGGAAGATTCCATAAACGTTGATTCGTTGTATCACCAGCCTTTTCCAATAATCTTTTTAAGGCCTCGTTGTTAGAAAAATACGCGCCACAAGTATACCCGAACATTCTTACAGAACTTCCTGTCAAGGTCGCTAAATCGATTAAAGCATCTGTTTTATAATTTTTAGAAAGATAAGAAAGTCCGTCTGCGAGCGTCATTCGACCTTCAGCATCGGTATTTAGAATTTCGATTGTTTTTCCGTTATACGCAGTGATTACATCACTTGGGATATATGCGGTATTCGAAACCGCGTTATCGGTTATGGGTAAAATTACGACCAGATTCACCGGCAATTTTAAAGTTGCAGCCGCAATTAAAGTCCCGATTACTGCAGTTGCGCCACCCATATCAGATTTCATATAATGCAGGTTTTCTGATGGTTTAATCGAAATACCACCGGTATCAAAAAGCACACATTTCCCAACCAAACCAATTGTTTTGGCATTTATATTTTCAGAAGTGTATTCCAAAATGGTAAAAGCGGCTTCTTGCGAACTTCCCTGATTTACCGAAAGAAATGCTCCTAATCCAATTTCTTCCGATTTTTTTCGGTCGAAAACCGTTTGCTTTAAATTGTATTTTTTTGAAATTTGTGTTAAAAATTCTGAGATTTGAGGAACACGTTTAAAGTTTTGAGGTTTATTCAACCATTCCATACACGCAAATTGACCCTCGCAAATGGCGAGCGATTGTAGGTGAATTTCGGTCAAATCTTCCTCAGAAAAATCAAGGAGAATAAGTTGAAATCCAGAATCGTAAACGGGATGTTTTGCTTTAAATGGATATTCGTAAGTTCCTAAAAATAAACCTTTTACCAAGCTTTTTATTTCGGCACTACTAAAGTTTTCTGAATTGAGGATTGTACTTTCAGACTTTATTTTTTTCCTAAAATCATAGGTGAATTTTTCCGCGCGGGCTTGGATTTCAAATAACTTGGCCTCCGATCCTAATCCAATTAAATAATGAACAATATCGGTATCTAGAAGAATGAAGGTTTCATCTTTCTTTGCTGAAAAGACAGTGTCTAAATTCTTGCTAAATTTTTGTTTTTCGTTCGCCCAAATTTCTTCGGTATAAAAAGAAAATTTTTGTTGAATGTTTTCTGGTGATTTATTACTGAGATTAATGTTGATCATTATTTTTATTGATATTAAAAAATTTAGTAGGTGAGGTTATTATCTAAAAATTAACACATTAGTTACCGTAGTGTTACTTAAAATACTTCAATTAATATGCTCTTCTTATGTACTAATTTATAGTAATTAAAATTAGCTGTTAAATTTATTCAGCGATTAAATCCAAAAACTGTTGTTCATCTAAAATTTCGATCGTTCCGATTTCCTGTGCTTTTTTTAGTTTGCTTCCTGCTTTTTCGCCAACTACTAAATAATTGAGGTTTTTTGAAACGGCAGAAATGTTTTTTCCACCATGATTTTCTACCATTTCTTCGGCTGAATCTCTGGTGAAAAGTGATAATTTTCCGGTGAAGAGAAAAGTTTTGTTTTCTAAAGAATTGCTTAAAAGTTCAGTGGTATTTTCGCCTTTTTCCAGTTGAACACCATAAGATTTCAATCTTTCAATCATCAATAAACTTTCTTCGTTTTGAAAAAAATCAACAATGCTTTCTGCGATTTTTCCACCAATGTCTTCCACTTGAACGAGTTCTTCTTTGGTGGCTTTTTTCAAATCATCAATCGACTCGAAATTTTTTGCCAATTTCTTTGCAACCGTTTCTCCAACGTGTTTGATGCCAATTCCAAACAACACTTTTTCAAACGGAATTTCTTTGGATTTTTCAACTCCATCGATAATATTTTGCGCCGATTTTTCTGCCATTCTTTCGAGTGGAAGCAATTGTTCTTTGGTTAATATATAAAAATCTGCAGGATTTTCTACCAATTTTTCTCGATATAATTGTTCGATAGTTTCCGCGCCTAAACCTTCAATATTTAAGGCTTTTCTGGAAACATAATGAATCATTCTCCCCACCACTTGCGGTGGACAATGCAAATCATTCGGACAAAAATGAATGGCTTGATCTTCTAATTTTATCAGTTCTGTTCCGCATTCTGGGCAATTTTTGATGTATTCGATTTCCTGCGAATTGGGCAATCTTTTATCTAAATTTATTCCTACAATTTTCGGAATTATTTCGCCACCTTTTTCAACATAAACGAAATCATGTTCGTGTAAATCGAGTTTTTTGATGATGTCTTCATTGTGCAAACTGGCTCTTTTCACCACCGTTCCAGCCAATAAAACAGGTTTTAAATTGGCAACTGGAGTAATCGCGCCGGTTCTCCCGACTTGGTAAGTGACGGTTTGCAATTCGGTTTCTACTTTTTCGGCTTTGAATTTATAAGACATCGCCCAACGTGGAGATTTCGCCGTATATCCCAATTGTTGTTGTTGCGCTAAATCATTGACTTTGATGACAATTCCATCAATATCAAATCCGAGTTGATGTCGTTCTGTTTCCCAAAATGTGATAAATTCTTTTACTTCTTCTAAAGTCTTGCACAGTTTGGTTTGCTCCGAAATTCGGAATCCCCAAGATTTTGCTTTTTGCAATAATTCCCAATGGGTTTTTGCAGGCGTTTCGGTTGAAATATATTGGTATAAAACGGCGGAAAGTTTGCGTTTTCGAACTTCGGCGGAATCTTGCATTTTCAGGCTTCCAGATGCGGTGTTTCTGGGATTCATAAATAAATCTAAACCTTCTTCTTCACGTCGTTCATTGATTTTATCGAAATTTTTTCTTGTTAAATGGATTTCGCCACGCATAAAAAATCTGGGTGGAAAATCGCCGTACAATTGCATCGGAATATCGGAAATGGTTTTTACGTTCGCTGTAATTTCGTCGCCGCGAAATCCGTCGCCACGAGTTACGGCTTCTTTCATTACTCCGTTTTCGTACAAAATAGAAATTGAAGCACCGTCATATTTCAGTTCTGCAACGAACTCTACAGGTTGTTCGATGGTTTTTAGAACGCGTTTTTCCCAATCTTCCAAATCATCGAAATCGTAAGAATTATCCAATGAATACATTCTGAATTGATGTTCTACCGTCGGAAAATTTTTCGTGATTTCGCCACCAACACGCAAAGTAGGAGAGTTGCTGTCGTAATATTCTGGATATTTCAGTTCGAGTTCCTGAAGTTCTTTCAGTTTGGAATCAAATTCGAAATCGGAAATAGTTGGGTTGTCTAAACTGTAATAATCAAAATTATGTTGATGAAGTTCTGCACGCAGATTCTGAATTTTTTGTTGAATATCTTGGGACATTTTGAAACTAGGTTTCTACAAAAATACTAAAACCATTGAGATTTGAGATTTATTCAAGAGAATAAATTTATAGATAAAACTGAGGATTAATTTTAACGCAATGAACGCAAGGATTTTTTTGAGTATTATACTGCTTTCCAAATTCCTCTGAAGTTCGCAAAGGCATTTCATTTAGCAAAGGGAAACTTTTATTCTAAAATGTAAAAAAATTCGATTGAAAAAAAACTCCTCTACATGTGAAGTACTTGCCTCACGGATAGAAGTGGAAATCCTTTTTTTTGCGGCTGGAAGTCCCTCTCCTTTGGAGAGATTAATGAGGAAAAATAAATATTTTTTCGAAATTAACGAAAGAAGTTCATAGGGTGAGGATAGAAAAAGATTGCATCGGATAGCCGGAAATCGAAGATTCGACAGAGTCAATTGTGCGCCCAAATATTTTTAATGACTCAAAATTTCTTTTATTTTTTTTGTAAGTTTTTCTGCATTTGGAAGCATCTCTTTTTCTAAAATTAAATTGATAGGAACTGCAGGTAAATTTAAAGAACCCATCGCTTCGACTGGCAAATCTAAATATCTGAAACATTCTTTTGAAATCCTGTGTGCGAAAGCTTCTGCGAAAGAATTCTGAATTTGCTCTTCTGTAAGAACCAAACATTTTCCGTGAACTTTGGTGCGCTCGAAAACCAACTTTTCATCCAAAGGAATTATAGTTCTTAAATCGATAATTTCAACTCGACCAGCGAAATTTTTGGCGGCTTCTTTTGCCCAGTAAATGCCCATTCCGTAAGTAACAATAAGCATTGTTCTGCCTTTTTCAGTTTCGGTTTGATCGGCTTGTAATAGGACATTTCCTTTTCCGAAAGGCAAAATATAATTTTCGGCAGGCTCGATGGTTTTTGCATCTTCGGTGCCGGGAACTTTGCTCCAATACAAACCTTTGTGTTCGAGCATGATTACAGGATTTGGATCGTAATAAGCGGCTTTTAACAGACCTTTGAAATCTGCAGCGTTGCTCGGATATGCGATTTTTATTCCTTTGATATTCGCCAAAATACTTTCTACACTTCCGCTGTGATAAGGACCACCTCCTCCGTAAGCACCGATTGGCACGCGAATAATATTGCTCACCGGAAATTTTCCGTTGCTCAAATAATTTGATTTTGAAACTTCGGTGATGAGTTGATTAATTCCAGGATAAATATAATCGGCGAACTGAACTTCGACGATGGGTTTTAATCCAACTGCACTCATTCCGACCGTAGAACCGATAATATAGGCTTCTTGAATCGGCGTATTGAAAACTCTTTTTATGCCGAATTTTTTTCCTAAAGTTACGGTTTCGCGGAAAACGCCACCAATTCTTTCGCCAACATCTTGTCCGTACAATAAAGCTTCTGGATGTTTCCACATGATTTCCTGAATGGCGTGAATCGCTGCATCGACCATGACAATTTTTTCAGGATTTTGTCCTTCTCTTTCGCCGACTTCTTCGGTAATTGGAGTAGGAGCGAAAACATAATCTTCTACGGATTCTGGTTTTGGATCTTCGGCTGCAATTGCTTTTTGAAATGCTTGTTCAATTTCTAATCGGGCTTTTTTCTCGATTTGTTTTAATAAATCTTCATCGGTTCCTTCTTCTAATAATCTTTTTCTTAATAGAATTCCGGGATCTTTCGCACGGTGTTTTTCTAAATCTTCTTCGTCCCGATAAAATTCCCGACGAACTCCAGAAGTGTGATGTCCGATGAGAACAGTACTTGCACAAACCAACATGGGTTTTCTTTCGGTGCGAACAAAATCGACGACTTTTTTCATGGCTTCAAAACTGGCTTCGAAATCGGTGCCATCAACTTTCATCCGATTCAGACCAACAAAACCTGCAGCAAAATCATAAGCATCCGAAGTTCTGGCTTCTTCTTTGGTCACAGAAATTCCCCATTCATTATCTTGAACTAAAAAAATAATCGGTAATTGGTGAAGTGCAGCAAATTGAAACGCTTCGGAAACTTCGCCTTCTGTGATTGAATTATCGCCGAAACTGCAAACAACAACTGGGTTTTGTTCGTACGTTTTTAAATTAAATTCTTGAATATATTTAATTCCTTGCGCAACTCCAGTTGTGGGAATTGCTTGCATCCCGGTGGCAGAACTTTGGTGAATTATTTTGGGTAATTCATCAACTAAACTGGATGGATGCGAATAGTAAGAACGACCGCCAGAAAAGGGATCATCTGCTTTTGCTAATAATTGCAACATTAATTGGTAAGGTTCAAAACCCATTCCGAGCAACAAACTTTCGTCTCGATAATACGGAGAAACCCAATCTTCATGGGTTAATTGATACGCAGTTGCGAGTTGAATGGCTTCATGTCCTCTTGAAGTACTGTGAACATATTTGCAAATAGATCTATTTTCTTCGTAAACATCAGCAGTTGCTTTTGCAAGCATCATGTGCCTGAATGCTTTAAGTAAAATCTCCGTTGAAACGCTTTTTTTTGTATCAATATCCATATCGACCAAAGATAAAAATTTTAATGGAATTTAAAAAACGGAAATTCAATTTAATAAATGAGTTTGCCTAGATGTTAAAAATAAAAAACCCCTGTTTTTCAACAAGAGTTTCTAAAAAAATAATGGTTTTTTACTTCTTAATAATTTTTACTCTTTCAATCAATGCCTTATCGGTTTCAATTTCGAAAAGGTAAATTCCCGGAGCAAGTTTGGATAGGTCAATTTTGTTCGAGTCTTTTACCTTTAAAATCTGTTTGCCATCTACAGATAGAATATTTACAGCTTTTACGGTTTTTAATCCTTTGATATAGATGAATTCTGTAGCTGGATTTGGATATACTGTAAAATGAGATTTTTGCAATTCATTTATAGCTAAAGTTGTAGTGCGAACATCCCCAGTAAAAATTGAATTTGTATTGGTTAAGTTTCCACCGCAATCACCATTTGTAATGGTTGTGTTTTCTATCCATCCACCAATATCGATATTCGGAGGATTCGTTGCCGCGCTATTTCCGGTTGAACTGTAATAAATTAAATACGGATCTACAAAATCTCCGTTGCCCGAATCTGCCAAAAATTCCCATCTTTCGCTGATATCATTCCATTGTAATTTGAACTCACAAGTTCCTAAACCACCACAGTTTTGGGAACCATCGGTAGGAGTAGTCATATAAATTTTCTTTCCAGTAGCATCGTTTCCTGTTTTATTAAAGGTATAGTTTTGATTTTCAAATAAGTTGATGCAACCTTTAAAATCAATAGTTTGCGCAAAAATAAAAGCGGAGAAACAAAACGCAGATAAAATATATAATTTTTTCATAATTAATTTCTTGGTGGAAAAATACCTTGTAAAGCAATAATACACTTCATTGCAAGATAAGGCGGTCTATTTTCATGCGCCTGATTTCCTCCTGCATTTCCGATCATTCCAGCTTTCATGGAAGTATCTGCGGTAGAGCTGGAGTATTCTTTATCTAAAGATTTTGTATTTGCGGGTAAATTTCCATTCGGTGTAGATTGGTTTCCATCTGCGAGAACTGCACTTACAGAATGGGAATGAGCCGGCATTTGCGCGGAAGTTAAGGTAACAGATTCTTGTCCACCCATTTGTCCCATTTGATAAGGTGATAAACCATTTCCTTGTCCATTGTGTACCAAAACACGTCCTCTCATATCGGGTAAATTAAATGTTGATGTTCCATTTCCACCATAGGTGGTTCCGATCAGTGCAAAAAGAGCGGTATTTTGTGATATAGACATTGTTTGACCGTTACATTCTGCCCAACCTTGAGGAGCAAAATTGAAAGCAACAAATGCAATTTGACCTAAAAAGGGTTCAGCTTGCGCCTTTGCTTGATTGGTTGTCATAGAAATGCCAAAAATGGCGGCGAAAATTAGTTTTTTCATAATATATAATTTTTCGCTAAAATACATAAAAGAAAACTTTTTCCGTTATATTTTGAAATTAATTAATCATACTTTTCAAATGTTATCTTATAACTAATTTTTAGTTGGTTTTAATAATTTTATCTGAATAGGTGAAATATTATTTATCACATTTTATAAACTTTATTCCATAATTTTTTTTAAGTAAAGAACAAATAATTAGTATTGAATAATTATCAATATCCTGTCAAAAATAGAAAGTAATATGTTCTAAAATTCAAAAGACAGTTTTTTAAAATTGCAGAATTTCAACTTTTTTTTAAAGAAATTTTAGCCTAATTTTACCAAAATTCTTCTTATAAATGTTTTTAATCTTCGATACCGAAACAACCGGTTTACCAAAAAATTTCAACGCTCCGATTTCCGATTCCGACAATTGGCCCAGAATGGTTCAAATTGCCTGGCAACTGCATGATAAAGAAGGTAATTTAATTGAAAATCAGGATTATATCATAAAACCTGAAGGATATGATATTCCCTTTTCCTCGCAAAGAATCCATGGTATTTCTACAAAAATGGCTCATGAGGTAGGAAACAATTTGAATGAGGTTTTGCTGCAGTTTAAAGAAGCTTTAAAGAAAGCTGAAGTGGTAGTAGGACACAATATTGTTTTTGACTACAATATTGTGGGTGCTGAATTTTTCAGAAAAGATATTGACAATCATTTGCAAACAATACCGTCTGCTGATACGATGGCTCTTGGAACAGATTTTTGCCAGCTTGGTGGTGGGAAAAGTGGCAGGTATAAATCGCCAAAACTCGAAGAATTATACGAAAAATTATACGGCGAAAAATTTGATGAAGCACATAATGCGGCAGCCGACGTAAATGCTACGGCTCAAGTTTTTTTCGAGATGATGCGGATCGGAATTATTCCAGCGGATAAACTCAAGCTTAGTTCGGTAGAGTTGCAACACTATATTGAATTGCATCCAAGTTCGATAAAACCTTTTCCCATCGCTGTCAGACGACAAGTAGTGGATTCGAAAAAGAAAAAAAAAGTATCGTTTTCAAATATAGACGAGGTTGAAATCGGCAGTTATTTTAATTTTCATAATCACAGTATTTATTCTTCGCTTCAAGCATCTTCCCATCTAAATGAACTCATTAAAAAGGCTTTAGAAAATAATTATCCGGCCGTAGGTTTAGTAGATTTGGGAAATATGATGGGTGCTTTTAAGTTTGTGTCTGAAGTTGAAAAAACAAATGCAAATCTTAAGAAAGCTTATCAGGAATATTTGGATCAAAAAGAAAAAGCTGAAGAAGAAGGTCTTTCATTTACAGATTTAGAACCACGTAAAAACCCTTTAATTCCCATTATTGGATGTGAGTTTTATCTATCAGACCGTCCGGATCAGAAACAGTTTACCAAAGATGATCCCGACCGAAGAACCAATGTAGTTCTTTTGGCAAAAAACTTTAATGGCTATAAAAACCTCGCGAAACTCTCTAGTTTAGGCTATATCAACGGGTTTTATTTTGGTGTTCCAAGGATCTCTAAAAAAATGATTGCTGAGTACAAACAAGATTTAATCGCGGTAACAGCGGGGCTAATGGGAGATATTCCCAATGCAATTTTAGAGTTCGGAGAGCAAAAAGGAGAAGATGTTTTTCAGTGGTGGAAAAATACTTTTGGTGAGGATTTTTATGTACAACTTCAAAATCATGAAATTGAAGAAGAACATTATTTAAACGATGTGTTGCTTTCCTTTGCGGAGAAATATGAAGTTAAAATTTTAGCCCAGAACGAAACCTTTTACACCGAAAAATCCGAAGCTCATATTCAGGATATTTTGTATTGTATAAAAGATGGCGAAAAATTGTCTTCGCCTGTTGGAAAAGGTTTTGGAAAAAGAAGAGGCTTGCCTTCGCACGAATTTTATATTAAAAATACAGAGGAAATCAAGCAGAGTTTCAGAGAATTTCCCGATGCTTTTGAAGCATATGACGAGTTGATTTCTAAGGTGCAATCTTATACTTTAAAACGTGATGTTTTGCTACCCGAGTTTGGGATCCCGCAAGAATTTTTGAGTGATGAAGATAAAATTGATGGTGGAAAAAGAGGCGAGAATGCCTATCTGAGGTATTTAACCTATGAAGGTGCTCAAAAACGATACCCTGAAATTACCGATGAAATAAAAGAGCGCTTAGATTTTGAGTTAGAAGTTATTGCCAACACCGGATATCCGGGGTACTTTCTTATCGTACAGGATTTCTGTAATGAAGCCCGTAACATGGGCGTATGGGTTGGCCCTGGACGAGGATCTGCAGCCGGATCTGCAGTAGCATACTGCACGGGAATTACCAATGTGGATCCCATTAAATATGATTTGCTATTTGAGCGTTTTCTAAATCCAGAAAGGGTTTCAATGCCTGATATCGATATTGATTTTGACGATGAAGGTCGTGATAAAATAATTAAATGGGTGGTTGAGAAATACGGTAAAAACAATGTGGCTCAAATTATTACCTATTCCGTATTGGGTGGAAAATCGGCTATTAAAGATGCAGGGCGGGTTTTGGATCTTCCTATTTTTGAAACCAATAATATTGCGAAGCTCATTCCCGCAGTGCCCGGAATGAATATAGCAAAAGCATTTGCCAAATTTGAAAAACTCGCCCCTGAAGATAAAGCTTTGGCGCAGGAAATGAAAGATATTTTGGCGAATCCAAAAGATGATCGCTATGAAGTTCTTGCCGCAGCCCAAAAAATGGAAGGTTGTATTCGTAATACAGGAATCCATGCTTGTGGAGTCATTATTACGCCGGAAGATATTTCAAATTTGGTGCCCATAACCATCGCCTCAAAAGATGCTGATATTTTGGTATCGCAATTTGATAACTCCGTGGCAGAAAATGCGGGTTTATTGAAGATGGATTTCTTGGGTTTACGTACGTTGACCATCATCAAACATGCCATTAAACTGATTAAAGAAAAACACGGTATTGAGATTGATCCAGACACTATTCCCTTGGATGATGCCAAGACCTACCAATTATTTAAAGAGGGTAGAACGGTTGGTATTTTCCAATATGAAAGTCCGGGTATGCAGAAATATATGCGCGAACTGAAACCGACGGAATTTGCAGATTTAATTGCAATGAATGCCTTGTATCGCCCAGGTCCTATTAAATATATTCCTGCATTTATCAATAGAAAAAATGGCGTAGAGGAAACCATTTACGATTTAGAAGAAACCAAAGAGTATCTGGAAGAAACCTACGGTATCACGGTTTATCAGGAGCAGGTAATGTTACTTTCTCAAAAACTAGCAAACTTTACAAAGGGCGAGGCCGATACGTTGCGTAAAGCAATGGGTAAAAAACAACGGGATGTGTTGGATAAGATGTATCCTAAATTCATTGAAGGTGGAAAAATAAATAACCTGGATGAGACCAAACTTAATAAAATTTGGAAAGATTGGGAAGCCTTTGCAGAGTATGCTTTCAACAAATCCCACTCGACTTGTTATGCTTTAATTGCCTATCAAACGGCTTATTTAAAGGCTAATTATCCGGCGGAATATATGGCAAGTGTGATGTCTAATAACATTAATAATACCAAGCAAATCACTCTGTTTATGGAGGATTGTAAAAGTATTGGTGTTGATGTTTTAGGTCCGGATGTGAACGAATCACAATATGCATTTGCCGTCAATGAAAAAGGACAAATCCGTTTTGGATTGGGTGCGATTAAAGGAATTGGAGAAGGTCCGAGTGAGGCCATAGTAGCTGCCAGAAAAATGGAACGGTACAAAAATATTTATGATTTTTTCGAAAAGATTTCGTCTTCGCAAATGAATAAAAGAGTAGCTGAAAGTTTGGTCGTTGCGGGTGCTTTTGATGAAGTTGATCGCTATCATCGGGCACAATATTTTGATATTGATGCTACTGGAAAAACCAATATTGAAAAATTATTAAGGTACGGACACAGTTTTCAGGACAGTAAAAATGAGATTGAAAATTCCTTGTTTGCGGATTTTGCGGACGAAGTTCAGATTGAACAACCCAAAATTAATCCTGCGCCAGAATGGCAAAACATGCATAAACTGAATAAAGAAAAAGAAATCATCGGCTTCTATCTTTCTGCGCATCCTTTGGATGAATATAAATATCAGTTTCAATTCTTGCAAGGCGCTTTGAGTAAAAAAGAAATTTTGGAACATAAAAAGGAAGAGACCTTAGAATTAGAAAAAGTTACTTTGCCGATTGAGATTTTGGAAGTTGATGATGCCGACGATGATTTGGTAGACTTACCAGCCGACATCCTAGAAGGAGAGGAAGATGCTTTAATTGAAGAAACCAGCAAAATTGTTGAACCTCGGGGAAACTTTAATTTTCTAAATCTGGATGAAATCGAACAGTTTAAAAATTCAGTTTTTGCAAATCAACAACCAGATTTGTTTAATAACGATAAGTTAAGTTGGAAAGAAAAACAAGCACTCAAAAACAATACACCCGAATATATGGTCGCTGGCTTGGTTACAGAATACAGTATTAGGGATGGTAAAAATAGTGGTGAAAAAGTAGCTTTCCTTTTACTGGAAGACTATAGCGGAAGTTATTCTTTTCGATTAGGTGATCGGGATTATATGAAATTCAGAGATAAAATTGATGTGCAAAGGTTTGTTATTTTTAAAGTTAAATTTTCGCAAGCGAATGACGGACGGGTTTTTGTAAATATTACCGATGTTATTGATCTTAAAGAAGCATTTGAAAAATTTGCAAAGAAAATGACCGTTGTAGTTGACATTAATGATTTAAGAAAATCAGATATCGAATTTTTCCAAAGTCAATTTAGTGAACATAAAGGCGAGCAAAAGCTCAATTTCTTTATTAAAAACCCGGATGACGAGATTCAGATAGAATTGATGAGTATGCAAACAATGATTCAAGTGAATGGGGATCTACTCGAAGTTTTTAATGAAACTCAGAAATATCAAATTTTCCTTAATTAAGGTTAATTTTACAAGATTCGAAACTTCTATTTTTATGTATTATCATGGATTGAAGATGATGATAATTGGTATAATTTTCGGGAAAACACTTGCGGTATTTATAACACTTAACCTCTGATTATTTTACGCAATGGAGCTCATAGATATTATCAACTATATAGGAATCTTAATATTTTGTTGCCAATGCCATAAAATATAGTGTTTTATTTGGTCATAATTTTACTAAAGTTACAATTTTATTAGTTTTTAAGTGAACTATTTTGTAATTTCGTGGAAACACTAACCAATGAAAAACAAAGTTATTCTCTACGATCAGCAAAGATTGTATCTACATTCTATGAAAGCTTTATTGAATCAAAGCGCCTTAACAAAAAATTTTAAAGTTGAAACTTGTGATAGTTTTAAAAAAGTTGAAGAATCGAATCTCGATGAAAATGATATTCTAATCTTAAATTCTATGGGTTTGAATTCATTGGAACTGATTCGGCAGGTTGAGTATTTTATGCAAGTGAATCCCAAGTTAAAAATCATCGTTCATACGATGAATGCCGACGCAAAATCAATTAAAAGAATTTTCGACAAAGGCATAAAAGGTTTCCTTGGCAGTGGAGCTGATAGCGAAGAGTTTCTTGCATCCATTAAAGAGGTAAGTGCTGGAAAAGTATTCATCAATACAGATGTTAAAAATCTACTTTTAAATTCAATTTGCAGCGTAGAGGATCAGCCTGAGCGAACTTATGGTAAATTAGAGGGTTTAACCGCGAGAGAGAAAGAAGTTTTACTTTTAATTTGCGATGGACTGCGTTCTAAGGAAATTGCCGAAAAATTATTTATAAGTACACATACGGTAGAGTCGCACCGAAGAAATATGATGTTAAAATTTAATCTCAACAGTTCTTCTAAACTGGTCAAATTTGCCATGGAAAATAAATTGGTAGAATATTAAATTAAAATCATTTTCAATTGCTGATAATTAAAAGCTGTTCATTTCTGGGCAGCTTTTAACTTTTAAAAAAAGAAAGCTGAGGAGTTTAATCCTCAGCCCCCTTGAAAACATTACTCCCAATCTGGCATTTCTGCATCGGGAAATAAGTCTATTCTATTATTGCCTTGTAAATTTATTTTAACAATATTCTTCACAGATATTCCATCATTTGAGGTATTTACAAAAATAACTTCTGCATCGTTTGGAGAAAAACGCGGGTCCAAATCATTCGTTCCATCGGGTTTATCACTTATAACAGAAAGATCAAAATTATCATCCGTTAATACATTGTAGATAAATAGGTGGGAATTTAATTGTCTATAGTTATCTTCTTGATGTCCAGAAATGTCATAGGTATACAATAATAAATTGCCATCAACCGAGAAATTTAGACCGCCTGCTGCGCCGGGAACATTTTCTAAAATTGTTTTTACGGTATTACCGAGCAGGTCGATGATGTAAATCTTGACGTTATACCCATTTGCATCGTTGGTTTTAAGTGCTATTTTACTTCCGTCGTAGCTCCAATCACATTCAGAGATAAAGCTTCCATCGCTAGTCGTATAAACAAGTTGTAGCCCGCTACCATCCTTATTAATTCTATAAAGTTTGGTAAAATTTGCATATAAAAATTCTTTTCCATTCTTGCTCCAGCTGAAATCGATTTCAGCGTTATCAAAACCTGCTACGGGAACGGCAGTTACTTGAAATGGATTAGAGCCATCTGGATTTGCCGTAAAAATTTGGGCATTTCCCCCTACGGTTCGTAAAAACGCAACCAATCTCGAATTCTGATTAAGCCTTGGGCGCCAACTGTTTTTGTCAAAAGGCGTATACTGGAAATTACCATTGGTTTCATTACTAGACACGATGTAATAGCTACCATTGCTTTTCTTGACGTAATGATATCTATTGTTTGGTGCGGTGCTCGTTTTAAACCGAAATACAGGACTATTAACTTCTGGATTAATTCCGTCGGAAACTGAAACCTGCCAGTAATAGGTAACCCCAAATTTTAGATTTTCTAGAAAATAATGTTTATCAACCACATCTTTAACTTCAATAACTGTGGTATCGAAATCATTTTTCACCACTACTTTATATTTTAAAACATCTAAAGAGTCTGGATCATTGCAATCCCACGTTAAGTTAATTGCAAGGGGCTGATCAACTGCGTTGTCTACAGGACTTAATAAAACCGGTACGGAGGGAGAGCTGTTTAATGAATCATCATCACTCATTTCAAAAACTACACTCACCACTTGGTTGTTATTTTTAAAACTAACCCCTTGAAAATTGGTAAGATACCCAGTAAGTTCCGCTCGTACAGAATAATCGCCCAAGGGAAGGTTATCTATGACAAAACTTCCATCTTCCTTTGTGAAAACTGTTTGTGTAGATGGCGTCGTAAAAACTTTCGCGTTTTTAATCGGTTGATTGGTCCCTTTTTTAATCACAATTCCTTTTAAAGTAGCTGTTTGTACTTTGTCAACCAGATCTTCACTACAGGAACTGAGCAGCAGAAGGAATAAAAAAAGAGTACTTATTTTAAATATATTTTTCATCAGTTTAGTTTTTTAATTTTTTTAGAACCGAAATAGAAAGTCATGCCCATGCCTATTCGTATGCCCATATCTTTCCGATTGCCATTTACATATCCATCCCAATCATCGGTAAAGCCTAAATCATATTGGCTTGCTGCTCTTAACCCTAAGTTTTTATTGATTAAAAACTCTAAACCACCTCCAAATTGGGCTTTGTATACGGTATTAGACGGCAAGAATAAATTGCCGAATCCACCGTAAATAAAGGGTGAAAATTTCATTTTGGGAAAAAAGAGATATTCTAAATTCACTTCTGAAGCCATTGCCTCTTTTTTATAAATATCAGCATTTTCTATTGACAACGAGTTGAAGTTTAATTCAGCATTGATATGGTCGGTAATAAAATATTTCACGCCCAATTTTGCTCCTAATTTCATTTTGCCCTCTACATAATCGCCTTTTATTTTGAAACCTTCTATGTTACCAAATACTGCCAGTTTACCACGATCATATTCAGGAGGTTTATTACCAATAATTCTAGTTCCATTCAGCTTTTCTTCAGAAGTATAAGTGGCGAGAATTTTATTAAAGTCGCTGGGTTTTTGTAGTTTATTTGCCCAGATATTATCTTTAACTCCTTCTATAATTAAAGAATATACTGCTTTTTCTATGGCCTCCGTTACTGCGAGTTGTACCGGTTCGTTTTGTGTGATTCCAATATCAGACTCCAAAAGTCTTTCGGTATCTATGAACCTAAAAAAATTTCCGTTAAAACTGGTAGACAATATCGTTTTTGAAGTATAAACTGTTTTAAGAATTTCTCCGGTTGAGGTAGAAACAGCACGAATGTAAACGGTAATTCGATCCTGCCGGTACTGTGCTCCTGCTCCTAAACCAAAATATCTTGCTCCAATACCGCCTGTTACGACGTTGGTGTCATAAGAAATAACGCCACCCTCGAGAATAATTCCCGCAAAAAGAAGCGGTGGTAGCGCTGTGTTTTCATTTTCGTTTCCAGAATATTCCTTTCTGGTACTTCGAATAATCTGTCTTTCATTCATTAAGTTTCCTATATTTTCTCTTTCAATAGCAGTAAACCAGCGACTGTCTTCTAAAACTTTTAAAAGTATTGCGGTCGTACCTTGTGGAATAGCTGTACTCCAACTCGCCCCGTTTTCAGTAGCTTTATATTGTCCCGTTTGATCTCGGAATTTGTACACGCCAACCACAATTTTATCTTTTGGTGGAGGAAGGTTTTTCAGTTCAGGCGTGTAGGCTGTAACCTCGCCCAATGTTGATTTTTCTTTATTCGTTGGAATATTGAAAAGGGTACAACTGTGAAAAGAGAAGATAATTATAAGGAGACTTAAGATTTTTATTAATGTTTTCATAGGGTTGAAATTTTGTTTATCCGCCAGGCACTATAATTTGAGATTGTTCACCCGTACTGGTGTTCAATATACTGATGAGCAGACCTTGAGTTGTTTGTGTAACTTCCAAATACATGGATCCGAAAACATAGGTACCGGGTTTTAAATCACCATCACCAAAGCTATCACCAAAGAGTTTTCGGGATAGTTCACTCAAGATTTGCCTGTTTAAACTGTCCGTAAAACTGCTAAATGAATTAAGGTCTTTAAAAAGGTTTGTTCGCGAATCACCTTCGTCAAATTGATTTTGGGAAGTTGCAGAACTCATTAACCATTGGTAATTGAAGGTGTCACCTCCAAAGGCGGGATTAATTGCTTTATAAACAAATTGTTGTGCTGATACACCAAAGCAAAAGAACAAGGGTAGTAATAAAATTAATTTTTTCATGAGTTGTTAGTATTTGAATTCGCGATTTCGTAAATTATTTTGGGAGTTGTATTCAAGCAAATATGCCAAAGCCTTGTCACTTTCTGCTGCCAGAAATTCATCATCGGGCTGCGTTTGAAAACTGTAGATCACTTGGTCATTTTGAATGATTATTATTCTACTACTTCTTCCAAAGGATGGAAGTTCTGAAACGGTAATCGTTCCTTCATATTTTTTAGGAAATTGCGAGTATTTTTTAAAAAAACTTTCATAGAATGCTTGACCCATTCTGGTTTTTGTATCGTCAACGGTTAGTCCTGTGAGTTCAATACTTGCTTCTGGAATGTAGCTTACTTGATCTGAAAACTGATTAGGGTTCACTTCCAAGCTGTCTTTTGAAATAACTTTTTCGTTATGTTCATCTTTAATAAAAAGATACATTTTCAAAGCATCATTCCGGGAAACTCTTATAGAACTTTCCGAAAGCACTTTTACTTCGTTGGGTTTTATGGAAAATTTTCCACTTTGTTTATTGGAGGAATTTCCTGATTTCCCAGTCTTTACGGAAATCAAAATGTAGTTTAGATTATAATGTATCGCTGAATTATTTGTGACCGTTCCTTTGATCTTCAGCATTTCATTATTTTGTTCGGTAATTATTTTTCCTGTAATTTCTGGGCCATTCTGCGCAGATGAATTATTTACAAAGAAAAATATGACGAGAATTGCGATGAGAGTTTTCATTTTCAAGGGTTTAATAATTTCTCATAAATAGGGTCATGTCATTTGCATTAATGTATACTTTCATTCCATCAGAAATGCTGTTGGTGCCAGTAATGTCAATATAATTTCCAGACCCATTAATTCTAATTTCTGCATTTGTTGGATAATTATTGGGGTTAATAAAATAAGTAGTATTAAAATTTCCATTCTGGGAAAGGTTAAGATATTTTGGGGTCTTGTCATATGTTTCTGCAGTATTTCCAATTCCATTCTGAGTCAAAATATTTACGCTTTGGATCTGCGATAGATTCTTAATTTCAGTTTGCTTGTAATACTCCAATATATTTGAACTATTGATATTGTTTAACGTAATCGTTTGCGCACTGATGAATTGAAAAAGCATTATAAAAACTATTATAAGTAGTGGTTTTTTCATTTGTTCAGCTAAAAGCAGGGGAGATATGATCTCCCCTGCATGGTTATACTAAAAGATCTTATTAGTTAGATTGGGTCGTACTTAATGTATTACCGTTTCCAATTTGGCTTCCAAAATGTACATGAGAAGAACCTGTTTGAGTTACAAATCTTGTGTTGTTATCACCTAATTGTACATCACTAGCGAAGTTGTTGTCTCCATCTTGAAATTGACTAAGGTAGTTGCTGTCTCCAACTTGTAAGCCCATCACTACGTTATCATTACCGTATTGTAAAGAATAAGAATAGTTGGTGTTACCCATTTGCATGATCGTTGCATCATTTCGATTACCTTCTTGGTATTGACCTAGTAAATTGTCTGCACCTATTTGGGTTGCGTCGGCAGTATTTCTGTTTCCTTCTTGTTGTTGCCAAGACTCGTTATCCATTCCAAATTGGAAAGCTGAGGCATCATTACGGTTACCGTTTTGACGTTGCCAAGTATAGTTGTCGAAACCAATTTGTACCGCATCAACCATATTTCTGTTTCCAGTCTGTTTTTGATCCACTTCGTTTCCGATTCCCCACTGATTGGTAGTAGCACTGTTTCTGTTACCGAACTGCTCCGTTTTATTAACATTAGCGATACCGAATTGATCAACATCGATGTTATTTCGATTTCCTTGACTTAAAGCGTTGTTCACATTCCCGATTCCCACTTGGTCAATCGTTGCATTGTTTCTGTTGCCATTTTGATCTAGTCCATTAAAATTGACTGATCCTGTTTGGTTTACAACTCCGTTGTTGAGATTACCTAATTGGTTCGAGAGGTCAACGTTAGCTTGTCCGTAGGATAGTCCTACCATCATAAGTGCGCATGCACTTGCAAATAATTTTTTCATTGTAAAAAATTTTATTGGTTAATTAGTGATACAAATGTAGCATGACACCCAAAGCCATGAATCACATGCACTAGTGAAATTGATAAAATCCATAAAACCAACGAGTCAACCCGTCAAAAGACCTTTTAAAATTGCGAAAGAACGCAGAAAAATTAAATATTTTACCTAACCATCAGCAATAAGAGATTATTTCTAGGCGAATTTTTTAGTTTTAAATCAATTGAAAATCTCCGTAATAGATGATTTCGATCATAATAAACCAGGAAACTAATTCTGTTTTTTAGTTTTCTTTTGTATATTTGCGCCCTATTATGGAAGAACACACAATTTTTATTACCAAAGTTTCACAACTATTTATTGAGAATGGTGCCAAAACTTTGACGATGGATGATGTTGCGAAAGCTTTCGGAATCTCTAAAAAGACGCTTTATATCAAATACAAAAATAAAGAGGAACTCATAGAAGAGGTGCTTCAATTCAAACTCAGTGAAATTATTGCTCGATTAAAGTATTTGGATCAAACTATAGAAAATGCAATAGAAAGAATGCTATGCAGAGATGACGAAATAGACAATCTCTCTCATTCCAACAATTCACTGCTTATTCGGCAATTAATGAAATACTATCCTGCAATTTTCGAAAAACACATGATTGAGTTTTCTGATCAATTTGCGGAAGTTCTTGTTCATAACATTTTAAAGGGGAGAGCGCAAGGCTATTATCGAGAAAATTTTGATGCAGAAGTGTATTCTAAATTGTTTTTTCAGTTGGTAATGTCCATGGAAGGCTCCTTGTATTTGGATAGCAATACCATTAATAAAGATCATTATAAACAAGAATTAATGAGCATGTATATGAATGCCATTACCACCGAAAAAGGAAAAAAAATCTTAAAAAATATAAATTACTAATATGAAGAAATTACTTCAGTTCTTCGCGATCACTGCATTTTCAACAGTAATATTTGCGCAGCAAAATTTCTCACTGGATGAGGCTTGGCAGTATGCAATTGATCATAATGTAAATGTACAGAAAGCAAAAATCGACCGAACCATTGCTGATCATAAAGTTAAAGAGACGATAGGAATCGGTCTGCCGCAATTAGATGGGCAGGCAAAATATAATTATTTCCTTAATGTTCCTGTGCAATTGCTTCCGGCAGAACTGGCAGGTGGTGATCCAGGAAAGTATATTCCGGTGAAATTTGGACAGAAACAAAGCATGACGGGAGGGCTTACACTTACCCAACTTTTATTCAATGGCTCCTACATCGTTGGCTTACAATCTTCCAAAGCGTATAAAGAAACCGCAGCCTTGGCTGAAGAGAAAACAGAAATATCAGTAAAAGAGGGAATTATGATGGCCTATGCCGCAGTGTTAATTACCGATGAAAACATTAAAACATTAGAAGAAAACAGGAAAGTGGTCGAGAAGTCTTTGTATGATACCAACGAAACATATAAAATTGGACTCATCGAATTTCAAAATGTGGAACAATTAGAGTACAGTTATAAAAGTCTTTTGGCCAATCAACAAAACTTAAACCGAAGCAGAGAAAAGGTTTTGATGGCACTGAAATATTTAATGGGTTACCCTTTAGACGAAAAAATTGTGTTAACATCAACCTTAGATGAGATCATTAGAAAAAATGAAACCTTGGTGGATTTAAACGCTACGGTTAACACTGAAAATCACATTGATTCTCGATTGGCAGAAAACGCGCTCACCATCTCTCAACTCAAACTTAAATTAGAGAAATCAAAAGCTTTACCCACCCTTTCCGCAGCTTTAGCTTCAAACTATAACGCTTACAGCGATGATTTTAATTTTTTGAGCACTTCACAACAATGGTTTAATACATCTGTAGTGGCAGTACAACTGGATATTCCGATTTTTAGCGGTTTACAAAGACATTGGAGAACGCAACAAGCTAAATTAGAGGTAGAAAAAGCAAAACTTGATGTAAATGATACCAAAAGAAGTTTAAGCAATAAAGCATACGCGGCGACAATTGAATATAACAATGCCTATAACTCCTATAAAAATGCCGAAGAATTGATTGCACTTTCTTCCAGCATCTATAATAAACAACGAATCAAATTTAAAGAAGGTTTGGGAACAAGTTTCGATTTACAACAAAGTGAAACCCAATTATACGACTCTCAGGCAAAATTTTATCAAACAGCTTTGGAGTTAATTCAAGCCAAAACAAAACTAGACGAAGCACTCGGCAAACTTTAATCAAAAACTAATAGTATAAATTCATCAATATGAAAAAATTCATCATACCAATCGTTATTTTAACCGGACTTACTGCGTGTAAAAAAGACAATGCGGTGAAAGACGAAAAGTTGGAAATCTTAATAAAAAACAAAGATGTAAAAGGGCTGCAAGCTTATAAGGAACGTCAGAAATTCAAAATGGATAGTTTGAATAATGTGATGTCGAATATTGAGGGGCAATTAACAGCCATGGGAGTTTCTGCCGACGCAAACGGTGTAGTTTCAACCCAGAAACTTGAGTTGACCAATTTCGTGCACAATGTAGAAATACAGGGAAATGTAACCACAGATCAAGATGTAAAAGTGCAACCACAATTTGCGGGAACATTAAGTTTATTTGTTAAAAAAGGACAAAATGTGAGCAAAGGCCAAGTAATCGGTAGGGTAGCAGATGGTGGTTTACGCGATCAATATCTGCAAGCACAAAACGGAGTCACGGGAATGAAAGCCCAGGTTGCTTCTGCACAAGCCAATACCAATTTATCGCGAATTGCTTTTGAAAAACAATCGGCCCTTTGGAAACAGAAAATTGGCTCCGAATTTCAATATTTACAGGCGAAAGCAAATTATGATGCCGCGTTGAAAACCGTTTCAGCCATGCAAAGTCAGGTGCAAGGTTTACAAAGAGCCGCCGATGCGGTAAAAGCAAATTTAGCCAAAACAGCAATCGTAGCACCTTTCAGTGGGGTGATTGATGAGGTGATTACGCAGAACGGCCAAGTCGTTTCACCGGGAACCGATATTGTAAAATTAATTTCTTTAGGAATGATGCGCGTGGAAGCCGATGTTCCTGAATCATATTTGGCTAAAGTTCGCCAGGGAACTTCGGTTAAAGTTTTCTTGCCAGCGTTAAATCAAACCATTAATTCCAGTATTCGATTGGTCGGAAATTATATCAATCCTGCAAATAGAACCTTCAAAATTGAAATTCCTGTGCCAGGAAAAGGCGGAATTATTAAACCTAACTTATTGGCTCAGGTAAAAATTGAAGATTACATTAACCCAAGCGCAATTCAAGTTCCACAACAATATATTTATGAAGATGCCGCGAAAAAATCCTACGTTTTTGTAGCAACCAATATCAAAGGAAACGATGCGGTGGCGAAAAAAGTAATGGTCAATCCAGGTGAAAAATCCGAAGATGCCGTAGAAATTACTACCGGTTTAAAAGCAGGCGATATCATCATTACCGATGGATCGAAAAACCTAAGCGACGGTGAGAAAGTAAAATTGGCGCAATAAAAATTTTCAAAAATAATTGAAATCTAAATTTAGAATATGAACGAAAATAAACACCACCAAAAAGAATCATTTTTATCCAGTTGGGCGGTTGATAATAGAACTACAGTGTATGTACTTACTTTTATCATCGTGCTGCTCGGGATATTTTCTTTCTTTTCGATGCCGCGGGAAAGTTTCCCAGAGGTGGTTCAAAATAACATCTATATTTCTACGGTGTATCCCGGAAACTCTGCCGAAGACGTAGAAAAAGTAATTACCAAAGAGCTTGAAGACAAATTCAAAAATGTTTCAGGCGTCACCAAAGTGACCTCCAATTCATTTCAGGATTACTGTCTGATCGTGGTCGAATTTGATTCTAAACTCACCGTTTCTGAAGCGAAAATTAGAATTAAAGATAAAGTAGATGAAGCCAAAGGCGATCTAGATTGGCCCAATTTAGATTCGGGTTCCAAGGTAGAACCCAGCGTGTTCGACCTCAATATTTCCGAAGAGTTACCGATTTTGAATATTAATTTAAAAGGTAATTATCCAAAATTTACTTTAAAACAATTTGCAGAAGACCTTAAAGATGATTTAGAAAATATCCCCGAAATTAAGGAAGCGACTATTTTGGGAGTAGATGATAATGAAGTAGAAGTGGCCCTCGATCTATTTAAAATGAACGCGGCGGGAGTAAGTTTCGATCAAGTTATTAATGCCATTAAAAATGAAAATATCACCATTTCTGGTGGCAATTTAATCACTGAAGGAAACCGTAAAAATGTACGAATCAAAGGACAAATTTCTTCGCCTTCCGAATTGAATAATTTCGTAATAAAACCCGGCGTAAAAATTCGGGACATTGCCCAAGTAAATTTTCAGGAAAAAGAACGAACCACGTACGCCAGAGAATCAGGCAAAGATGTGGTGATGATCAACCTGAAAAAACGAGCCGGCACCAACATGATTTCTGCCATTGAACAGGCGAAAGAAAAAATTGAAAAAGCCCAAGAAACCTACCTGCCTCAGGATTTAGGTGTGACCTTGACTTCAGACCAATCTTCGGCCGTAGAACATCAGGTGAATGAATTGGCAAATCATATTCTTATCGGGATTTTACTCGTTATGGGAGTGTTGAGTTTTTCCATGGGAATGAAAAATGCACTTTTCGTAGGAACGGCAATCCCGCTCTCTATGTTGATCGCTTTTGCGATTTTACAAATGGCAGGAATCACCTTAAACACCATGGTATTATTTGCAATGGTTATGGGTCTCGGGATGCTCGTAGATGATGGGATTGTCGTGGTAGACAATGTTTACGCGAATATGGAAAAAGGGTTGCCAAGAAGATTGGCTTCTAAATATGGAATTGGCGAAATCGCTTTTCCGGTAATTACTTCCACTTTAACAACCGTTTTTGCATTTTTACCGATGTTGCTTTGGCCCGGAATTATGGGAGAATTTATGAAATATTTCCCGATTACCATTTCGGTCACTTTAATGGCCTCACTTTTCGTCGCATTAGTCATTAATGCTTCAATGACAGGAGGCGCAATGACTTTGGAAAATAGAAATCTGACCAAGCAACAGGCAAAAAAATACACCATCATTTTCGCGATTTTAATCATCGTTTTTGGAATTCTTAGATGGGTTACCGGCATTACTTATTTCTTTGGCGTGGTGAGTGTTTCGGTTCTGGGAATCCTCGCAATTTGGTTATACAAAGGATTCTTCCACGATAGAATCGAACATTTCCAACATACCTTTTTTCCAAGATTGGCAGAAACGTACCAACGATTTATCACCAATATCTTAGTTGGAAAAAAACCGAGAAATTGGTTTCTGGGCGTCATTGGCGTTTTGGTTTTCTCCTTTATACTCTATGGAGCGATGATGGGAATTGGGCGCTCAAAGGTTCTATTCTTCCCAGAAAATATTCCAAAACAAACCATTGTTTATATGGAATATCCACAAGGAACGGATATTACAAAAACCAATAGCGCAACCAAACAGGTAGAAGGTAAAATTTTACAAGTCCTGAACAAATACAAAAGACCCAATGGCGAAAATTACCTGATCGAATCCATGGTAACTTCCGTGGGAAAAGGCGCCATTAATCCTGAAGTTGATGCCGGCTCGCAAGCAGATACCCCGTACAAATCCAAAATTACGGTGACCTACGTGGAGTTCAATTTACGTCGGGGTATTAATACCGCAAATGTGATGGAGGAAATTCGGCAAGCCATTCCAGCTATTCCTGGTTTCACCTATTCCGTAGAAAAAGATGCAAACGGACCGCCCGTTGGTTTCCCAATTTCTATAGAGTTGAAAGGGGATGACTACGACGAACTTTTGGGCGAAGCCACCAAAATGATTACGTTTATTAAAGGACAAAATATTTCTGGAATAGAAAACCTGCAGGCAGATATTAATAAAGACAGCCCAGAACTAATCATTGATATCGATCGCGAAACTGCCGGAAATCTAGGCGTATCAACAGCGTACACCGGAATTACTTTGCGTAGAGCTTTGTTCGGCCAAGATATTTCTACCTTCAAAGATGTGAAAGATGATTATGATATTGCCGTAAGATTGCAGCGTGATCAACGAAGAAATACCAGTATACTATTCAATCAGCCGATTACTTTGCAAGGTCCAGATGGAACCGTTCAAGTTCCCATGTCAACATTTGCAACCATGAAAGAAGAAAATACCTTTAACAAAATCAAAAGAAAAAATAACAGCAGAACAATTATGCTGTATTCCGGAGTATTGAAGGGATATAACGCCAACGAAATTGTACAAAAATTACAATCCTCGCTGAAAAATTACCAAACGCCGGAAGGAATTTCCTACACGTTTGGTGGTGAGCAAGAAGAGCAAGGAAAAAACCTAAACTTCCTTTTGTTTGCACTTTTCTTGGCGATGGCTTTGGTAACCTCTATCATTGTTTTCCAATTCAATTCAATCTCGAAAACACTCATTATTATGACCACCATTTTACTGAGTTTCTCTGGCGTGTTCCTGGGATTATCCATATTCGGGATGGATTTCGTGATCTTGATGACGATGATGGGAATTATTTCCCTTGCCGGAGTGGTAGTGAAAAACGGAATTGTACTCATGGATTTCTTCGTGCTCAAACTCGATGAAAAAGTCGCAGAAAAAGGTGTAGAAACCCATGATGATTTAGAGCTAGAAGAAGTAAAAGAAATCATTGTACAATCTGGAAAAGAACGTTTGCGACCGGTTTTACTCACCGCAACCACGGCTATTTTAGGACTCATTCCTTTAGCCATTGGGTTGAATTTTGATATCGCGTCTTTCCTTACCACACTCGATCCGCATTTCTCTCTTGGAGGCGACAATGTAGCGTTCTGGGGACCCTTGGCATGGACGATTATTTTCGGGCTTTCCTTTGCCACGTTCTTAACTTTAATTATCGTTCCGGTGATGTTTTACATGATCTCTAAACGAAAAATTAACAACAGAACAAAGTACCTTAAAAAGCATGAGCACGATGCTGAAGAGGAAGCTGCAGAAATCGAAAGAATCAGAAACCTGTATCCAGATGATTCGCATCTGCAAAATTACCACCCGGAATAAGCGCAGTTTGCCTAACCAAATTCCCCGAGACCAAACGTTTCGGGGATTTTTTTGGAGCACGCCAGTTTTTGCTACTTACCATAACCCGTCCAGCTCTTCATTCCAATCTGTCATTGCCACCCAGGAATCGCTCCCTTGAAAAACTTGGTCAGCAATGACAGGATTTTCCCTTCGATCTGGGCTAAAACCCAGAGCATTGTTCACTCTAAAAGCTTAAAACAGTTTGTTTATATAAAAGGATATTGTAGATTTCTCTATTTTTTACACGAAAACAATATTAAAATTTCCAAATGAAGAATATTTTTCAATTTATAAAGAAAAAAAATATATCTTAGTAATGAACAGCAAAAGGTTTATACAAGCAAGTAGAAAGTTTTCGTATTTTTAGCCCGCCTGCAGAAATATCCGACTGCCTGCAAGTTTACCACAAAAACCTGAAAATTGAATATGAAAATTGGACAAAAATTTAACAGTCTAACTTTGAAAGAATATTTTTTCTACATCGATCATTATAAAAAATATACTGATTTTAATACGCTTGGTCTTTATCGTTCAATAATTGAAAATGAAAAATTGACCCTTGAAGAAAAAATTTCAGTTAGAAATTATGCTAACCAAATCTTTCAAAAAACGTTCGATTTCTTGCAACTTAAAGACCCAAAAACATTTGTTGAAGTTTCATATTTGGGCGAAGAATTATCAAAAGGAGATGAAGAAAAAATTTGGAATGAAATTAGGAAAAGTCAACAAAAAATTTTAACCGACAAAAAAATAAAACATCGAAATTTTGGCGATTATTCAAAACATAATTGTGGTTATGAAGATTGTGTTTATAATGGATTAATGATACAACAAGGTTCAAGATTAGCAGAAGGTCAAATTCATTTTGACAGTGACAGATCTAAATATTCTACGAAAGAGAAATCAGAAAAGCGAAAGTTGGACAGGAAAAATGTAAAAAACATTATTAAAAAGGATTTTGAAAGTGAATAAAACCCAAAAGTAGCCGCTAGTACGAAATATGATAATAAGACCACCTATGAAAAGAACTATTACACTGGTTTTTATCCTAACTTTTTCAATTTTCTATTCTCAAAAATTTAAAATAATCTCTTTAAAGGATTCAATTCCAGAAAATAAGAATTATGAAATATTTGAATTTATTAATGATAAATCGTCAGTAGAAAATAGCAATTATATCGCAACAATAAGTTGTGAGGGTGAAAAATCAGCATTTTCAAACATTTTTGAGATTGCAAAATTTCAATCCCAAAATCTAGGAGCAAACTCATTTAAATATATAAAAAAAGAAGAAAATGAAGATCGTATAAAAATCTATTTAGATATTTACGCTACAACAGATCAATTTTTATTTCTGAATAGAAAAAATGAGGAGGAAAATAAAATCTACGTTTTCGGCAGTGACAATTTAAACGATAAAAAGAAGCGTTATTATAAGCTCAATGGAAAATTAAGAACGCTTCAAAATCGAAAATTTGATCAAATTAATTATAAATTAGGCTCTAAACTAAAAATTGCTCAAAAAGATTTTATGGCAATTCCCATACAATTTCAAGCAAATAAAAATTTTAAATCTATATTCTTAAATACTGATGGTTGGGGGAGAAATGAAAGTCAAGAAAGTGTTAAAAACTACGGAATTGTCACCGTAACGACCTATGAGTTATTTTATAATTTTGATAAAAATCTCGGTTATGTCTTGCTCGAAATTTTCAATTAAAAATACCTCTACCAGCGGATTTTCTACCGTACAACCATAGGCAATATTAGAAACTTAAAATGGAACTTTACCCGGAAATACTAAAAGTCTTGAGAAATCTTCTTGAAAAAAGTCACAATGCTCATTGGGTAAATTGGATTGATGAAGATATGGAACAGTGGAACAAATTCAAAAGCACTAACCATCATCTTTCAGCTTACGGAGGAATGGGGTCGATAAATGATTTATGGGTTGGGGGAAATGATTTGAACGGAATCTGGGAAGATGAAATTTTCGATAAATCTAAAGCTCTTGCGTATTCACTTGCTCAAAATAAAGGAATTGGAAGTTCTGAACTTGTCGCTTTTTCAAATCAACCGAATGGAAAAGAAATAGAAGGGTGGAGGTGTTTAGAATGTGGATATTCTGAAATATCTCAAAATGGAATTGAATCTTATATTGCAAAGAAATTTGTTCCTTATATTCTGAAAGAAAAGATTGAGAACCAAGAATTAGCATCAATAACAGAAATAAACGATTTACGAAATTTGGAAAAAGTAGTAATGAATAGAAATCAAGTAATTTCAACAATAAAAAACTCGGAAATTGTATGCACTGAAAAAATCGACAAATGGGAAAAACCTTGCCCGAAGTGTACCTTTAAGAATAAAGCAGTTTATCGATGGGATTTTATTGAAAACTCTGAATTAAACGAAATAACACCATCCGAAAATAATTTAAAAATAAAGAAAGACAAAAAAACACCGCCTAACACTCTGTATAAAAAATTGCTGGCTTTTTTTAATTTATGAAAGTCTTCGAGGCCTTTCTATCTGTGATTTATTTGCTAACTTTAATGCTTTAAACACGCAGCGTTCTATACGGAAAACTGCTCGCTAAAAAGCAAATCCAATTACTACAATTTATACAGAATTTTAACATGAATAAAAATAACACCTTTAAAAAAATGATCAATGACCGAAATTTTATTATGGATTGCTATGTTGAAATGTTAGCTCGTATTAATGAAAATGAAGTTGTAGAACTGATTAAAAATAATAATTTTTCAGAAATAGACCAAGGAAAACTTTCAAGCGATAAGATTATTCAGTCTTTGAGCATTTATTTTCAGTTAATGACAATGGTGGAGGAGAATGCGGCTACGCAATACCGCAGAAAAATGGAAAATCAAGAAGAAATTTATTCCATTCGAGGGAGTTGGGCAGAAGCTTTTAAACTTTGGAAAAACCAAGGGATTACCGAAAAAGAAATGCTAGAATCTATTTCAAAAACCCACGTTATTCCTGTGTTAACTGCCCATCCGACCGAGGCCAAACGCGTAACCGTAATTGAAATTCATAGAGAATTGTATTTGCTTTTAGTAAAAAGAGAGAATACATCATTAAGTAAATTGGAGCAAAATAGTATTGAAGAAAACATCATCAATCTTTTAGAAAGATGGTGGCGAACAGGCGAAATTCATCTGGAGAAACCTCAGATTGAAGATGAACGTGCAAATATTATTTATTATTTTACCAGAATTTTCCCGGCGGTATTAGCAAGAAGCGACGAACAGTTGAAAGGATCCTGGATTGAAGTAGGGTTAAACCCGGATTATATTAAAAATCCCGACGTTTTTCCTAAAATTAATTTTGGAAATTGGGTGGGTGGCGATCGAGATGGCCATCCATTTGTAACCCCAAGCATCACCCAAGAAACTTTAGAATTATTGCGAAAAAATGCGCTTTCGCTTATTAAAAAACAATTGGTGAATGCTGCAATTAAATTTTCGGTGTCCGCCATTACGAATCCAGTTCCTTTTAAGCTTTCGGAAATGATTAAAAATCAATCTGAAGCCTTAGGAACACAAGGAAAAAAAGCAGTTCAGAGAAATTCTTATGAACCTTGCCGGCAATATGTGAACTTACTCATTGTGAAGTTAGAAAATACAATCTCTAACAATTTCGCAGATTCGAATTCCTATTTTAAATCCAGCCAAGAGCTTAAAGAAGATCTTAAATATTTCAGAACAATTCTTATCGAAAATGGCATGAGAGGTCTAGCGGAAGATCTGCTTTTCTCTTTGGAAAGAGCGGTGAGTTGTTTTGGTTTTCATTTGGCTTGGTTAGACATTAGGCAAAACAGTACCTTTCACGACAAAGCTGTTTCGCAAATTTTAAAAGCTAATGGTGAAAAAAATTTCGATTTTGAAAATTGGAACGAAGAAAAACGAGTCACTTATTTAAGCGAACTTTTAGAGAACCACGCTACCATTACCGACATCTCCCTTCATTACGGTCCAGAAGCGGATAATGTTTTAGATTGTTACCGGGTGATTCGGCAGCACATCAACAAGTATGGTTCCGAAGGGATCGGTTCATTTATTATCAGTATGACCCGAAAACTTAGTGATTTGCTCGCAGTGTATTTCTTGATGAAAGAAACGCAATTATTAAATACCGCGATTAAAGTTGTACCGCTTTTTGAAACCATAGAGGATTTACACCAAGGTCCAATTATTTTGGATCAGTTTTTACAACATCCTACAACGCTTCTCAGAGCCGCTAAATTAAATTATCAACAAGAAGTGATGCTCGGCTATAGTGACAGTAATAAGGACGGCGGAACCATTGCGAGCAAATGGAATTTGTATCAAGCAGAACAAAAAATCTCAGAAATTGCGCTTAAAAATAATTTCAGCGTTTATTTCTTTCATGGTGCCGGTGGAACCATCAGTAGAGGTGGTGGAAAATACCATCGTTTTTTAGAAAGTATGCCAACCAATACCGTCAATGGAACGGTGAAAATAACGGTTCAAGGTGAAACCATTGCGCAGTTATTCGGAAATCCACTTACAGCTACCTACAACCTCAATGCTTTGGCTTCTGGGGTAGCAAAACAAACTATTTTGGCCAAACAAAAGGTCGATAAGCAACCATTCCCAATTGAGATTATGGAGTACTTGTCTCAAAAATCATTTACGCATTACCGAGATTTAATAGAAACTCCAGGTTTTATCAGCTTCTTTGGTAAAGCAACTTGTATTGATGTTTTGGAAAGAAGTAAAATTGGTTCAAGGCCAGCCAGACGAACCGGAACAAGAACCCTTGCTGATCTTAGAGCCATTCCTTGGGTATTTAGCTGGAATCTTTCTCGCATCAGCATAACAGGTTGGTATGGACTTGGAAGTGCCTTAAAATCTTTGAAATCAGAAAAACCCAAGGCATTTGAAAGTTTGAAGCAAAGTTTAAACGAATGGCCCTTCCTTAAGTTTTTGGTGATACAAACCGAAACCAATCTTATCCTTTCTAATAAAGAAATGATGGCCCTATATGCAAATTTGGATGAAGCTACGGCTGAACGAGAATTATTCATGTCGAAAATACGAACTGATTATGATGATTGTTTTACATTAATAGAAGAATTATTTGAAGAACCCGCTTTGATTCGAAGAAAAGGACAATACGATAACATTTTGTGGCGCGATGAGAAATTAAAAGTGTTGCACAATTTACATGTAGAATACATCAAACAATGGCGGGCTATAAAGGATGAAAATAGTACCGAAAAAGAACAGATTCTTACCAAATTATTAAGCATTATTAATGCGATATCGAGCGGATTGAAAAATACAGGATAAGGTCGTTTTAAATATGATCATCAACTGCAAGCATTTGATATCCATCGGTAGAATTATGCATCTACTAACCGTTGTAAATTATTCAATTCGCAGAAATACCCAACCCTCAGCAGAAAGCCTATGATAAACATTCCGTATTATTTGGGAGGTTACCAAATCATCAAATTAAAACCCATAAATTATGGTGCTCTAAAGGGTGAAACCGCCCATACTTGTAGCGGTTGTATTAACTTTTCTATTTTTGATTCGTGGGCTCAAAGTTGGACAAAACAAAATTTAGATCAAGAACAAAAACAAGAATTGAAACTTGACGAGCAAAAAATTATAGAAATCCAGAAATGGACAGAAGCAAAGTTTGAAAACCTCGCAAACTTATTTACCAACCTGGAAGATGCTACAGCGTTCAAGAATTGTTTTTTAAGTGATATTCCCGACTTGGAAATTTACAGCATTAACTTTTCTGAAAAGGACAAAAACTTACTGATCGAAGAGTTTGCTGAAGGAATGAATACAGAAACCTTTAATTATAATAATGGTGATTTTAATTTAAGAAAAAATCTACTGAAAAATTTTCCTGAAAATAAGGATGAAATATTTTTAGGCTTTGATTTAATTGGTGTCGAATGTGATGGCTCTTTCCATAGTTTTATATGTACAAATGCCAGTGAAGAATTGAAAGTAAAGTTTGGATTAGGACTCAATGAATATGGATTATTTGATACAATTAATGATTCTGATGAACTACGAAATTTCTTATTAGACGAAAAGTTTTTCGAACCCGTTCCGTATTACATTTGCAAAGTGAAAAAATTAATTTCTTAATTTTATTAAAGTGTGCTCATCATTTACAGCTTTTATACCACATCAATTTTCCGTTGAGACAGCTTCAAAAATCTTCGGATTAACAAAAACGCAGAGATGGTAAGGCCCACGCCCAAAGCAATCCACATTCCGTAAGCGCCCATTTCGCGCGTCACACAAAGATAATAGCCGAGTGGGAGGGTGATGATCCAGTAAGCGACGAAGGTTAAAATACTTGGTGTTTTCACATCCTGCATGCCTCGCAAAATTCCTAAAGCCAAAATCTGTAAACCATCAGACAGTTGAAAAAGTGCTGCAATAATTAGTAATTGAGAAGCCAGTAAAATAACCTCCACATCTTCTTTTTGCGTAAAAAAGGTTGGAAAAATATCGCGTCCCACAATAAAGATGATCCCACAAATAACCATGAATATAAATACGATTTTCAAGTTATTGATGCCGACATTGCGCAGTTCCCGGTAATTTCTTTCACCAAACCGGTTTCCAGCCATGATCGTCGTTGCAATACTGAAACCGATACAAAGGTTAAAGGTAAAAGATGCCATGGACAAAGCGATTTGGTGCGCCGCAATATCTTTAGCAGAAACCAGGCCGCAAATAAACGCTGCTGCTGCAAAAGCAGTCACTTCAAAAAACATTTGCAAGGCGGTAGGTACGCCTAATTTGATAAGTTTGCGAAACATTTTTTTCTGAAAAAGTTTCGTTTTCAGCGTAAAATCATCCATGTATCTTTTGGTGCTCGGATGTTTGCGCATCACAAAAAACAGAAAAATGACCATGAAAACCCGCGCGATAAATGATGCATACGCAGAACCGTCGACCCCCAGGGAATCCATACCGACTCCTTTAATAAAAATATAATTCAATACGATGTTAATGATATTTGCAAAGATCGTCGCTTTGGTAACGCCAATCGTAAAGCTAAGTCCTTCTGAAACTTCCCGCATGGTTTGGAACACCATGAAGGGTAGAATACTGATAATGGTTATCCTTAAATAACTTTCGGTATCAGGAATAATATGTTCGGGTTGATCCAGATGATACAAGATGGGCATGGCAAAAAGCATGAGAATAACCAACGCTAACCCAATCATAATATTGAGTACAAATCCGTGTCGGAAAATGCGGTTAATCATGGTATGGTCATTCTGCGATTGTGCCTCAGCAACCAAGGGTGGGATCGCCAGTGAAAAACCTAGCGCCAGCACAAAAACAGAAAAGAATACACCGTTCGCTAATGAGACGGAAGCGAGCGCATCTGCACCCAAAAGTTTCCCCACCATAATATTATCAAACAACTGCACAGAAACTTGTCCTACCTGCGTAATCATCACAGGAAGTGCGAGTTGAAATAATCTTTTGGTGTGTACGGGATTTAAAATTTGCATAGGGAAGTAGAAAAAGAAATTTGCGGCAAAATTACCGCAAATAATAGAAAATTATTGTGTAAATTTTTATTTTCTCACAAAACTCGCAACATCATCTGCATTGATCGGGTTTGATCCTAAAATAATCAACCGTTCCACTACATTTCTCAGTTCACGAATATTTCCCGTCCAACTAAAGTTTTCTAAAGCAGTGATCGCTTTTGCATCAAACTCTTTCAAGGCGGTGCCATGTTCCTCAGAGATTGCTTTTGCAAAATGTTTCACCAAAAGTTTAATATCATCTTTTCTTTCATCCAAAGACGGCACATAAATTTCGATGACAGAAAGCCGGTGATATAAATCTTCCCTAAACTTTCCTGCGGCAATTTCGTCCTGCATATTTTTATTGGTTGCCGCCAAGACTCGCACATCTACCTTTATTTCTTTATCACTTCCTACCGGCGAAACTTTGCTTTCTTGTAACGCACGCAACACTTTTGCCTGCGCGATGAGCGACATATCGCCAATCTCATCTAAGAAAATAGTTCCATTATTGGCCAATTCAAATTTTCCTTGCTTGTCTTTAATGGCTCCAGTAAAGCTGCCTTTCACATGTCCAAATAATTCAGATTCGATAAGTTCTGAAGGAATTGCTGCGCAGTTAACTTCGATCATAGGGCCTTTGCTACGGTCACTTTTCGCGTGAATCGCGTGCGCAACCAATTCTTTTCCCGCACCGTTTGGTCCGGTTATTAGAACACGTGCATCAGATGTTGCGACTTTTTCAATCATGTCCTGAATCTTCTTCAAAGCAGGCGATTCACCAATCATCTGATATTTCTTATTTACTTTTTTCTTTAAAGTCGTATTTTCGATTTTTAAATGTTGATTGGATTTTTGTAAAATACGTCGGTCTAAAGCATTTTTAACACTCGTAATCAATCGGTTAATGTCAATTGGTTTTGAAATAAAATCGTAGGCGCCTACTTTTAAGCAATCTACGGCGGTATCAATATCTGCATGACCCGAAATCATGACAAAGGTAGTGTCTGGTTTTAGCTGTAAGGCTTGAGACAAAAGTTCAGTCCCTGAAACTTTCGGCATTTTTATATCTGAAACGACCAAAGCGAAATCTTCTTTTTCTATTTGCTTTAAACCTTCCAAACCGTCTTCGGCAATTACGAATTCATAATCAGGTAATTCATCGGAAAGAATACTTTGTAAGACGCCTGAAATGGCTTTTTCATCTTCAACAATTAAGATTTTTTGCATTATAAAGGTTTATGTATTTAATAAAATTAGGAGGTAATTTCTGCGAACGATGCAGCAATAATCATACCTAAAAGCAGGTCATGGGTAGTTTCGGCTCCCGAAAATTGCAGAACCCACCCGAATCGAGGTGGCACCACATTCAATAGCCAACGGGTAGTCGTCGCTCATACCCATTGATAAGGTTTCTAATTTTTGGGTTAAAGAAAGCTGATCGAATAGATTTTTCAAGAAAGTGAATTCTTTTTTCACTTGGTTTTTATCTGCGGTAAAGGTGGCCATCCCCATTAATCCCGTAATAACCACACCAGGGAATTTACCACGAAGGTATTCTACGTATAACTCCTTTGTTTCATGAATTTCTAAACCATACTTGGTCTCTTCTTCCGCAATTTTTACTTGGAGTAAAACCTTAATTTTGCGTTGATTTCGTTCAGCTTGTTTATTAATTTCAACTAAAATCTTTTCAGAATCTACACTTTGAATGGTATCGATAAAGGGAGCGATATATTTCACTTTGTTGGTTTGTAAATGACCGATTAAATGCCACTCAATATCTGCGGGTAAGTGCGGTTGTTTCTCCATTAATTCCTGTACCTTATTTTCGCCAAATACCCTTTGTCCTAAATCATAAACTTCAAGAATTTTTTCGACCTGATGCGTCTTGGAAACGGCGACAAGTTCGATGGATGCGGGTAGGCTGTTTTTAATCTTTTGGTAATCCTCAGCAAGGGTTAAGTTATCTGGCATTAGGCACTATAATAAGGTTAGAATAATTAAAAATGGTCACTGGCGAAATGTAAGAAAAATATCCTTTATCTGCAAAAAAAAATAGAAACGCTATGATATAAAACGCAGCTATTTTGAAAAATAAGTAACGTTTGGGTGTTTTCACCTATAATTATGAACAATTAAATTCTAAATTTGTTATCATTAAAAATTAAACACATGAGCAACTTAGAGAAACATTTAATTACAAACAAAGAATCGGCAATATTGGCCGAGGAATACGAAAAAAGTAATTATGTTGCAATCAATGCAAAAAGACCTACAAAAAAACCAGATTCAAAAACGTATACGTATGATTTAGAAGTTTTACAGGACTATATCAATTTGATCCGTGAAGGAATGGAAAAAAAAGGAATAAAGAATAAAGGCATCAAAATTTCTTTGGGACAATATCCAGAAAGAGGTTTTGACTCCCGTTTAGATCCGATTTATAACGGCTATCAGACCATATTCTTTTCAGCAGAAGATCTTGATTCACCGAAAGGAAAAGCAGGTTCAGAAGACGGAGATGACCCAGAAGGACTTCCTAATTTAGATTTTGGTCAACTGTGCCCACCTTATTAAAACCAGATGATGCTAGAATGGAATCGAAATATAGGCAGTATAATTCAACTATTTTTGGTCATTGTTTTTTTTATATTACTCGTTATAAATGGTAGTGTCCCACTAACTGTGTAAGTTGAAAAGTTATTCTGAAAAATTTTGAGCCCTTAAAGCTCAAAAAAATTTTTCGGAAATAACTTTTTTACTATTTTT
>NZ_JAUFQB010000061.1 GCF_030409525.1 Kaistella yonginensis | reverse complement strand
ATTTACGGATAATATTCTATATATCAAACACTTAAATACATAAAAAAGTGCTTTTTTATGTATTTTATTTCTATTACATTTGGTTGTGCAACAAGCACAAGGTATTTCTACAAGCGGGTTTGAAGTTTTCATTGAAGATTTTTTTGTTTAATTAAGATTTTTGCAAGTAGAAAAATTTTGAATTTTTATCCCCGCTTGCAGAAATACCCAACCGTTAGCAGAAATCGTAACCAACTTTGCGCTTTAACTGACAGAAACATAATGTAACTTTGAAAATAAAGTTAACGATGAAAAATTATTTTTGAAGAGAAAACTTTCAAACAAAAATAAATAAATTTGTAAATAGCCAAATAAATGGAGGCAGTTCCTTTACAGTGCCATCTTCTATTTACAGGCCAAATTGGATTAAAATAAGAGGATATTTACAAGAAACTGAATCAATAACGTCGTTAGGATGTCATTAAAAGAATATATATCAAAGATTTGTTTTATTATATTTGGAATGCTTATAATATTTCCAATCACTCTAAATATTATAACAGTAATTATAAGCTTTTTTATTAATCCTTCATGGGATTTCTTTAAAAATATAATTATTTGGCCAATTGTCGGAACATTACAGTGGATTGCAGAATTATTAGATTTAAGGAAGTTATTATTAACACTATTGTTTTTAATTCCATTTGTTTTATCGACATACTACTTACAAAAGCTAAGGAATTTTTATTATATTTCATTCTATGTGCTTCTAATAAGTTTAATAATTTTTAGAAGAAGTATATATTATTATTTATTGAATCAAAACAATACAATCCATTTGGAACAGATCATAGCAGGCATAATTTCGATTTTTATTAATTCAATTATTTTTTATCGCTTGCTTAAAAAATATTTATGGGAATCTAAGTAAAACGCCTTCTGCTAATACCTAAGCTTTCGTTTTGTCTGAAAGACAAGAAACCCAAAGTGTTCAACGAAGGTAAATTTTGAATTGAATATTGCTCACTTCCAAAGTGAGTTTTCATCAAAGATTTTAGCGTTTAATTCAGTTTTTAGCAAGTTGAAAGCTTTGCCTTCTTTAGTCCGCAAACTCGCAAAGCCTGATAATAGTGGCTGCAAGCGTAACAAACAATCAGTTCAAAAATTATGGCACTATTTGACTTCCTTAAATTCCCAAAAAATAAAAATTCAATTTTTAATAATATTGGTGAATTTTCCTATATCGAATTTGATGGTACCAAAAAATTATAAAGGAATAATTATTTCAAGTATCAATGAAAATATTGAATGACTATTTCAAATTACAGGAAATGAAATTACCAATTAAAAAATTGGTTACTTTCAGAATATTGAAAATAACTGGAAATCATTAGTAAAACAATTAAAAAATCATAATTCTCAAATTAACTTTGAAAATTTTAAGGTCGTTCATATTGTGATTCAGGACTTCGGCTACCAGATGTAAAACAGATGCAATGAACACTGGAGCAATCGTTTTAAAAAAGAAGTTGATCTAACTTTTAATCAAACTTATGTAAAATTTGCGTGCATATGTTTGAAAGCTTCTCATCCTTTTTCTTCAAAAGAAATGTCTATATTTGTTAAGGGTTGGTATTTAATTATCGGCACAAAATAAAACCGGAACTCGCTGTAACAGCCCATAAAAATTCACACCAGCTTATATGGATCTTAAAAAAATATTTAGAAACAATCAAAACTGGGTGCAAGACAAATTAGATCTTGATGCTAATTATTTTAACAATCTATCAAAAGTTCAACACCCTGAAATTCTTTACATCGGCTGCTCAGATAGCAGGGTTCCGCCAGAAGATATAATGGGCGTTTCTTGCGGTGAAGCATTTGTTCTTCGGAACATTGCCAACGTGGTTCCTAACTCCGATTTAAGCTCCATGTCCGTCATTGATTACGCGGTTTCACATCTTAAGGTGAATCACATCGTTATTTGCGGGCATTACTACTGTGGCGCTGTGAAAGCTGCCATACAATCAACCGATTTAGGGGTTCTGAATCCGTGGTTAAAAAATATCCGCGATGTATATCTTCTTCACAAAATAGAATTAAATGCAATTAATGATGAGGAAAATCGCTATAAACGGTTAGTAGAACTTAATGTTTTAGAACAATGCGTAAATGTTATAAAAATTGGCGAAGTACAAAAAGCCTATCGCGATCGAGGAATGTCTGTTCACGGGTGGGTTTACGACATTCATTCGGGTCTTCTTATCGATTTGAAAATTGATGTCGCAAGTATTTTAAAACACGTTCGGGAAATATACCGATTTGAATAATTGATACAAGAGACCTCCAAAAGATCGGGCCCAATTTTTTAAGTTTCTCACTGTTCATCAAGTTGATAACAAATAGAAAGTTTTCGTATTTTTATCTCGGCTCCAGAAATATCAAACTGTGGTTTTCAACCAAAAGAAATTACAGTGTCGCGGATTAGCAATTCCTGACTCGAAATCTCCTATTTACAATCTTAAATTAGCCTAAAAACCTTGTCAAAGTTACTACCACTGTGCTTTAAAACTTTAACAAAATGAAAATTAATTTTTCGTCAATAAAAAAATTATCAAACCAAAAAAACATGCTCAAAACAACCCTCACTTTTATACTCCTAATTTTTTCCTTTTCATGCGTCTTTTCGCAAAATGCTGCGGACGTAAATGAAAATATTCCGCAGGAAATTTCGGATGGACCTTACATTTTTATTGAACCCAATAATCTGGTGGAGAAAACGATTGTTGATGGTAAAGTTGTTTCCAAAATTTTAGATAAAAATGCTTTTGATACTGTTTTTACAGCAGAAACCGAGACTTTTAAAAACGTGAAAAATATTGCTGCATTGAGTGATATTCACGGACAATATGATTTGGCGGTGGAACTTTTGAAAAATAATAAAATCATAGACAAAAACCTGAATTGGAATTTTGGAAAAGGTCATTTGGTGCTTGTGGGAGATATTTTTGATCGAGGAAGCAAGGTAAATGAGATGCTTTGGCTGCTCTATAAACTAGAAAATCAAGCGAAAAAGAAAGGTGGAAAAGTCCATTTTCTCCTCGGAAATCACGAATATATGGTGCTTCATCAAGATTTAAGATACATCAACGAAAAATACAAAACCACTTCCACTTTGCTGAATTTACCTTATGACAAATTGTACAGCAATAAAACCGTTCTAGGAAGATGGTTGCGCTCCAAACCCACGATGATAAAAATAAATAACAGTGTTTTCGTACACGGTGGGATTTCCAAAGATTTTCTGGCTCAAAAAAATTTCAATATCGATGAAATCAATGATACCATGAGAAAATCCATTGATAGAAGTAAAAAAGAAATGAAATCCACCAATTTCTACGATGAATATTATGGAAAAAAAAGTCTGATTTGGTACCGTGGTTATTTTAATGACAACTTGCAAGACACCGAAATTTCCGAGATTTTAAACCACATAAAATCCGAGCATATCATCGTTGGACATTGTTCGAATGAAGAGGTGGTTCAATTGTTTGATGGCAAAATTTACGGCGTAGATTCTAGCATCAAAAAAGGAAAATACGGCGAAATCTTGTTCATAGAAAATAACCAATATTCTCGTAGAATGTTAGACGGACAAAGAAAACCTTTCACTGGAAACGCTGCTTTGAAGGTTGACATTGATTAAGTTCTATATTTAATTTGCTTAGAAAAATTCTCATTTCCCAGTTTAAGACTTTTCCTATTTCCGTAGGAAGGAAAAAGTTACGGTGAAATCTTCTACTCTTTCAAAAATAATCCTATTTTTATCTGACAAAAAATTCAGTTTAAAATAAATTGAAAAAAAGAAAAATAGTTGCAATTTCCAAGAAAATATTTTTTGAAAACTGAAATGCCAAATACCAAAATCACTTTTATCATTCACGCCAAATTACGAAGAATTTCTTCGCTTAAGTCGGCGATTGAAACCATGTTTGCAACTGGTTATGAAGTAAATTTTAAAAGTACTACCAAAACTTTTGGAGCAAAAAATTCTGCCATTGAAGCGATTGAAGACGGATCAGAAATCATCATCATTTGTGGTGGCGATGGCAGCATTAATGAAACGGTAAATGGTTTTTTAGAAACCGGGCATTCTCACCACATCAATTTTGGGGTTTTACCGCTCGGAACAGGCAATGATTTTGCGAGATCATTAGGCGTCAATAAAAACATTGAGGCCTTGAAATTACTGATTGAAAATCGAAAATTCATCGATGTTTCTGTCTTTAGAATGAATTTTACCGATAAAAATACACAACAAAACAGTCGATATTATGTAAACATTGCCGACATTGGCTTGGGCGGCTTTGTGGTGAAAAACGTGAGTATGAGTTCTAAAATCCTGGGTGCCAGCGGAACTTATTTCACCGCCATTATTTCTTCTTTTCTACAATTTAAAAAACAGCCGGTGCAATTGACGAGCGATTCTTTGGAATGGACAGGAAATGTAATGAGTTTGTGTATGGCCAACGGAAAATACTTTGGCAACGGAATGTGCGTTTCTCCCGAGGCCAATATTACAGACGACCGACTGCAGCTAACCCTTCTGGGAAATGTAAGCATTTGGGACTACCTAAAAAATATGAGCAAGATAAAAAAAGGCAAAAAAATACCGCACCCAGAAATTTTGTATACCGCCGTTAAACAATGTAACATCATTTCAAAAGGAATTCCTTGCCCGATTGATATGGATGGTGAATTTATTGGCTTTACTCCCTTGGAAGTGAGGTTGGCGGATAAAAAGATTAGTTTTTATGGAAATGCGAATTCTGTTGCAGAAAATTGATTATTCAATAACTTTAGTTTTAGAAAATTCAGATGGAGTCTTTCCAAGATTTTTAAACTAATTTTGACTGAATTAAAAAGATGATAATTGTTGCACATCTCTTTGAGCTTGCGTGAACCGATATTATTTTATGCGCTCTAAAAATAAACACAGGTAGAAACTAACAAAAAATATTGGGTTGAAACTTTTTCCGATGGCACGCAGTCGAGATTATTTTATAAATGGACAAATCCTACTGCATTTGAATTGCAATTTATTGAAAGCACAAACCTTTCCAGAAAAAACTTCAGTAAAAAAGGCGATCAATACCATTACCAAATCATTAACAAAGAAAATAATTATTACTGTTTGATGGTTACAATTCCTGGGCAAGCAGAAATGCTAAAATTCAAATTATTTCAAGAATATTAAACCCAGAAAAGCCGGCTGAACAAAACATTTCAGAAATTTTCAACAGGCTTTTCTAAGTCTTGGGATCATCATTTTAAGTCTAGACTCGCCTTAATTATGATGATGCTCTGCCAAATAATTCGCAAGGACTTTATCCATCAATTCCTCTTTGGTCAAATGATGAAAGATGGTTTTAACTTGTTGCCTCACCTCCTCTGGAAGCTCGCGGTTGGGTTTTGTTTTAAAAACTTTTTTCGCCCAAACCAAGGTATTGTTCCATTCAATGGCTTCGGCATCTGCTTTTTTAACTTTTTTAAATTGTATTCCTAATTCTTCTTCAAACCCCGGAATTTCCTTCACTTCCTCTTGCTGAATAATCGTCATGGAAAGTCCATTCGCCCCTGCTCTACCCGTTCTACCACTGCGATGCACGTAAGCTTCAGGAGTATCTGGCAAATGGTAATTCACCACATACGCCAATTCTTTTACATCAATTCCTCTGGCTACTAAATCGGTTGCAACCAAAATATCGATATATCCTTCCCGAAATTGTTCCATAATACGATCCCGAATTGCTTGGGTCAAACTTCCGTGCAACGCTCCCGAAGAAATTTTACGAATCGCGAGATTTTTCGCAAGCTTATTTACGGCTGCTTTGGTTTTACAAAAGATAATTCCTCTTCCCCCTTCTTGCGAGTTTAAAAAATGCAAAAGGACATCTAATTTCTCAATCGGCTCTACTACAATAAACTGGTGATCAATCCCTTCATGTCCTATATTTGCGCGATCTGAATTGATGGAAACTGCGTTTTTCGACATATAATTATGAACGACCTCTTTCAATTCACCCGGCATAGTCGCACTGAATAAATAGGTTCGTCGATTTTTTGGCATGGCTTTCAAAATCGGCATCAAATCTTCTTTTAAGGCTTGAAACATTTCATCCGCTTCATCTAAGACCAGGTTTTTTAAAGAGCTAAGATCCAAGGCTTCTTTTTCTAACAAATCTAAAAACCGACCGGGCGTTGCCACAATAATATGAGCGGGAGATTTCAACGCTTCCATTTGTGATTTCACGGTATTTCCGCCGGTTAGCAAAACAATGGAAACCTCCGGAATATATTTGGCAAAATCTTTAAGATTATTAAAAATCTGCTGGCTCAGTTCCCGAGTGGGCGACAAAATAACCGTCTGTGTATTGCTGTTTTCTACCTCCACTAACTGAATCAGCGGCAAGCCGAAAGCGGCGGTTTTACCTGTTCCTGTTTTGGCAAGCGCCACTAAATCTTCCTTTTGATCAATGATAACAGGAATTACCTCTTCCTGAATTTCAGTGGCAACTGTTATTTCTAAATCATTTAAAGCTTTTTGAAGATGATGAATAATTCCTAAATCTGAGATGAGTCTGGACATGTTATTTTTTTGCAAAGATAACCACAGTTTTCGTGAATCGTTGGTTCTGTTCTAATAATTAGACTATTTATTAAAAATTCCAAAGGAATAAAGCAAGGTCTATTCTAGTTCAATCTAAAGCATGTGTTGCGTTTCTATACAAAATAAAAAAACATAATCCGCCGCTGTATTCTTGAAAAACACTGTAACTCTTTTAAAATTTATTATCTTTAATGCGAAAAAAGTCGGTGTTTCCTACGGATATTTAAAACGACTGAACTCCACCTTATTTATGCATTTGATTTACTATCTTTTATCATCGGTAGGTATTGTCGCCAGTTTGCTGCCATTGATTCCAAATCAGCACTGGTTTTTTCGGGTGTGGGAATTTGGCCGGATTCAGGTGGTTGCTTTTCAACTAGTCATTTTACTTTTGGGACTGGTTTTTTTCGATGAGAAAACGCTCCTATTTTGGGCAATTTCGGCAACGAGTTTAGGATTTATTATCAATCATGTCATCATTTTAATTCCATATACTTTTATCTACAAAAAAAACCGCTGCCCAATCTTGCGCATGTTGCCGATCCCATTTCGATTATTTCGGTCAATGTTTATCAGTTTAATGAAGATTATCATCAATTAATTTCCTTAGTAAAGGAGGTAAAACCTGATATTTTACTCACCATCGAATCAAATCAAGTCTGGGAAAATGCGTTGACTGAAATTGAAAGTGAGTATCCAAATTATAAAAAAGTAGCTTTAGAAAACACGTATGGAATTCATTTTTACACCAAACTTCAAGTTAAAAATATTAAAGTCCATTATTTTATAGCAGATGATTTACCGAGTATTGAAGCGTCTTTGCTCACTGAAAATGGCGAATCTTTCACGTTCTTCGGTGTTCACCCGCCACCACCAAGTCCCACAGAAGAAGAGACCTCGAAAGAGCGAGATGGCGAATTATTGGCGGTTGCTAAACAGGTAAAAAAAACCGCCGGTCCGATCATCGTCGTTGGTGATTTTAATAATGTGGCTTGGGCGCGTTCTTCTATTTTATTCCGGAAAACTTCAGAATTGATAGACCCGCGCATCGGCCGAGGATTTGTGGCAACTTTCCATGCAAACTATAAACTTCTTCGTTTCCCCATTGATTTGTTTTTCCATTCCGCTGATGTTTTCATTGAAGATTTTAAAACCTTGCGAAATATTGGCAGCGACCATTTACCACTCTATTGCTCATTTTTTATTAAGGAAAAGGAAGAAAAAAGGCAAAAAGAAGAATTAGAATCGCTCGAACATGAGGAGGAAAATGAAGTAGAAGAACTCATTGAAAAAGGCATTGCAGAAGAAGGTAATCGAAATTCCGTCGCCACTGAATGATTACAAGTTTTAATTACAGTCAAGTTTTATTATACTGAATAGTAGACTAAAACACGATATAAGATTGATGGTGACCGAATTAGCGAGTAACACCTTCGGGAAACTTCACGCGGTCTGGTGCTTGGTTCAATATGGGCAAGGCCAATTTTAAAATACGATTTCTGCGGCCAGTGGTATCTCTGGGTTCCACGGGATAAGATACAACCGCTTCCATCCAAGCATAAACATTATTTCTGAAATAAACAGCCGGCTCCCACTGCTTGTGTTTTTTCAGATCATATTTCGGATATTTTTCGCTGAAATCACGCTTTGCTGCATCCAGAAGGCATTCTTCTACGAATTGTAAATCGCTCGCATAGGCAATTTGAATGGCGGTTTCATTCCATATAAACGGAATTTGTGGTCCAGAATAATTAATGATTTCTTCCCTTAAAATCAAACTGTTGGGAAAGCGGATAGTTCTGCCACTTCGTCGGTCATTTCCCAAATAATCACCACTACACTCCAAAATAGAAGTGTCTAAATAATTGATTTCTACCACATCACCCCGAAAACCTTTAATCTGAATTCGGTCGCCTACCAAATAAGACCGTCTGAAGACCAAATAAATCCAGGCGATAAAAGAAGCAATTGGTGCTTGTAACGCAAATCCTAAGACCAGGGAAATTAAACCAAAACTCACCGCTGCGGCATATAGATTTTGAAATAAAAAAGATGCTGCGACAATTAAACTAAAGACGATGGCCAGAAACCGAACAATTCGCAACAGATTATAGCGGTCTCCTTCGATATGATTTTGACTGTAAATAAGCCGCTCTATCAATTTACTAAGGAGAAAAATAATGGAAATAAGAAATAAACTTAAGCTCAGTTTTCTAATAAATGGAATATATTGATTCCAAGATTTAAAAATATCTAAATTAATAAGATAGTAGATTGCGATCAGTACGACTGCCACGACAGAGTAAATGATGATCCATTTTTTATTATTGTAATTTTCCATAAATTGTTTGTTCAAAATAAATATCAAAATAATAGATGGTCTATTATTAGAGCGTTTAAAGTTAAAAAAAGATCTACAAAAAACAGTGTTGTCGCAAGTCTTTGTTGAAATAAATAAATCCCATCGGTGATCACACAAATTTTATTTTATAAAGACACTCCTCAGTTTTAAATAGAATCTGGCTGAATAATGTACGCAATTTTTAAAAAATCGTTTATCAATAAGGTTTCTACCTAAAATTTGACCTCCAATGTAGCCAAGGTTACAGTAGATTAAGGAAATCTTTGCTATTTTTAACCCAAATTACAGAATATGACTATTAAACAATTTGAATACAAACCCCTCGCCCATTATTCTTACGCAATTATAAGCGACGGAAAGATGGCGGTTATCGATCCTGAGCGAAATCCCGCGCAATATTATGACTTTGCAAAAGCCAACAATGCCAAAATTGTGGCGGTGCTGGAAACACATCCGCATGCAGATTTTGTGAGCTCGCATTTACAAATTCACAAAGAAACAGGAGCGACCATTTACAACAGTGAAAAATTGGGTGCCGATTACCCACATGAATTTTTTGATGATGGTGATACCATAGAATTAGGAAAGGTTATTTTGAAAGCCATCAACACCCCGGGTCATTCACCAGACAGCATTACCATTGTCGCTACAGATGGGAATGAAACCGCGCTTTTTACTGGCGACACCCTTTTTATTGGCGATGTAGGTCGGCCAGATTTGCGCGAAAAAGTTGGAAACATGCAAGCCAAAAGAGAAGAACTGGCGGAGATGATGTACGAAACCATGCAGCATAAATTCACCGATCTACCCGATGAAGCGATTGTTTATCCAGCACACGGTGCGGGTTCATTATGTGGAAAAAACTTGAGCGAAGCTGCCAGCAGCACTTTGGGTGATGAAAGAAAATTCAACTGGGCTTTTAAAGAAAAATCAAAAGAAAAATTCATCGAAACCATTTTAGATGGTCAACCTTTTATCCCGCATTATTTTGGGTTTAATGTTGACACCAATAAAGTGGGTGCGGCTAATTTACAACCTTCAATTGACCTCATTCCTTTTAGGGAAAACACATCAGCCGAAGGTTTAATCGTGGATATTCGTAACGAAGCTGACTTTAAAAAAGGTCATCTAGAAGGCAGTATTAATATCCAAATATTTACGGAAGATGCAAAATTTGAAACGTGGCTAGGATCGATTATTGAACCCAATGAACCTTTCACTTTGGTCATCGACAAAAAAGAAAATAAAGACGAAATTTTGCACCGCGTCGCAAAAATCGGATATGAAAAGCAGGTACGCCAAGTGATTACGCTAGCAGAGAAGCAGCATGTAACTTCAGACCGTTTAGATTTGGCCGATTTTAAAAATCATCCGGAAAAGTACACCATCGTCGACATCCGTAACCAAAGTGAAATTGATCAAGAAAAATTCTTTAAAAAAGCCTTGTCTCATCCACTTAACGAACTGCGTGAAACAGCGAAAAATATTCCGACCGATAAACCAATCGTAGTGCACTGTGCGGGTGGATATCGAAGTGCTTCTGGCAGCAGTGTTTTGGAAAAGGAATTGAAAAATGTTCCTGTTTATGATTTAAGTGAGGCTGTCAATGATTTTAAATAAACCCTTTAAGGATTACCTTTTCGTAACGATTCAAATATTGCTTTTTGCAGCGTACTTTTTAACAATACCGATCGCAACCGTTGAGTTTCCAGCGTGGCTGCGTTATTCAGGCTTGGGATTATTCGGTGCTTCATCGGTTTTTGCAGTGGTTGCACTTCTCCAATTAAGTACAAATCTTTCCCCTTTTCCCTCCCCAAAGGAATCGGGGCAATTGGTAACGAAAGGAGTATTTCGTATTTCAAGACATCCAATTTATACCGCCCTAATTTTTATGAGCATAGGTTTTGGCGTTGAGCAGGTTTCAATATTTAAAATTATTATAGGACTTTTACTTTTAACATTATTCTACTTTAAATCCAACTATGAAGAAAGTCTGCTCCTAAAAAAGTTCCCAGAATATAAAGATTACAAAAACAACACAAGAAGATTTATATAAAATTATGAAACAACAACCAGAAAATTTTTGGAATGAGAGATATGCCAGCGAAGCGTATGCCTATGGAATCTTACCCAACTCATTTTTTAAAAAACAGTTGGACCAATTAAAGCCAGGCAAGATTCTTTTACCTGCTGAAGGCGAAGGACGCAATGCAGTATATGCCGCGACCCAAAGTTGGAAAGCTCTTGCATTTGACATTAGTGACAGTGGCAGAAAAAAATCCTTGGATCTGGCTGATAAACATCAAGTTAATATTGAATATCTCGTCAGCGATGTGATGAATTTTCAGACCGAGAATCAGGTTGATGTTTTGGCTTTAATTTATGCGCATTTCCCGCCAAACATTCGGAAAGAAGCGCATCAACATTTATTAAAATTTTTAAAACCTGGTGGAACAATTATTTTTGAAGGTTTTGCAAAAGAGCAGATAGAAAACACTTCGGGCGGCCCTCAAAATATCGACATGTTATATTCCATTGATGAAATAAAAAAAGAGTTTCAAGACCTGCAATTTACTTTACTGGAAACGAAAAGCATCGATTTGCAAGAAGGAGAATTTCACCAAGGAAAAGCAGAAGTCATCCGCTTTGTTGGTAAAAAAAATTAAGGGGTTTTGTTCCTGAAAAAAGGAGAAAACCAGATGTTTTGTCCTTTTTATTTCTACACCAAGCGCACACTTTTTAAATGCTTTGGGCTAAACTTTGGATGTTTTCTTAAAAATTCCTTCATCACTTCCACCGCTTTTTTTGGATGTTCTTTTCGGTTTTTGCCATATTTTTTTGCCACGCCTTGCGTCGTAACAAAACTCACGGTATACGTTTTCTTCAATTCCAGATGCGAACCTTGATAATAAATTTCCTGAATGCGGTGTCCGTTTGGGTTTTCAATACGTATATTGATTTGCAAACCATAAATTCTTTTTACATAACCGCCCATCTGACCCATCGGATCACTGCAAAAAGTACGTTCCAGATTCTCTTCCAGCATTTCCTTAATTTCTAATCCAGTGAGTTCTACGGTAGAAACAGGCGGGTTCATTGGGGCAATATTGTACAAATCATTTTCGGTAATTTTCCCAATGCCAATGGGTGCACCGTAACGCCAACCGTTTGAAAATGCGATCTCTGTTTTGGTTGCGTAGGCAATCGCTTTAAGTAAAAATTGATCCATCGTAGAATTGATGGTGTTATAGCGGTGAAGAATTTCATCAGTTTCACCTAATTCAACGTTTAGAATTTTTTCATAAGGCGCCAAAATTTCTTGAACCAAATGATCAACTTGCGCGCTTTTCGCAAGCTTGCGATTGACTTTTATCAATTCATAATCGCAGGATTTAATTTTCTTATCTTCAACCGCAATTGTAAAATTACCAACAAAAGCACCGTGACAACCGCACTGCACAATTCGAGTACCATTCACTTCAATAGGTTCGTAGATTCGGTTATGGGTATGTGCGCTGAGACAAAAATCAATACCATTTACCTTTTTTAACAATGCTATATCCTGCGGAAAACCGTTATGGGAAAGCATTACGATTAAATCAGCACCTTCGCTTTTCAAAGTTTTAGTGTACTTTGCAACTTCCTCAATCCCAGAGGTAAACTTGAGGCCAGTACTCATTTTTGCCGGCATTACTTTATCTACAATCATTGCACTTATACCGATAACGCCAATTTTAACACCTTCCATTTCGAACATTGCCGTAGGTTGCAAAAAATGGGATCCATCTTTATTAAAAACATTACAGCCCAAAATTGGAAAGTTCAACTGCAAACCTATTTTCTTTAACTGATCTGGTCCATAAGCAAAGTCCCAATGCCCCACCAAAGCATCGGGTTTTAAAGTATTTAAAATAGGGATCAAGGATTCACCTTTAGAATCTACAACGGGTTTTGTCCCATGCAAAGTATCACCACCATCAAAAAGTAAAGTGTTAGGATTATCTTTTCGTAAGACTTCTACTAGGCCTTCAATATACGCGTAACCACCAGCAGTTTCAACAATTTCACCGCTTTCATCGTAAAACAATTCGGAATGTGGTGCGAGATAACCGTGAACATCATTTATAAATAAAAGGTTAAGTTTCATGAATTATTTGTTTTAAATTTTAGGTGATTTTGATAAAATTTACTGCAAACTTTTTAAGAATGCTTTAAATTTTTTATTGTCGTAATCAGCCATTCCCTTGTGGGTCAGTGCTAAATTTCCGGCCGCATCGATCACGTAGGTTGTGGGAATTGCAGAACTCTCATACATTGCTGGCAATGGGCTCGCAAGCGCATAGATAGGCAGATTGAAACCTTTACGTTTATTAAAAGCTTTGGCTTTTTCAAAATCATCATCTAAGGAAAGCATGACGAATGCAACTTCATCACCCATTTCTTCGTGTAGCTGAGCGATATTTGGCATTTCTGCAATACAAGGCGGACACCAAGTTGCCCAGAAATTTAGAAAAATTACTTTGCCTTTTAAATCTTCTAAGGAGACGACCTTCCCATCAATGTCTAACAGTTGCAAATTAAAATCTGCGGCTTGAATATTGGCCATCGGTTGATTTTGAGTGGCTTCTGTTGGACTAACAACTTCAACCTTTGGATTCATAATACCCGTCGCAAGCAAACCCCGTTGTATAAATCCTATAACTTCGGTATGAAGACCAGTCATATATAAGGTCATTACTACGACCGCAAGTACGCCATATTGTATCAATGATTTCTTTTTATTGTCTTCCATTTTATTTTTTAATAGTTTAAACTTCTAAATCTCTTTCTCTGAAATTGAAAATTAGGCAGAATTCTGTTTTTTGCAACTTTTATTGCGTTTGGACCTTTTGACTAATCAACTTTAAATCAATTTAAAGAAGCTAATATGAAAATAAAGTCCGACGAAACAATCACTTGCTTCGTAAAATAAATAGAGTAATCGTTATAAATTTCGCTCAATATTCAAAAGCGATAAGGACTGATTGCCATTTTCAATTCACAGAATAGCACAAACATAGTGCATTGCTTTCCCAATGATTGTAACATTGATTACACAAGTTAACCACTTGCGCTTTTCTTTCAGCGAATCATCTAGAAAAATCTTTACAAATACTATTCCTAAAGTAAAAAATCGAGATTTATTAGTGCAAGCTCTTATCTTTGCAAAAATATTTTCAGAAGGAATATATCGCAGTTTCAATGGTTTTAGAAAAGCAAAAGAATGGAAAACAAAACAATTTGCTGGACGGTTTGTACAGAATGCCAAGGACTTGGTAAAAGAAAACGCAGGATCAAAAAGAGTTTGCGACTTCGCTATGAAAACGAATTAGCCGCCTTTGAAAAAACAAACCGAGAAAATACCGGTCCTATTCCTCCTACAGCGCAATCATATCCCTGCTCATCTTGTGCAGGATCGGGCTTAGTTCTTTCTGAAAAAAATCTTGTTACCAACCCTATCAAGTACCCGCACGTGGCGATAATTGGTGGCGGAATTGGTGGCGTTGCCCTTGCAGTAGCTTGCTTACACCGTGGCATTCCGTTTACGCTTTATGAACGAGACCAAAGTTTCAACCAACGATCACAAGGCTACGGTTTAACGCTCCAGCAGGCAAGCAAAGCCATCGACGGATTCGGAATTTTAAATTTAGAAAACGGCGTGGTTTCTACCCGACATATAGTGCATACCACCGACGGAGCAGTCGTGGGTGAATGGGGCATGCGAAAATGGCTTGAGGCAGAAACTGGCCAGAAGTCTTCTGTAAAACGCACCAATATTCATATCGCCAGACAATCCTTACGACTAGCGCTACTCGACCAACTTGGTGGCACAAAGGCGGTTAAATGGGGACATCAACTCATCGATTTTAAAGAAAATAATACCGGAAAAATCGAGCTCCATTTTGAAGTCGACGGCGCAATAAAAACGACAAAAGCCGACCTCGTTGTTGGAGCTGATGGAATCAGAAGTGCGGTTCGACACCTATTGATTGGCGATGAAGTTTCGCCGTTGCGTTACCTCGATTGTATGGTGATTCTTGGAATCTGCCCTTTGTCTGCGATCGAAGTTCTAGACCAATCCTTGCTGGATTCGGCCACAGTCTTTCAAACCGCCAATGGAAATGAGCGAATTTACGTGATGCCATTTGAAACTGATTCGGTGATGTGGCAATTGAGTTTTCCCATATCAGAAGCAGAAGCAAAAGACCTGAGTACAAACGGCTCCGAAGCGCTCAAAGAAGAAGCGATTCGCCGAACACCTTGGCACACTCCTATTCCACAAATAATTGCAGCCACAAAAGAGGTGCAAATTTCCGGTTATCCGGTTTATGATCGGGCTTTACTTTCTTCAGAATTAATAAAGGAATTTGGCAACGCAACATTAATCGGTGACGCTGCACATCCGATGAGTCCGTTTAAAGGTCAAGGTGCCAACCAAGCTTTGTTGGATGCTTTATCTTTGGCTCGGGAAATTTCCAAAGGGTGCAAACCCTTTTCATCATGGCGAAAAAAAGGACTCAGAGCATCTGTTCTAGAAAGTTTTGAATCAAAAATGCTCACCCGCAGTGCTACAAAAGTTGAAGATTCTGCCGCAGCTGCGCAATTCTTACATTCTGAAATTGCTTTGTACAAAGGTGATGAACCGCGAGGACGGGTTTTAAAGAGGAAAAATATTTGATATTTCTCTCTTGCTTTTTCCTTCAATCCAAAATGATGCAAAACAGGAAGCGGTCTTTTTAATAATTCTACTAAAGAAGATTTTAAAAGCTTATTTTATCAATATATTTGTTCAAATTAATAGATATGCAATTGGTCAAAGTAGGTCTCTGCGCTTTTGGAATGAGCGGAAAAGTATTTCATGCACCTTTTTTAAAACAACATCCGGGATTTTTTATGGCGGCTGTGGTTGAAAGGTCTAAAAATGAATCCAAAGCCCAATATCCTAACACCATCATTCACCGTTCTGTAGAGCAAATGCTAGCGGAAGAAGAGATCACCTTGGTGATTGTCAATACACCGGTTCAAACGCATTTCGAATATGTAAAAAAAGCCTTGGAAGCGGGAAAGAATGTTATTGTTGAAAAGCCATTCACCGTAAACGCTTCTGAAGCAGAACAATTGGTTACGCTTGCAAAAAAGCAAAATCTATTTCTAAGTGTTTATCAAAACCGCAGATATGATCGCGATTACCTCCAGGTTCGAAATATTTTAGACAGTGGAATATTAGGAAAGATGAAAGAGGTTGAAATCCGTTTCGATCGCTTCCGAACCGAAGCCAGCGGAAAAGCGCACAAAGAAAATCCCGAGTTGAAAGGTTCTGGTGCGCTCCATGATTTGGGCTCCCACCTTATCGATCAAGCCACCGACCTGTTTGGTTTACCAGAAAAATTATCCGCCGATGTATTTTCGATGAAAGGTCCTGCCTTTGCTAATGATTATTTCGAAATAGTGCTGCAATATAAAACCAATTTGCGGGTTCGACTAAAATCATCAGTTTTCAGCAAAGAGGCAAATCAAGCCTACATCCTTCATGGCGACAAGGGTAGTTTTTTACAGGAAAGAACAGATGGCCAGGAAAATGAATTGGTTGCAGGAGCCACCCCAACCTATTATGAGGATTGGACTACCCCTTTAAAAGAACCCGACGGAATCCTTAATTATTTAAATGAAAAATTGGAAACGGAAAGACTGTTACTTTCCAGCCAACCTGGTAATTATATGAATTACTATCAAGACATTTATGAACATCTTGTTTTCGGAAAAGAATTACCCTCGCCTGGCGCAGCGATTATTCAGAATATGAAAATCATTGATGCTGCTTTAGAAAGTTCAAGAGAAGGAAAGGTGGTGATACTTTGACCAAAATCACAAAGTTGATTAATTAGAAACCGCCTACCGTTACAGTCTTTCTTGCTTCTTTTTCTGTCTTAAAACGTACAGATACAAACTCTCCACTTTGGTTCTTGCCCAATCTGTTTTGCGTAAAAACTTCAGCGAAGATTTAATACTCGGGTTATCCGTAAAACATTTGATATTGATCTGCTCACCGAGTTTTTCAAATCCCTCATAATATTCTACCAATTCTTCCAAAATCGCATCAAGGCGTTTTCCGTGTAAAGGATCTTTTGATTGCTGTTCCATAATTATCTGTAAAAATACGTTTTTTACTTTTTAGAATTGCGGTGCATGTCCTCATTTATCTCTAAAATTAAAGTCAGAAAAAATAATCTTTAAATAAATAAAAATTCAGAGACCAATTTTAAATCCTGTTTTTCTTCCTTACATTTGAGAGATGAAAGCGCACCTCTTTGAATTGCGATTTCAAAACGTCATTAAAAAAATAAAAAAGGTTTTTATGAAAATTCTACATACCGCCGATTGGCATTTGGGTAAACGATTAGACCGTTTTTCGCGCTTGGATGAGCAAGTTTTGGTATTGGATGAAATTGTTCAAATTGCCGAGCAACAAAAAGTTGATGTGATTTTGGTAGCCGGCGATTTATTCGATAATTTTAATCCAAGTGTGGAGGCAATTGAGCTTTTTTATAAGACTTTAAAGCGTCTATCATTGAACGGAAAAAGACCCGTCATCGCAATTTCCGGCAACCACGATTCCCCAAGTTTAATTGATGCCCCGGATCCTTTGGCGCGTGAATGTGGAATTATTTTAATCGGACATCCGAAAGCAAAGGTTCTTCCGTTTGAATTGGCTGATTTCAAAATATCGAAATCAGTGGAAGGAATGATTGAATTGAACTTAAAAAACCACGATTTTCCCCTTCGGATTTTGCATACTGCCTTTGCCAATGAAGTCAGGTTAAAAGAATATTTTGGTGAACATAAAGAAGATGCGCTCAACAAAATTTTAGCGGAAAACTGGAAAACAATTGTAGAAAAATTTTGTGATGAAAAAGGTGCCAATATTCTGATGACTCATCTCTACATGAACAAAAAAGGCGTACCTATTTTAGAAGAACCCGATGGTGAAAAACCACTGAAAATCGGAAATGCAGATTTAATTTATTCCGACACGATTCCTGCCCAAATTCAATATACGGCCTTGGGTCATTTACACGCTTTTCAAAATATCGGAACTGCCGAAAAACCCGTTGTTTACTCATCTTCTCCATTGTGTTACAGCTTTAGCGAAGCTGGGCAAACCAAATATGTTTCCATCATCGATGTGCAACCCAATCAACCTGTTTCGTTCGCAAAAATTGTTTTAAAAAGCGGAAAATCTTTGGTGCGAAAAAAATTTGATTCGGTAGAACAAACCCTTCGCTGGCTGACAGAAAACCCAGATACTTTGGTGGAATTAACCTTAGAAAGTGAAACCTACTTAAAAGCGGAAGATCGAAAACAAATCTACCAGGCGCATTCTGGAATTGTGCATCTTATTCCGAAAGTTAAAAACCAAGAATTACAGAAAAATCATTTAAAAGAAATTAATCTCCATCAAGATATTCAGACTTTATTTAAAGATTATTTTAAAACTAAAAATAATGCGCAGGAACCGAATGAGGAGCTTCTCGATTTGTTCAACGAAATTTTAAATCCGTAAACATGATTCCGATTCAATTAACGCTGGAAGGTCTATATTCTTATCAGGAACGCCAGACCATCAACTTTGAAACCCTTACAAAAGCAGGTCTTTTTGGGATTTTCGGTGCGGTCGGTTCTGGCAAATCTTCTATTTTGGAAGCCATTACTTTTGCGCTTTACGGCGAAACAGAACGCTTGAACGCCCGGGATAAACGAGCGTATAATATGATGAATTTGAAATCCAACCGTTCGTATATTGCGTTTGATTTCACGAATTTTGAAAATAAAAAATTTCGCGCCACCAGAGAATTTAAAAGAAACTCTAAAAATTTCGAAGAGGTAAAAGCTCCAAATGTTGTTTTCTACGAATGGAAAAATGACCATTGGATTCCCCTTGAAAGTATAAGACCCGAAGAAATTATTGGATTGAGTTATGCCAATTTCAAGCGAACCATCATTATTCCACAAGGACAATTTAAAGAATTTATAGAACTCGGTGCCACCGAACGGACCAATATGATGAAGGAGATTTTTAATCTTCAGCGTTTTGATTTACAAAATAATGTTTCAGCATTGGTCACTAAAAATAAGACTGAACTCGATCAGTTGGAAGGTCAGCTAAAAGGTTTTGAAGCGGTGACGGACGAACAGATTAAAGTTCAGCAGGAAATTGCAAAGCAGGAAAAAGAAAAATTCCTAAAGGTGGAAACTGAATTCAAGAAAGTTGAACTCAAATATCAGCAAGTCCTAAACGTAAAATCTGATTTTGAAATTCTCACAAAAAAGAAAGACGAATTAAAAATACTTGCGCAACGAAAGCCGGAAATTGATTCTTTAGAAGTGAAAATAGAATTATTTGAAAAGGCTTTTAGAATTTTTAATCCTTTGATTTTAGAGAAAAAGAAACTTCAAAAAGAACTTTCAGGTCAGAAAGAAGAACAAGTAAAGCAAGCTTCTATTTTAAAAACCACTGAAATCGAATTCGATCATATCAAAGAGCAGCTACAGCTGATTTTGCCAAAATTTGAAGTCTTAAACACCTCAAAAACCAAAGAAATAGATTTGGGTTTGATTGTACAAATGTTGAGATTTTCCGAGGAAATAAAAATATTAAAAGAACGTCGTAAACTGGGCTTCGAAAAAGTTAAACAAGTTGAAAATCTGCAAAAAGAAACCCAAGTAAAAATTAAAGCTTTAACTGAAAAAGCAGCATTACTAAAACCACAAAAATTAGATACTAACCTCTTAATTCAGGTTGGAAATTGGTTTTCTGAAAAGAGAAAATTGACTGAATATCAAAAAAATGGAGATAATAAAACGTCAGAAATTCAAAAAAAAATCATTGATGTTTCTCTTGTATTAAAGGATCTCGGAATTACTCTTGAAACTTTCAGCAATGATTTTCAAATTAAATTTGAAGGTTTAGAGCATCAGAAAAAAATACTTTCAGAAAAAAGAAATCATTTGGAAGTGCAACAAAAACTGGCTCATTTTGCCAATGAACTTCATGAGGGTAAATCTTGCCCACTTTGCGGTGCGCTGGAACATCCAAATATTGTTGCATTCGATGATTTGCACGCTGAGCTGCAAGAAGTTTTAATACAAATTAAAACCAATGAACAGCAGCAAAAAGACCTACAAAATACCTTTGCGGAAGTTGAGAAAATGATCGATCGTAAAAAAACTTTTGAAGAGCAGTTAAAATCGGAACAGGAAATCTTAGGTCCCATAAAAACGCATTTGGAACAACATCAGAACCGCTTTATTTGGAGCGATTTTAAATCCGAAAACGAAGGCGATTTTGAGGAAAAACGCAAAAACTCATTTGAAATAGAAAAACAAATTGAGGAATTGAATCAGGAAATTTCAAAGGAACAAAAGCATTTAGAAAAAGTACGGGAAAACTACGATAAATTCAACAAAGCTCTGGAGGAATTTAAGCTTGAAGAAGCTCAAAAAGAAACCCAAATAAAAACCAATCAAAGCAATTTAAAATTATTGAATTGGAATGATTACCAGGATAAACCAATACGTGAAATTGAAAACAGGAAGCAAGAAGCTGCAGAGGAAAATAAAAAAACTGAACAAAACCACCAGCAATTAACGGCAAAAGAAAAAGAATGCGCTCCAAAATTAGCCGCGCAAAAAGCACATGTTGAAAGTTTAGATCAACGAATTTTGGACTTAGAAAAAGAAATTATAGACAATGAAAATCTTCTCAAGCAATCTTTAATTCTGCGAAATTTTAAAACTTTAAATGAAGTAGATTTGATTTTAGCGCAAAACATCAATGTGGAGGAAACAAGAAATGAAATCAATAGATTTAAAATTGATTTTGGAACCGTGAAAAAAAATGTCGAAGAATTATCATTAAAACTAAAAAATTTCACTTTTGATGAAGCGGAATTTTCTACAGTTGAAAATCAATTTCAAGCATTGGAAAAGGATTTAAAAACCGCACATGAAACCGTTGTAAAAATCAACTCTGAAATTGAACGATTGGAAAAAGAATTTACGAAAAAAGAAGCTTTATTAAACGAGCTGGCGAAACTTCAAAAACGTGCGGATCAATTGAAAGTGATGTTCACGCTCTTTAAAGGTGCTGGCTTTGTACAGTTTGTTTCATCCATTTATCTGCGGCAATTATGTGATCATGCGAATATTCGCTTTCACCGGATGACGCGAAACCAGTTGAGTTTGCAGCTGAATGAAAATAATGATTTTGAGATTATTGATTATCTAAATGAAGGTCGCAGCCGTAGTGTGAAAACGCTTTCTGGCGGACAGGCTTTTCAGGTTTCCCTTAGTTTGGCCTTGGCTTTAGCGGAAAGTGTGCAGTCTAATGCCAGCGCAGAAAAGAATTTCTTTTTTATAGATGAAGGATTTGGAACGCAAGATTTAGACGCTGTTAATGTGGTTTTTGAAACATTAATGGGTCTTCAAAAAGAGAACAGAATCGTGGGAATCATCTCGCATGTAGAAGAACTGAAGGAAAAAATGCCACTATCACTCAATATCACAAAAGATGAGGAAAGAGGCAGCTTGATTGCGTTGATTTAATTGTTTTTACTACTTCAGAAAATGACCAAGAATATTTATTAAAATTATTTTTACTAAAGTAGACCCGCGGAAACAATTCCGCCTGTCTACTTATTTAGGTTATTATTTATCTCACCAAGGGCGCCACCTTTTGACCAAATAATTCTATAGATTTCATCATGATATCATTTTCTGGGGCGCCAACATCCATATGGCCAATAAATCGGGTAAGGCCGAACAGCTCTTTTGTATACGCGATTTTATCAGCAACTTCGTTGGTATTTCCCACAAACAAAGCTCCTTCTTTTGCTCTTCCACCATCATACTGCATTTTGGTGTACGGTGCCCAACCTCTGGTTGCACCAATTCGATCCATTTGGGCTTTATAGTTTTGAAAATATCCATCGATAGTCTCTTGATCCTCGCTAACAAAAGTGTGGGAGTGAATTGCAATTTGCATCTCAGACTCTTTATGGCCAGCTGCAAGGTATTCCTGTTTGTAAAAATCGATTAAATTTTTAAACTGACTTGGCATGCCACCAATAATGGCCACAATTAAAGGCATGCCAAGTTTGGCTGCACTTAGAACCGATTGTGGCGTTCCACCCACGGCCCTCCAAATCGGAATTTTACCGTTGTTTTTAGCCCTTGGATAGACGGTTTGGTTTTTCATTGGCGCACGAAGTTTTCCGGTCCATGAAACCTTTTCTTCCGAATTAATTTTCAATAATAAATCCAGTTTTTCATCGAAAAGCTGCTCGTAATCATTTAATGAGTAGCCATAAAGCGGAAATGACTCGGTGAAACTTCCACGACCTACAAATATTTCGGCTCTTCCGTCGGAAATTAAATCCAACGTAGCAAAATCTTCATATACTTTTACAGGTTCCGAAGAACTTAAAACCGTTACTCCACTTGCTAATTTTATATTCTTGGTAATGCTTGCTGCTGCAGCCAAAACCATTTCAGGTGACGAAACCGCATAATCTGGCCGATGATGTTCTCCCATGGCAAAAACATCGATCCCGACCTCATCCATCAATTTTATCTGACCTAAAATTTCGCGGATTTTACTTCCTGCATCTTTATATTTCCCGGTTTTTTGGTCAATGGCTAAATCACCAAACATTCCTATTCCTAATTCCATAATTTTATGATTTTATGATTTTTAATGGTACAAAATTACCTTAATTGAAAATTAAAAGCATTGATGAATGATAAGAAGCGATCCTATAAATAAATTTCAATTTTTTATTACTTTTGCATTGGTCAGAATAGATCTAAAAATAATCACCAAAAATAACTCATGGAAAAAATCATCAATACGTTACAATCCGGCGGAACAATTTTGTACCCAACAGATACGATTTGGGGAATCGGTTGTGATGCAACTAATATTGAAGCCATCAACAAAATTTTTGAAATTAAGAAGCGCGAGAAAAATAAGTCGATGATTATTCTGGTAGAATCTGCCAAACGTTTGCAAGATTTGGTTGATGTTCCCGAAATGGCTTGGGAAATAATGGATCTATCAGAAAAACCGGTGACTTTGATTTACGATAATCCAAAAGGGCTACCCAAAGAAATACTGGCCGAAGACGGAAGCATCGGAATTCGGTTAGTGAACGATTTGTTCCTAAAAAAAATCATTACCAAACTCAATAAACCCTTGGTTTCAACCTCCGCGAATTTTAGCGGACAAAAATCACCCCTGAAATTTTCAGATATCTCCCAGGAATTGATTGATTCGGTTGATTTTGTAGCTGAAGAGAACCATGATAAAGTCTCGGAATACTCGGGTTCTTCGGTGATTAGAATTTGGAATGATGGACGAATTAAAGTTCTTCGGGAATAAATTTTTTTTGAACCATAAATGCTATAAAAGTTGCATAATTTCTAAAGTGAAAATTATACTGTTTAAACGTTACAAAAGATAATGCGTGAATGTTTTTTTCACCAGAAAAGACCAATGTTTTTTATCATTTTAGATCGAAAATTGCCTATCTGGAAAATTCAAAAAAAATTCTGCTACTTCTTTTTAAATTCTTTCTCGTATAATTTAATCCAATCTTTTGGGGTTATTTTTTGACACAGCTCAGCGATCAAATCAAACGGAATATCGCCAGGATTTTTAAAGCGGATACAAGATTTTCCCATATCCAATTTCAGAGCAGAATGTTTCGGAAATTCCTCTACAAACCACCTGAGCAAATCAGGGTCAGCATAAATGCCCATATGATAAAGCGCGATGAAATTTTTCTGAGAGGCCAAATTGATGAAAGGCAAAGGCGTATTTGGCGTACAGTGATAACCGGCTGGATACCTGTTCAACGGAATACTCCAACCAATCATTCCATAGCTAAGGTCTACATGAAAGCCCTGCGGTAAATTGTGCATTATCGTTTCAAAAAGTCGCTGGAAAGAAGATTTCCTTTCCTCTGGAATTTGATTTAAATAATCTTCAACAGAGTTTGCCTCAATTTTCATCCCTTATTTTTTTAAATATTCATCGAAATAATCAGTTACTTTTTGCATTAAATGAACCCGGTCTTTTCCTAAAACGTTATGTTCGTGGCCGGGATAAACGAAATAATCCATTTGTACGCCGTGATCCACCGCAGCTTTTAAAAATTTCATCGAATGCTGCCAAACGACCACATTATCCTGCGCACCGTGAATCATTAATAAATGACCTTTTAGGTTTTGAACTTTATCTAAAAGATTGGCTTGCTTGTACCCTTCTGGATTGTTTTGTGGTGAATCCATGTATCTTTCGGTGTACATTATTTCATACATATTCCAGTCGATTACTGGTCCACCTGCAACGCCAACTTTGAAAACTTCCGGATTTTTCAGCATGAAACTCGTCGTCATAAATCCGCCATAACTCCAGCCATGGATCCCCATTCGGGCGGCATCTACATAAGGTAATGATTTTAAATAGGCGACTCCCTGCAATTGGTCTTTCATTTCGGTTTCGCCCGCCTTTCTAAAAATAGCTTGTTCAAATTTCAATCCACGGTTGGATGATCCTCTTCCATCCATGGAGAAAACGATGTATCCTTTTTGCGCCATAAATTCATACCACAAATTCCCTGAAGCGGGAAAACTATCGGTGACCAGTTGCGCGTGCGGACCATTGTATAAGTACACAATTACGGGATATTTTTTATTTGCATCGAAATCAGTTGGCAAAATAATTTTACCGTACAGGGGAGTTCCGTCTTCCGCTTTTAAAGTAACATTCTTGATTTCGGGTCTTTCGTAGTTTTTTAAAGTGTTCACTGAAGAAAGGATATTCTTCGTTTTTAAAGTCGTTGTATTAATCAGGTTAACACTTCTTGGGGTGATTGCATTGCTGTAGGTATCATAGAGATGCGTTCCATCTTTGCTCAAAACACCCGAGTGCATTCCGGTACCGTGATCTAATCTTTGGGTTTTAAAATTGCTCCAGTTGATTTTGTAAAGATGTCTTTCCAAGGGCGAATCCTGCGTAGAAATGTAGAATATTTCTTTCTTCTTTTCGTTAAAACCCAGGACCTCCGTTACGAGCCAATTGCCTTTGGTTAACTGTGCAACCAAACCACTGTCCACATTATAATGGAATAAATGATTGTATCCTGATCGCTGACTTTGCCAAATAAAATCGGTATTTGAGTTCGGAAAAAATAACAATGTTTGTTGTGGTTCTACATATTTATCAGATTGTTCTTGGAATAGGGTTTTCATAAAACTTCCGGTAGAAGCGTTATATTGGTTCATTTTTAAATCGTTTTGATCTCGGTTTAAGACGCCTACAAAAACCGATTTCGAATCCGGATTCCAGGTAATGACGGTTAAATATTGTTCTGGATCGCCTTCGATGTTCAGGATAGTGGTTTTATTTGTTTTAATATCATAAATCCCCAATTTCACATGGTGAGAAGGCGTTCCGGCCATGGGATATTTAATATTTTTGTTCGCTGCTGGTGTTATACTCCAATCGATAATCGGATAATCTGCCACCATGGATTGATCCATTTTATAAAATGCAATTTTAGAATTATCAGGCGAAATAAAAATTCCTTTGGTAATCCCAAACTCCCGTTGGTGAACTGCTTGACCATTTACAATATCTTCGTCGGAATCATTGGTTATTTGTGTTACTTTTCCATTTTTATTGAGGTAGAGGTTATTTTTGATGGTGTAAGCGAACCCATTATTATCACTAAACCCTTCTGTGTTTTCTGCATCTTTATCTAAAGTAATTCCTTCTTTAATTTTCCAATCCTTCCCAGAACGGTCGATCCAAAGCGTTTGAGAGCCTTGTCTGAAATAGCCTTTGTCCTTATTTATAAAAGTGATTCTCGGAAAAGATTTTAATTTCTTGTCTAAAGAGAGTCCACTGTTGAGCTGATGCAATGAAACTAAAGTATCTTGCTTGTGCGTTGCAAGATCAGTCATTAAATAACCGTTTTTGGTCGCTTGATAATATGCTTTACCATCATCAGCCCAAGAAAACTGCGAAATATTTTTCACGGCTAGATTGCTTCTCAAGCCGTTTACTGCTTCAGCTATGGTGTATTTTTGATTTTGTGCGAACAATAAACTTCCTGAAAAAAGGAATAATAAGGTAAATTTTGAAAATTTCATTTGTAAGTTTTGGATGGCTAAAAATAAGAAATATATTTGAACTGTTAAAATATGTTAAATTAAAAATCAATGGTTGCCCCAGCTACTTGAATCCCATAGAAATTTGAAGCAGTAATATTGAATTTATATTTTTTTTGCGTTGTTCCAATACCATTCTTAATTTTTTTAGTTACGGCATTCTTAACTACATTTTTTCCGATAAGATAGCCCAGTAGAATCGCAATGGGATAATCAGAAGCCCAGTGTACCCCACTTTGAATCATTTCGAAACTCATTATACCCATTAGCGCAAAGCCAAGTGGCTTGATCCATTTCTTTTCAGGATAATTTTCTGCTAAAATAACCCAAGCCGCGATTCCAGTCGTTAAATGACCAGAGGGCATTGCATCATATTTTGACGTATTTTTCTGATAGCCTGAAAACGAAGGCAGAAATGTCCACTCACTGTGTTTTCGTTGCTGCCGTAAGGTTTCAAAAGGACTTTCTCTTCCTGTTATTCTTTTTAAGGATTGTGAAAATACGCCACATAGCAGAATACTTTGTAGCAATTGCATCGACGTGCTTTGTGACCGGTAGTCATTGGTCATTAATCCATAAGTCGCCAATCCCGTCCCGATGAGGATAAATGTAGTGCCATTTCCCAGAAAATAAACAAAAGAACCTGCATCGCCCGGAATTATTTTTAAAGGCCCCAAATTAGAATAGGTATGATCAGCGTTAAAACCCACCTTTTCTCCTAACTTTCTAGCTTCTCTGATCAGTGTAGGGTCAGCCGGAAGTAAGGCTAAAGTTGATCCAAAGGCTGCAAGAGAATACCCGTACGTGTTTTTTGCAACAGTATTTTTTACCGTCCCTACAATGTTTTTTGGAATTTTCTTATAAATTTCAGAAATCCGGGGTTTTGGGTACACCAAAGTCGTCGTTTCCGAGACTTGGTATTCTTGTGTATTAATTTGCGCCGAATCAAAATTTTGGCTAAAAAAACTGAGTGAAACCAAGCCAGTTAAAACGATATAAAACTTTCTTATCTTAATAAATAATACCGACATAAGGATCTTTTTCAGATTTTGGTTTATTCCATTTATATTGATGGGTCCAGTAGGCAGCTTTCATGGATAAAATCCCTAACCCAGCGCCAAAGAGAACATCAGAAATATAGTGTTTGTTGTTGACCATTCTCATCACACCAACCGCAGATGCACCGGCATAGGCAACGTAAGGAACCCACTTGTGATGTTCCCCATATTCAATCGAAAGCATGGTGGCACCAGCAAATACATTAGCGGTATGCCCAGAAGGAAAGGAATATGCCGTACCATCCGGACGGGTTTCGTGCAATGATTTTTTTAAAATATAAACCAATCCCAAATTCAATATTTGACCTTTCATCAGAATTGCTGTTCTATTTTTCCAATCGGTTTTGGGTTTCATTCCGGCGATTTCAAAACCGTAAATTGCAACAAAAGGAAGAAATTGCGCATAGTCATCGAAATGATTTTCAAAGCCAAAAAGATGTTCATTTCGCTCCTCCACAATTTCATTTTTCAATGATTCTTTACCTTGTCCATCGGCAATTATTCCAGAAACCATTAATCCCACAGGTACGTAGAGCATTTTATATTGAAAATCCAAGCGGGTGTTTTTGAGGACTAAACTATCTTCTTGCATTTGCCCGAAACTCATGCAAGCCAGCATCGCGGTAAGAACAAACAGCACAAATTTTTTCATTTTGTAATTTTAACCAAATTTAGGATAATGAAAGCTATTTTTCATTATTACCCCTTAAAATTATTAAAATTAATTCTTTAGTAAAGTTTCTGCAACAAATCTCCTCAATTATTAATTTCTTATCTTACATCAATGCAAACGAAACTTTGGCATCCTATCTTTGCACTATCAAATATTAACAATAACAAAATACAAAAACATTATGGCTACAAAATGGAATTTAGACCCAACGCACAGTGAAATTACTTTTAGAGTAAGACACATGATGATTTCTAATGTTAAAGGTGAGTTCACCAATTTCAACGTAGAATTGGAAGCGGAAGACGATACGTTCAAAAACGTAAAGGTTAAAACAACGGTTCAAACCGATTCGATTAACACCAATAATACCGATAGAGATACGCATTTGAAAAGTGAGGATTTCTTCAATGCTACGGTAAATCCAGTAATTACTTTTGAATCTGATTCTTTGAATAACGAAGTTACAGGGAATTTAACCATCAATGGCGTGACCAAACCAATCACTTTAGCGGTTGACTTTGGAGGAATCAATGTTGACCCTTGGGGAAATACCAAAGCCGGCTTTTCTTTTGACGGTAAAATCAGTAGAAAAGATTTCGGCTTAAACTGGAATACAGTCTTGGAAACTGGTGGTGTAATGGTTTCTGATGAGGTGAAAATTGCAGGAGAATTGCAGTTCGTGAAAGCATAACTTGCTCTTTTTAAGATACAAAAAATCCACTTTTTTAAGTGGATTTTTTGCTGATAGGTGTAGATTATTCTACTTTAAAAATGCAAATTTGCGATCATCCTTTTAGAAGAAATACCAGAAATTTGCATCATAGTTTTTAATGATTCTTTTTTTGCAATTTTTTTGCGTGATCCTAAGTTCCACTTGGCTAATGGCTCTTTCAAGAGAAAACTCAAATTGTCCATTTTTTTGGTTTGATACTTTTTCACCTCCATCTTTATAGGTGGCAGTCCACTGGAAAGTCCAGTCACTTTCTGAAGTTTCTGGTTCAAAAGAGACTAAATTATCACTTAGTCTGACTTCTTTAAAAGATTCAATGTTAAAAATACATTTCTGAGAATTTAAAATAAAATCAGCAGATGTTGGCTCGATCACTTGAATCGTTTTCTGACATTTCAATATACTTTCCGGCATTTTAATTTCTAAAGATAAAATTGCAGGACCAATTACAGTGCCTTTTACAATGAGAGGATTATGATTGGTTTCGGTTTCTAAAATAATTTTTTGATCCTGATGAGTCCATTGATAACAATCTACACAAGATAAATCACTATTTAAAACAGAATAAGTTTGTTTTTCTCCAACTTGTATTTGATCTGCACCAGTGATGGTGCACTGCGCATTACTCATTACAAAAGTAACGAATGCAAATAGTACATAAATTTTTTTCATAATATAAGTGTTTTTTAATTTTCTAAACTTGGATCACCCCTAAGTTAAATTTTTCGGTGATCGGAGCATGATTCGCTGCTTCAATCCCCATGGAAATCCACTTTCGGGTATCAATTGGATTAATAATCGCATCAGTCCATAATCTTGCAGCGGCATAGGTTGGTTCGGTTTGTTTCTGATATTTTTTAGAAATAGTATCCAAAATTTCCTGATGCTCTTCATCTGAAATTTCTTTTCCCTGTTTTTTTAAAGTAGAAGTTTGAATTTGCGCCAAAACCTTCGCCGCCTGACTACCGCCCATTACGGCTAAATCAGCCCAAGGCCACGCCACAATTAATCTTGGATCATATGCTTTTCCACACATCGCGTAATTCCCCGCGCCATAAGAGTTCCCAGTAATAACCGTAAATTTAGGTACCACGGAATTTGCAACGGCATTCACCATTTTTGCTCCATCTTTGATAATTCCACCATGTTCTGATTTAGAACCAACCATAAAACCGGTTACATCCTGTAAAAATAATAAGGGAATTTTTCGTTGATTACAATTGGCAATAAATCGGGTTGCTTTATCCGCAGAGTCAGAATAAATTACGCCTCCAAACTGCATCTCCCCTTTTCCGCTTTTAACCAATTTACGTTGATTAGCGACAATCCCAACGCTCCAACCATCGATTCTGGCGGTGGCGCAAATAATGGTTTTACCGTAATCTGATTTATATTCTTCATATTCTGATTGATCTACCAAACATTTAATAATATTAATGGTGTCATACTGATCAGCCCGTGAGACCGGCATATGCCCAAAAATGTGTTCAATGTTTTCTTTTGGTGGGAAACTTTCGATTCGATTAAAACCTGCTTTTTCATAATCGCCAAGAGATTTCATGATATTCTTTATGCGATCCAGCGCATCTTTATCGTCTTTAGCTTTGTAATCGGTAACACCAGAAATTTCGCAATGCGTAGTTGCCCCGCCCAGCGTTTCATTATCAATATTTTCACCAATAGCCGCTTTCACCAAATAGCTTCCGGCTAAAAATATAGAACCTGTTTTATCAACAATCATGGCTTCATCACTCATAATGGGTAAGTACGCACCACCAGCAACACAACTTCCCATCACGGCAGAAATCTGCACAATTCCCATGGAACTCATCTTTGCATTGTTGCGGAATATTCTTCCGAAATGTTCTTTATCCGGAAAAATTTCATCTTGCATTGGTAAAAAAACACCCGCAGAATCGACCAAATAAATAATAGGTAGTCTATTCTCCATCGAGATTTCCTGCGCACGAAGATTCTTTTTAGCGGTAATGGGAAACCATGCGCCAGCTTTTACAGAAGCATCGTTGGCGACAACTAAGCATTGCCTTCCTGATACATAGCCCATCTTCACAACAACTCCTGCACTAGGGCAACCACCGTGTTCTTCATACATTTCATATCCAGCAAAAGCACCGATTTCAATAGAATCTGCGTTTTTATCAAGAAGATAATCAATTCGTTCACGTGCGGTTAATTTGCCCTCATCTCTTTGTTTCTGCAACCGTTTTTCACCGCCGCCTTTCTTAATTTCTGAGAGCAAACTGGTGATCGCACCGAGCTTTAATTTATTTTGATCTTCTCTTTTGTTAAATTCTAAATCCATCAATAAAAAAATTTTTTTAAAGATAAGATTTTTTAAGACAACTTTTTGTTTCATACTGGTTAGCGGTAATGATTTGAAAAACAGAAACCTATTTGGCAAAATGAAATAGAGCCGTTCAAAATAAAAAAACAAAAATCCCGTTATAAACCACAGGAAATATTCCTAGTTTATTTTTTTAGTAGTGTATTTTTTGAAGACCCTGAAAGTTGCTAAAATTTTCAGGGTTTTTTTTAAATAAATGAAGCGGAAATTATTCCAATAATCTAAATTGGATTTGTAGATTTGCAAAAGTAAAAACATTAAAATAGTGGTTAAAAATTCTGCCCTTTTTCGACTTCACATGATTGTATTTCTTTGGGGATTTACCGCCATTTTGGGAAAACTAATTACGGCCAATGCGCAAATACTTACGTTTTACAGGATGCTTTTCGCAGCCGTATTTTTATTTATATTTATTCGGTTTTTTAAAAAAGAGAGTATAAAAATTTCAAAGAAACTCTTTATCCAACTTTCAGTCATTGGTGGGTTTATGGCTTTTCACTGGCTTTGTTTTTTTTATTCCATTAAAGTTTCTAATGTTTCGATTGCGCTAAGCTGCCTGTCGTTATCAACCTTATTTGCTTCTATTTTAGAACCCATTATTTTTAAAAGAAAGATTGACATTTCAGAAGTCGTCATGGGCGTAGTCATCGTGATTTGCATGGGCTTAATTTTCAAAACCGAATTTCAATATAAAGAAGGAATTTTTTACGGTATTCTTACTGCACTGTTCGGAACGGTATTCTCCGTATTTAATGGGAAAATATTTGGAAAAACAAGTTCGGGCAATATTATATTTTACGAAATTTTTTCAGGCTTTCTCATTTTGACCGTATTTCTTCTTTTGACAGGCCAAATTTTTCAACTCAATGAAATAAGTACCCATGATTTGACGTTAGTTATCATATTAGCAAGTGTTTTTACGGCTTTCCCCATGTTGGAATCGGTGAATTTGATGAAATATATTTCTCCATTTACCTTAATTCTAACAGTGAATTTAGAGCCGGTTTATGGCATTATCCTGGCTTTTTTTATCTTTGGAGAATCTGAACAAATGAGTCCTATCTTTTATGTGGCCTCTTTGATTATGATCTTAGCCATTATCGTTAATGGTATTTTGAAATCCCGCAAAAATGCCCTTGCAAAAAAAGTACCCCATTGATGAGAAAATTATTCTTTGCCGCTTTTCTTAGTTCAGCCGTTTTTGCTGAAGCACAAATCGTACGGAAATACTCCAACGAATTTCTCAATATTGGTGCTGGTGCCAGAGGACTTGCGATGGGTGGTGCGGTAATTTCTAATCAAAATGATGTTTATGCGCCCATGTGGAACCCTGCAGGTTTATTAGGAATTGACCGCGATTGGCAAGGAGCCGCAATGCACGCAGAATATTTTGAATCTATTGCGAAATATGATTATATCGCTTTTGCAAAACCATTGGATAATAATGGAGGTGTTTTTGCGATTTCAATCGTTCGACTCGGAGTCGACAATATTTTAAATACCACGCAGTTAATTGATCCTGAGGGAAATATAGACTATGACAAAATCACCAGTTTCTCTCAATCTGATTATGCGGCTTTGTTTTCATTTGCTTTTAATCCGGGCGGAAACCAAAAACTAGATGTGGGAGTCAATGCAAAATTAGTCTACAGAAATGTGGGTAAATTTGCCAGTGGATATGGATTCGGGTTCGATTTAGGAGCAATTTATCATTCAGATAGTGGGTGGAATTATGGCGCAGTGATGAAGGATATTACGACCACGGTAAATTTTTGGACGGTAAATCAAAAAGAGCTTTCCACCATCGTCAATGGGGAGGAATTTAATCCTGCACCAAAAGATAAAATGGAACTAACCATGCCTAAATTGAATTTAGGAATGAGTAGAAATTTTGAAATTAATCGCGATTTAGAACTGATGCCAGAAGCGGGTATCAATGTCGATTTTGCAAAAACCGCCGCAGTAATTTCTACCGATTTTGCCAGCATTACGCCTTACGCAGGTGCAGAACTGAAATTTCAGGATATGATTTTTGTACGTGTTGGGCTCAACAGGTTTCAAACCGTGACCGACATTGAAAATTTAAAAAGAAAAGTATCATTCCAACCTAGTGCAGGAATTGGTATTAAGTACCAAGGTCTCACCTTGGATTACGCCATTACCAATTCGGGAGTTGGGGGATCCAACTTCTACTCGAATTTCTTTTCATTAAAATTGGATATGGGTGATTTTAGAAATTAATGTTATCACCAAATAAAATCATTTTCTAAGCTTAAATTAAAAAAATCGAGATTAAAATAAAGAAAAGCCACGAAATCAATCGTGGCTTTTGTCTTAATTATAATTAATGAACCTAGGCGCCATAAGGAATCCAGATATTCTTAATTTCATTGGCGTGTCTTAAAAACTCTTGACCTTCACCATGTGCTGGGTTAAGCCAATTTCTGTATTTACCAAAATTCACCCAAGAACGTTTCATAGAATCGGTGGAAAGCAATTCGATATTTTTACTTCCCTCTGTGGTTCCGAAATACCAGATCCCATCAACATTATAATGCTTGGCAAGTTCGCTTGCTAAAGTTTCTTTGGGTCCCGTAACAATATTCACCGTTCCGGCTGGAACGTCAGAGGTTTCTAAAATCTGATAGAAATCCGTCGCTGAAAACGGATGCTTTTCTGAGGGAACAACCACTACTCTATTTCCCATCGCAATTGCAGGAATTACGGTAGAAATAAATCCGAGCAATGGATTTTCATCCGGACAGATTACGCCCATCACGCCAACTGCTTCCGGCATCGCTAAAGTCACCATTCTTTGAACGGTTGAATGTGCAGCTCCGTCATATTTATCAGCATAAGCAGCGTAAGTGTAAATTCTTTCGATGGATTTCTCCACCTCATCTTGCGCAGATACTAAGGATTGGTTGGTCATTTCGACGATTCGTGCTGCAAATTCTTCTGAACGAATTGCTAAATTCTCGGCGATATAATAAAGCACTTGTGCTCTGGAATGACCAGTCATTCCGCCCCAAGATTTTTCGGCATGCGCAGCTTCTACTGCATTTCGGATATCTTTTCTACTTCCTTCGGAAACTTCGCCGATATATTCGCCAAAAGCATTTTTTATTTCGATACTGTAGCCCGCATCTGGGCGAGCTTGCTTGCCACCGATGTACATTTTTGTTGTACGATCGATTTCTGCTAAATTGTTTTTTGATTTTTGCGAAACTTTTGGTTTTTCAGTTTTCGGCACAAGTGGTTTTGAAGTAAATTCGGCTTCCACTTTCGGTTTCATATATTCATACAAACCTTCTTTCCCGCCTTCTCTACCGAAACCACTTTCTCTATACCCTCCGAATCCTGCAGCTGCATCGAATTGATTGGTACAATTGATCCAAACACTTCCGGCTTTTATTTTTGGTGCAACATCTAAGGCTAAATTTATGTTTTCTGTCCAAACACTTGATGCTAAACCGTATCTTGTATTATTCGCCAAAGCAACCGCTTCGGAATGCGAACGGAAAGTCATCGCGACTAAAACCGGCCCGAAAATTTCTTCCTGTGCAATGACAGCACTTGTGGGAACATCGGTAAATAAAGTCGGTGGGTAGAACCAACCATTTTTGGGAACTCCATTTTTGGATTGGTACATGGTACAACCTTCCTTAATTCCAATTTGAACCATATCGTCGATGGTTTTTAACTGAACTTTATCAATGATTGAACCCATATCAACTGCCTTATCCAGAGGGTCACCAATCCGAAGCGTATCCATACGTGTCCGAAGTTTTTTGTAGAATACTTCTGACACCGATTCTTGAATCAAAAGTCGGGAACCTGCGCAACAAACCTGTCCTTGATTGAACCAGATCGCATCTACAATTCCTTCAATGGCAGAATCTAAATCTGCGTCTTCAAATACAATGAACGGCGATTTACCGCCAAGTTCTAAGGATATTTTCTTACCGGTTCCGGCGATATTGGTTCTCAAAATTTTACCCACTTTGGTTGAACCTGTGAACGCAACTTTCTGAATATCTGGATGATTGACCAACGCAGTCCCGGCCACGGTTCCTTTTCCCGTTATCACATTAACCACCCCTTTAGGCAAGCCAATTTTTTCACAGATTTCTGCAAAAAGCAGTGCGGTTAATGAAGTTAATTCAGCGGGTTTTAATACCACTGTATTCCCCATTGCTAAAGCGGGTGCCACTTTCCAGGAAAGCATCATCAATGGAAAATTCCAGGGAATAATTTGTCCGACCACTCCAACTTCCTGATAATCTCGGAATTCGGTATCCATCAATTTTGCCCAACCTGCGTGGTGGTAGAAATGTCTGGCCACGATTGGAATATCTATATCACGGGTTTCTCGGATCGGTTTTCCATTATCTAAAGTCTCTAAAACCGCAAATAATCTGGAATGTTTCTGAATTTGTCTTGCGAGTGCGTACAAATATTTTGCGCGTTCGAATCCACCGATCGCCACCCATTCTGGTAAGGCTTTGTTGGCTGCTTTCACTGCGTTGTCTACATCGGTTTTGTCGGCTTCGGCAATTTTTGCTAGAAACTCTTTGTTGGAAGGGTTGTTTGAATCGGCATATTTTTTCGAGTTGGGTTTTACCCATTCTCCACCGATAAACAGTTCAAAGTTTCGGTGATGATTTTCTAAAAATTCCACAGCGGAACTTGCACTTTCTGGAGCGGGACCGTAAACCATGTTGTCGTATATTTCTTTGATTTCCATTTTATTTTAATGTGATAATTTGATAATGAATTCCTTAGTCAATTATTTTTAGTTTATAAATACTCCTTACTTCTTTACTATCGGTAATTTTAAGGATATAAATGCCTTTAACAATACCACGGATTGTATATTTATCGGAAGGAGTATATTCTTTTATGAGCTTGCCATCTAAAGAATAAAGCTGAACTTGTTTTACATCTTTAGTATTAATAGAAAAATAATCTTTAGAAGGGTTTGGAAAGATTTGCAGTGCAGATTGATGCGTATCTGAAACGGAAAGTGGGATACAAGGCGGTGTAATTTGGACTGGTATATTTCTGTCCGTTAAAGTACCATCACCTAACTGCCCATTAAAATTAAAACCCCAACTCCATAAGGAGCCATTTTTTTTTACAGCTAATGTATGTTCTAATCCAGAAAAGATATTTTTCCATTCAGTGCTACTGCCAAGTTGGGTCGGTGTATTTTTGTCAATATTGGTTCCATCACCTAATTGCCCGTTATTATTCATTCCCCACACCCAAAGTGAACCGTCATTTTTTATTGCTTTTGTACTGTTAATACCTACAGAAACGCTTTCCCAATTAGTGCTATTTCCAACTTTTATTGGTATTTTACGCTGAATATTCGTACCATCACCTAACTCTCCTTTTCCATTTTCACCCCATGCCCAAAGTGAATTATCATTTTTTAAAGCCATCGAATGAGAACCAGTTGAAGCAATACTTTTCCAGTCACTATCATCACCAAAAATTTCAGGGGTTGCTGTTTCAAATTGGCTATAAAAATTACCCCATTTCCAAATGACACCATCATCTATAGCCAAAGTATTCATTGCATTGGCTTCAACCATTGTCCAATTAATATCAATAAAAGTAGGAATATTTTTACTAATCCGAGTACCATCACCCAATTGCCCTTCTCTATTTTCTCCCCATCCCCAAAGTGTACCGTTATTTTTTATCGCCATTGTATGATGTGAACCTGCTGATACACTTTTCCAATTATTTTCAGTACCAACTCTTTGTGGTTCATAATATTCACTAACAGAAGTACCAAGCCCCAATTGTCCTTGTCTGTTATTACCCCAAGTCCAAAGAGAACCATCTTTTTTGATTGCTACTGTATGATAATATCCTGCAGAAACACTACTCCAATTTGATTCAGTTCCAATCTTTGTAGGCATTAATTTATAAGGGGTATTTCCAGCACCCAATTCTCCGTTACTATTACTGCCCCAACCCCACAGAGTACCATCATCTTTTATCGCAATGCTAAACATGTGTCCACCATCCATAGTTTTCCAGCATTGAGCTTGAATTTGGAAAGTGAAAAGCATTAGTAATAATGCCAGTGTAATTTTATTTATCATTTTGTTTATTTAAAGTGATATCAATTTAAATTCACCCTTTACGGATTAGGGATTAGGGTTCTCATCCGAGTTCGTTGGTATTGCTATTAAATCTATTGTACTGCTCTATCAAAGTTAAAGATTTCGCCCTTTCAGGGCTTTACTATCTTTTAGTTATTTTTTTTTCATTGGGCTTCGCCAAATGCTATTGATTTTGCCCTTTCAGGGCTTTTCAATTTTAATCATCAAATTCATTGAGCGTGTAAATCATCAAAATTTCAAAGCAAAATTATTGAATTTTCAAATGCTCAAACACTCAACAACTCAATCACTCAACAACTCCTCTAAAACTAACGAAACTCTAAAATACTCAATAATTCTTGCAAAATTATTGAATCTTCAAATGCTCAACAACTCAATCACTCCTCTACGCCATCGGATGACGGAATCCTGCGCTATACCGTCCTGTTACGTAATGCTCTAATTGTCGCTCGATGTCGCCCAATAAAGAGCTTGCACCGAATCTGAATAAATCCGGAGTGAGCCAATCGTTTCCTAATTCTTCTTTGAGTAAAATTAAATAATCCAATGCCTGTTTCGCTTTCTGAATTCCGCCAGCTGGTTTGTAGCCAACTTTCACACCTGTTAATTCGTAATAATCACGGATGCAGCGAATCATGACCAAACTTACGGCCAGTGTAGCGTTTTCGGATTCTTTTCCAGTGGAGGTTTTGATAAAATCTGATCCCGCCATCATGGCTACCCAAGATGCTTTCGCTACTTTGGTGTATGTTGGGATTTCGCCCGTTGCGAGAATCGTTTTCATGTGTGCATCGCCACAAGCGGCGCGACATAATTTGATTTCGTCGTAGAGTTCTTTCCATTTTGATTCTAAAACCAAATCTCGGGAAATAACGATATCAATTTCTTTTGCTCCGGCTGCAACAGATTTTTTGATTTCGGAAATTTTATCTTCCAGGGAAATTTTTCCGGCGGGAAAGCCTGTTGATACTGCAGCAATAGGAATTGAAGTTCCTTGTAAAGCTTCTTTGGCAAAAGGAATTAAATTATGATACACACAAACCGCACCAGTGGTGAGCTTTGCATCTTGCATGCCTAATTGCGCGAGAAGATCTTCTCTAACTGGGTTTTTTGCTTTTTCACAGAGGCGCAAAACATTTCCGCGGGTGTCGTCGCCTGCCAAGGTGGTAAGATCGATCATCGAAATGGCTTTGAGCAACCACGCAGCTTGAAATTCTTTTTTAACACTTCTTCGGCCGGTTAGCGTGGCGACTCTTTTTTCTACCGCACTGCGGTTGATATTGATTGCATCAAAAAACTTGGTGTTAAATGGCAGTCCTTCATTTCGCGCGTCAATATGATTTTCCATAGGAATCGTATGATTTTTTTCTAATGTTTTTTGCATAAAAAATGGGATTTAATTAGAAAATATTTTAATTAAATTAAGGATTGTAAAATTAGCCAATTATCTGCAAATGCGCCGACTATTTTTAGGGAATTGTTAAAAATTGTCTGCAACAGAAAAATACACCTCATTGGAAGTGTATTTTTTTATAATGATTGCCTAGGCGGTAATTTATTAAACCTTTAATTGTCTGTTAATACTTTGTTCAAGGGAAATAAATGTTTCTGTTCTGGTCACCCCTTTAAGTTTTTGAATTTTATTTAAAATCTCCATCAAATGGTCATTATCTCGGCATAAAACTTTCAGGAAAATGGTATAGTTTCCGGTGGTATAATGGGCTTCTACCACTTCATTGATTTCCTTTAAGGCTTTTATGGCATCCTGATAATGGCTTGGCTGCTCCAGAAAAACGCCAATATAGGAAACGACTTTATAACCGATTTTGCGTGGATTTAAGAAGGAAATGGAGTTTTCCATTACGCCAGCATTTTCTAATTTCTTAATTCTTTGATGAACCGCAGTGGTTGAAATTCCCACGTTTTTAGAAATTTGAGCGAGTGATGTTTTGGCATTGTCCATCAACATATAGATGATTTCTTTATCGATTTTATCTAAATGATATTCGGCATTAATTGCATTTTTCATTTGGAATTATTTTTTAAATTAATTATTGATTTACTTGTTAACTAACAATGCGGTCAAAATAGGAAAGTGATCGCTATAACCACCCAAATATCTTGTCCCTGCATAGGTTCTAAAAGGTCTCCCAGCAAATTTACGATTCCAATTGCTCAGTTTTTCGTGATTGAAAACTTTGGCTTCTTTGAATAAAAGAGGATAATTGGAATTAAAAAAATCTTTGGACAGAATCATTTGGTCAAAAAGTAAGCCATTTTTGTAATGAAACGTAGAAAATTTTTCGTTTTTGAATAATTCCTCCGATGGATTTACCAGAATTTTATTGAAATCGCTATCATAATTAAAATTAAGAATCATTTCTTCATCCGGGTTTTCGTTGAAATCACCCATGATGATTACCGCTTCCTGCGTAGTGGATTTTATGGTCAAAACCTTTTCATGAAGATCCTTAAGAATATAATCGCGTTTGGGTTTATTAATGTCTTTCTCTCTTTTTGAAGGCAAGTGAAGAACAAAAACGTTTATGATCGTTTCCAAAAACTTTACCTTACAAAATAAAACGTCGCGGGTGGTATCGTAATATTCTGATTCTTTGTTTTCTACCGCAAAAAGATAAGAAATAGGTTGCGAAGAAAGGAGTTCAATTTTGGTTTTATCGTAGAGAAGTGCTACATCTACGCCTCGTTCGTCCATGGATTCATAATGGGCGATTTCGTACTTAGAATTAAAAGGTTCTAATTTCACCAAATCTTCCAAGGGCTTTCTACCCTGAACTTCAGACAACCCAATCACAAGAGGCAAAGCCTTTTCACTTTCCAAAATCAACTGAAAAACGTGTGCAATTTTAAATAATTTGTTTTGGTATTTTCTTTCGTCCCAATTTAGCAATCCTGATGCTGTTGGATCTAATTGATGTACGCGTGGAATATCTGGGCAAAACAAGTTTTCTACATTATAGAACGCAATTAACTCCGTATCCTTATTGTTTTCCATTCTGTTCATTAACTGATGTTATCATTTGCATAAGCAACATATAAATAGTAGATTTTTTTTAGAATTATTCCAATATATCAGGTCTTTTCTCTAAGGTAATTTTAAGCGCTTGCTCATGCTGCCATTCCTCAATTTTTTTTAAGTTTCCACTGAGTAGAATATCAGGAACTTTTAAACCTTTGTAATCTGCAGGTCGTGTATAAATGGGTGGAGCTAATAGGTTATCCTGAAAACTATCTGTTAAAGCAGATTGTTCATCATTCAATACGCCTGGCAATAGTCGAATCACAGAATCGGCTAAAACACAAGCTGCAAGTTCTCCACCTGTAAGCACGTAGTCACCAATAGAAATTTCTTTGGTGATATGAAGCTCCCGAACCCGTTGATCGATACCTTTGTAATGACCACAGAGGAAAATTAAATTTTCTTTAATAGAAAGCGTGTTGGCTATTTTTTGGGTCAAAGTTTCCCCATCCGGGGTAAGGTAGATGACTTCATCATATGCACGTTGCGACTTCAGCTCAGAAATACATTTATCGATGGGTTCAATCATCATAATCATTCCTGCGCCACCGCCATAAGGTTCATCATCGATTTGGCGGTGTTTCCCAAGGCTCCAATCTCTAAGCTGATGAAAGTGAACTTCTGCTAAACCCTTCTGCATGGCTCTTTTCAGAATTGAAGTTTGGAATGGGCTTTCCATTAATTCTGGCAGAACACTTATAATATCTATTCTCATTGTTCGGTATCGTTCTTTTTATTTGGGATAATGATTAACCTTAAAGATGAATCTTTATTAATATAACTCCACATCCAATTGAAGAAAATGGCCAATTTGTTTCGAACACTTAAAATAAGCATCAAGTGTAAGAACATCCAAAAATACCAGGCCAAAAAACCTTGAAATTTTAAATGAGGCAAATCAACTACGGCACGATGTTTACCGATGGTTGCTAAACTGCCTTGATCTGTATATTCGTATTCTACCCAATCTTGTTCTGATTTTTTAAGAAAGTTTTTTCCTACATTTTTCCCTTGATTAATGGCGACATTTGCAACTTGTGGATGTCCTTGGGGATATTTTGGAGTTTCCATGTAGGCAATATCTCCGATTGCAAATATATTGTCGTAACCTTTAATTCGGTTAAAACGATCGGTTTTAAATCTATTCCTCACAATTACTTCCGGTTCTAAACCATCGATAATATTACCGGTAACACCTGCGGCCCAAATTACATTATTTGAGGGAATAGATTTTCCACTTTTCATGTAAACCTTATCACCATCATAATCAGTCACCATTTCACCCCGCATAAAATCAACACCCAACTCTTTTAGATACTGATCCGATTTTTCCTGCGCTTCATCACTCATCACCGCTAAAGGCATTTCTGTAGAACTGATCAAAATAATTTTTAAATCATCGAAATTCATGTGCGGATAATCGCGTGGCAGAATATCTTTTTTCATTTCGGCAAAAGCGCCGGCTAACTCTACGCCAGTTGGTCCACTTCCTACGATGACGATATTCCAATTGCCATCATCGCTGCGTTTTCTTTCAATAATTAATTTCTCAAAAGTCAACAGTACATGGTTTCTTATGGCGATTGCCTCTTGGGTATTTTTCATTCCAAAGGTCAAGTGTTCCATTTTAGCATTGCCAAAAAAATTGGTTTTACAGCCGGAGGCTATTACTAATTTGTCATAAGTAAACTCTGCTTCTTCTGTAATAATTTTATTTTGTTCGGGAACAATACTTTGCACTTCCGTTAATCGAAACTGCACGTTTCGCGAGCGTTGGAAAATTTTTCTAAAGGGAAAAGAAATATTACTTGGCTCAATACGACCACAAGCAACTTGGTAGAAAAGTGGCTGAAACATATGGTGGTTAACTTTATCGATGACCATCACTTTTTTTCTTTTGTTATTGAGGGATTTCGCTAATTGAAGCCCAGCAAAACCACCACCAATAATTACTATTTTTTCACGTGCTTCCATTGGCGCAAAATTACGGAATTTTTTATCAATCTATTTTAATTCTAAATAACAAAAATGAGATCAAAAAAAATCCTTGAAGATTTTCAAGGATTGTAATTTATTGTTTTACGATTTGAGTAACTTTCTGAGTATTGTCACTTAAAACATATCTCATCAGGTATTTTCCTGGTCGAAGTTTATCTAAACGAATTTCTTCTGAATTTTTATTAATCTGATATTCTGCCACTTGCATCCCTAAAATGGAATAAAAAGTAACCGATTTTATTTTCAATGAGGCATCTTTTGACTTTACAATGATAAAATCACGCGCAGGGTTAGGATAGGCAACCATTACCCCATCATCAGATTTCTGATTGGATATCATCGAAACGCGATCAACGGTTTGTGCGGAAATTTTTTCCGAAAACACTGTTAAACTGCCGACTAATATTACAAAAAATAATAATTTTTTCACTGATAATGATTTTATTTTAACTATATCCTTACAAAAGTAGGGAATTCTATTTGAATTGCAATAGTTTTTTTTAACAAAACTATAATTAAATTTGCAACCGTAAATCAAATACCATTCCAGAAAATGATCATCCATTCAAGAAACCGTAGACTTAGAACAAATGCCGCCATCAGAGCGCTGGTTCAAGAAACCACCCTTACCACTAATGATTTTGTAATGCCAATTTTCGTAATGGAAGGCGTTAACAAGCAGGAACCGATTTCCTCCATGCCAGGAATTTTTAGGAGGACGATGGATTTGACGGTAAAAGAATGCCAAGAATTATTTTCATTGGGTGTAAAAGCCGTGAATTTATACATGAAAGTGTCTGATAATTTGAAAGACAATACGGGCAAAGAATCCTGGAATCCGAACGGGCTTATGCAAAATACCATTAAAGCAATTAAAGATGCTGTGCCCGGAATGATCATCATGCCCGATGTCGCCTTGGATCCTTACTCCATGTACGGGCACGACGGAATCATCACCAACGGAAAAATTGATAATGATGCGACCAATGATTCATTGGTTAGAATGTCGGTTTCGTTGGCAGAAGCCGGCGCAGACATCGTAGCACCGAGCGATATGATGGATGGAAGAATTGCTGCCATTCGTACTGGTTTAGAAGAAGGCGGGTTTACTGATGTCGGAATATTGAGTTATGCCGCAAAATATGCCAGCTCCTTTTATGGCCCTTTTAGAAACGCTTTAGATTCGGCTCCGAAAGAAAATGCAGAAATTCCTAACGATAAAAAAACCTATCAAATGGATTTTCATAATTCCAGAGAAGCACTTGATGAAGTTTTAAAAGACGTTGCGGAAGGCGCAGACATTATTATGATTAAACCGGGAATGCCTTACCTGGACATTGTTGCTAAAGTTCGTGAAGCTATTGATTTACCAATTGCCGTATACAACGTGAGCGGCGAGTATGCGATGTTAAAAGCTGCGGCACAAAATGGCTGGTTGGATAATGACAAAGCTATTATTGAAAGTTTGACATGCATTAAAAGAGCTGGAGCAGATATGATTTTCACCTACGCAGCAAAAGAAGCTGCAATTTTATTGAATCAATAGATGACCCTAAATACAACAAGAAGAACTTCTAAAATTTAGAAGTTCTTCTTGCTTTAAAACCAACCTTTCTTATTTTGGACATACGTTCGATCAAACTGTTCGTCACTCATCGTCAAATAGATAATTCCTTCTACAATTCCTATAATACTTGCGACGCCACAGGTTACAAAAGTTAATGCCAGCTGAATAATTCCTTCTTTGGTGTAACCTAGATAAAATTTATGAATCGCAAATCCATTTAGTAAAATTGCTAAAATTCCTGCCGCTAATTTTTTCTCTGAGCGATAGTTTCCATTGCTGAAATTATTGTTTGATGTTGATTCTGGATGGTTGTAACCGTGTGTTTCCATTATTTTTATTTGTTAAATGTTTTACTATAAGTACGCAAAAAAGTGGTGATGTTACAACTAACTTACACTTTACCTAAATAAAACAAACCGATACATTTTTGATGGTCTTCTAACCCAAGAAATTCACCCAAGTGATAAATCACCTGATGCGAACTCCAGTAACAGCCGATTTCATGAGCAGTTGCGGTAAGATACATGTTTTGAACAGCCATGGCAGTCGCTGCAATTTCTTCCCACTCGGGAACCAATCCACTAAAATTAACACTTATCGAAACCACTGTATTTGATTTTGCTGCTTTATCGGCAATATCTAAAAATTTTTTTTCCAGAAAGACTTCTGGCCTCGTGGTTTGTTTGTAGAGCTCTGCTAATTGAGCTCCCAACTGATTTTTTTCTTCCCCACGGAAAACTTTAAACCTCCATGGTTTTGTTTTTTTGTGATTGGGGGCAAAGTTTGCAGCATTTATAATTTCGGCTAAAACCTCATCCTTAATTTCTTCTGTCGAATAGGATTTTGGATAAATACTTTTTCTTGCTTCGATGATATTTTTTAAAACTTCCGTTTTCTCCATTTTTAAATTTTATTGAAAGACTACCAAACTTGTTCGATCACCTGATTGATAGTATTGAGGGTAAAAGAATCGCCTACCTGCTTACCGAACATTATTTTAGCCATCGGACTTTCTTCAGAAATAGCATAAAAACGATCTCCTTCAAAGAAAAACTCTCCTAAAGAAACCGAAATATAAAAACGTGCTTTATTGGTAAATACAATAGAACCCAATTGAATTCTGCCTGATGTTTTATCAACTATTTTAGCTAAATTCCTTTGTAAATCCTTTAATGATGCCAATTGTTTTTGCATCTGATATATTTCTTCCTGCATTTCTTCGCGAATGGAATCATATTTAGAAGTCTTTTTCACCTCGCGACTTGCCTCCAAGGTAAACTCCATAAACTTTTCGAGTTTTTGAATCTTTAGCACAATGATTTCTTTGATATAGGCGCGAACATCACTTTTCACAATCGTGTTCTTTTGCATATTGCTTCTATTTTTTTTTAAAGATAAAAATTCTTTTTTAATAGAATAACGCCAAACAGAAACTAAATTCAGATCAAAAACTACATTTTCAATCGTTGACGGGTTGCTTCATAAAGAATGGCACCGCAAGCTACAGAAACATTTAAAGATTGAGTTTTTCCTTCCATTGGAAGTTTTATTTTTTCATCCGAATGGTGCAGAACCTCTTTAGAAATACCTGTCTCTTCATTTCCCATGACAATCGCACACGGTTGTGTAAAATCAACATCATAATATAATTTCTGTGCTTTTTCTGTGGCAGAAAACACCTGTACCCCCGATTGTTGAAGGAAATCTACTGTATGACCAAGATTTTTTTCCTTACAAATAATTATATTATACATCGCACCAGCAGAAGTTTTAATGGCATCAGAATTCATGGGTGCTCCACCTTTCTCCGGAATTATCACGGCATCAACTCCGGCACATTCTGCAGTTCTGCAAATTGCTCCAAAATTTCTAACATCGGTTAATCGGTCTAAAATTAAAAGAAAGGGTGTTTTCCCAGCTTCGAAAAGTTCAGGTAAAATATTTTCAATGGAATGAAAAGGAACATCAGAAATAAAAGCCACAACCCCTTGGTGATTCTTTCTGGTAAAACGATTCAGTTTTTCAACAGGAACAAAATTCGGTCTGATTTTGTATTTCGCCAGAAGATCTTTTAATTCATAATAAATATCACCTTGTAAACCGTTCTGCAAAAATACTTTATCCACCGTTTTTCCGGCTTCAATTGCTTCTATTACTGGTCTCAATCCAAATATAAAATCGTCTTTCATAAGTTTTGTAAAAAATTAGTTGTGTAAGGTTATATTTTGGTTCCTCACCTTGAACTTGGAACGCCTATTTTAAAATTGTTCGCCAAGAATTGCTCGTCTCTGAGCCATTGTGTAACCTAAATGAATACTTTCATGCATATTATTAAAAATAATTGCATCCTGTATGCTCTTCAGATCCAAGCCGAAACTTGTGGTGTAAGAGGTGTAATCCGGGAAAAAATCATCGTCGTAATCTTTCATTAAAACCTTTGACGTTTCCGTAAGTAGAAAAGCCAAATCATCAACTTCAGATTGCTGCACGTTCAAATTAGGAAGGGTTCCTTTTTTGTAGGTTTCAATCCAGTATTGATCAATACGAAAAGCATTTCCACTTAAATAATAATGCAAAAGCTGCTGCGTAGCCACCGTATGCGCGATGTTCCAGTAAATATTATTATTGAACCCATCAGGAATCAATAATAAATCTTTGGTAGACGTATTCTGCAAAATTTCTAAAAGATTTCGCCGAACTTGACGATGCGCCTGAAAATGATAATTCATTTCGCTATTAATTTAAGGCTCAAAAATAGGTTAATTAACTGAAAATGACAAGAATTTCGCTGAGTTTCATTTTACTAGCCCTCGACTTTAGCGCTGAAAATCCTAGAAATTAATCCCATTTTAAATTTTGTTTTTTAGGCCTTTTTCTTGAAATGAAAATCAGCTCCGAAAAAGGAATACCAAATAAGCCTAAATGTTTAACAAACTTTAACGTAGAATTGGCATTCATTATGTTGATTGGTATTCCTATTTATTGGAAATTTACACTTTAAATTCTACAAACACTATGTCAGAACTCAATCAAGCAGAAGATATAAGACAATTAACCGAAAAAGTAAGAGAACAGAATTACTTTTTTTCACTTTTAAAACAAGAAATCAACAAAGCAATTATCGGACAAGAATACATGGTAGACCGTTTACTCATCGGTCTTCTAGGAAATGGCCACGTCTTGCTGGAAGGTGTTCCGGGATTGGCAAAAACTTTAGCGATAAAAACTTTAGCCGACGCTGTTCACGGTGCTTTTTCACGAATCCAATTTACTCCGGATTTACTGCCCGCAGATGTGGTTGGAACCATGATTTACAGTATTAAAGACAATGATTTTTCCATAAAAAAAGGCCCAATTTTCGCCAATTTTGTTTTGGCTGATGAGATCAACCGTGCACCCTCAAAAGTACAGTCGGCTTTATTGGAAGCGATGCAGGAAAAGCAAGTAACGATCGGTGATGAAACAATGCCGCTGCCGAAACCATTCTTAGTATTGGCAACTCAAAACCCGATTGACCAGGAAGGAACTTATCTTTTACCAGAAGCGCAAAGCGACCGTTTTATGCTGAAATGTACGATCACGTATCCTGATTTTGAGGATGAACGAAAAATCATGAATATGGTTGCCAGCGGTCATTCACCAGAAATTCGTCCGGTTATTACTTTAGAAAATGTAACAGAAGCAAAAAAACTAATCAATCAAATTTACCTTGACGAAAAAATCGAAAAGTATATCTTGGATATGGTTTTCGCCACTCGTTTACCAGAGAAATATGGACTTCCTGATTTAAAAAGTTATATCAGTTTCGGAGCTTCACCAAGAGCTTCCATCAATTTATCAATTGCCGCAAGAGCGATGGCCTTCTTAAAGAATCGCGCATTCGTGATTCCAGAAGATGTAAAAGAAATTGCGAAAGATGTTCTGCGTCATCGTATCGGTTTAAGTTTCGAAGCAGAAGCAGAAGAAATAACTTCTGATGATATTATTGATAAAATCTTGAGTAAAATTCAAGCACCATAAAATAAGACAACAATAAAGTTTTGTAACAGTTGCTCAAAAAAGAATTTCGTATCATCGATTCTCGATATACAGTTCCATATCTTTATTAATAAATGAAAGACATGCAATTAAAAGACATCATCAAAAAAGTAAAGCAGATTGAAATCCGGACTCGAAAGAAGACGGAGGCAACTTTGATGGGTCAATATCACAGCGCATTCAAAGGGCAAGGAATGACCTTTTCCGAAGTTCGCCCTTATCAGTTTGGTGATGAAATCCGCCGGATCGACTGGAATAAAACCGCCCGATTTCGGGAACCCTTTGTAAAAGTGATGGAAGAAGAACGGGAATTAACCATGATGCTTCTGGTCGATATTTCTGCTTCGATGGATTACGGAACACAAACCCAACTTAAAAGAGAATTCGTGGCCGAAATTGCAGCCACGTTAGGTTTTTCGGCTGCCGGAAACAATGATAAAGTCGGTCTCATTTTATTTGCCGACAAAGTATATAAAGTAATTCCACCGCAAAAAGGAAGAAAACACATCTTGGCAATTATCAGCACCATTTTATCCGCTGATTATATTCCCGCTGAAGCGAAAATCGATAAAGCATTCGAATACATGATGAGTGTTTTCAAAAAGAAATCACTGGTTTTTATGTTCTCAGATTTCGAAGATGCCTATGATGTAAAAATGTTACGGGTTGCCGCGCAAAAGCATCAGGTTTTGGGTTTAAGAGTTTTTGACCAAAAAGACAACGAAATTCCCGATGTGGGTTATGCGCTCTTTACCGATGCAGAAACCGGGAAACAGATTTGGGCAAACACGAGCAATGCAAGATGGCGCTATCAATTTGCAGAACAGCAAAAGCAAAAAGTAAGAAACGTAACCGAAGATTTTGAAAGTTCTTCGGCTGGATTTATCAATATTAATACAGCAGAAGATTACTCTAAATTTTTGTATCAATATTTTAGAAAAAGATAAATTTTGAAAAAAACACCAATCCTCCTATTTTTACTGATCAGTACGTTTGCTTTTTCGCAAATCCTTAGTTCAAAACTCGACAAGCAGACTTTGGCTTTAGGTGAACCGGGAATTTTACATATACACATTTCCAATTTGCAAGCCAAAGATGTTTTAGCTGCGCCGAAAAATGAACTGCTACCTTTTCACTTTGAAGAGATCAAAGATAGCATCAGCAAGCAAGCCGACACTTACGATCGGATTATTGAATTTGCCGTTTTCGATGAAGGAAAATTTACTATTCCAGCACTCGATTTTAGAATAAATGGCAAACTGCTCAAAACCGTTCCTTATGATATCGAGGTTATTAATACCGCACAGAAAGGCGATCAGATTAATGACATTATGAAAAACAAAGAGGTAGAATTGGGCGTTCAAGATTACTGGCAGCTCTACAAATGGTATATTTTAGGTGTCTTGATTCTCTTAGCAACAATCTTTATTATTTATCAACTCATTAAATATGGACAACGAAAGAAATCTGATCCTGTTGTAATGACCAACCAAACTTTACGGGAACTCGACCAATTAAAAAAGAAAAATTATATCGAAAACGGAAACTATCGGTTATTTTATGTGGAACTTTTAGATATTACCCGAAATTTCATTACCAAACAATATAGAATTCCGGCAGATGTTTTATTGAGCGATGATTTAATCGATGTCATCAAATTAAATAATACAATTTCGCCAGAAAATGAAAAAGCCATCGAAGAACTATTTTTACGAGGAGATTTGGTAAAATTTGCTAAAGTTTTCCCAGGTCAACAGGATATGCAAGGAGATTTCGATCAGATGAAATCTTTCGTAAAAAACTCTTCCAAAGATTTGGAAGCCGAACAATTAAGAACTGGAGTGTAAAAAAAATGATGACCTTGGATTTTTTAAATTTCGAATTATATAGCCCCTGGTTTCTACTGCTATTTATGGCGTTTATTCCATTAATCATCCGTGATGTGCGTAAGAAAAAACGCGCAGGAATCACCGTTCCATCTACCCAAAATATGGAGGAAAACAAATCGATTCTCTTCGTGTTATTTTTACTAAAGATCTCAAAATACCTCCTGCTTTCTTGTTTGATTATCGCCTTGGCAAGACCGCGAACCTTTACAATTTCCCAAAATCAAGATGACAGCAAAGGAATAGACATCATGCTCTCGGTGGATGTTTCACTCAGCATGTTGTCCAAAGATTTAGATCCCGACCGTTTAACCGCGTTAAAAGAAATTGCAAAAAAATTCGTCAACAGCCGCCCAGCCGATAGAATTGGCCTTGTAACATACGCTGGAGAAGCATTCACCAAAGTTCCGGTCACCTCTGATCACGCTGTAATTATCGATGAACTAGAAAATCTTAACACCCGTGAATTAATTCAAGGCACCGCAATTGGTGAAGGACTTTCGGTCGCTGTGACTCATTTGATCACCAGCAAAGCGAAATCAAAAATTATTATTTTAATGACTGATGGGGTCAACACCATTGAAAATGCAATGCCTACGCAAGTTGGTGCAGAACTGGCACGCAGCAACGGAATTAAGGTGTATTCCATCGGAATCGGGACCAACGGTTATGCCTTAATGCCCACACGACAGGATCTTTTTGGAGACCTTGTATTCACCGAAGAAGAAGTTAAAATTGATGAACCTGTACTCAAAGAAATTTCTCAAACTACTGGTGGAAAGTACTTTCGAGCTACCTCCAAACAAAGTTTAGAAGAAGTGTATAATGAAATTAATCAACTCGAAAAATCAGAATTAAAGACGAGTAAGCTCTACAATTACCAGGAATACTTCCGCAATTTTCTGTGGATGGCTTTAGCCATTTTGTTATTTGATGCCCTATTGCGCTGGGTTTTCTATAAATTTTTAAGTTAGGTGCAAAATGAATATTTTTGGGCGCAATACTATTAATTATAAGAGCAGTCGCACGTGGCGTTGCGGTTACTCATTTCGACGAGTCAAATTAAAAGGATGATTCAATGAATCAGTCGAGCTTACAACTTTAGGCATTTGCTCCATTAAAAGGAAACTAAAAGAATTATAATGAATTACAATAAATGAATTGGACTTTAGGAAATAACTGGTATTTATTTTTGTTGCTGCTTTTGCCGCTGCTGGGAATTATCATGATTGCGTACCTCAACTGGAAGAACCAGCGAAAAAAAATATTTGCAGCGGAAAAATTTCAAAATCAATTATTTGAAAAAAAATCAGGTTTTTCAAAAATATTATCCATTCTCTATTTAATAGCCACCTTATTTTTGGTGCTATCTATCGTTGATTTACTAAGCGGTTCAGAAGAAATAAAATCCAAACAGAAAATGAATAACGTAATTTTTCTACTGGACGTTTCTAATTCTATGAACGCGCAAGATGTAGAACCCAACCGTTTAGATGAAGCCAAAAACATCATCATCAATACCATGGGGCAGATGAAAAATGACAAAGTAGGCATCGTGGTTTTTGCGGGCGAAGCCATATCAATAATGCCATTAACTACGGACTTTACGGCCGCTGAAACTTACCTTGGCGGTGTAGAAACTGCCATTATAAAAACCCAAGGAACCAATTATTTACGGGCCATGCAAACCGTTGCCGACAAATTCAAAAACATTCCTAAAGGCTCTCGGCAAGTGGTTTTACTAAGTGATGGCGAAGATAATGAAGGAAATGAAAAACCAGCCATAAAACTTGCGCAGAAAGAGGAAATTTCAATAATCACCGTCGGTATTGGATCTGAAGAAGGTGCTCCGATTCCGGAATATGTTTTTGGACAGTTGATGGGCTATAAAACAGATCGTAGTGGAATAACCGTGATTTCAAAGCGAGAAAATATAGCCTTGCTAAATATTGCGGACCAAACAAACGGCTCGTATGTCGACGGAAATAATCTAGAAAATGCTAGCACGCAAGTTATTGATGGACTTGGTAAAAGTGCAACTTCTACTGAAACTATGGTTAAATCTAATAATGCGATTCATTATTATCAATATTTTCTCGGTGTTTCGCTCTTTTTCTATCTGTTTATTTTTCTGTTAAATCCCAAGCGTGACTTCAATATTTGATTCAAAATCAACATATTCGCTAGACTTTAACCGAAATTTAACAATTTCAGCCATAGACTTTAACATATAAAGGAATAATTTTGCAGTGATGAATTTAAAATTATTTTTTACGGGATTTTTTTTAGCGCTTGGCTCAGTCTTTTTTTCTGCCCAGGAAAATTATAAGACTTTAGTATTCAAAGGCAATCAGCAATTTGATAAAGAAAATTACGAATCCTCTTCTTCAAAATATATGGAAGCTGTGCAACTCAATGAGAACGAGTTTATGGCACACTATAATCTTGGCAATTCTTTATATAAAAGAAAAATGTATGAGGAAGCGAAAGCGGAATACGAAAAAGCTGAGAAACTTTCTACCACTCTTCCCGACAAAAGTGCTGCACTCTATAACTTGGGTAATTCCTATATGATGCAGGAAAATTCTAAAAAAGCTGCCGAACTTTACAAGCAAGCCTTAAAACAAGATCCTTATAATGAAAGCGTTCGTAAAAATTATGAGATTGCCATGTTAAAAGAGAAAGAAAAAGAACAGCAGAAAAACAAAAAAGATGATTCTGGCGAAGGCGAAGGCGATGAGCAGAGCAAAGAAAAAAACAAAGGCCAAGACAAAGGCGATCAACCACAGAAGGAAGCTGGAAATGGCCAACAAAATAAAGGAGAAGGAGACGGCAAGGATCCCAATGAAAATAAAAATAACAATTCCGATAAAATGCCGAAAGATTTAGAAGATGCTATTCTAAACCGGGTTGGTAATAAAGAAAGAGAAACTGCCAAACGCATTCTTAATAAAAACTCCTACTCCATGCCTGAAAGCAACGAGAAGGATTGGTAATGAAACAACAAATTTCCTACATATTATTTCTTTTTTCTGCCGTATTCACTTACGGGCAGGTGACTTTGGCGATATCTGACGTGAAAGACCAGAAGATTAATCAACGGTTCACGCTTACGGTTCTGCTAGAAATTAGCGGTGAAAATATGGAGCAACAAACCCCACTCCAAATGCCGGATTTTTCAAAGTTTGATATTATTGGTAGTGCTTCTGAACGAAATACGGTTGTACTCGATGCCAGCAAAGGAAATGTTATTAATCAGTTGGTTTATCAATATGTTCTTTCCCCCAAACAATCAGGTAGAATCAAGATCGGCTCAGCATTGGTGACCGTAAACGGAAAAATTTATAAAACCGAACCCTTTGACATTACCGTTCGCGAGGCTGATAAAACAAATTCAGTCGCAGATAATACCGATCGAAACGATCTCTATTTAAACTTAGAAGTTCAGGATAAAGTAGTCTACAAGAATGAACCTACGATTGCCGTTTTACGAGCTTACAGTCGTGATTACGACAATTTCAGAAAATTGGGAAAACTTCATTTCCCTTCCCAAAGAAATGCGAATATTAAACCGGTAAGTTTTGCAAAATCTGAAATCGAATCCAGCGCGGGTATGGCCTCGCAAATCATTGGCATCTTTATGATTTTCCCTTCTGAAACAGGAACGATTGAAATTAACCCAATTTCCGCGACGTTTGCCAATCCTGCAAAGGAAAATAAAATCTCATCAAATAAAATACAGCTCAATGTAAAGAAGCTTCCCGTAGGAATGCCCAATCATTTTAAAAATGCGGTCGGGCAATTTACCATTGATTTATCAACGAATGTGAGCAACCAGATTTCCGAGATTAATAAGCCAGTACACCTTTTCTTAAAAGTCGCAGGCTCAGGAAATTTAGGAAGTTTACATCTTCCCAAGATTTTAAATTCTGAAAATTATTCGTTTTTTACGCCAAAAGTTACTTCCCAAACCACAGCCAATAAAAACGGACTCTCTGGAGCAATCATTGCAGAATACATTGTGGTTCCAAAAATCCCAGGAACGGTGATGATTAAGTTTGAAAATTTCTCCTACTTTGATCCCAATTCAAAAAAATATACCGATTTAGGCTCAAAAGAATTGGTTCTTCAGGTAAAAACACCTGAACAAATCGCCGAAGCCAAAACAACTTTAGAAAAAGTAAATGATTATACCAACACGGTTTTAGAAACGGTGAACACTCCGGTATTGCAAACTCAAAATTTTATAGTAACAGACAAAAACCAAATCAACTGGAAAATTGTGGTAGGCAATATTGCTTTGCTGACCTCCTTAATTACTTTGTTTGCAGTGGTAATGCGCAAAAGAGAAAAAAGAAAATTGAAACCACAACTGCTTTCAAAACCAATCACCACCATTGCGGATACAGAGGAGATGCTTCGAAAAAACCTTAGCAACCATTTCGAGGAAAGTATCGCTTATTTAAATATTTTAAAAGACAATAAAGATATCACCAATTTCTTCTCTGCGTACGACGACCTTCACCGCGAAACGAAAGATTACTACGCTGCTAATACCGAGTCCGATTTTCGAGCTTTTTTAGAACAAAATTTTGGCAAGCAACTTTCTGAACAATATCGTGCACTTTCAGAGCAAATTCAAATTGAAAAATATGCGCCATTTCATTCAGAAGAGCAAGTAGATGAGTTGTATACATCGATTAAAACTTTATATTCTGACATTAACAAATAATGAATAATTTTTCATATTTTTGCGAAATTAATAATTTACACAAATGTTTGAATTTTTCTCTCTAAAAGAAACACTTACCGCTTCGATGATTCTTTTTGCAGTAATCGATATTATCGGTTCTGTGCCTATTATCGTGGGTTTAAAAAAGAAGTTTGGTAAGATTGAAGCTGAACGTGCTTCTATTGTTGCGGGCGCTTTGATGATCGCTTTTCTTTTTATTGGAAATAATATCTTAAAATTAATTGGTGTAGATGTTAATTCATTTGCAATTGCGGGTGCATTTGTAATTTTCATTATTGCCGTAGAAATGATTTTAGGAATTGAAATTCAAAAAAATACCGAAGCCAAATCAGCGTCGATTGTTCCGATTGCATTTCCCTTGATCGCAGGGGCGGGAACATTGACTACAACACTTTCTTTACGTGCAGAATATCATGACATCAACATTATTGTAGGGATTATTATCAATACAATTTTCGTATATTTGGTGCTGAAATCAGCAGATTGGATGGAGAAAAAATTAGGTGATGGAACGCTCCAAGTTTTACAAAAAGTATTCGGGATTATTCTACTCGCCATTTCTATTAAATTGTTTACTGCAAATTTCGCCCAACTTTTTTCAACGTATGTTAAATTTTAATGATTAAAAAAATGCAATTGTTTTACAAAATATTCTTAGCTCTTTTCGTAATATTTATCGGTATTAACCTGTATGTTATCGAATGGAATCTAGGATTTCTTGCGGAAGAAAATTCAACTTTCATCCTTTCAATGTCGGCAGCCATCGTGGGAATTATCATCGTGTTTATCTTGCACAATTTGAGTCGACTTTCGCTTAGGAAATAATTTTTTCAGTAGTTAAAACTGCATTACATCTTTTACCACACCGTTATTTTGGGTATGTGGCATCAATTCTTTGATGATGAATGCCTGAATTTTTTCTTCATCTTTGGTAGTCGGGAAAAGCAAATGAACGTTCGCTCCGGCATCTAAAGTAAAAAATAGCGGGAGATGGGTGTTTTTTCTGAACTCCCAAATTTTATTAATAACCGCTAAAGTTCCGGTTTTCATTAAAATAAATGCAGGTTCGCTCATCATCATCATCGCATGCAATGTTAAGGCCTCATGCTCTACCATCATGATAAAACTTTTCATATCTCCATTTTTCAAAATGGTTTTTAAGGAAGCGAAATTTTCATGCGCTTCTTGAAATCTTCTTTCTGCGTAAGGATTGGTATTCATCAAACCGTGTCCTACGGTAGAACTCACCGATTTTTCACCTTCGTGAATCAATAAGACCCAATCATTGAAGTTTCTAAAATCGGCATGGATTTCTTCGTTAGGATAGCGAACGGCAAAAAAATCAGAACTGCCAGAAACTTCTTTTGTCTCGCCCCAAACAACGAGCCCCTTATACAAACTTCTACACGCACTGCCGCTTCCTAAACGGGCCAGAAAACTTGCTTTCTTTAGAGAAAATTCATCATTTATTTTCCCGCTAAAAGCAGCATCTAAGCTCATCAAACATTTGGCGATCGCACCAAAACCTGAGGCAGAACTCGCAATACCGGAACTGTGTGGGAATGTATTTTCTGTTCTAATGATGTATTTTCCTTTCAAAATCCATGGTAAATATTGTTCTATATTTTGAAAGTATTTTTCAATTTTCTCAGCAAATTTTACTTCTGATTTGCCAGCTAAAAAAGTCGTTACCGAAAATTGATCATCCGCAATAAATTCAATTTCTGTATTTGTTTTACAGTGGTTTAAGGTATAACTAATGCTGGGATTTGCAGGGATTTGATTTTCATATTTTCCCCAATATTTGATCAAAGCAATATTTGACGGACAAGACTCCGCTATTTTTCTATTTGAAATGATATAATTATTTGCACCAAAAAACTCTTCCATATCTACTCTATCGCGGGTTGGCCGCTATTTTATAACGATTAAAATTACTGCCCAAGGGTCATTCCTTCGTCGCATGTTTTACATTATTAAAAAAAATCAGCTTTAAGAAATATACATTTTTTCGACGATGTCGGCATATTTCTGCAAAACCACATTTCGCTTTACTTTCAAAGTTGGGGTAATTTCACCACTTGCAATTTCAAATTCTGCTGGCATCAACACAAATTTCTTAACTTTTTCAAAACCAGAAAATCCTTTTTGTATTTCATCGATTTTTTCTCGGTAAAACTCTTTAACCCGATCCATATTCACCATTTCCTCCCACGAGGTAAATGGAATATTCATTTTTGAAATCTGGTCCTGTAACGCTTCAAAATTAGGAATAATCAAGGCGGTCACGTAAGGTTTTCCTTCGGCAACGATCATCGCTTGATTGATGAAATTATTATTTGAAAGCACATTTTCTATGGGCTGTGGCGTGATGTATTTTCCGTTAGAAGTTTTCATTAAATCTTTAATGCGATCGGTAATAATTAAATTTCCAGCTTCGTCAAATTTCCCTGCATCACCTGTTTTAAACCAACCGTCATGGGTAAAAACTTCTGCGGTCTCCGTTGGTTTTTTATAATAGCCTTTCATAATCCCGCTTCCTTTGGCTAGAATCTCATCATTTTCACCAATTTTAATGGTGGTATCACCAAATGGAATTCCGGCTGAACCATGTTCAAAATGATGAAAAGGGAAGCAAGTTAAGGTTGCAGTTGTTTCGGTTAAGCCATAGCCCACCGTAATATGTATTCCCAAGGCTTCAAAAAACTGCGTAACTTCTGCTGAAACAGAGGCACCGCCACATGGCATAAACCACAGTTTACCACCCATCTTTTTCTTGATCTTATTAAAGACCATCATTCCGGCAATTTTGTTTTTTATATTTAACACCAGCGGAATAGTCTTATTTATTCGTCTGAGTTCAGCAACCTCAGCTCCAGTTTGGATGGCCCAATTGAAAATTTTCTTTTTAGAATCAGAACTGGTATTTACCATTTCGTGAACGCCTGCGTAAATTTTTTGATAAAATCTTGGTACCGCACACATTACGGTTGGTTTTACTTCTGCCAACGCACTCGCAATAAGTTTCGTATTCTCTAAAAAATAAACCTTCGCACCGCCATAAAGCGCAAGTAAAGTCCATGAACGCTCGAAAATATGCGTTAAGGGCAAAAAAGCCAAAGAGGTTTCTTGCTCAAAGTTTTTAAATTTAAAAAAATCAAAATGAGCTTCTACCGATTTATGGAAATTTCCATGCGTGAGCATCACTCCTTTAGGAACTCCCGTTGTACCAGAAGTATAAATAATGGTAGCCAACTCTTCATCATCTTTAGCAATAATCTCAAAAGTTTCTGCTGCTTTTTTGATAAAATCTTCAAGATATTGACTGTCTTCTTTTTTAATCCAAATTGATTTTTTCGCAACGATGACTTGCTTTAAAATCTGATTTCTATTTAAAATATTAAAAGCGGCGTCATATTGTTCCTGATTGCCAACCAAGATGATTTTACACTCCGATTCGTTTAAAATATATTCTGCCTGCTGCTCGTTGTTGGTTGCGTAAATAGGCACTGTTACCGCTCCTAAGGACAAAATCGCTAAATCGGTTACAATCCATTCCGCGGAGTTGTCTGCATAGATGGCAACTTTATCATGTTCATTTATTCCTGCCTCGCGAAGCGCATTTGCGGTTTTAAAAACCAATCTTCTAAAATCGGTCCAGCTAATTTCTGTCCATTTTTCTTTCTTCTTAAAGCCGATCGCCGATTTCCTGGGAAATTTTGCGGTATTTATATTTAAAAACTCTGCAACGTTCATAGTTATTTTTTATCTGAAATGTAATTATTTAAATGAAAATCAATGCTATCAAGCACAGGGATAAACTCAAAATCGAGTTCTTTTTTAATTTTCATATTGGAGATGATATGGTGTGAAGTTACGGTTTCCAGGTTTACTTTACTCATCATTCTAAGCTTAGAGAAAAACCATCCAAACAATATATTGAGCAAATAGCCTATGGTCAAGATTTCTTTCGAAATCATTTTTGCTTTATTTTTTCCTAATTTCTGCCGGACAAAATTGGCAACTTCGAGTATTTTCTTGGTTTCAGAAATGATAATATATCGTTCTCCAAACCTGTTGTTTTCCATTAATGAAATGGCGATTGCCGTAACATCTCTTACATCAACATACGCTGTACTTCCGCTCATCGCATAGGGATATTTCTCGAACGCCTCAAACATTTCGCCGCTACTCGACTGCCAATTTCCACTGCCGATAATCACGCCGGGATTAATGATGACGGTTTGAAGTCCCTCTGCTGAGGCACGCCACACTTCCATTTCTGAAAAATGCTTTGATCGAGCGTAGGGAGAGTGGTTGACTTTTGGGTTGTAATTGGAGTCTTCCGTTGTTTCGCCATTGTCATCTACTCCATCTAAAACTGCGGTTGAACTTACAAAGCAAAATTTCTGAACCGATGAATTTTCACAGGCAAAAAGCAATTGGCGAGTCCCTTCGATATTGGTATGATACATTGTACGACGGTCATCTGGGTGAAAACTTACCTGTGCAGCGCAATGATAGACTTCTGTAACTTGATGTAAGGCTTTGGTAAGAGAATCCTGATCTTCAAAATCAATATCAATCCACTCAATTTTATTAAAAAATTCTTGCGGTTGCTCCGTATAAAATCGGTAGGACTTGTGAACTTCTTCAATATTACTGGAAGTTCTTTTGGTGGCCCGCACCGATTTTCCGCGCTTCAGTAATTCTAAAACGATAACTCTGCCGAGAATTCCTGTAGCACCTGTAACTAAAACCATAATTGCGAGCTAAAATTAAGCATTTTCGTGGTTGTATATTTTTGGATTAAACTCTATTTTCGGATAAAAAATCTTTAACTACTTCATTGAAATCAGTTGGATTTTCGGCCTGAACCCAATGTCCTGCATTATTTATCGTCACTATGGAAGAATTGGGAAACTGTTGTTTCATTTCAAACTCATCTTGAGGCAAGATATAGTTGGATTTTTCGCCGGCTATAAATAATGTTTCGCCTGAATAGACGCCAAATTTTATTGCATTTGAGACAAATTGCGCATATTTGTCGGCTAAAGTTTTGAGGTTGAACCGCCAATTTAATCTTTTATCATCCGTCCAATAAAGGTTTTTAGCAAGAAACTGAACGACCATTTTCTCGGGGATATACTGAAGCAAAACTTCCTCCACCTCTTGTCGGGTTGTACTTACCGCAAAGTCAACACTTTCCAGCGCCTTCAAAATCCCCTGATGATGTGGTGGATAGGCTTTCGGCGAAATATCTACGACCACTAATTTTTGTACTTTGATGGGATATTTAATCGCAAACTGCATCACCGCTTTCCCTCCCAATGAATGCCCCAACAAATTTACTTTCTCCAACTTATGAAATTCCATATAATGAAGAATATCGTGAGCTAAATCATCATGAGACATTTCTGTTGAATGAAAACTTTTACCGTGATTCCTTAAATCAATTAAATGCACTGGGAAAAACTCACCCATTTCTCTACCGAAACTTCCCCAATTATCGAGCATTCCAAATAGCCCATGAAACACCAGCAAAGGTGTTGCTGATTTATTTTCTCCGTAAATTTTTGAATGTAGAATTTCCATCAATAAATATTAAAGTTCAAAATTGAAATAATTATTTGCCAACGCCTAAAAATAAAGAATGGTTACTAATCGGTTAATCTAATTACCATTTCGCCAAGCGCTTCAAATAGGCCTGAACGGTATTTTCAAGTCCCATGTAGAGTGCTTCGGAAATCAAAGCATGACCGATGGAGACCTCTAATAAATTAGGAATATGATCTGAAAAGTATTTCAAGTTTTCTAAGCTTAAATCATGTCCGGCATTAATTCCCAAACCATATTTCTCAGCTTCTAAAGCGGTTTGAATATAGGGTTTAATTGCTTCTTCCTTATTTTTTGAATAATTTATCGCGTAGGCTTCGGTGTATAATTCGATCCGATCAGCGCCTGTTTTCTTGGCATATTTCACCATTTCCGGATTTGGGTCTAAGAAAATTGAAGTTCGAATACCAGCATCTTTAAATTCAGCAACGACCAATTTTAAAAATTCTAAATGGTTTTCGCAATCCCAGCCCGCATTGGAGGTGATGGCATCTTCGCCATCGGGAACGAGCGTCACTTGCTCTGGTTTTATTTCTAAAACCAGAGCAATAAAAGCGCGGTGTGGGTTTCCCTCAATATTAAATTCGGTATGTACCAAAGGTTTTAAATCATAAACATCTCTGCGGGTAATATGTCGCTGATCGGGTCTGGGATGAATGGTAATCCCTTGAGCACCAAACTCCTGTAGCTTTATAGCAGCGTCGGTTACGCTGGGCAACTCACCACCTCTGGCATTTCTGAGCGTTGCGATTTTGTTAATATTTACACTTAGTTTTGTCATTTATTTTTAAATTTTATTCAACTGCATTATTTCCAAATCAAATTCTTTGGAGGCTACCATAAGATGATCGAAAATATCAGCCATAATCACCTCGTAGTTTTCCCAAAGCGAATCATTGGTAAAGCAATAAATTTCTAAAGGCATTCCTTGAGGTGTGTTTTCCAATTGCCTAACCATCAATGTTCCTTCTTGATCGATATGTTCATTCTGCTTCAAATAATTTAAAGCATAGTGTCGGAAAACTCCAATATTGGTTAGTTGCCGACCATTAATAACTAACTCTGCATTTTCCATAGGACCTCTTTCCCTATTTATTTGCTTTTTCATCTCTTCCAAATACTCTTTAATTAAATTTATTTTTGAAAGGTGAGCAATTGCTTCCTCATCCAAAAACTTAAAGGACTTGATATTGAAAATAATCGAGCGCTTTATTCTGCGGGTATTACTTTCAGACATTACTTGGATATTCTTGATCTCTGTAGTTAAAAAATCATAGGTCGGAATGGTAGACATTGTTTTATCAAAATTTTCGATTTTGGTTGTTAAGAGATTTAAATCTACGATGGTTCCTTCCAGATTATATTTGGGAATCCCAATCCAGTCGCCCACTTTCAAATTTTTTGAAGTTGCCACATGAATTCCGGTAACAAACCCAAGAATCGTATCACGAAAAACCAAAACCAGCACAGCCGTAATTGCTCCTAAACTGCCCACAATCGCTGATCCACTGATGCCAAAAAGCACACTGATCGCAATGACCGACGTTACGAATACCGTGAAAATATTTAGGGTTTGAGAAACCGCGTTTAAGGCGATGATTTTATAATAATCTTTATTGATTATAAAATAATTTCTAATCGCTGTAATCCCACGAAAGAGCATTTGAGCAACCACCAAGACGATTAATAAACCAATGAGGCGTTCTAAAAATATATGGCTTTTCGGGTGGCGGTAAAAAAATGAGGACAGTGCAAAACTTCCGAATAAAAGCGCAATTAAATGCGAAACGGAGTTGGTGAGTTTTGCGCCATACACTGATTTTAGAACTGGATATTTATCTTTATCAAAAAAAATCCGAAATATACTGTTGATGATTAATTTGAATAAGAAATCAACCAGATAAATGATGGCGATAAAGACCATAAATTTCGTTAGAATCTGCAACAGAAGAACCCAGCTATCGGGCGTGTTATCTTTCACAAAAAAATGAATATAATCACTTATATTCTGCAGGAAATCTTTGGTATCGGTCAGCTCTTTATTCATTCCTACAAAAATAAGAATATTGTTTGTCTTTACCAGATTTATAAGTACATTTAACAAAATTTAGCATCCATGGACATTGCTTTAATACAAGTTGCAAGTATTATTTTATTAATTCTAGGTATTTTGGGAACATTTTTGCCGGTATTGCCAGGTTTACTTTTAAGTTTGGCGGGCCTTCTCATTTATAAATTCGGAACTGATTCATCATTATCAATGGTTTATATTTGGATTTTTGTATTTCTTACCATCTTGTCTGCGATTTTAAATTATGTGATTCCCGCCAGAACGAATCGAAAATACGGCGGTACACGTTGGGGAAGTGTTGGATCTGTACTGGGAACGCTAGGAGGATTATTCTTCATTCCGGTTCCTTTTGGATTCTTGATCGGCATGTTCTTGGGCGTTTTCATTGGGGAATTACTCCACGATGCCTCCGACAAAAAAAAAGCGTGGAACTCTACCAAAGGTGCTTTAATTGGATTTCTTTACGGAACAGGTTTCAATTTCATCGTGGGATTGGCAATGTTTTTGGTAGTACTCATTGACCTACTTTAAAAAACAAACCTATGATTTACAGACTATTATTAAGTTCGTTAACCATTTTCACTTTGGCAACCTGCCAGAATCAAAAGACTGCGACTGCTAAAAAAAGCAATGCTGTTGAGCATACCAAACACGTCATTAGTACGGAAAACAATCCAATCAAAGAGACCCCAAAAATTACACAAGGCATACCAGCAGGTAAGAAAGTGGTAAAAACCACCTATGAAGAAAAACAAGAAATTATCAATAAAAAAAATGTGGTTTATTTAGCAGAAGGCGAAAATAAATTCTTAAAAGAATTTGAAATGAATGTCACGTTCAAAAGAATGGTGGAAGACAGCCGGTGTCCGAAAGATGTAGAATGCATTTGGGCCGGAAATGCCATGGCAGAAGTAGAACTGATGGGTCTGTATACGCGCCCGGTCACCATTCAACTCAGCACCATGAATGACACCAGTAAAAAATATGTAAACACCCAGAACTTCAATGGTTATTCGATTTCATTGATTGAGGTAACACCGGAAACCACCTCAGCTAAAGGTTTTAAAGCGTTGAAAGGAACGTATAAAATTGCACTTCAGTTCAATAAAGAGCAGCCGAATCCGAGCGAACGTGGCGGATCTACCACCAAATAGGAGTTTTACCATTTGAAATCAAATAATCATTAATCTGCGAAAATGGTTTGCTTCCGTAGAAGCCGCAATACACAGAAAACGGCGACGGATGCGCAGATTTTATAATAAAATGTTGAGAGGAATTAATCAGTTCCTCTTTTTTTTGGGCAAATGCACCCCATAAGACAAAAACGACCTGTTCTTTCTTTTCTGAAATTTCTTTAATAATGAAATTGGTGAATTTGTCCCAACCCAAATCTTTGTGAGCATTCGGCGAATGCGCTTTCACCGTTAGCGTTGCATTCAGCAATAAAACACCTTGTTTTGCCCAATCATCCAGCTCTTGCTGGGAGCGCTCAACATCTAAGTCATCTTTTAATTCTTTAAAAATATTTTTAAGTGACGGCGGAGCTTTCACTTTTTCAGAGACCGAGAAACACAAGCCATTTGCCTGATCATCATTATGATAAGGATCTTGACCAATGATTACGACTTTTATTTGGTCAAAAGGTGTTAATTCTAAAGCCCGAAAAATCTGATCTTTTGGTGGGAAACATTTTTCGGTTGCATAGGCCGCTTCTACTTTTTCCCAAAGTTGTTCAAAATAGGCGCTGCTTTTAATTGGGGAAAGAATTTCAGTCCAATTCATGGGTTGATTTTGATGGGTTGATGTGGTGATTTGTGACGTCTAAAGTAAGATTTTCTGCGAATTTTCCGTGGCTGCATTAAAGGCAGAAAATTTCATCTTTCAAAGATAAAAAAAATAGAATCCTCCACATTCTCTACCTACAGACGTTTTGCCGAGTAAGAGCTGGTTTAAATTTGCAAAAAAAATCTTTTTATTTCCTCCTGAAAAGTGGTATATTTCTTAAAACCATATCAAAACTGCATGCTTTAGGGAGTGAAAAATAGATTTTATTGAATTTTACATGCACTCTAAAAAAACAATTGCAACTGTTCTATTTAAATAAATTATTTTTGCAAGGTGCATATACAAAAAGAAGATTTAAACGAACTTGAGTTTCCGGAATTATTAGCGGAAATTTCGCCCTTTGCTTTCTCCAAAAAAATCGCAGATAAAATCGCAACCATTCGTCCATTTGAGCTAGAAGAAGCGGAATTATCCTTAAAAAAAGTCGCTGAATATCTGTCGAGTTTCGAGAGTGACAATGCCATTCCATTCAATGAATATGAAGATATTGAAGCAGAATTAAAATTAATGTTGATCGATAATTTCCGGTTAGACAACGCTGCTTTTCTTAAAATAAAAAGTTTGACCGAACAAATTGCCAGACTTCAAAAATTTTATCCGGTGTATGATGATCTATTTCTTCATTTGAATAATGATGTTAAAGATTTAGAATACCGCAAAGAAATCATCGATAAAATCGATAAGGTTTTTAATCGTTTTGGTGAAGTTAAAAGCGAAGCTTCGCCACTCCTGAAAACCCTTCGAAGTGAAATTTCGCAGGCTAAAAAAGCAATTCAGGAGAATTTTAACCGTGCCTTAACCGCACTTTCCTCGACTGATTTTTTAGATGATATTCGGGAAAGCATTGTAGATGATCAGCGGGTTTTGGCCGTAAAATCAGGATACAAAAAACGCGTTGCAGGTCGGGTTTTAGGACTTTCTAAAACAGGTTCAATTACCTATATTCAACCCGAATCTGTGGTAAAACACCAGTTTAAATTAAGGGAAAATATTGAAGAAGAGAAAAAGGAAGTTGATAAAATCCTGCGAAAACTTACTTTTGAAATTTCAGAATTCCAACCCCAACTTTTTGATTATCAAAAGTATATTTTTGATTTAGATGTAACGAGAGCCAAAGCAAAATTTGCCGAAAAAATAGATGGCGTTTTACCCAAAATCAACCATCACCGGACAATGCGATTGGTTAATGCTTTTCATCCGCTGTTGCTTATTAGAAATAAAGAAGAACAAAAAAAAATCTATCCGCAGACTTTAACTTTAACGGAGCAAAATCGCGTTTTGTGTATTTCTGGGCCAAATGCAGGTGGCAAATCTATCACCCTAAAAACGGTAGGCTTACTTCAATTAATGATTCAGAGTGGCATTTTGGTACCGGTTCATCCGAAATCTGAAATGTTTTTCTTTGAAAAATTAATGACGGATATTGGTGATAATCAATCGATTGAAAATCATCTATCCACCTACTCTTCCCGCTTGAAGAAAATGTCGAAAATTATTCGCGAAGCCAATTCAAAAACACTATTGTTGATTGATGAATTTGGTACAGGATCTGATCCGGAATTGGGTGGTGCTCTAGCGGAAAGTTTCCTGGAGTTTTTCTATGAGAAGAAAAGTTTTTCGATTATTACGACGCATTACACCAACATCAAATTGGTGATTGAGCAGTTACCGCACGCAACCAATGCGGCGATGCTTTTTGATGAACACTCGTTGGAACCTCTTTATAAATTAGAAGTCGGACAAGCCGGAAGCTCCTTTACATTTGAGGTGGCCGAGAAAAATAAAATCCCGAAATTCATTATTGAATCTGCAAAAAAGAAGGTGGAGCATGATATCATTAACCTCGATAAAACCATTGTAAAATTACAGCAGGAAAAATTTGAAGTTGAAAAACTAAAAACCGATTTAACTGAAAAAAGAGATTCTACTCAAAATAAAAAAGAAAATCTGGAGAAACTGAATGATCAACTGGAGCAAAAACTCTTTAATTTTCAAAAACTGTATGAAGATGAACATCGGAAATTGCAATTCGGAAATAAGATTGAAGCCTTCATCGATTCTTATGTCAAAGGAAAATCACGCAAGCTGGTCGTGGCTGATTTTGTAAAAATTCTGGAGCAGGAAAAATTCCGAAAGTTGGGATCTGATAAAGATGAAACAAAAAGATTACAAGTTGTAAAGCGGAAAATTACGCAGCAATTAAAGAAAGTTGACGTGCAGGAAAAAATCATAGAAACCAATGAAAAATTGGAGGACAAGCGCCAAAAAGAACGTGCCGTGTGGATGAAAGTTGGACAAAGGGTACGAATTAAAGGCTCAGCAAGCGTTGGAACCATCGATAAAATTGATAAAAACGGTAAAGTTTCGGTCAACTACGGAACCTTTAAAACACAGATTTCTGGTGACGAGTTAGAAAGGATTTAAAACAACCATAAAACATAAAAGCAATGATGCGAGATTTTTTATAGATCTCGCATTTTTATTTTCCTAAACCTTGAAAGAAAATAACGGAATCTATGAGCGATTATGTAAAGAAATTATTACTTAAAAACTGATAACATTCAGGTCTCTTCTGTGATATAAGTTACACAGCCAAAATTTTATGTCCCCTACCTTTGAGTGTAATTAAAGCATTGATAATGAACCATCTGCTGTAATTTTCTATTGTATTTTAAGAATAATAAAAATGAAGAACATGAAAAATATTGTAATCCTTGGCTCTGGAACCGCTGGAACAATGATGGCCAACCACCTCACCAAAAAGCTGCAAAAAAATCAATGGCAAATTACGTTGGTAGACCAGTACAGCTCTCATTATTACCAGCCAGGCTTTCTTTTTATTCCTTTCGGCACCTACAAGCCAGAAGATGTAAAACGTACTGTTGAAGAATTTCTGCCAAAGTCTGTTCATCTTATTAAAGAGAAGATTGACAAGATTGATAAAGACACAGACACCGTTCTATTAAGCAACGGAAAAACGGTTTCTTACGACCTGTTGATTATTGCCACAGGTTGTAAAACGGCACCTGAAGAAGTAATTGGGATGAAAGATGATTTTTGGTATAAAACCATTTTTGATTTCTACACCTTTGAAGGAAGTTGCGCATTGGCTAAAAAACTAGAAACCTGGGAAGGCGGAAAAATGGTGGTTCACATCACCGAAATGCCAATAAAATGCCCGGTCGCACCATTAGAATTTGCTTTTTTGGCCGATGATTATTTTACCAAAAAAGGGATGCGCGATAAAGTAGAAATTTCTTATGTTACCCCGCTATCAGGAGCTTTTACCAAAGAAAAATGCACGAAAGCTTTGGAATATCTCTTAGAAGAAAAAAACATCAAAATCGTCCCAGACTTTGCAGTAGAACGCATCGAAGGTGAAAATGGCAAAATGTACGAATATGGCGGCGAATCTGTTGATTTTGATTTATTGGTTACCGTACCTACCAATATGGGCGATGAATGTATTTTGCGCTCAGGCTTTGGGGATGATTTAAATTATGTACCGACTGACAAGCACACGCTACAGTCTAAAGTAAAAGATAATATTTTCGTCATTGGAGATGCTACGAATGTCCCAGCTTCTAAAGCGGGCTCTGTGGCACATTTCCAGGCAGAAATTTTAACTGAAAATATTATGAATTATATGGAAGGGAAACCGTTAAAACCTGATTTCGATGGACATGCAAACTGCTTCATCGAAACGGGAAAAGGTAAAGCGCTCCTCATTGACTTTAATTACGAAACCGAACCGTTGAAAGGAAAATTCCCATTTGCAGTAGTAGGCCCACTGAATCTTCTGGAGGAAAGCACGTTTAATCATTTCGGTAAAATGGCTTTCAAATGGGTGTATTGGAACATGCTTCTCCCTGCCAGAAAACTCCCTTTCATTACTCCGAAAATGAGCACGGCGGGAAAAATATTCGATAAAGAAAAAGTATAAAAAAATTAAAATTTAATAAAATGGAAAAAACAATTGCAGGTTTCACCGTAGATGTGAACGAAGAAGGGTATTTAACAAATATGGAACAATGGAATGTAGACATTGCGAAAGAATTGGCGAAAGAAACTGATATTGAACTCTCACCGCGACATGTAGAAGTCTTGGAGTTTCTGAGAGATCAACAAAAAAACGAGGTCGCACTCACCATTCGTGGGGTAGGAAAATCTGGATTTGTAGACATCAAGGAGTTTTATGCCTTGTTTCCAAAAGGTCCTTTGAAAATTTCAAGTAAATATGCCGGAATTCCAAAGCCAAAGAGTTGCATTTAACCAGAAAGAACATCATTAATTATTAAAATTAAAAAAAATGAACACAACCACAGAAATATCGCCTCTTGCCGATCTTGATAAAAATCTAAAACCTATTGAAAAGGTTATGGTGATTATCTCTAAAGGAACTTTGGAAAATATATACGCCGGATTCATCCTTGCCAACGGTGCCAGAATGGAAGGAATGGAAAGCGAAATTTTCTTTACGTTTTTCGGCCTTGATGCGATCAACAAAAAGACGATCAAAAACATCCATGTTGCTACCGTAGGTAATCCAGCGATGCGCATGCCGACCATGTTGGGTGGCCTACCAGGAATGGAAGCATTGGCCAGTAAAATGATGAAATCTAAAATGGAAAAGCTTGACATCCCTCCTATCGATGAATTTTTAGAAATCCTTTCTGCCTCCGGCTGTCGATTATGGGCATGTAAGCTCGCAGTTGAAATGTTTGACTTACAGAAAGAAGATTTAATACCAGAGGTAGAGGGCATTATCACCGTTGGTGATTTCTACGCAAGAGCCGCAGGCGACGGAACACAAATTATATTTATATAAACTTTATATCGACGCAGTTTTTCCATCAACTGCAGCAATCGTAAAAGCCGTAAGGTGAGACTTTTAGTAAGCTCACCTTTTTTGTTTATGATGCTTCTAGGTTTTCAGTTTACCCTCATCAATTGCTTTTTTTAGTAGAATATCAAACGCTTCTCCCATTTCTGCAGAAGCTCTTTTCACGGCTTTCCCCACGATGTTTTCCACTTGTTCTTTCTTTACGCTGGCTTCAGTCCAACTTAAGGCCGAGCCATATACATTCAAAACAAAAGGCATAATGCGATCGACTGCACAGGCAAAGATTGCATCTGGTGTTTCCTCTGCTTCAAACTCGATCCAAAGTTTCAGAAAGTCGGAACGTAAAGGTTCATCTAATATCCCGAATGTATTTTTTGCCGCTCGCAATTCACGTTCATATTTCCCGTTCATCGCAGATTGATCAAAAATAAAAGTATCACCGGCTTCAATTTCGACCACATCGTGTATAGAAAGCATTTTAATGACGCGTAACAAATCGATTTGACTTTTGTCTTTTGCATACGGCAAAAGAATCTGAGCGAAAACTACAATTTGCCAACTGTGTTCGGCGGTATTTTCTCTACGTAAATTATCAAGATTAAAATTTCGTCGGTTTACATTTTTCAATGCATCTAAAGCGAGAATAAAATGTATTTCTTTTTCTAAAATCATTAGAATTTTTTAAAAAAATGGAGGTTGTTGCTTTTTTGCGGGGCGAAGTTACCCATTTAAATTATAGGAAAATGGTTCTGATTTTATGATGATAAAAGTATTCTGTAAAAATCCATGGATCCGATTAAACCAGCATTTGGGATCAGTAGAGATTGAAAACAAAAAAAGACCGAGAATATTCTCAGTCTTTTCAGTGAGCGCGACAGGATTCGAACCTGTGACCGTCTGCTTAGAAGGCAGATGCTCTATCCAGCTGAGCTACGCACCCAATTTCTTGGGATTTTTAATTCACCATTGGGAAAATGAATCCTTAAAAAAAGAAAACTCTCGGAAGAGTTTTCTATAAAGTCGGGGCGGCAGGATTCGAACCTGCGACCTCCTGGTCCCAAACCAGGCGCGATGACCGGACTACGCTACGCCCCGAATAATTTTTGGTGGATGTTGCGGAGAGTAAGGGATTCGAACCCTTGGTACAGTTTCCCATACGCTTGTTTAGCAAACAAGTCCTTTCGGCCACTCAGGCAACTCTCCTTAGCAATATTTATAAGAGCTTCTGTTCTGTAATTGCGAGTGCAAATATAAAAGAGTTTTTGTTATAAACCAAAAAAAAATCCTAAAAAATATTCGTATTTTTGACTCTAATTTTAAATCAATTCAAAATACATGCGTAATTCATTATCTATCATATCCTTAGGTTTTTTAATTATTTCTTGTGGCACACAAAAAAGTTTAAAAACGACAACCACAAAAACAACGACACCCGTAGTTGCTCCAGCAAAACCGGTAATAAATGTACAAAAACCGAAAATCCAACATGAAGGTGGCCTCGATTTTTTCAAAGAAAACATCGCCAACATTACGAAAAACGACAATACAATTAGTTATGGTTCTATCGTATCTGCAAATCCCGCGGGATATAAAGTGGTGAAATCATTTTTTCCCTCGGTGGGTCAAAATTTTCGTCAAAAATACATCATACTACATTATACGGCTTTAGATGACGACAAATCAGTAATGGTGCTTACACAACAATCAGTAAGTTCTCATTATTTAGTAAATAATCTTGGGGATAACGAAATATACCAGTTGGTCGACGAGAACAAAAGAGCCTATCATGCTGGCATAAGCGCCTGGCGGAAAGACAAAATGCTCAACGATACTTCAATCGGAATCGAGATCGTAAATACAGGTTATAAAACCGATGCTAATGGTGTTAAAGTTTTCCCTGAATATCCTGAGGCTCAAGTGAAAAAAGTTGCAGCCTTGGTGAAAGACCTCGCTGATCGGTACATGATTTCTCCAACCAATATTCTAGGTCATTCAGACATTGCACCAACTAGAAAACAAGATCCAGGACCAAAATTCCCGTGGAAGAAATTATATGAAGACTATCAAATTGGAATGTGGTACGATGAGGATACGAAACAAAATTTTTACAACAGTGCGGTATTAGAGGATTATGCGGTTCAAATGACCGTGCCATCATTCGTGTTTAAAATCCAAACTGCCTTGCGAGATTTTGGCTACGACCTGAATCCCAACGGGACATTTGATAATGCAACCATGAAAACCATTGAGACTTTCCAATATCATTTTCGTCCAGAAAATTATTCCGGAATGATGGATGCCGAAACTTGGGCAATTTTACAAGCCTTAAATGTGAAGTATCCAAATAAATAAATATCTTTACCTTTCTAAAATGGGCGATCAATCATCGTCCTTTTTCTTAGATATAGTAGTGAAATCAATTTAATACAATAAGTAAATATTCTTAACTTTTCAACCAATTATTTTTATGGAAAATTTCAGAAGTGAAAGCGATTTATTAGGAACATTACAAGTTCCCCGCGGCGCATATTATGGAGTTCAAACCCAGCGTGCTATTGATAATTTTAAAATTTCGGGCCAAACACTTTCTTCTTATCCACATTTTATTAAAGCCTTGGCAGTGGTAAAAAAAGCCGCTGCAAAAACCAATTATGAATTGGGATTATTAGAAGAAAATTTGTATAAAATGATTGCCGAAACTTGTGATGAATTGATCGCCGGAAATCTACATGAAGCGTTTCCCATCGATATGATTCAGGGCGGAGCCGGAACCTCGGTAAATATGAATGCCAATGAGGTAATTGCAAACAGGGTTTTAGAGAAATTAGGAAAAGAAAAAGGCGACTACCAATTTTGTTCGCCCAACGACCACATCAATCTTTCCCAATCGACGAATGATGCCTACCCCACTTCTTTAAAAATGGCTTTATTGTCGATGAATGTTGAATTGGTAGAAAAACTAAAAAAAATTGTTGAAGCTTTTCGGGAAAAAGGAAAAGAACTGACTCCGGTGATTAAAATGGGAAGAACCCAACTACAAGACGCTGTTCCAATGAGTATGGGTCAAGAGTTTGAAGCGTTTGCCGCAACTTTAGAAGAAGATATTTCTAAATTAAATGCGAATGCGAATCTTTTTGTAGAAGTTAATATGGGCGCAACCGCCATAGGAACGGGCTTAAATGCTCCTGTTGGCTATGCCAATTTATGTGCTAAAAACCTGGCTCAACTTACAGGATTCAATGTCATTTCAGCGCCAAATCTGGTAGAAGCTACTCCAGATACCGGTTCATATGTCATTTATTCATCAGCATTAAAAAGACTGGCGGTAAAACTTTCTAAAATCTGTAATGATTTGCGTTTGCTGTCATCTGGCCCAAGAGCTGGCTTCTTTGAAATTAATCTTCCACCAATGCAACCAGGCTCTTCAATAATGCCGGGGAAAGTAAATCCTGTGATCCCAGAAGTGGTCAATCAGGTTTGTTTTAAAGTCATTGGAAATGATCTAACAGTTACTTTTGCCGCAGAAGCCGGGCAATTACAACTTAATGTCATGGAACCCGTGCTCTCTCATTCCATCATGGAAAGCATGATTTTCCTTGGAAATGCCATGGATACTTTAAGGGAAAAATGTATCGTAGGTATTACCGCGAACAAAGACGCGTGTTTAAATATGGTTAGAAACAGTATCGGTATTGTAACTGCCTTAAATCCGTATATTGGGTATAAAAACTCGACCGAAATTGCAAAAGAAGCACTTGAAACAGGCCGAAGTGTTTACGATTTGGTCTTAGAACGCGGGATTTTATCTGAAGAACGACTCAATGAAATTTTGGATCCAGAAAATATGTTGAAACCCCATCAACCTATGTAACATTTCAACGATGATGTCTACTTATCTCAGGTTGTAATTTTAATTTTAACAAGGATCAAATGAATTCCTAATTTATCGACTGAAAAAAAGCGACTTCAGCAAAAAATAACACCTATCAAATAATCAAAAATTTAATGAAGAAATTCTTAACATCAATAACAATCATTGGAGCACTTACCATGAGCAACGCACAAAAATTTGAAACTAAAAAAGTGACCGACAACTCGGGTTATCAATATGAATTAGTCACTAACGACAAAACAGGCGTTAGAGTTTATACTTTAAAAAATGGTTTAAAAGTTTTTCTGGCCAAAAATGATGATGCCCCAAAAATCCAGACCTATATTCCGGTACGAACTGGGAGCAATAACGATCCGGCAGATAATACCGGTTTAGCGCATTATTTAGAACACATGATGTTCAAAGGAACTTCAAAAATGGCAAGTGCAAACTGGGCGAAGGAAAAACCACTTTTAGATCAAATTTCTAATTTGTACGAACAGCATAAAGCGGAGCAGAATCCAGAAAAGAAAAAAGAACTTTATAAAAAGATCGACGAAGTTTCTCAGGAAGCCAGCAAATATGCAATTGCCAACGAATATGACAAAGCGATTTCATCCTTAGGAGCCTCTGGAACCAATGCTCACACTTGGTTAGATGAAACAGTTTATAAAAACAATATTCCGAATAACGAACTTGAGAAATGGCTTAAAGTTGAAAAAGAACGATTTTCTGAATTAACTTTGAGGTTATTCCACACCGAATTAGAAGCGGTTTACGAAGAATATAACCGCGCACAGGATAATGACGGGCGTTTGGTGAATTATGAATTAATGGATGCACTTTTCCCAAAACATCCCAATGGACAGCAGACCACGATTGGAAAATCAGAACATTTGAAAAACCCATCGATGGTTGCGATTCACAAATATTTTGATGAGTATTACGTACCGAACAACTATGCAATGGTCTTGGTTGGAGATTTGGATTTCGACAAAACCATCAAATTAGTAGATCAGTATTTTGGAAGTTTTCAATACAAAGAACTCCCGAAAAAACAAACCATCACCGAAGAACCGATGACCAAAATTGTAGAAAGAACCGTGAAAAGTCCTTCTACTCCCCGGTTACAAATTTCTTGGAGATCTGATTCTTACGGAACCCAAAATGCAAGAATTGCCGACATCATTGGTAATATTTTGTCCAATTCCGGAGACTCTGGTTTGATTGATTTAAACATTAATCAAAAACAAAAAGCCTTACGAGCAATGTCGTACGCATCGGCATTTAAAAATTATGGAAGCTTTTCCCTGATTATTGTTCCGAAAAATGACCAAACTTTTGAGGAAGCTAAAAAATTAATGCTGGATCAAATTGCCTTGGTGAAAAAAGGAGAATTTCAGGAATGGCTCATTCCAGCGATCATTAATGACATGAAAATTCAACGGATGAAATCCTTCGAAACCGCTGATGGATTGGCTTCTGCTCTTTACGGGTCGTATATTAGCGATAGAACTTGGGAACAAGAACTGAATGAAATTAATGAATACGAAAAAATTACAAAAGCTGATGTTGTAAAATTTGCCAATGAATTCTTTAAAGATAATTATGTAATCATTAAAAAAGAAAAAGGCGTAAATGATAAATTGGTTCGTGTTGAAAACCCAGGAATTACCCCGATCAAATTAAACAGAGAAGAGCAATCTCCGTTTTTGAAAGAAATTCTAGCCGAGAAATCTTCTGAAATTACCCCCGCATTTATCGACTACGCAAAGGTGATTAAAACAGATAAAATCGGTGATAAAAAAGTAAGTTTTGTAACGAACAAATACAATGATATTGCCCAAGTTCATTTTGTTTTCCCGTTTGGCAGCGATCATGACAAGGAATTAGGATTGGCCACCCAAGTGATCCAATATTTAGGAACAGACAAATTATCAGCTGAAGCATTGAAAAAAGAATTCTTTAAGTTAGGAATTTCAAGTGACTTCAGAACTTCACCAGATCAATTGAGAATTTCATTGAGTGGCTTAGAGGAAAATATGCCAACGGCAATCGTGTTGCTGAGAAATTGGTTGCAAAACGCAAAACCAGATCAGAAAGTGTATGAAGAGAATGTGAAAACAATCTTGGAAGGTCGTGAGGTTGCCAAAAAAGACAAAGGAAGAATCATGGCTGCTTTGTCTAATTACGCAAAATACGGTAAAGTGTCGCGCTTTACAGATGTACTTTCTAAATCAGAACTAGAGGCGATTAACTCGGTAGACATGACCAACAAGATCCAGAATTTATTGAAGATGCCTTATGAAATTTTCTTCTACGGACAGGACTTCAAAGCCTTTAAAAAATATGCAAAACCTTTCGTAGAAAAAGAAACGATGAAAGTTGCGCAGAAAAAAGAATACCCAGAACCAGCCACTGATGGAAATGTATATTTCACGAATTATGATATGGTACAAACCGAAATGAGCAAAGTAGCGAAAGGCCCTAATGTTAATTTAGCAAACCTTGGTAAAATCAATGTATTTAATGAGTATTTCGGACGAGGATTGTCTTCAATCGTATTTCAGGAAATTCGTGAAAGTAAAAGTCTGGCGTACTCTGCCTATGTTTCTTATGCATCGAGTTCAGAGCTAAATCATCCGGATTATGTAACCACGTACATTGGAACTCAGGCGAATAAACTTCCGCAAGCGGTGACTGCGATGGATGATTTAATGGCGAATCTTCCGCAAATTCCGGCCCAGTTTGCAAATGCAAAGAATGCAGCCTTAAAACAGATTGCCTCAGGAAGAATTAACAGAACAAATACTTATTTCAATCAATTGAACCTTAAAAAATTAGGAGTTGATTACGATTTGAGAAAAGATATTTATGCTGAAATTGAAAAATTAACATTGGAAGATCTTACGAATTTTTATAATTCGCAGATGAAACCAATGAAATACAATACAGCAATTATTGGTAAAAAAGAAAATTTAGATATGGAAGCACTTAATAAAATAGGGAAATTCCATGAAGTAAGTTTAGAGGAAATCTTCGGATATTAATCTTGACTAATCTTGTTGATATCAAAAGAGTGAAGCTTCGGTTTCACTCTTTTTATTTTTTAGCACATGATGATTGAATTTTCAATTGTACGAAAAATTTCACCGCCGATAATTAAATAGGGTGTTTTGACTCTTTTACACTTCATTTAAAAATTCCATATTTGCAAAGCAATGCATCACAACTTGTTTGTTATGAAGTTATTGTAAAAACTAAACTAATAACTCTGGAAACAGAGATTCCGGATATTGCATCCGGAATTTTTTTTGGCAAACAATATGGTGGTAAAAGTTCGTTTAGAAAAGTAATTTTAATAAAAATGTAGAAAAATGAAACATCTGTTCACGCCGCATATTTACCCTTAAATTTAGACATTCATCGGCTTAAATTGTAGAGCTTTTTTGCATTTACTTGAAAAAGAAATTTTCTTTTTCGTCAACCCTACCGGGTAAAAAATTTCTTAATGTGATGATCCAGCTCTGCGTTTTATACTTTCAAACTTTTTAGCTCCAAATTCTTTAATGATTTCTTAAATTTGTGGATCATTAAATAAAAACGCATGTTACTACAGCTTATTAATCTGACTAAAAAATTTGGCGACCAAACCGCTTTAAATAACATCAATATTGAAATTAACACTAATGAGATTATTGGATTGTTGGGTCCAAACGGCGCAGGAAAATCAACCTTAATGAAGTCGATCGTGGGCGCCTTAAGAATTGAAGAGGGACAAATTCTTTTTAATGGAAATGATATTGGTGAAAACGAAATTGAAACCAAGAAAAATATCGGTTTTTTACCAGAGAACAATCCGCTGTACAGTGAGATGTACGTGAAAGAATATCTAAGTTTCGTGGCGGATCTTCACCAAGTACCGAAACAAAGAATTGAGGAGGTGATTGACTTGGTTGGCATCACGCCAGAAAAATCAAAAAAGATTTCTCAGCTTTCAAAAGGATACAAACAAAGAGTTGGTCTGGCGCAAGCCATTTTACACGCACCTGATTTGTTAGTTTTAGATGAGCCAACGAATGGTCTTGATCCCAATCAAATCATCGAAATTAGAAATCTCATCAGAGAAATCGGCAAAGAAAAGACCGTAATTCTCTCTACACACCTCATGCAAGAAGTCGAAGCACTGTGTTCTCGAGTGATTTTGATTCATCAGGGAAACATTATACAAGACACCACTATTGAAGAATTTAAAGGCAAATACAGCAGTTTAGAAGAAGCATTTGCGAGCTATACAAATTAACAAAAAACCCTGACCAATCGGTCCAGGGTTTACAGTATAATTATTTTTATTAAATCTTTTCGATATTGTCTGTCAAAGCATCAATAAAGTTTTTCAAGGGTTTTTCTACCATCATTTTAATAAACGGATTAAATTTTCCTTCGAAAAGCAATTGAACTTCAGTTTGATTTTTGGTTACTGCATTCATCATCCCCTTCAACGCAAAATCTAAACTGGAGCTAGCTGACTTCAAGGTTACCTGATTTTCAGTTACTTCATCAATCACCAAAGCAATTTCTGGCATTCCTTTCAAGCTGAATTTAAAACCTTGATCACGAACTTCAAAACTCTGCAAAGAATCTGGCATTAGTGCGCGGTATCCTTCTGGAGTGTTTAGCATTTCAACCAATTCAGCCCCTGATTTATTTACGATTATTTTACGTCCTTCTAAATTCATTTTTATATTTTTGTATTAATTAAAACGTTGCAAATGTATAAAGTTTTTGTGAATGAAAAAAAATTATCGATTAGTAAATATCCGGAAGATGTAGAAAAGAAATTTCAGTACGAAAATTTTGCAACTTTAGAAATTGCCATCGATCTATTGGAAAACACTTCTTGTCCGGAACTCAATATTTACGGTGATAACTTATTGCAGATTTGGGAGGATTTTTCAAAACTATATCGGGTCATAGAAGCGGCAGGAGGCGTAGTAAGCAATAAAGATGAAGACGTTTTATTTATTCGTCGCTTAGGCAAATGGGATTTAGCGAAGGGCAAAATCGAAAAAGGAGAATCTTTGGAGCAGGCAGCCTTAAGGGAAATAGAAGAAGAAACCGGTCTAAAAGAGCTTATTTTAGAGAAATACCTGAACACCACCTTCCATATTTATACCGAAAGAACAGGCGAAAAAATATTGAAAACAACCTATTGGTTCAAAGTCACCTATGTAGGAAACACTGCTCCAATCCCACAAACAGAGGAAGGTATTTCTGAGGTTTCCTGGAAAAATAAACAGCAAATTATGGACGAAGTACTACCCATGACGTTTGAAAACATCAAATTAATTCTCGCTGACTATTGGAAAAGCAATTAATCGATAAATTCTAAAATTTGCTCTAAAGCAATACCTCGCGAAGCTTTTAACAAAATGTTTTTAGACGCTATGCTGTTAATTTTCAGATAAGTGGATAGTTCTTGTGAATTTTGAAAAGATTTCGCGTGGTGATTAACTTTTTTAAATTCATTTCCTACAGTGATTATTTCATCAAAAGTTAAAGAATTTGCCAGGTCAAGAATCGACTGATGCTCTTTTTCAGATTCATCGCCTAGCTCTAACATATCGCCTATGATGACCGATTTAGTCCCCGTAAATTGGTTGAAGTTTTTTAAAGATTCCGCCATGGAACTCGGGTTGGCATTATAGGTGTCCAAAACAAAAGTTTTCCCATTCTTTTCCATCATTTGCGATCGCATATTGGTTGGGATATAAAGTTCAATTGCCGTTTTAATTTGGTCAAAACTTAAGTCGAAATGAAAGCCAAAACTTGCGGCGGCACATAAATTAGTGTAATTATAATTTCCGGTTAAATTTGAAAGTGCTTGCTTGTTTTGATACCTTAAACCCACAAGATTATCTTTTGAAAATTCTGAAAATTGATAATCAGATGTTTCCAAACCAAAACTTATTTTTGGTTGATAATCTGCGACCTTCTCTACCTGGACCGGATCATTTTCATTAAACAAAATCGTTTGTGAATTATTTTTCAGATACTCGAACAATTCTGATTTCCCTTTAATAACGCCCTGAAATCCACCAAAACCTTCGAGGTGAGCTTTACCAAAATTAGTAATATATCCTAAATTAGGCTTTGCAATTTCACAGAGCATTTCGATTTCCTTTTGGTGATTTGCGCCCATTTCTACGACCGCAATTTCATGTTCGGGCTTTATGGAAAGTAACGTAAGTGGCACACCAATATGATTATTTAAATTTCCCGTAGTGTATTGCACGTTGTATTTCTGGGATAAAACCGCATGGATAATTTCTTTGGTAGTGGTTTTACCATTGCTTCCGGTTAATCCTATGACGGGAATTTCAAGTTGATTTCGATGATGTCTTGCAAGTTCCTGTAGGAATTTCAATGTTGAGGGTACAAAGAAGATATTTTTGTTCTCATTTGCGAATTCTTTTTTTTCCACTATTACTGCCAACGCACCTTGCTCAATAGCTTTCTCTGCTAAAGTTGCGGCATTAAAAGTTTCACCCGAAAAGGCAAAAAACAGATCATTTTTATCAATCTTTCTACTATCGATTGTTACTTTTGCGCATTTTAGAAAAAGCGGATAAAAGGAAATTGCATTCATAGGTCAAAAATAAAAAATCCTTCTGCATTTACAGAAGGATTATGAAATATTTTATTAAAATTTATCTTTTTGTTCTACCTTTTCCACTAGATTTAGCATCTTGTGCCACACGGAAACCAACCCAGCCATATGCTTTGATTTGATCTCGGTATCTTCTTTGACCTGGATCAAGCCAGTAGGATCCATCCAACCAGGATCCACCTTTAATAACCCTCACATCATCTGATAATCTGGTTGTTCTTGCCGTTTTATCTTTCTGAAGAACGACTCTCCCTCTGCTGTCTACAATAAATCTTTTTTCTTTAGAATTATACATATTGTAACCTACCGTTGAGCTATCTTCAGCCCGACCATAACCTGCATCTAATGAAGATTGGAAGTCACCATCTCTATAATTTCTGCTATCAGCTACGACCTCTCTTTCATACTGTCCTGGAAGTCCTCTATACACTAATCTACCATCAGCTAAAGTGTCGTACTTCACCTCTTCAACTTTCTTAAAAGAGCCATCAGCATTTTTTAAGACTTCTTTAGAAATGTTCCCTCTATAATAATTAAAGTCACTTGCTTCTTCATCAATAATTGGTCTGTACACATCTGCAGTCCATTCTGCTACGTTTCCGAACATCCCATAGATTCCCAAGTTATTAGAAGGATAAAGTTTTACATCAGAAGTAGTTGGTGACCCATCATTTTTCCAACCTGCAACTCCAGAATAATCACCTCTTCCTTGTTTAAAGTTCGCCAAGTACATTCCTCGATCACGTCCTTTTTTGCCTTTCAGTTGCTCGATTTGTGGTTCTTTATTGGTGTATAGGTTGTATTCTCTTTCTTTCTGCATGCCAAGTGCCGCAAATTCCCATTCTACTTCAGTAGGAAGACGGAATTTTTCTACAACACCTGCGGTTGCATTACGATTTGCAGCGATAATTCTTTCATTCTTACTTTTAATACCGGTTTTCTGCATTAAACGTTGCTTATTGATATATGCTTCCATTTCTGGATCATTTCCTTTAAACTTGTCTAAATTAAAGGCAGTGGCGCCTTGATTGTTAGAATCATTGGTATATAAATCTTTAGAAATTACACCTTGCTCCATCAGTGCTTTTTCATTTGTACGATCTGTCAACCAGTCGCAATATCTAGAAGCTTGTAACCAAGAAACGCCCACTACAGGATAGTAGTCGTACTCTGGCGAACGAAAATAAGTTTCAGCAAAATCGTTTCTGGAGAGTTTGTTATTCCAAACGAGAGTATCTGGAAGCGCTCCAGTATAGATTTCTTTAAAACTAAGATCCGATGGAGGAAATACATATTTCAGCCACGTAACATATTCTCTATATTCGTAGTTGGTAATTTCTGTCTCGCCAATAAAAAATGCGCTGACTTGCATTCTTTTGGGGGTATTATTCCAATCATGCATCACGTCATCCTTCACCAATCCCATGGTAAAAGTTCCGCCTTCCACATAGACCATTCCTGGCCACCCTTTCTGTTTTTGTTGTTTCCCGGTAAAGAACCAACCTTTCTGCTCGTTCGGTTTCCAGCCGGTTTTACTAGTAAAACGCTTTGTCCCACCACCTTTTTTGCTATTGCCGCCTCCGCCGCAACTCATCAAAATAAGGGTTGAACTTAACGCCATTATTGTAAACAACTTTAGTTTATTCATAGTTAACATAGAATTTATCAAAGTACAAAGAAAAAATAAATTATTTAATAAATCAAATTAAAGATTGATTTTTTTGCAAAACGCTCACAATTAAATTTTATTGTATCATATTATTATTTAATTATTTTCGTTTAATTTGTAATTGGCTAATTTTACACCTCATGAAACGAAATTTATCACTCTTATTAATATTATTTTTTAATATTTTTTCATTTTCACAATCTTTTAAAATTGATTGGAATGAAAGTACCGTTATTGATTATGGAAGCATCAAAGTTACTGTTCCTTTTTTTAATAATGAAGGCTTCTCTTTCGAAAATGGATCGGTCTATTTACGAATGGTCGAAAAAAGCACGGGTTCCGAGCGGAAAGCTTCAAATATGGTCTGGCAAAAAATAACATCAAAAGATCTTTTTGACCTAAACGATTATTCCCTTCCGACCAAAGAAGAATCAGAAGTTAGCTATTATACCAATCCTTATACACAAGAAAAAACTACCAATATTCTGGTGTCAACCTTAAAATTCGAGAAAGGCGCTATCTACCGGCTCAGTTCTTTTAGCCTCATCAATGCTGAAAAGAGAACAGAAAGCAACAAGTCTACTAGTAGAATTGGAACCACTGACAACCCCTTAAAACAAGGTAATTTTTATAAAATAAAAGTTGATAAATCGGGCGTTTTTAAAATCACTGCGAAATTTTTGAGAGATAATGGAATGAATCCCGCCAATATCAATCCGAAAAACTTTAGAATTTATGGAAATGGTGGTCTGATGTTACCTGAACACAATCAGGATTTGCGCTATGATGCTTTACAAGAAAATGCCATTCAACTGGTCGGCGAAGATGATGGGGTTTGGAATGATAGTGATTACGCCCTGTTTTATGCCCAAGGACCCAATGGATATAATATTTATAAAAGCAATAACGGTAACGGAAAAAGAAGAATCGATACGAGAACTGACAAATCAAATAATTTCATTAATATCTATGAAGATTTTGCCTATTACTTTATCAACTTCGATACTGGCCCAGGGAAGAGGATACCAGAAATAGATCAACCAGCAACAGGTACCGTGATTTCTCGCTATGATGAATACCAATTCCTAAACGAAGAGAAATTCAATCTTATGAAAATTGGAAGAATTTGGACAGGCGATGCCTTTAATGACAGTAAAACAGTTAATTTTACGACAAAAACACCAATTCAACCAACTGATATTATTCTATACAGAACCAAATCCATCGCTTTTCAATCGCAAGGCAATAAATTATCAGTCAATATTAACAATGCCAGTCCTGTAACTTTTACGGTGGCACCAACTGATAAAAGAGAATACCTCCCAATCATTTATACTGGCTCGGTCACCAATTTACAAGGCAATCAACTTTCTTTTTCTTATACACCAAATACAAGTAGTAACCCAAATGGTAAATTTTATTTCGATTATGCCGAAGTTCAATATAAAGAAGATTTAAAATTCAACAATAGTCAAATGAATTTTAGAAGTTATGGTATTGATGAAGAAAGTGGAAACTCCTATACTTTTAATCTAACAGACGCTTCATCTGTGGAGCAGGTGTGGCAAGTTTCGGACATTACCAATGTAATAAAAAAAGTAAATAAATCAGGAAATACTGCTAATTTTAATTTTGGCTATTTGGCAAACAGCAATCTTTTCGTGAACGAATTTGTCGCCTTCAAGAATAGTGATGCGTATACTCCTGGTTTTGTAGGAAAAATTGATAACCAAGATTTGGCAGGTTTGCAAAACATTGATTATCTAATGATTACCATACCAGAAATGATGGGGCAAGCGCAACGTTTGGCAACCTACTACCAAGGCCGATTTAATATAGCCGTTATTGATATTAATAAAATCTATAATGAATTTAGCAGTGGCAGTAGAGATATTACCGCAATTCGCGACTTTACAACCCGACTAAATACCCCTACTGGTAAACTGAAATATCTTTTTATCTTAGGAGATACCTCTTATGATTTCAAAGGAAAAAATTACCCTGGCTCCGCCGTCGTTCCAAGTTATCAAAGTGAAGAAAGCGGAAATTATGCAGATTCCTTTGTAACAGATGATTATTTTGTAATGACTGCACCCCAAAGTTTGGGCGCGGTAAATGTTTCAGCAACTTTACCCAATTTACCAGTAGGTAGACTGCCTGCTGCGACCGTATCTGAAGCAAAATTACTGATCGATAAAGCCTTGGCTTACAACAACGCACTTCCAGGCCAGTCTACTCCTTTTGGTGAGTGGCGAATGAAAATGGATTTCGTAGTGGATGATGATGCCGATAATCAAGTTCCTTTCCACAATACCATGAACGGTTCTTTAAACAGCGTTTTCGAAATAGGTGGGCTTCGAAAAGAATACAATATCAGGAAGCTTTACCTCGATTCTTTTGCCGCGCAAACCTCCGCTGGCGGACAAAGATATCCTCAGGTTAATCAAGCGATTTCAAACGATGTGGGCAACAGTCTTTATCTGTTTTATTTCGGCCATGGTGGTATCAATGGTTGGGCGCAGGAACGGGTTTTAACCATTGATCAAATTCAAAACTTTAATAATTATAATAATGTTTACTCACGTTTTCCGCTAGTTTCTACCATCACTTGCGAATTTACGCTGTGGGACGATCCAGCAACTTTTTCTGCTGGTGAGCAAGTCATTAAGTCGAAAACAGGTGGTGCCTCAACCATGATTACCTCTAGCCGTGCAATTGGCGTAGGTTACGGCGAAGACTTTACCACGATATTTACAAGGAATATTTTCGACTTGGTTAATGATGATTTTTTATCATTAGGTGATGCGCTGTTAAAAGCAAAAATACAAAAAGGGCCATCCAATGATCACCTAAAAGTTAATTTTCTGGGTGATCCCGCCACCAAATTGAGCAGACCAAAAAGGTTAATTACAGTCGATGAGATTGAGTCACCCATTCCTGGCCAACTGCGCGCTCTGGATTTTGTTAAAGTAAAAGGGCATATCACAAAAAGTGATGGCACAATTGATGAAACATTTAACGGACGTGTGGCTGTAAATATTTTTGATAAAAGACTGACTAAGAAAACTTTGAATAATGATGGGAATCCGAAAATGACCCCAGTTTTAACGTACACCGAAGAAGGCAGCCCTATTGTAAAATCTTCGGGAGTTGCAATCAACGGCATATTTTCAGTAGAATTTTATGTGCCTAAAGACATCAACTATGAAATCGGAACAGGTAGAATTTTGGTGTATGCAGACAATAAAGTTTTTGATGTTTTCGACAATCAGCCCCAGAGTATTGGTGGAATTAATCCAGAAGGGATAAATGACATGGAGGCCCCGAAAGTGAAACTCTACATGAACAATACCAATTTTGCTGATGGAGGAATTACCGATCAAAATCCCCTACTCTTAGCTTGTGTGACTGATGACAAAGGAATTAACTCAACCGGCTCAGGAATTGGCCACGATGTCACCGTGATACTGGATGGTAAAATCATCGATACCGTTGTTCTGAATGATTTTTATTTCTCAGGAGATGGAAATGGCTGTACAAATCCATCATTAGCAGATTATCAAAAAGGAAACGTAACTTACCCCTTTAGAAATTTAAGTCCTGGCGAACATCAATTAACCTTTAAAGTTTGGGACATTAACAATAATTCCACAACCGCCACGTTAAACTTTATAGTTAAGGATGAAAGCGATCAAAATTTAATCGTTAAAAAATTGTTAAATTGGCCCAATCCTTTTACCAATAAAACCTATGTTCAGTTTGAACATAATTGCGATGATGTTTTAGATGTAAATGTTCAGATCTATACCATCACCGGCAGATTGGTAAAAACGCTAAGTACAACGGTGACTGCAGAACCATTTTTGCAAGGGTTCAGAACCCCGAAAACAGCAATTGAGTGGGATGGAAATGATGATTTCGGAGATGCAGTTGGTAAAGGTACCTATATATTTAAAATTTTCGCACGCAGTCAAAACCAAGACAAATGTAAAGGAAGTGCAACTGCGGTAGAAAAAATGGTCTTATTAAAATAAAAGAAAAAAAATTTATAACGATAAAAATTGACTTTATGACATTGACTAAAAAATTATTTTTAGGAGTAGGATTAGGAGTAAGCATGGTTGCGTACGCTCAAGTTGGCACCATACAGCCAGTCCTAACCGGTGCGCCGTTCTTAAGAATATCACCCGATGCCAGAGCTGGTGGAATGGGTGATCAAGGGGTAGCTACTACAAGCGACGCTTTTTCGCAGTTTTGGAATGCAGCGAAATATCCTTTTAGTAAAACTACTTCTGCGATTGGGATTAACTATACGCCTTACATGAGCAAACTGACCAATGATGTATTCTTGCTTTATGGCGCGTACCACCAGTTTTTAGGAGACGAAGAGAGAGCCACGATTTCTGCAAGTATCTACTATTTTAATATGGGACAGGTAGATTTAACAAAAATTAATGCCGGAGTGGTAACTTCAGATGGAACTGTTAAACCAAATGAATTCTCCATTGACGTGGCGTATGCTTTAAAACTTTCAGATTATTATTCCATGGCGGTTACAGGTCGATTTATCCGTTCTGATTTGTCGGGAGGATTTAACTCAGACAACACCCTAAAACCAGCAAACTCATTTGCAGTAGATGTTTCAGGGTATTTCCAATCTGATAAGCATACCAGCATCAACGATTTTGAAGGTCGTGTAAAAGGGGGATTTGCCATCCAAAACCTTGGTCCAAGATTGGATTATACTGGGGATGAAGAATCAAGATCGTATCTTCCAACAATGGCGAGAGTCGGCGCAGGATATGATCTTTTCCTGGATGATTTAAACAGGGTTGGCGTCAACTTTGAAGCCTCAAAACTATTGGTTCCTGGTCCCGATGCGACTGGAAATGTTCCTAATGTGGGCGTAATGGAAGGAATCGGAAAATCATTCAATAATACCAAAAGCATGATGTTTAGTGGTGCTGTTGAATATGAATATGATAACGCATTTGCAGTAAGAGGCGGTTATTTCCATGAAAGTGTAGAGCAAGGAGGAAGACAATATGCAACGGTGGGAGTTGGTTTAAAATACCAATCTTTCGGTCTTGATATGTCTTATTTAATTAACACCTCTAAAATTAATTCAGCTTTAGATAACACGCTTCGTTTCGGCTTAACCTGGAATATTGGCGAAGAATCTTCCAATGCTCAAGATTATTAACAAAATTTAATTTAGCATAATAAAGTCTCAAATATTTTGAGGCTTTTTTTTATACTTAAAAGTTTAAATTTGCAGTATGAATTACGCGACCGAGTTAAAAAAATTTGCCACCAGCCAGTCGATTTACTCGGCGGTTAGAATCTCGTTGGCGATTGTTTTACCCAGTGTAATTCTTGCTCATTTTGGCTTATTAAAAGAATATTTTCTTTTCCCCCTGGCCACAAGTTTCGTTGGGTTGACCGATCAAGCTGGCCCTTATATCCGCCGAAGAAATGCGCTCATTTTCGCAATTGCCTCCTTTTTTATCATCTCTCTTGTTGCCAGTTCGCTCAAGGATTTTCCACTTTTAATTTATCCAGAAATTATTATATTCAGTATTTTTTTTACCATGCTTGGGGTTTACGGACAGCGGCTAGCAGCCGTTGGTTCGCTATCCTTGGTCGTGCTAGGAATATTTATTGATGGAAATCTAACGGGTGACCATATCCTCAAAAGTTCCTTGATATTTCTAGCAGGATCGGTCTGCTATTTTCTGATTTTCCTTATTGTTTCTAAAATTCAGCCTTATAAACTGGCGAGTCAGATGATTGGTGAAAACTATTTAGAACTGGCCCAATATCTTTCGTTGAAATCTAAATTTTATTTAAAAGACCCGAATTTCGACAGCCTTTACTCCCAAATAATCACCAAGCAGATTGCCATAAAAAACCTGCAAGAAGAGACCCGTGAAACCGTTTTTAAAACCCGGAAAATCGTTAATGAATCTACCACAACCAGCAGATTACTTATGTTAATGTTCCTCAATGCGATTGATTTACACGAAAAACTCATGACCTCGGAAAATGATTATCGCAAGGTGCAAGAAAATTTTGGTGCTACCGGATTTTTGAGTTCTTTAGGTACCTATTTACAAATTCTTTCTGAGGAAATGAGCAACATTGGAATTGCCTTACAAAGTGGCTCCAAAGCTAAACCGCTTCGGAATATTGATGAACTATTAGCACAAATTTACACGGAGTATTTTAACCTGCGAAACAGCAAACTGACGGCAGATAGTTTGGGAGATTTTATGACACTTCGGCTAATTTTGAATAGAATTACAGCGATTTCAGATGAAATAAAAACCATCTACAAGGTTTTCAGTCAGGACGAAAAATTAGCAAAAAGCCTGTCAACCGGTCTGGATTTTGAAAAATTTGTTACCGCAGAAGAAAAATTAAACAGTAAAGTTTTTCTCACTAATTTTTCTTTAAAATCGGCACATTTTCGGCATGCCATAAGAATCACCGTAGCATTGGTGATCGGATATTTCATCTCGCAGCTCGCGTTTTTAAAAATCGGACATTCTTATTGGGTTTTCATCACCATCGTTGCGATTCTAAAACCCGCTTATGCTACTACAAAACACCGTAATTTATTGCGGTTATACGGAACGGTCGCAGGTGCATTAGTGGCTTATGCTATTTTGTATTTTATTCAGAATCAAAATATTTTGTTTGTTCTCTTTCTATCTTCGATGATTTTGTGTTTCGCGTTTTTAAAAACCAATTATTCCTGGGCAGTATTTTTCATGACGATTTATGTTTTCTTGGCCTTTAATATTCTAAATCCAGGAAATTTGAATGTTATTTTTAAGGATCGCATTTTAGATACGATTATTGCGGGTGTAGTTGCATTTGCAGTCTCCTACTTTGTTTTGCCTGTTTGGGAACATACCAAAAAAATTGATTTTATGAAAAAATCTGCCGAGAGTAATTACAATTACTTCTCTGCAGCGATGGCTTATTTTAAAGATCATTATATCGGTATTCAAAATTATAAATTAACCAGAAAAGATGCGGTCATTGACTTAGCGAATTTATCTGATAATTTTCAAAGAATGATTTCGGATCCGAAACATCAGCAAAAAAATCTGGAACATCTTCATCAATTTGTGATTACCTCACATCTAATTACCGCCTATATTGCGTCGTTTTCTCAATATTCTGAATCATCAAAAGAATATCCTGAAATTGATTTTAACAGTTGGGATTTGAAAATTTCAGCAGAATTATTAAGAACGAATTTAATTTTGAATCAAAAAAAGACCAATCAAAACATCATTCAGGAAAGTCGCCTGGAGCCGGAAGATTCTGTAGAGAAATTACTTGAAAATCGCCGAAAAGAATTGCAGGAGAACGAATTTTTTGATCGGCGTGATCCCACAAAAATAAGTCATTTGACTAAATTAAAAAATTTAAAGGAAATATTGGAACTGATTTATGATGCAGCGAAAGAACAGCGAAAAGTGACCGAAAAATTAGACCCTGAAATCGTTTAATCTACGATGGTGAAACAATAATTTTCGAAAAACTCAACACGCGCTTTATAAAGATCCGACACGTGCTCATCATGCACACGGCATTTAATATTAAAGGGGAAATCTAAGCGGAACGGTTTGATTTCATAATGTTTTTTCAATGACCAATAATTAGAATGGTGGATTTTATACAAACTTTCTTTCAGCGACCAAATAACGGTAAGATAAGCTACCTCTTTGTCTTTTTCAATAAAACCACGCTCCTCTTTTTGTAAAAATTTATCTTGAATTCTGATTATTTTTTCATTAAAAGGTTCGATATCAATCCCTACTTTTTTTTTCGAAAATGCGAAGGCAGCAAACGGAAAAGAATGGGTTACCGAGATTTCATAATCATTCGGTTCTAAAAAAGGTTCTCTTCCGCGGTACAAAATTTTGTGGTCAGGCAAAACCGATTTCAGAATTTTTCTTACCAAAAGAAGCTCCTTTAATTTTGTGGGATGATACTCTTTTATTTTTTCAAAATTTTCTTTTTCCAATAAATTTTCAGGGTTCAAATCTTCATCCTCACTATATTTCCAAAGAAGAATAGTGGCGTTGTCATCAGAAAAATCTCGGTAAAGTGGCATTTAAAATAAATTATAGTGTAAAATTACGGAATTTAAAAAAAATACAAATCAAAAATTAAAGAAAGGGGCTTCATTAGATTTCGTAGAGGAAATGAAAATGCTTTATCTTTAATATTCCCATTATCTAAATTGAGATTGTCTATAACATGCACTTTATTTTGACGAAGAGTTTTCTTACCTTTGCAGCTAATTTATTTTATTAGATGGAAACTACAACACAATACGTTCCTTACAAAGTGAAGGACATTTCGTTAGCCGAATTTGGCCGAAAAGAAATTAATTTAGCAGAAGCAGAAATGCCAGGATTGATGTCGATCCGTGAAGAATACGGCCCATCTCAACCTCTGAAAGGAGCGAGAATCGCGGGTTGTCTTCATATGACCATTCAAACTGCAGTTCTAATCGAAACTTTAGTAGCCTTGGGTGCTGATGTTACTTGGTCTTCGTGTAATATTTTCTCGACTCAGGATCATGCAGCGGCAGCAATTGCAGCAGCAGGAATCCCAGTTTACGCTTGGAAGGGAATGACTGAAGAAGAATTCGAATGGTGTATTGAGCAAACTGTATTTTTTGGTGAAGACAGAAAACCATTAAACCTGATTTTAGACGATGGTGGAGATTTAACCAATTTGGTTTTTGATAAATACCCAGAATTAACTGCGGAAATTAAAGGACTTTCTGAAGAAACGACTACGGGTGTTCATAGATTGTATGAAAGAATGCAAAACGGAACTTTGGTAATGCCGGCAATCAACGTGAATGATTCCGTAACAAAATCAAAATTTGATAATAAATACGGCTGTAGAGAATCTGCAGTTGATGCGGTAAGAAGAGCAACCGACTTGATGTTGGCTGGAAAAAGAGTGGTCGTTTGTGGATATGGTGATGTTGGCAAAGGTACGGCAGCCTCTTTCAAAGGTGCTGGATCTATCGTAACCGTAACTGAAATAGACCCGATTTGTGCGCTTCAAGCAGCGATGGATGGTTTTGAAGTTAAAAAACTGGATTCTGTTGTAGATAATGCAGATATCATTATTACCACTACCGGTAATTATAACATTGTTAAAGGAGAACATTTCAAAAAAATGAAAGATAAAACCGTTGTTTGTAATATCGGTCACTTCGATAATGAGTTGGATATGGCTTGGTTAAACGGAAACTACGGTGATACTAAATATGAAGTTAAACCACAAGTTGATGTTTATAACATCGATGGAAAAGAAATTATCATTCTAGCGGAAGGCCGTTTGGTAAATCTTGGTTGCGCAACTGGTCACCCAAGTTTTGTAATGAGTAATTCGTTTGCTAACCAAACTTTAGCTCAAATCGAATTATGGACAAATTCTGAAGCCTACGGGAATGAAGTTTATATGTTACCAAAACATTTGGATGAAAAAGTAGCTTTCTTACACCTGAAAAAATTAGGAGTAGAACTAGAAACTTTATCAGACGAACAAGCGAAATATATTGGAGTAGCTGTTGAAGGACCTTACAAACCCGAATATTACAGATACTAAAAAGGTATTTTAGTGTTATAGATTTAGAACGCTCTGATTATTTCAGAGCGTTTTTCTTTATTTAATCCTCAGAGGAGGCGATCATGTCGAATAGCAGGTCAGATTTATCGCCTAATTTATGTTTGAGTCTTTGTTTTGATTTTTTCACCGCGTCGATAGTGATGCCCAAAAGTCCGGAAATCTCAGCATTGGTAAATCCTAATTTCTGTAAAAGAATAACCCGAAGATTAGAATCGGTAATTTCGGGAAAGGTCTCTTCTAAAGATTCTAAAAAAGAACCATATTCCTTTTTAAATTCCCGCTTGAAACTTAGCCAGTTTTCTTCCGTCATTAAATGTGATTTTAGAATTTCATCAAGCTTACCTTGTTCCTTTTCACTATTCGACGAGGTGGATTCTTTAATATGTTTTATTTCGGTATGGAGTTTTTGAATCTGCACAGTTTTCTCTTTTAAGAAATTAATTTGCGCATCCAAAGTTCTGCGGGCCTCCAAAAGTTTCTGTTCATTTCTCAATTTCGCATTCTCGTAGGCGATTATTTTATTTTCCATTTGCTGCTTCTTCTTCTTTTCGCGTCTTTTTGCATTGACAAGAATTAGTACAACACTTAAAATTAGGAAACCAGCTATGATGAAAATAACATTTTTCCAGAAAGATTCGGAGGATAATTTTTTTTCAGCGAGCTCAATATCTTGTTGATATTTTCTTTTTTGCACCAACCAGTTGGCCTGATTTAATGGAAGTACGCCATCTGTTTTATTAAGTGAGTCCTCTAGAATCCCAATTCTTCTTCTGATTGCTAATTCGTCATCTCCCTTTTGTTCTTTATTAAAAATGCTTAATCTCAGTTTCAAAATTTCCAATTCGTTAATTTTAAAATAGGATTTAGATTTTGCGATCTCATTTGCTTTTTCTGCGCTCTCCTTCGCTTCTGCAATTTGGTTATTTGCAATCAATAACCTGGTGAGCAAGGTATAAGCATACATGGTATTTTGATCACTTTTATTTCGCTCAGAAATTTCAATATCTTCTTTAACCAATGCAACTGCCTTTGCAAAGTCCCAATTACGCTCATAAATAAGAGCTAAATTCCCTAGTGCTTTTGCATATCTAAGTTCATCTTCAATTGATTTCGCAATGTTTGCAGCCTCTTCAAAGTGTTTTTTTGCTTTTTTTAAATCTCCGATTTTAAAGAAGTAAAGGCCCAAATTATCACTAATTTTAGCGTATTCACTGGATCTGGGTTTGGCAAATTGATGGGCTTTCTCCAAATATTTGATGGCTTCCACATTATCGCCGATTGTTCCCATAAAAAAGCCAATTTTTGTAAACGATTCAGCTGGGAATAGCAGATCATTTGGATTCAGTTGCTCGATTTTATCGATTACAGAAATAAAAACCGGTAAGGCACTGGTCATTTGTCTATAATTATAAAGATAGTCGGCATAATGCAAATTCACCCAAATATCAAGGCTAGCATTATTGAACTTCTTCGCATTGCTTATGGATTTTTTGTAATAATAATCACTTTTATCATTCACCTTATCAAAATGCGTTGCGTAAGAACTTGCTAGTAGTGCATCATAAATAATGATATCGCTTTTAGAGTTACGGGATTTCAATGGATTCAAAAAGTTTTTTAAAGACGACAAATCACTTTTACTATTTTGAACCTGACTGATCACATGTTCCCAGTCGGAAATTTTATTTCCGGACGGAGCAAGTTGAATTTCCTGCGCCTGCAGAAAAAAACTGAAACATAAAAAAAAGACCTTTAGAAAATAATTTTTACCCATTGACTTGCTTAAAATTTCCAGTTTGAAATATACCATTTTATCAGTAAACAAAATACTTTTACTTCTTTTTAAAGTAACTTACGCATAAGATATGGGTATTTTATGCTGAGTGAGTTTAATTTTATATGAAATCAATTCCCGTATGAAAAATAGGCACTGATTTATATAAAAAAAACAGAAACACCTACAAATCAACTAGATATTATGACTTATACGCTACAAAAGTAATGGATAAATAGTTTTAAAAGATTTGTCCCTCGTTTGTCCACCCCAAAAAATTGGTGTAATTTTGCTTAACAATATATATTTGCAAAAACACAAACTAATAACCATTAAAACTATTGAGCTTTTTGCATGATTAATCGTTTTAATATTCTAAAAACACAAATGATGAAAAAATTAATTACCACTCCATTCAAAAAAAAACCTCCTTCTAACAATTAGTTATAAGGAAACATGCGACGATGGCCTTGGAATCAGACAAGTTACTACTCCAATGCTTAATTATTTTTGATCTTACGATTCCAAGTAATGATTAAATCGCGTTTTCTCTCTACCACATCTTAGTTAAAAAGACTCGCACTTAAGAATTTAATTCTTATGGTTTGTCATGCGTTGGCTTACTTACCCGTAATATTATTTATAGATTAATTAGCTATTTTTAATTATAAAGAAAGGGTTTTTGGACTGTGGTTAAAAAGGTGTATTGCCGAAGGATGATGCACTGGAGATAAGTTAAATTTGTACAACAAAAACCAAATGATGAAAAGTAAATTTATTTTTGCCCTACTGCTTTACGCAGGGGTTAATTCCGCACAAGTTGGAATTGGGAATAACGTAACGACCTTTGATGATTCTGAGATTTTGAAAATTGTCTCTGCCAACAAAGGTGTTTTATTGCCCAATGTTTCAATTCCTGACCTAAATGATGCCGCACCCGTCGTTTCGCCAGCAAATTCACTGGTTGTTTATAATACCAATACCTCCACGGGAAAAGGTTTTTATTTTTGGTTGAATAACAAATGGAATCCATTTTTAAACACCTCCAATGTTTATAAGTATTTAGGAATAGTTCGTTCTGAAACGCTTATTTCCACAGGAGGTATCAATGACAGCAGTCCGATTACGGGTGTCTCCTATACCATGGGAGAAGCACCCTCTGCGCATGATTTTCAATTAATTCCTGGACTCTCGAAACAAATTAATGTGTTCTCGCCGCAAAACACAACTTCTATCACTGGAAGTGGTATTGTGCAAGTAAATTCTGCTGCAAATTCAAATGTTTTCATGAGTTACTCCGTCGGTTTATTTGTGAATTCGAAATTAACGGCTGTACGAAATTTTGTTATTAATGGAAATGATGCTTGTTTATATAATGACTTTAATGTCTTTTTTACAGTTACCAATCTTGCACCTGGGATTAATCATTTAATTGAATTGCGGGAGACATTGCGTGTCACTGAAACATCTAGCCATACTCTTACTTTTGGTAGTAAGCATTCTAGTTGCTCGAATTTAAGTCCATTGATGGATAAGTCGATAATGAATATTCAAATATCTGAACAATAAAAAATTCAATCATGAAAAAAATTTTAATAGCACTCTATTTGCTACTCGCCATTTCCTTTGGCGCTCAAGTAGGAATCAATACAGTTAATCCGCACGCCTCTGCAGGTTTAGATATCCATGCAAATAACAAAGGGGTTTCATTTCCTGCTATTTTCTTACAAAACTATACAGACTTATCTACGATTTCCGCTCCTAAAGAATCGCTTCTTATTTACAATACTAATAATTCATTAGTAGGAAAAAAGGGATATTATTTTTGGAACGGCGTAAAATGGGATTATTTTTTCTCTGATCTGAATCAAATTAATTTGATGAATCAAACCAAATTTTACTCCGCAACCTCCACCACCTCCTATATATTTAGCAGAGCTGCAGGACAATTTTATGGTTACAGCGCACACCTGTTGGGAGAATCATTAAGTACATCAGGCCAATGGACTGAATTGTCAGATCTTACAAAGACTGTTACAATTGACAGGGCAACAAATGATGTATTAATGAATGTAAACGGGATGTTTCAAGCAAATAATGGAAGTTCAAATACCACCAGCGGTATCAGAACTTCCATAGGTTTTTTTGTTGATGATAAATTGGTAGATGTGAAACCTCTTTTTTTAGATTTTAATTCGCAATGCTCCTTTCGACAATATATGGTCTATGGAAATGTGAAAAATCTACCGTTGGGGAATCACACCGTGAAATTCGCCATAAGGAATATCGAATCCCCATCTATTTCAGGCCTTTCTGTGACCTACGGTGCACCAAATTCATCTTGCTCACCTGCTCAACTTTCCAACTTTGAAACTCGAATAAGTGCTACGATATTTATTAACCAACCATATGTCTTTTAATTATGAAAACTAAAATATTCTCACTTGGATTAACACTTTTGATTTTAGGCATGCTTCAATCGCAAGTCGTACTGATGCCCAATTCCGCTACCGTAGTAACTCCAGAAGCAAGCGCCGTATTAGAAGTAAGATATAATGATAAAGGAATTCTCTTCCCACAAGTACCTTTGCTTAGCTTTACTGACAATGCAACTGTTCCAACACCAGTAAATGGCTTAATAACGTACAATACTACAGCCAAAAAATTAAACTTTTGGGAAGAAAACAAATGGAACAGAAATTTTGATATTGAGGATGGTAGCGCCATAATCAAACTTACAAAAAACTTCTCTGCCTCCTCTTCTTCTAGCGTAACTAATTCTACTTTTCCCAGTACAATGCCACTCTTTAATTTAAATGACAGCACTACTGGATGGATCAATCTCGGAACTTCTACAACAATTACCGTTACTAAAACTACCAATAATAATTATATTATAACAGAAGGAATGGTGCAAATCAATAACGATTCAAATTCTGGACAGGAATTCCAATTTGCTATTGGAGTCTTTGTAAACGGACAACTTAAATTAGCCCGCAAATATACGGAGATTGGTAAAACATATGTATGCAACTGGAAGAAATTCAACTTGTCAGGAGTTTTTGATGATTTACCAATTGGCACTCATACCGTCTCCATTTATGGTAGAAATTTACCTAAAATAACATCAGGTTATAGTTCTATTACCTACGGCGGTAATACCTCTAACTGCTCAAACATTAATAACGATATGGCAAGAATATTTGTTACTGCACAATTAACGCAATAGTAACAATCTAAATATACTCCTACTGTTTTTAATTCCCTTTTATAAATTGTAAAACTGACTGCAGAGATGTTTTAAAAACCCGATTTTAATGAATTGATTTACAGAAAAGTATATATCGATTATTCATGAAAATTTTTTGTCCACCATATGTCCACCTACTCTATTTGGTATTTTTTTAAATAACCTATACTTTTGAATCAGAAAAAAAGATAAGCTTGAAATAAATTAATTAATAAGGTTCAAACTTAAAAACACAAATGATTTTTTTCCTCCTTTAACTTTTGTTGAAGGAGTTTTTTATTTGTCCTTGCACCTAATTTTCAGCATTTCCTCTCCACTTAAATTTTCACATTGGCTATCAAAAATTAGCCGCAGAAATAAAAATATGGTCTTAAAGAAAGTATTACTTTTCTCAATAAACAAATTATCATTAATTTATGGAGGAGCAACTGACCTTTAATCTTATTAAAAAAAGAAAAACATCATTTCAAAATTTTTAATTAAATTGAGAACAAATTAAATCCAATGAAAAAGATCTTTATTTTGCTCATGACCTTTGCGGCGGTATTCTTTCTAAAGGCTCAGGATAAACCCGCTTTTTGGACTGATATTGAGCTTTTTAAACAAACCAATAAAGAAAATCCTCCACCCCAAAACATTATTCTATTAATCGGGAGTTCATCTTTTACCATGTGGCAAGATGTTGGTAGCTATTTCCCAGAAAAAACGATAGTTAATCGTGGATTTGGTGGATCCAGTCTTTACGATTTAAATTTTTATTCAGATGAACTCCTAAAACCCTATTCGCCTAAACAAATTATTATTTATTGCGGAGAGAATGACTTTGCAGCAAATGAAAAACTCACTTCCAAGCAGGTACTTAACCGGTATAAGCATTTTTATGCAGAAATTAGAAGATACCATCCAGGTGTTCCGGTCGCTTATATATCCATCAAATTGTCACCAAGCAGAGAAAAACTTTGGCCGCAATTCATTGGAGCCAATGCATTGATAAAAAAATTCATGATGAAAAGAAAAAATAGTGCGTACATTGATATAACCCGTGGTATGAATGATGAAAATGGAAGAACAAGAAAGGATCTATTTTTAGAGGATATGCTTCATATGAAACCTGCAGGTTATGAAATCTGGAGTAAAGAGATGAAGCCTTATTTAAAGTAAAAGCTCTTCATCATTCTTAAGAATCAGTAAAAACCAACAACAAAAATCACCTATGAAAAGACATGATGCCTTAGTACAACTCAGTCGCGACCATCATTTTGGGTTGCTGCTCTGCTGGAAATTAAAAGAAGGATTAAAGAAAGAGATTTCGGTTGAACGAATGGCAAAATATATCGAACTCTTTTACCAGCATAATCTGAAACCACATTTTGCCGAAGAAGAGCAAACCATATTTAAAATTTTAGGCGAAGAACATTCTCTAATTAAAGAAGCGATTTCACAACATCAGATATTTCATAAAATGATTGAAGATGGTTTTGAAACAACAGAGCATATCGAAAATTTCCGAGCATTACTCGAAATTCATATTAGAACTGAAGAAAGACAAATATTTCCAGAAATAGAAAAGCAGGCGACAGAAGAGCAATTACAAGCCATTTTAAAATTGGAACATCCAGAATTAAAAGAACCCGAATACGACGATATTTTCTGGAAGTAACTGTTTAAGATTGACTTAATAATTATTTCAAGCAGGAATTTTTAAACCGAAATCACTTTCACCAATGATTTAATATGGATCAATTGCTTCAAAAGTTCCTCGCGGGAATCTGCCAAAACATTGATGTGACCCATTTTTCTACCTGGTTTTGTTTCTGTTTTTCCGTAAAGATGAACGTAGGCATTGGGTAATTTCAATACGTTTTCTAAGCCTTGATATTTCACTTTTCCGCTAAAGTTTTCTTCGCCCACCAAATTGAGCATTCCGGAAAATCCAAAAATCGAAGTATCAGCCAAAGGTAAATTTTTCAAAACACGGTAAAACTGTTCGAATTGAGAATTGGCATTTCCTTCCTGAGTTTGATGACCGGAATTATGTAATCTGGGCGCAGTTTCATTCACCCACACTTTCCCATTGTGATCCATAAATAATTCAATAGCAAACAAGCCCTCAGAATCAGCGGCTTGCATAAACTTTTCTGCAATCACATCAATTTGATTTTGAACGTCATTTGAAAGCATGGCGGGACAAATATTAAAATCAAGTAAATTTAATTTAGGATCGGCAACCATTTCGGTTACCGGAAAGCTCTGGATTTCCCCGCGCTCATTTTTAGCGATAATTAATGAAAGTTCTTTGTCGATTGCTACCAAATTCTCCAAGACAGAAGGTTCATTCCACATGTTTTTCAGCTCCGTTTCATCTTGAATCACCTGCACTCCTTTTCCATCATAACCGCCCGTATTTAGTTTCTGAACGAATGGAAACCCGATTTGTATATCGTCTTCTAAAGATTGGATAATCTGAAAATCAGGACTCGGGATTTGATGGTGCTTGTAAAACTGCTTTTGTAGAATTTTCTGCTGGATAATTTTAATAATCGACGAATTTGGAATTACTTTTATTCCTTGGTTTTCAAGTTCTTCCAAGGCTTCTACATTCACATGTTCGATTTCAATGGAAACCACATCTTTGCCTTGGCCAAAATCAAGAACCGCTTGCTTTTCATTAAAATTTCCTTGGGTGAAAAAAGAAATATTGGCGCACGAACACTCTTTGTTGGGATCAAGGGTATAAAAATCATCATCATATTTCAATGCTTCCTGAATCAACATGCGCCCGAGCTGGCCGCCTCCTAATATTCCTATTTTCATTTCTCTTTTTTTTACTGATTTTATAGCTGTATAAGTACCGGCAATCGCATGTTTACCATCAACATGAATTATCGAATTTGCATAACCAATACTTTATTAAAGTTGGTTTTTGTTCATTTTCGAGCGATTTCAAAACTCATCGCTCCTATCATCAAATAGTACTCCTTCGTTCTACCGTTTGCCGGTACATTGATCATGATCTAAAATAGTTTACTATTTTCTAAAAACAAAATTACGGCTAAATTCATTTCTACAAAATAGTATTCTTTTTTTGGTTAGCATCGCGATTCATCTTTGAGCATTGTATTTTTATAAATTTTACCATCCAAGATCAATCCAACTGCATCTTTAAGATGAAAATGCAATATTTTTTAAAATGGCTTCCGCTTTCAACTCTGTTTCTCGCCATTCTTTTTCGGGCAAACTTTCGGCGGTAATGCCACCACCAACATAAAGTAATGCTGCATTTTGAAAAAACTCTGCACATCTTAAATTGACGAAATACTGAATATTCTCCTCTGTTTCAACTTTAATATACCCGGAATAAAATCGCCGTGGATGCTGTTCAAATTCTGCGATGGCGTTGCGACAAAACTCTTTTGGAACGCCACAAACTGCTGGAGTTGGGTGCAGTTCTGCAATGATCTGTTCTAATTCCTGGCGGTTAATTTTGGCGGTGAAATCAGTTCGTAAATGTTTTATGTTGCCCGAAGAATGGTCATGGGTTTGTGATTGATTAACCTCCGCAGAAAACTTTTGTAAAATATTTTTAATATAATCGGTAACGGGTTGCTGTTCCTCAATTTCTTTTTGAGTCCATTGTTCATCGATGGGAATTGTACCGGCCAAACTCATGGTCTCCAATTCCAAAGTTTCTTTATTAAACTTACCCAAAACTTCCGAAAAAGCGCCGATCCAGCAACAGCCATTTTCGATAAAAAAATAAACAAATGCATTCGGATACGCTTTGCAAAGGTTTAAAAAAGTGTGGGATAAATTAATTTTTTCAAACTTAAAATCAACTAACTTTCGGCGCGAAATCACCAATTTAGACAGGTCTTTTGCTTTTACAAAATCAATAACCTTTTGAATTTTCTCTACATAATCAGCTTCCTTTTCTTCTTTAAAATTAGTTAATTCTGATACCATTAATTTTGGCTGAATTTCTAAATTTAAAAACTCCTCCAAAGAAACCTTTATTATATTTCCTTGAAAATCAAGAATATCCAAGCCATCGTAAGATACAAACTGAACCACAGTTTTCACAGAATTTTTATCGGTGGAATACAATTGCTCAGAAAAAGGAAATTTAAAATAGATCATTTTTCAAAAATGCTTTGGCCAAGAAAATTTAGCGCGGAATAATATTATTGGTCATCGTAGTATGGTTAATGAGCGTTCCTTTTTCATCACGGATTTCTATTTCAGAGACGTGCATGGTATTTCCTTTGCGGATAAACCGAGCAGTTCCGGTTACAATTCCCTCTTTTTTACTGCGCAAATGATTAGAATTGATATTGGTTCCAACGGGTGCAAATTTTTCGGTATCTACATGGATCACCGACAAACAAGAGCCGAGTGTCTCGGCCAAAACACAGCTGGCTCCACCGTGCATTATCCCATAAGGTTGATGAATTTTTGGGGTAACTGGCATCGTTGCAGTCAGCGTATCATCAGTTAGATCAGTGAAAATAATATTTAAAGTTTTTCCTAAGTTTTCGCCACCCCACGTGTTCAATTTTTCTAAAATCTGTTTTTTATCTTGCATTGGGTTTTAGGTTATAGGTTTTGGGTTTTGGGATTAATTCTAAAAAAATGATTAGTAAATTTTAGGATTCCAGTTTTCAGGAATTTTCGGGGTTATTTTTTTATAATACTCCTCCAATTCAGCCATGATATCTTCGTATGTTCTTGTTTCTAAGTCTTCTACTGAAATTTTCTTTCCTAAATAAATAATTCGGTCTTTAAAATCTCCTGCTGCAATTACAATAGGAACTTTGGCGGCCATCGCCATATGGTAAAAACCTTTTCGCCATTTTGGCACCCAGCTTCTGGTTCCTTCCGGCGTGATAACCAAGGAAAAATCTTCTTTTTTAAATAACTCTGCCACAAAGTTGACCAGGTCATTTTTTTGCGAACGATCAATACCGATGCCACCAATTGCTTTGATGAAGAACCCGTACCAGGCTTTGGTATGCTGGTCTTTAATAATAACTTTCAAAGGTTTACCCAGCGACCAGTAGGCAAGGTTTCCTAAGATGTATTCTTGGTTCACCGTATGCGGAGCTACCACCAAAATGCAACGGTCGAGGTTATCAACATCACCTTCTAACACCACCTTCCAACCAAGCAGGTTAAATAATAATTTAGCAAAAAATTTTTTCATAAAATAGAAAATTAGGTTATAAGAACCCGTTTTTTTTTAAAGAGTTTAAAACAAAAAAGTATAACCAAACTCAACTGGTTATACTTTACAAAGATATTGAATTATTATTCTTACTGTAATAAATTACTTATGAAATCTATTATCTTAATTGCGATTTCTAAAACAAACTGTACCATAATTTTAGGTTTTGGGTGTTAATTATGTCATTATGAAATTAACCCTACGAATTTAAGACTTATATTCTACAAAAAGAATTCTGTGGGTGTTAATTTTTATTAAAGTTTTCGAGTTGTGCAAAAATGGTTGAAAGACGATTGATTTTTCGACCTTTTTCCAGCATCTATTTCGTTTTGATGGAAATTTCTTTCTTTCCGTTTTTAATGGTAATGTTTACATCTTTTAAATCTTTAAAATCAATATCCATAGAATCTATCATTTTTTCACCAACTGCTTTAGACACCTTTTTACCATTGACAATCATGGAGTCTTGGTTGGTCGAGTTTGCAACAATCGTGTTTTTACCGATGTTCATGGTCACGCCATCTTCATTCTCGTTGTACTCAGAACCGTGTTCCTCACTCAGATCATCTTCAAGATCAAGAACATGGTCTCTCACTTTGAAAACCTTTGTGTTTTGCGGGACCACCAATTCATAACTTACATTATAATCCCGGAAGCGATCTTTATAAGGATACTTCATAAAATTCGGAAGCAATATTTTATTTCCTTGAATTTCTATCGGAACATTGAGTTGAACTGGTATATTATACCCCTTCCCTTGTTTTTTAACAATTAAATAGGGTGAAGTTGTTCCCGATCTTCTGCTCACCTCTACTGAAGGATAATCTTCTTCATAAACCATTTTTTTATCAGAAAAAAGATCATTGTCGTAAGCAGTAAAGTTCTGCGGAATCACCACCTGTTTCATATCCACAAACAAACTATCCGAGGTTGTATTAATGTTGATATTTTCGATATCTTCTTTATCCCCTTTTAAAAAGGCTTCATTTTTCGCCATACTAACTCCGAAATAGGCACCAAGTCCCATCAACGTGATAAAAAGAGCACCGATTACCCAGCCAATATTATTCAATTTGGTTTTTGGCGATAAGATGGTAACACTCAACAAACTGAATAGAATTGCAGGAATTAGAGATCCAATAATAATCATAGCCGATAGTATTTTGTATAATCCATTATCATCAAAATAGAACTTCATTTCGTTGGCCCCCGGAAAATTGGTATCCATGCCGAAAAGCCCGAATACTACAAATACCCCTATAATGCAGCCAATGGCAATTAAGCCAAATATTGCACCGATAAAATATCTGATAACATTCCACAATCCGCTTCCTGCTTTGTTAATATAGGGTTTGTTTTCGGTGTAAAGCTGACCCACTTTTTGGGTAGATTCATTGGCAAACTGTACAATTTTGGTCGATTCTTCCTTGAGGTTATCAAAGTTCATCGGTTTCCCTTTCATTTTTAAAAAATCAGTTGCAGTTTCTGCTCGGGGCAAAACGATCCAAAGAATAATATAAATAAGGATGATTAATGAAGTAGAAATTGCTGCGGTAAATACGCCTAAAATCGCTATTCCTAACCATATTGCACGCATCGCACTCATGTCCATTCCAATATAATGCGCTAAACCTGCGCAAACACCAGCAATCTTTTCATGCTCTGGATCGCGGAACAATTGTTTCTGCCCATTGAATGATGATGAAGATTTTTGTTCCTTTTTACCATGGTTTATTTTTTCAGAGAAATACGCTTCTTCTTGTTCTTCAATTTTTTCAGGAGATCCTATTTGCGCAATTACTCTTTCTACGTCGATATCATTGATGACTTCTCGTTTACCAAGCGCATCCTTAAATATTTCGACCATTCTAATTTCAATATCGTGCATTACTTCATCAGCTTCGGTAATATCCAGAGAGCTTCGGAGTGCAGCAAGATAATCGCTGAGTTTGATATAGGCATGTTCCTCTATGGTGAAAGAGAAACCGGCAAGTCCTATGGAAAGTGTCTTATTCATCGTTTTAGTTTTTTGGTTCGAACGAGGTTTCAGGAGCGTTCGTTTGGTTATTGTTTCTAGTAATTTGGTTCACGGATTCCGTAAGGTCTTTCCAGGTGTTGAGCAATTCGGTGAGAAATAATTTTCCTTTCTCGGTCATCTGGTAATACTTTCGAGGGGGTCCACCGGTAGATTCCTCCCATCGGTAGGAGAGAAATTCTCCATTTTTCAATCGGGTGAGCAAAGGATAAAGTGTTCCTTCAACCACATCCAGTTTTCCTTTTTTAAGTTCTTCAATAAGGTCAGAAACATACATTTCCTTTTCATTAATTAAACTTAAAATACAGAATTCCAGAATGCCTTTTCGCATTTGCGCTTTGGTGTTTTCTGTGTTCATTGCTTACAGGTTATTAATTAGTTCAACTGTTAAAAATAAAATTTGATGAAGAATTGATCTGTAAAAGAATATCCTTAACCAATCTTACTATACAAAGATATGTATTTATTTTAGTATTATGCAATACAAAGTAGTAATTATTTAAATTTATTTTTAGTTAAAGTTTTAAATAATGCTGTAGAGTCCCTTTAATATTGAAAAGTTTAGATCAAAAAAAACCGCCTCAAATTGAGGCGGTTCTTATATCAAGTAACGAATTACTATTTTTTGATCGCTTTGAACGATTGAATTGTTCCGTCTTCCATCTGAAGAGTCACGATATACAATCCAGTTTTCAAATCTGAAAGATTCAGTTCTGCAGAAGGTTTCAAGTTTTTAACCTGTCTTCCTGAAACATCGCTTACAGAAATTGATTTCACTCCTTTGATGTCTGAAATTTTCAATACATCTTGGAAAGGGTTAGGATAAACAGAAAGTTTATTTTTATCAGCATTAATGGTTGCCGCAGCAGCATCATTAACTTGGATGGTATAATCTTCTACTTGTCCAAAAGTGGTGCTACCACAAGCAGGTGGCGCAGCGCTATAATTTGTTCTTACACGCATCCGCGTATTTCCTAACTTAGCACCTGCTGGTATTGCAATGGTACCGGTAGCAGAAGCTGCTGTCGTAAGTGTTGTTTTTTCACTTTCAGCAAAGATTCCATCTTGATCAAAATCAATCCATACCGCTGTTTGATCATTATCAAAATTAGCAATGGTAACCGTGATAGGATAAGATTGTCCTTTGGTAACGATACCTGCAGGCAGTGCTGTAAAATCTTCATAACCTACTCCGCTTGAAGCTGGGGTCGTGTTAGAAGTATTATCAATATTAGAGAATACGACTCTACCAATTCTTTCATAGGTTTGATTTGTACTTGTTGCAGTTGCAGTACAATATACTACATTACCTGTGGTAAACATAATCTCAGTACATCCCGTTGGCTCACCGATATTATTATAAGGAACTACTTTCGCATAGTATACCGTATTGGCATTGAGTGTAACACTTTTAGAGGTAGTTGTTACTACTGTCCCATTCTCTACATCAGTACCACCAGAAGTAGTCCCAACATATAGTTTATAAGCACTTGCTCCCGCCGCAGCAGCCCAAGTTAAAACTGCAGGGTTTGGTACTACAGCCGTCGCTCCATTTGTTGGACTTGTAAAAGTTGTACACGTAGGCGCAGCTGTTACTGGCGACACTACCAGGGTGTAATCCTCAACTTGACCATTATTCATATCAGAACAAGCGGTTTCCAAAGCTGGATGTAAAGAAGTAAGTGAACTGCTAAAGTTGTACTTAATTCTCATTCTTTTGTTACCCGCACTCGCACTTGCTGGAACCGTAATGTTTCCAAGCAGGTTAATGGTTGCACCAGTAGAACCACCAACATAAGTTGCCGGAGTATTAAAGTACTGCTCATTTGCATCAGCAAAATCACCATCATTATTCCAGTCAATCCAAACGGTCATTCCAAATCTGTTTGCACCTACGCCAGTAGCGACCACATTTAGTGGGTATGTGGATCCTGCTAGTACATTAAACTGATACGCTGTAAAATCTTCATAAGCTGGTGAACCTACTGTTGCAGCAGACGTATTTGGTCCAGTTCCCGCAAAAGTCACCGATGAAATCGGGTAAGTTGCTGTTGGTGCGATTGAAATTATAGGACCACAATAACCAATGTTTGCATCGGTATTGAACATAACTTCCGTACATGAAGTGGCATCGCCAATTGCATTAGAAGGGGTTAATTTTGCATAAAGTGTTGCATTGGTTGGTAAAGAAACATTAGCATTTAATCCGGTCACTGTAGCATTATAAATATCAGAACCACCAGAAGTCGTTCCAACGGTTAATTTATAATTTACAGCTGTTGCCTCAGCAGTCCAAGAGAAATAACCATTACCACCATTAATTGTTGATCCTGCTGCAGGAGTGTTAAGGGTAGTACATGCTGGCACTGTGGTTACAGAGGTATCTTGTGTAAAATTAATGTCATCAACAAAAACATTACCTGTTCCGGAGGTTCTGGTTACCCATACTCCAACGGCAACCTCAGCAGATGGCTGTAAAGCGCCAACTGGGATTGTTGCAGTTAATTGCGCGCAGGTCGTTATTGCTGCAGTTGCTAGAGCTACTGGCGTTCCTACATTCGTAATATTCCAAAGACCACTTACTTGATCCTTTACAAAATAAGCGATAGAAATACTTCCAACAATGCCAGCTCCTTTTTTGTAAGAAACTTGTACATCAACTTTTTGACCGTTGCTGGTTTGCGGGATTGCCGCTGGTTGAATCATCCATCCGGTAGATGTTTGCGTGCTACTAAGTGCCAATTGACCACCATTTGCACCGTTACAGGCAGCGGTGGTAACTCTTGTTCCACCTCCAAACTGACCGTAAATAGCTCCATAGGTGCCATCTTCAAAATCACCGTTAAAGGCAATTTGTGCACTTGCTCCAAGTCCTATCAATAAGGACAGTGAGAGTAAAATTTTCTTCATAAAAATAATTGTTTAAAATGTTATTACAAATAAAACAAATTTTATCTATATAAAAAAAACAAAAAGATGAAATATGTTTAAAGTTTATGCGAATACCTTACGAAATCCGAAAATCAGATCGTATTGCAAGCATTGTAATTTATAAATCCAATTGTCTTTTTTCTTGTTGAAGTTTTTCAATTTGATGCAATAAATGATGGATGACCTCTAGTCCTGCCAAATTAACTTCCAGATCGTAATGCCAAGTGGTAAATTTCTCAAAATTAGACAATTCATCAAACATTAGATATTTAATATTGTTTTCGGTTTCTATGTGTAGGAGGCCGGCTTCTTCCAATGAATCAAAAAAAGTAATTTCAACATTGTAGATTTTTACCAGCTCTTCCCGTGATATTCTTTCGCTCATGTCGCTAAATTTTTAAGTTGAAGAAACAGCTCTTTTTCCTGATCGGATAAGTTGGTTGGCATTTTTACCCTATAAGTAACATACAAATCACCAAACTCTCCTTCTTTTTTGTAGACCGGAAATCCTTTGCCTTTTAATTTCACTTTGGCACCGTTCTGCGTTTCTGGTTTCACTTTCAGGTTAACTGTTCCATCTAATGTTTTTACTAAGGTTTCCCCGCCTAAGATCGCTGTATACAAGTCGATCTCCACCTCGGTTGTCAAATCATTTCCCATCCTTTTGAATTGTTGATCTTCCTGAATATTAAAGGTTATGTATAAATCGCCATTCGGCCCACCGTTATGACCACGATTTCCGTGGCCTTTTAATTTAATTTTTTGGCCATTAGAAATTCCGGCCGGAATCGTAATCCTTACTTTTTTTCCATTAATATCAAAAGTTTGCTGATGGGTTTTCGCCGCCTCATGAAGCGGTAAGTTCAAGGTCGCATCTACATCCTGACCTTTAAATTTTCCTGAGGCACTGCCCCGTGAACCTCCTGAAAAACCGCCGCCACCGCCAAACATACTTTGGAAAAAATCGGAGAAATCGGCCCCTTCACCAAAATCTGACTGCGAAAAGCCGCCATAACCACCACCTTGTCTAGATTGCTGCGACCGTTGCTGCTGGGCTTGGTCATATTGCTCGCCATGTTTCCAGTGCTCACCATATTGGTCATATTTGGTTCTATTGGCTGCATTGCTCAAAACTTCGTTGGCTTCATTGATTTCTTTGAATTTCCGCTCCGCATCTTTATCACCAGGATTTACATCGGGATGGTACTTACGGGCTAATTTCCGGTAGGCCTTTTTTATTTCGTCAGCAGTTGCTTTTTTATCAATGCCTAATACTTTGTAATAATCGATATATGCCATACAATAATGATTTACTCAAATTTATAAAAACTTACACGAAACCTATTCTAAAGTTCTGTTAAATATTTCTAATAATAATTTCTTATATTTAATCTAAACCTGTTGTGCATTTAGCATAAATTAATTTTTGTTTTATTTATACTTCTTTTAAAAACGAAAAAATTCAGATACTGTATCATTGTAAAGGAAGTGATTTT
>NZ_JAUFQB010000060.1 GCF_030409525.1 Kaistella yonginensis | reverse complement strand
GGGAATTGTATTAAATCAATTTATGCTTATATTTGAAGAAAGGCTCAAATTATAAAAATTCAAGCCTCAAACTTTTCAACTTACACACTTTACGGGATAGTGTCTAAAAAACTCCGCAATATAAAATCGAAAAGCATTTCTGAAAAGAGATGTTTTTCTGTTTTTGACCAACATATTAAATGTTCCTGTTTATCGATAAATCAATATAATTACTTAAATTTACGGTATTAAAATTTTAAAAATGAAAGCAATTCACTTCCCACAGAAGAATATTTTCAGAAATATTTCCTTAGCAATTTTTACGGCTGCAACGATTGTTTCCTGTTCTACGATGGCGACTTCTAAATCAAAAGTTGGCAAACCACAACCGAATATTTCTAATACGCAATGGACTTTAGCGGATCAGGTAAAAGGTAAGAAACCGACCTTGGTGATAGAATCTGCCAGGATTACCGGCAATGGCGGTTGTAATAATTATTTTGGCGAGGTGATGATTGACCGTACCGTTGGAAATTTCATGGCAACAAATGTGGGTGCAACTAAAAAAATGTGTGAGCATATGAGTGAAGAAACCACCTATTTCAGTATGTTGGGTGCAGCTACGAAATATGTGGTCAACGGAACGACGCTCGAATTGTATAAAGATAATCTGCTGTTGTTGAAATTTAATAAGTTATAATGACCGGTCAATAAAACATAAAAAAAAGGAACTCAATTGTGAGTTCCTTTTTCTATTTAGTCTTCGTCTTCGTCTTCCTCGTCATCATATTTTGCGAGTTCTTCATCGCACCATTTGAAAGCTGCTTCGACTACTTTGGTCGCTTCGTCGGCAACTGTTTCTTCGTCATCGCCTTCTAGATCGTCGAACCATTCTACTTCCTCTTCCTCAACATTCAAAACAAATCTTGGGTATTCGGTATGAACTACGAATAAATCTTCAGGAAAATCTGAATTGTCTGCTAATAAAAACTTTGGTAATTTCATTTTCTTAATGTTTATAACTGGGTCAAAGATAATAATTATTTATTGAAATTGATTCTTGTCTATTTTAATTTTTCGTAAAACTTTATATTTCGTTAACGTGTTTTTTCTGAGCGTATCATTTGATTTAAAGGTTAATTTAAGATTAGGATTCACCGTGCTGATTAATTCGGCAATCCTAATTTTTTGTAAATCTTCTTCGTCTTCCAAAAAGAAATTGATACGGCCATTTTCTAATTTTTCACTTTGAAGAAATCGGGTAATCTGCTGGCGATTTTCTAAATAATTACCACGAGCAAGCCAGGTAAAGATAAAGCCCGACATTAAACTCAAAATGGTGACAGCATAGGTGTAGGAGCCAAGTATAGTCCGTAATTTTTTAAAATAGACCATCCAGATTGGTAGGGAAAAAGGAGCCAGCAATCGATAATCCAAAGCGTTTACGGAATAAAAATATTGAATAAAATAAGAACATAAAATCCCAACAAATCCGATCATAAGGAAAAATTTCTCACTTTCAGTCAAGGTATTTTTAAGGAAAAGAAATATTATCAAAAGAATATTAACCAACCCAACGCCCATAATGGCATAATTAATACGCCCACCTGCCGGATCTAAAATATGAATGAAAGGATTAAAAACCGTTGTCAATCCGGAAAAAAGCTCTCTTACTAATTTTGAGGTGGGATGTAAACCAATTTCCAAGAAACTGTCGACATAGTTTTTATTAAACCGATCGATGAATAAAAATTTATAAGAAATCACGAAAATCAATCCGATGATCCCAGCGTAAATAAAGGTGCGCGCATATTTCTTTCTAAAATGTAAAATGCCGAAAAGTCCCGTCCCAAACATGATGAATAACGCAGGATAGCGGATGTTGTACAAAGCAATTAAAACAAAACTTAAATAGATAAGCGCTGCTGATCCTGTAATTTTTTCAGTAATAATTTGATGCGAAACATATAAAAAGAGCAAGATAAAAGGAAGAATCAAGGCTTCACTCATCGTATATGAAAAGATGGATACAAAACTGAAAAGCCCACCAACGAGAATGATTTCTTTCCAGTAGAATTTCTTTTTCCAAGCAAAAAAAACGAGAAATAAATAGGCAAGAAGGCCAATAGCTTTGCTGGCCCAAAACTCGTCAAAACCAAAAAATGTCAAGAATTTTAAGCTCAGCGGATAACCTAGTGGAGTGGTCGTATTATCGATTTCTGGAAAAACCTTTGAAGTCCGCATGAACCGAATTGAATCCGGATTCACACGCCCTTTCTCATTCCATAAAAAACGAAGAATGGTCAGTGCAAAGGTGGCAATGACCAAAAATATCGGTACTAATTTTTCTTGGTTCTTATTCATTTAGTGCAAAGCTTCCATGTTTGTATTTATTTTGCAAACATTTTCGAAACCTTTTCTGCTTTTCTGCTTTCGGCATAGTCATAAAATCCTTCGCCAGATTTCACACCCAATTTTCCGGCCGTAACCATGTTTACCAATAATGGATTTGGTGCGTATTTGGGATTTTTAAATCCATCGTGCATTACATTTAATATTGCCAAGCATACATCTAAACCTATAAAATCTGCCAATTGCAAAGGTCCCATCGGATGCGCCATTCCCAGTTTCATCACCGTATCGATTTCTTCAACGCCTGCCACGCCATTGTATAATGTTTCGATCGCTTCATTGATCATCGGCATCAAAATTCTGTTGGCTACAAATCCAGGATAATCGTTGACTTCCGTTGGAACTTTGCCCAAGGTTTTACTAAGCTCATAAATCACGTCGAAAGTTTCTTTGGAAGTAGAGTAGCCTTTGATGATTTCCACCAGTTTCATTATTGGAACAGGATTCATGAAATGCATACCGATCACTTTTTCTGAGCGGTTGGTAACCGACGCTATTTTTGTAATCGAAATGGAAGAAGTGTTGGTCGCCAGAATACAGTTTTCTGGAGCTAACTCATCCATTTGTTTAAATATTTTCAGCTTTAAATCTAAATTTTCGCTGGCGGCTTCTACGATCAAGTCAGCTTGGGCGGCGCACTCTTCTAAAGTGGTATAGGTTGAAATGTTGTTTAACGTATTGGCTTTTTGCTCATCTGTCATATTTCCTTTAGCGATAATACGGTCTAGGTTTTTACTAATAATTTGCAACGCACGATCTAAATTAGCCTTTTTTAAATCGACCAAATTTACAGTAAAGCCGGCTTGTGCAAAAGTATGTGCAATTCCGTTTCCCATGGTTCCAGCGCCTATTACTACGATGTTTTTCATTTTATTTTTTTATATTTATTTTATTTTTGGATTATACAGCACTAATTTAGAATATCGATTTGTACGTTTATTCTGCTTTTTAATTAATTCGTCTTTCTTAACCAAATCATCATGAAACCGAATATTTCCATCTTGGTTGATATTTCGGGAACTTTCGAAATCATTTACAATCGATTTTATACCCGAAATAAATGTATTTTCCTTTTTGGGATTAAGCCGGTCAACACCAATATACAAAGCATATTCTCCTTCATCACCTAAACCGGTTTCTAGCCAGATTTCAAAATCTTTTAATTTGTTTTTTTGTCGAAATTCTTCTAAATAATTGATAAATGGCTGGTCAGACGGTGGCCCACAGCAAATGCTGCTGAAATCTATTCGGACATATTTTTCGTTTTTCTGCGCAAACGAAATTGCGAATAAAAGCGGGAACGAGAATAGCAGTAATTTTTTCATTCTAGGTATTTTAATAACCTTGCTGTGTTGTTTAATAGTTTTTCGTATAATGTACACCTTCTTCTAAAAGAGTGGCTTCGCTTTCAGAGGTTTTAAATTTTGTTTCTATAAATGTTCTTTTCCCGTCAATTCTATTGATGAACACTGCAAAATGTAAATGTGGTCCACTGGAAAAACCCGTACTTCCACTATAGCCAATAAGTTGGTCTTTTTTTACAAATTCTCCTTTTTTAACTTTGGCTCCATGGTATTTTAAATGAGAATAATCAGCAAAAGTTCCATCGCTGTGCATAATCACAATTTTGTTATTGTATTTTGCGCAGGAAATTGTTGGGCAGCTTTGATTAAAATTGTTGACTACAGTTACCACAATTCCGTCTCGAGCGGCCAAAATAGCACTGCCCATTTTTAAATCAAAGTCCAATGCAAATTCGTTCTGATGTGAAAACCTGCCGTTATAACCCTGAAAAATCGATTGTGTTTTTCCTTTTCCGTAGGGCAAAGAATAAATATAATCTGCATCAAAGTTTTCCTGCACCGCATTTCCGTAATTGTACCGATTGGTATAAGAGAAAGAATTTCCTTCATTTGTTTTAATAGGTGCCAGTTTTGCGACCAGAAATTTTTTAGTCTGCGCTGGAATCACGATGATCTCGTCATTGTTGTACGTACAGCTTAGATTCTTCAAAGTAAAATTAAACTGTGCAGAGATCGGCATAAACTCTTGATTATCAGCAAATATAAAAACCTCGCGGTCGATGACTTCATTGTAAAACTGAATATCCCATTTCTCTTGGGAATAAAAAGTGGTTTGAATCAATAAAAATAATAATAAAAATATCCTTTGCATCTCTTTACTTTGTGCGATAATAATCAAAAACTTTTTTAGAAATATCAGCAACCATCTTGGTATTGGTCTCTTCACTTTCCATAGAATCTGAAACGAAAACGCTGATTGCATAATGTTTTCCGTTTGGAAGTGTGATAATTCCGATGTCGTTTTCTGCAATCGTTAAACCTTTTTCATCTTTTCCAGAAGAACCTGTTTTATGCGCAACTGGAGTTCCTTTAGGCAATTGAGCCACGATTTTCGTAGTTCCAGTCGAAGTTTCCAACATTATTTTCATTAAAAAATCAGTAGATTTTTTGGAAACTATTTTTCCGTCAAAGAAATCTTTCAACAAACGATTTGCAGAATTTGTAGTCGTAGTATTCCAATAATGAAACTCAAAACCTTGGTGCATTTTTTCTTCATTTGCTTTAATGGTAAAATCCTTTATTCCTTTATTATTAATGATATTTTGAATATTTTCAGTTCCACCCAAAAGCCGTATCAAAATATCGCAACCATTATTATCACTTTGTGCAACGGTATATTTCAGCAATTCACTCAAACTCATTTCGATATTTCCCTCTGGATATTTTTTCCGAATCGGGCTCCAAGTATTTTCTAAAAGTTCAGATTTTTTAATGAAAATTTTCTGGTCTAAATTTAATTTTCCTTCATCAACTTGATCCAAAACCGCCAAAGCAATATGAAATTTAAAAACACTCAACATTGGAAGTTTTTTATTTCCATTACTATTGATGGATTTTCCCGTTTCAAAATCTAAAACAGAAACAGCGACCGTTGCGTTTTTTCCTTTTGTGATTTTTACAATTTCAGATTTTAAATCTGGGTTTCCTGCTTCCTTTTTGTGGAAGCAGGAAATTGTGAAGATTGTTATTAAAAGTAAAAGCGTTTGTTTCATAATATTTATAAAAATTTTTCTGAAATTCCCTTCTTGACTTCATTCCTCGCAATGATCTGTCCAAGTTTTTGTAGTAAGGGTAAAGGGATTTTCATTGCGAACGGTCTTTATGACAAATGACAAGTAATAATCTTGCTCTTTACCCTTTCCTTATATTCTATACTAAATTACTAATATTCAAATATAGGATGACGCAAGTACGAGTTCTTTGCAATGACGCTATTTCGAAATCAATTTAACAATCTCCAGCGCCACTTTCAACGCCTCCGTGCCGTCTTCCAAAGAAACTTCTACCATTTTATCTTCTGTAATCGCATCAGCAAAACTTTCCAGTTCATCCAGAATAGCATTGTTCGGCTGAATGTTCGGATATTCAAAAATAATCTGATTTTTTTCGCCTTCCGCATTTTCTATGATCATATCGAAATCACTCGGGTTTTCGGGTGCCGGTTTCATGCGAATTACTTCTGCTTTCTTTTCTAAAAAATCTACAGAAATATAAGCATCTTTCTGGAAAAATCGGGATTTTCGCATCGCTTTCATCGAAATTCTCGAAGTGGTGAGATTGGCAACACAACCATTTTCAAATTCAATTCTGGCATTGCAAATATCGGGAGATTTGGACACTACAGAAACGCCGCTCGCGTGAATGTTTTTCACTTTTGATTTTACGATGGATAGTAAAATATCCAAATCGTGAATCATTAAATCTAAAACCACCGAAACATCAGTTCCGCGCGGATTGAATTCTGCCAAACGGTGAATCTCAATAAACATCGGGTTTTGAATGAATTCTTTGGAACCAATAAAAGCCGGATTGTATCTTTCTACGTGACCAACCTGAGCTTTAATCCCGAATTCACGGCATTTATAGAGAATTTCTTCGGCTTGTTTTAAAGTTTGTGTCACCGGTTTTTCAATAAAGAAATGAATTCTTTTTTCAATCGCTTTCATCGCGTAATCGTAATGATATAGAGTTGGAGTTACGATATCGAGCATTTCGATTTCTTGTAAAAGATCCTCGAAATGTTCGAAATATTTGTACCCGAATTCAGCTTCTAGTTTTTTGCCGTTTTCCTGATCGGCATCGTGAAAACCAACCAGGTCGTACTTTTCTGATTGTTGAAGTAATTTTAAATGGATTTTTCCTAAATGACCTGCGCCAACTAAACCTGCTTTAAGCATAGAAAATTAATTTTGGTAAAGATAAGAAAATAGACGAAAAGGCAAGAGACTTAGAGACACGAGACTTAGAGACAGGAGACAATTATGGGGAAAAATAGAAAATTATAAAATCTCTAATCTCAAGTCTGCAAATCTCAAGTCTATTTCCTATTTTTGTCACATGCAGGATTCGTATGTTCATAAAGGAAAAAGGAAAATTTTAATCGATTATCTCCGCGATAAAATGGGCATCGCCGATGAGAATGTTTTAGCAGCGATTAACAAAGTACCGCGGCATCTTTTTCTAGAAAGTGTTTTTGAAGATTTTGCCTATGAAGATCGTGCTTTTCCGATTTTAGCGAAACAAACCATCTCGCATCCCTCTACGGTTGCTGAGCAAACTGCCCTTTTAGAAATTGAAGGAAAAGATAAAGTTTTGGAAATAGGAACTGGAAGCGGATATCAAACTGCAGTTTTAATTGCCATGGATGCGTGGGTTTATACTATTGAGCGTCAAAAAGATCTGCACGATTTTTCTCAGAAAAAATTTAGAGAATTACATCTTCGTCCGAAATTTCAAAGTTTTGGCGATGGCTTCTTAGGGCTTCCAACATTTGCTCCTTTTGATAAAATTTTAGTTACGTGTGGGGCAGAAGTTCTGCCGACAGAGTTACTTCATCAGTTAAAGTTAGGCGGGAAAATGGTGATTCCTTTAGGGAAAACCGATGAGCAAATCTTGATGCGATTTACAAAAAAATCAGACCGTGAATTCGAAAGAGAGGAATTCGGCGCTTATAAATTTGTACCGATGTTGACTAACACGAATCATTAAATGAATACAGAAAAACTAGTTTTTAAAACAAGAATCGGAAAAAGTTTTCTCGGTTTATATCTCCTGATGTTTTTGATTATTTTATCGATGAGCATCGTTACTTACTTTTCAGTCAATGATTCTTCAATATTCAGTTTTATGGCAGGAATCAGTATGGTTGCTTTGATTTTTATGGTGTCTACTTTTTTTCTATTGAAAATTAAGATTGAAGATGACTTTTTATGCGTTGACCTTTTTTATCCAATCTATAAAGTTGACATTAGAGCAATTACAATCATACAGATGGGTAAGACCATGTGGTTTGGTTTTCACAAACACGGCACGGCTACCAAAGGTTTAATCATTTCTTCACAATTCAAAAACAATGTTTACATTACTCCGGAAAATGAGGAAGAATTTCTGCAGAAATTAATGGAAATCAATCCGAATATAAATATTAAAAAAGACTAATTTGTCTTTTTTTAATTAAACATTGATGAATAAGATTATTTCTTTCGATTTTTTCAATGTTAATTAACTTAAAAAATAAGGTACAAATTCGCTATTTCAAATTATAGATTGTATTTTTGCAAACGTTCAATTTATTCTAAATTAAAATAACTGAAATAAGATTACACTTTTTTCAGTGCTAAAGAAAAATTTTTAGATTCTCATGAAAAAAATTCAAGATATTCTTATTTCGACCAGAACGATGGCGGTCTTATTATTAGTTTACGCTGTTTCAATGGGTTATGCTACTTTTCTAGAAAACGATTACGGAACTCCTACCGCCAAAGCACTTATTTATGAAGCAAAATGGTTTGAGCTGGTCATGGTTTTATTGATGTTAAACTTCATCGGAAATATTTCACGATACCGACTTTGGCGACGAGAAAAATGGCCGGTTTTGGTCTTTCATTTATCATTTATTTTAATATTTATAGGAGGTGCAGTCACAAGATACATCAGTTTTGAAGGAATAATGCACATACGCGAAGGGGAAACTTCCAACGAAATCATCACCGACAAAAATTTCTTTAAAATCCAGATTGAAGAAAAAGGAGATATTTTGAACTATCAAGATGTTCCTTATATGATGTCGCCACTGCATAAAAACTTTAAAGCAAGTTATGAATACCACGACAAAAAAATCTCAGTAAAAGCACTGGATTATATTCAACGAAAAAAAGACAGTTTGATCGCAGATCCTGCGGGTACAGAATACCTGCATTTGGTTTCTACAGGCGATAGCGGACGAGAAAATATCTATATTAAACCAGGAGACTCTAAATTGGTAAACGGAACTTTGGTTTCTTTCAATAGAGCGATTGATGGTGCGGTGGAATTTAACAATACCAACGGAAATTTGCTCATCAAAACGCCCGTAGAATCAGAATATATGACCATGGCAACCCAAGCAAAAGGGATGACCAAGAAGGATGAATATGAACCTCTTGTATTAAGAAGTCTTTATACCATTAACAATTTGAAATTGGTTGTTCCCGAAGGTTTAATGAAAGGAAAACTAATCGCTTATGAAGGCGACCGCAAAAAAGATCAAAATGTTTCCGATAATTTAACCGTTGAAGTGCAAGGACCAAAATCTAAACTTGTGGTTGATCTTCCGGTAGAAAAAGGAAATCCTAATGCCTTTAAACAAATCGCGGTTGATGGGATGAACATTATTTTAGGATTTGGACCAAAAGTGTATACAACCCCATTTTCTTTAAAATTAGAAAAATTTGTCATGGAAACGTATCCGGGAAGTTCTTCTCCAAGTGCTTATGAAAGTCACGTTCAAATTATTGAAAATGGAAAGCAAAGACCTTATAGAATTTATATGAATCATGTTTTGAATCATGAAGGTTACCGATTCTTCCAATCTAGTTTTGATCCGGATCGCAAAGGAACAGTTCTATCGGTCAACCACGATTTCTGGGGGACATTAATCACTTATATTGGCTATTTCTTCCTTTTTGGTGGGATGTTTGTAATCTTTTTCTGGAAAGGAACGCATTTCTGGAAATTAAATCAAATGTTAAAGAACGTCAGCAAAAAGAAAATTACCACCCTTTTGTTGATTTTATTAACCTTAAACTTTAATGCTCAGAAAATTGAAACCCACGGAAATACAGATGGTTCGGGTGAAGTACATTCTGCAGATGATGGTCATGACCACGGCGCAGCAGATTTATTAGCAGCGGAACCAGCCCCTAAAAAACCAGTGGCTGCAGGTATGTTGAAATCTCCAAAACCAATTACCGCAGACGATATTATTTCTAAAAATAAAATCAATAGAGAACACGCAGAAAAATTTGCTTATCTCTTGGTGCAAAACTACGAAGGTAGAATTGTTCCGATGAATACTCAGGCTTTAGATGTTCTTAGAAAATTATATAAAAAAGATGCTTTTCGTGGAAGCGATGGTAAATTTCTAACCGCAAATCAATGGTTTTTATCCATCAACATCGATACGGCAAGTTGGACGATGGTTCCTTTAATTAATGTAGGTGCCAAAGGAGGCGATGAACTGAAGAAAAAAACCAAAGCCAACGAGGACGGCTATACGACGTTAATGTCCTTATTCCCAGCAGACGAAACGGGTGCTCTTCACTATGTCTTAGAAGAGGATTATCAAACCGCTTTCAGAAAAAAACCTGCGGAACAAACCAACTACGATAAAGAAGTAATCAAAGTAAATGACCGTGTTCAGGCATTTAATGAATTCTTTAGCGGTCAGTTTATGAGAATCGTTCCCGTGAAAAACGACCCTAATAATACCTGGCATTCGTGGTTGGATCAAAATTTTGAACCAGATACCGCTTCTCAAGAAGTGATGGGACCGTACTTCTCAGAAGTATTGGCAGCCCAAAAATCTGGCGACTGGAGCAAAGCAGATGCAGAACTGGCAAAATTAGAACTATACCAAAAAACTTGGGGCAAAAATGTAGTTCCCAGCGAATCAAAAGTAAAGCTGGAAGTACTGATGAACAAAGCAAACATTAACTTTTATTTGCTCATGTTCTACACCGTAATTGGTGGGCTATTATTGCTTTTAGGTTTCATCGAATTATTCAAACCCAATAAGATTTTAAATAAAATAATCAAAGCCTTAATCCTGCTGGGATTGGTGGGTTATTTCCTGCAATTCTTAGGCTTGGTCGGGAGATGGTATATTTCAGGCCACGCACCGTGGAGTAACGGTTATGAAGCAATTATATTTATTTCATGGGTCGGTATTTCGGCCGGACTGTTATTGTACAGAAACTCAAATGCCCTAATTCCAGCCGCTGGATTCATGGTAGCGGTAATTATGATGGGCTTTGCGCACGGTGGTTCCGCGCTTGATCCGCAAATTACACCACTAGTTCCAGTGTTGAAATCATACTGGCTCATCATCCACGTGGCGATTATTACCGCCAGTTACGGCTTCTTTGGACTCTCCATGGTGATCGCAATTATTGTGCTTTTCTTCTACATTTTCTCAAATAAGAAAATTTTCAAAATACACAACGATAAAACCATTAAAGAATTAACCATCGTTTCAGAAATGTCTTTAACCATCGGATTGTACGCCCTAACGGTCGGCACTTTCCTGGGTGGGATTTGGGCCAATGAATCGTGGGGGAGATACTGGAGCTGGGATCCAAAAGAAACCTGGGCTTTCATTTCTGTGATGATTTACGCCTTTGTTTTGCACATGAGATTGGTGCCAGGTTTAAGAGGAAGATGGGCTTTCCACGTCGCTTCTTTATTTGCCATCAGCACCATTGTGATGACTTATTTTGGCGTAAATTACTACCTAAGCGGTCTTCATTCATACGCGGCTGGTGATCCAGTGCCAGTTCCGATTTGGGTCTATCTGGGCATTGCCTTTATGTTTGCCCTCGCAATTGCTTCTTATATTAGATTCAAAAAATTAAATACCAAATAATTAAAATCATAAATCCCCAAACCTGTTTTGGGATTTTTTTTTTTGGAGCTTCACGATTTTTGCTTTTTACAAAACCCGTCCAGCTCTCCGCTCTATCTCTGCCTTTTTAAAAAAAAGGCAGAGGATGCCGCTGCGATCTGGGCTAGAATCATGACTCTTTTTCTTTTCAAAATCCCCAAAAAATCAGTAAATTTGCAAGAATTTAAAAACACCCAACACCTAACCTCTCACACCAAACATCCAACACTTTTGAGCGCACACCTAACTATTCTCGGCTTCAACTCTGCGATTCCGACCGTGAATTCCTCACCAACCTCGCAATTCTTAGAAATGGATGAGCGCTGTTTTCTTATTGATTGTGGTGAGGGAACACAAGTTCAGTTGAGAAAAGCAAAAGCACGGTTTTCAAAAATAAACCATATTTTTATTTCCCACCTTCATGGTGATCATTTTTTCGGATTGCCCGGCTTGATCGCTTCTTTTCGACTGTTGGGGCGGGAAACCCCTTTGCATGTTTATGGCCCAAAAGGAATCAAAGAATTATTAGAAACGATTTTTAGACTGACTGAAACCCATCAAGGTTTCGAGGTGATTTACCATGAATTGCAAAGTAAAAAATCAGAGAAAATATACGAAGACCATAAATTAGAAGTATTCACCATTCCCTTAAATCACCGCATCTATTGTAATGGCTATTTGTTCCGCGAAAAACCCAAAGAAAGACACCTCAATATGCAGGAGGTTTCTAAATATCCTGAAATAGAAACCTGCGATTACCAAAATATTAAAAATGGCAAAGATTTCATTTTAAGTGATGGTTACGTTTTGAAAAATGAAGTGTTGACCACCGAACCAAGCAAATCTATATCTTATGCTTTTTGCAGCGATACCCGATATTCCGAATCGATTTTGCCCCTAATCAGTGGAGTAGATCTTTTGTATCATGAAGCCACATTTTTACACGACTTAAAAGAAATGGCCGACTACACCGGACATACCACGGCTTTAGAAGCTGCCAGAATAGCCAGAAAAGCAAATGTTGGTAAACTTATTTTAGGACATTTCTCCAACCGTTATCACGATCTAACTGTTTTCCTGGATGAGGCCCGCGAAGTTTTTCCAAATACCGAGCTACCCAAAGCCTTAGTTCCAGTGGAGATTGGCTGAGAGTTTTATGCAGGAATTTACGTACAAGGTGTTTTTTGTAAGTCTTGATTTTTTCGTTTAATTCTAAGATGATATTGAAAACACAATGTTTAAATCAAATTGATTAATTTTGTAATGATGAGTACAGCAGAATTAAAATTAGACTTAATAACTCAAATTACGCAAATAACTGATAAAGTCAAACGTAATGAATTGATGCCACTACTTAAATTTCAGACCGAAGAATCTATGTATAACACTTCACACGAAGATAAAAACGAAATTTCTGAAGCGCGTATATAAATCGCAGAAGGAAAAGTCTTCACCACCAAAGAGGTGCAAAAAGAGTTTAAGGAATGATTAGAACAGTAATTTGATCTGAAAAAAACCGAGAAAGAATTAATTGAAATTCTTAAATATTGGAATAATCGAAAGTAATGAAAATCATTCAGTTTAAGATTAAATAGTTTAATTGAAGAGCAATTGTATGTGATTGCTGAATTTGCTAAAATAGCGAGGGCAAGCGATATTTCAAATGTTAACGTGAAGGTTGTTCATAAATACTTACTTTATTATGAAATAGACGACGGCGTCTTGTACGTATTAACATTTCGACCCGGCAGCAAAAATCCAAAAAACATTAAAGATTAGATAAGATTTTATTGTCAAATCATTTATAAGCCCATTCACTTAATCCAACCGATGAACTTTCAAGAACTAAAAGATTTCCTCGACGAAAAAGCCAATCTATACAATCACATTGACTTCATCGAAAATGATCCTATTCAGATTCCGCATCGTTTTTCCTTACTACAGGATATTGAAATTGCCGGCTTTTTAACCGCAACCATTTCTTGGGGAACCCGAAAATCAATCATCAGCGATGCCGAAAAAATCCTGTCTTGGATGGGAAATGCACCCTACGATTTCGTGCTGAATTTTCAGGACAGCGACATGGATTTCTTTAACCACAATGCGGTGCATCGAACTTTTAATAAAGAAGATCTGCAGTATTTCATGCGAAACTTAAATCGATTGTACAAAGAAAACAATTCACTGGAAAATCTCTTTTTAGTAAAAGAAGATGAAACCAATTTTTACCACAGTCTGCATCGTTTCCGAACAGAATTCTTTAAAGAAAACCCAATGCATCGAAGCACGAAACATGTGAGTTCAACCTACAAAAATTCCTCCGCAAAACGCTTAATCATGTTTCTCCGCTGGATGGTTCGCCAGGATCGGAAAGGAGTAGATTTCGGAATTTGGAAAAACATCAATCAGAAAAACTTATCAATTCCGTTAGATGTTCACACCGGAAATATTTCCCGTAAACTCAATATCATTCAAAGAAAACAAAACGACTGGAAAACAGTCGAAGAAATGGATCTGGTTTTAAGAAAATTCGATGATAAAGATCCTGCGAAGTACGATTTTGCGCTTTTTGGTTTAGGAATTGCTAAGGAGATTTAGGACTTATAAACCAAGTTACAAAAGTTAAGTTCACTAAAAGTCATTCAATTTTAAGCAGTGTTAACAAAGTTTGTAAAAATCTGTAGATTTTCTATTTTGTGAACTTTTAATTTTAGGTAATTTGCACTCCATAAACTTTTGCGACTTTTGTCGTTTAAACAGTGAGGTGGTAATTTATTAATTTGACGTGAAGAATATGAAAAACAGAGAAGAAAAAACCAAAGAAAAAATTGAATTTCTAGTTCGCGTGACGGACGGTGTGATGTGGTGGATTGGTTCTATACCATCTTTAATTGCACATTCCCTAATTTTCTTATCGGCATTTTTACTTCCCTTATTTGGCTGGGTTGAATTTGATAAAATGTTACTGGTGCTGACTACAGTACTGTCCTTGGAAGCGATTTATCTGGCTATTTTTATTCAGATGTCGGTGAACAGAAGCCAGGAGCATATCGAAGATTTGAAAGAAGATGTAAACGAGATCCAAGAAGACATTGAAGATATCCAAGAAGATATTGAAGAAATTAGCGAGGATATTGATGATATCCAAGAAGATATTGAAGATATTGCCGAAGATGAAGATGATGAGGATCACAACGAACGCGCTAGAAAAGTGATGTTGAAAAGCAATGTTTCATCCAATAAAAGCGATATCAAAGCAATGAGAGAAGTGATTGCCAATCTGCAAAAACGCTTGGAAGATTTGAAAAGTGAAGAAGAAAAGACTAACCTTCCTTCAGAAAAATAGATTTTGAACTTTTGCTTTTTCGTGCTTTTAAAAAACTTTTCGCCACTCGGCAGACAGGTTGGTGATTTAAATTTAAATAGACAGTTTCAACAAGACAAAAAAACCATTTCAAATCAGCTGAAATGGTTTTTTGGTTTTTTAGGAATGAGCTTTCCAAAGTTGTGTAAATGAAATAAAGTCTGCAACAGATAGTTCCTCCGCTCGTTTATCCATAAATTCATGCGTTTTTAATTCCTCCGGAATCTCCAATGCTTTCAAAGAATTCGATAGTTTTTTTCGCCGCTGACCAAAGCCGGCTTTTACAATTTTCTTAAATAAAACCTCATTTCCGGTTAAACCTTCTTTTGGATTTCGGGTCAAACGAATCACACCTGATTTTACTTTTGGCGGCGGATTAAACACATTCTCATGTACGGTGAACAAATACTTTACGTCATACAGCGCTTGCACCAAAACCGACAGAATTCCATAGTCTTTCGTTCTCGGCACCGCTGCTGTTCGTTCAGCAACTTCCTTCTGAAACATGCCAACCATTTCTGGAATGCGGTCGTAATAATCAATAATTTTAAATAAAATCTGAGACGAAATATTATAAGGAAAATTCCCAATCACAGAGACCTGTCCCTCAAAAGATTCCGCAATATTTAATTTAAGAAAATCACCAATAAAATGATGTTCCTCTAGTTTTGGGTAATGTGCTTTTAGATATTCAATAGATTCTTTGTCAATTTCTGCCACAAAAATTTCGGCATCTTTTTCTAAAAGATATTTGGTGAGTACACCCATTCCAGGGCCAATTTCTAACACCTGATTTTGGTGCTCATAACTCAGTCCATCTACAATATTTTTAGCAATATTTTCATCCATCAAAAAATGTTGACCGAGATGTTTTTTGGCTCTTACGCTCATTCAGAAATATAATTTTAGGGTTGCGAAATGAAGACTAAAAACCCATTTTCCAAGGGAGCACTTCATTTCTTTTATGTTTTTTTTAACAGCGATTTTCTGCGTTTGTCCGCAAATTACGGAAGTTTTTTTCTATTTTAGCAGAAATTTTTTATTTAATGGCTAAGACAGTTGAAGATTTTAACAAAAGGCGACTTCGTTCCAGCAATATCACCGTAGTGATAAGTATTGCATTGGTGTTATTTTTATTGGGATTAATGGGTTTGATTTTGATCAATGCTCAAAAATATTCAGATTATATCAAAGAGCAATTGGTTGTGAATGCGTATTTTGATGAAAATTACGATGCAAAAGATTCGGTGAAAATTGCAAAAATGGAAGCAGAAACTTTTAAGAAAATTCAGGCATTAGGACCCGTAAAAAAAGCAACCTATATTTCCCGTGAAATGGCGGCAGAAGAAGCCAAGAAAAGTATGGGAATTGAAAGCAGTGCCTTGTTCGATGAAAATATTTTTCCTTCTTCCATAGAAGTTGCGCTAAAACCAGAATTCGTAGATCCTACAAAAATAGAGCAAACCATTAAGCAGATTGAGTCGACCCCCGGAATTATCGATGTGAAAAATAACAGCACGCTGATGGTAGAAGTTTATAACAATCTGAACAATATCCTCAAATGGATTTTAGGATTTTCATTATTGTTTTTAATTTTAGCAATTGTATTAATCAACAACTCCATTCGTTTGAAAATATTCTCTAAAAGATTCATTATTAAAACCATGCAGCTCGTAGGTGCCAAACGCCGTTTTATCTTGAAACCATTTATCAAAGAAGCCATTATTTTAGGCGTAATCGGTGCAGTGATTGGGTTAACAGTGTTGTTTGCAGGTTGGTATTACTTCATTACCCAAATCGGAACACCATTTGCCCAAGACAATAACCAATTGATTATTTTAGTCGTAGGTATTTTCCTATTGGGCGTTTTTATTACTGTTTTCTCGACCATTTTCGCAACATGGCGTTTCTTACGATCCAATGTTGATGATCTATATTATTCTTAAAAAATGAGCAAAAAAAATAAAAAATTCTCGGCCGATTCCATTGGTAAAAGCACCGAAGTTTCAGAACATAATCCCTTCTATTTTGGTAAAGAAAATTATAGACTGATGCTGATTGGCTTAGCTTTAATCATTATCGGATTTCTTCTCATGATGGGCGCAGATGCCAATACCGTTGATGGAAAATACGACCCAAATCTTTGGAATGAAGGAATTTTCTCCATCCGCAGAATTCGGATTGCACCCATGTTGGTCATCGCTGGTTTTGCCATAGAAGTGTATGCGATTCTGAAAAGAAAGAAAAATTAAGTAATTTTTAGACGATTCCACTTTGTCAAAGTTTAAATCTTTGACAAAGTTTTTTTAATAATCTGGTTACTCTACGCCAGTCCAAAGGTTTTTTTAATATCAATTTAAATGGATTTATTCAAAGCAATTATTATTGCAATTATTGAGGGTCTTACCGAATTCCTCCCTGTTTCATCTACGGCGCATATGGGATTCGCCGCCTCCTTAATGGGCATGGAAGAAACCGAATTTCTTAAAATGTTCCAGGTTTCCATTCAGTTTGGAGCCATTTTGGCCGTCGTCTTTGCCTATTGGAAAAAATTTTTCGATTTTCAGAATCTGCAATTTTATTACAAATTAGCCTTCGCAGTAGTCCCTGCCTTGATTTTAGGCTATATCTTTGATGATCGTATCGAGGCGATTCTAGGTAACCAAATTGCAATCTCAGTCGTTTTAGTGCTGGGTGGAGTCGTGTTACTCTTCTCTGACTCTTGGTTTAAAAACCCCACAATTCAGGATGAAAAAGACATGTCTATTAAAAAAGCCGTGATCATTGGGTTTTGGCAATGCCTCGCCATGATGCCCGGCACGAGTAGAAGTGCAGCTTCCATCATCGGGGGAATGACCCAGGGATTAACCAGAAAAGCAGCCGCAGAATTTTCATTCTTCTTGGCGGTTCCCACCATGTTAGCCGTGACCGTTTATTCTATTTTTGTAAAAACCTGGGGCAAAGAAACAGCCACTCCAATGAAAGGATATGAAATGATTTTGTCGTCTTCAGATCATATCATTGCTTTTGTAGTAGGGAATGTCGTCGCGTTTATCGTCGCTTTAATCGCCATAAAATCGTTCATCGGCTTGCTCAATAAATATGGATTCAAACCTTGGGGTTGGTACCGGATTATCGTGGGAATCGTGTTGTTGATCTATTTTACGCAGTTTCAATAATTTATTTTGGGCAGCTTTTTCCGCCCTCCGTTCCCGCTTTTTCGCCTTCACTTCGTTGCGGCAAAAAGAGCTCCACTCAGGTCTGGCTGCAAACCAGAACCTCTTACCCAATTAGTTTTTAAAAATGACAGACGAAGATTTACTTTCCGGCCAAATCATTCTCCTCGACAAACCTTTGGATTGGACGAGTTTTCAAGCGGTGAACAAACTTAAATTCAAACTTAAAAAAGAATTTAATCTTCCGAAAAAATTTAAAATCGGGCACGCAGGAACTTTAGATCCGCGAGCAACTGGCTTACTCATTATCTGTACCGGAAAGTTCACCAAGATCATTCCTGAAATTCAGGATGCTCCAAAAGAATATTTCACCGAAATAAAACTCGGCGTGCAAACAGAATCGTACGACACCGAAAAACCCGAAATGCATCCGCAGGATATTTCGCACCTTTCCGAAGAGCAAATCAAGGAAACTTTAAAAAAATTCTTGGGCGAAATTGACCAGAAACCTCCTGTTTTTTCCGCCATTAAGATTGAAGGAAACCGTGCTTACGACTTAGCCAGAAAAGGGAAAGAGGTCGAAATGAAATCCAGAAAAACAACCATTAATTATATTGAAGATATAGAGATTGAATTGCCGTTCGTACGCTTTACGGTCGGTTGCTCCAAAGGAACCTATATTCGCAGTTTGGCGCATGATATTGGTCAAGATTTAGGAGTGGGAGCGTATTTAACCAATCTTCGGCGTACTAAAATTGGAGATTATACCCTTGAAAATGCAAGTGCAGAATATCTGGAAAATGACTATCGTTTTGAAAATTTTAATAAATAAGTAGGAAAAAGTGCAATATTCAGCGTATTTAAGTGTACAATATAGATTTCGATCGATGAAAAAAATTATTTTACTAGTTTTATTGTTTTCTATTTTTGGATTTGGCCAAACTAAATCAGAAAAAAAACCAATTCAAGGTTTTTATTTTAGCCCAGAACTAAGTGCTGGATTTAATTTATCAAATATCATTCAGAGTAATCGAGATCAAAAAAACGATCCAAACAATCAGTATACAACCTATCCAAACGATTTTTCTTACGGTACTTCAGCCGTGGTAGGATTTAATTTCATTCCTAATTTGTCTTTGGGTAGTGGATTAAAATATACCTTTACTTCAGATAATTTTCATATTTTGTATGGAATTATACAACCCAGAATCCTGTTGAATGTTGATGATGGTGAACCTGTTTTTATTGATTTAACCTATGGATTTCAACTGAATAAATCGGTGGTTGACAATGCGGATTTGTTTGGAATAAAAGTAGGCAAATTGGTTTCTCATAGCAAACGTTTAAGCCAGCAAGGCGGCTTATATTTTGAAGGTCAACAGTTAGGAAATACAGGAGTTACTTTTGTGGGTCTATTTTACGGACTTACGATCTTCAGTAACAAAAACTATAATGAATATGGAAAAGACTAGAATAAATAAATATCTGTCAGAAGTTGGGTTCTGCTCTCGTAGAGAAGCGGATCGACTGTTGGAACAGGGCAGAATTACCATCAATGGAGTAGTACCGGAAATGGGCACCAAAGTTTCTGACGACGATGAAATTTTTGTGGATGGAGTCACCATTAGAAAAACCGACGAAGAGCCAGTGTATATCGCCTTGAATAAACCGGTCGGAATTGTTTGTACCACTGATACCAAAAGAGAGCGAGATAATATCATCGAATTTGTTAACCACCCGAAAAGAATTTTCCCGATTGGGCGTTTAGATAAACCAAGTGAAGGTTTGATTCTTTTGACCAATGATGGTGATATTGTGAATAAAATTCTACGCTCCCGAAACAACCACGGAAAAGAATATATCGTGCGCGTGGACAAGCCTATTACACCCAAATTCTTACAGCAAATGCGCGGCGGAATCCCAATCTTGGATACGGTGACCAATAAGTGTGAAGTGGAGCAAATTGATAATCTATCATTTCGAATCGTATTAACACAAGGTCTTAACCGCCAAATTCGCCGGATGTGTGAGTATTGCGGGTACGAAGTTAAAAAACTGAAAAGAATCCGGGTATTAAATATAAAACTTGATCTTCCAATCGGCAAATGGCGGGATTTATCGGCGGCAGAAGTGAGCGAATTAAAAGCCTTGGTAGCAGAATCTACCAAAACGATAACCTAAATTTTCAATCTTATTTCGGATTCATTAGCGCTGGAAAATCTACGAAATTAAAATCTATAAAACTTTTAATCAGATACAATATCACTACTTTTTTAAAAATTACAGAGACACTTAAATTAAATTTTGGTGTCTTTTTTTGGAATAAAAGCGCTGACTACTCTTTACAAATTACTTGTAAATCACAATCACTGTGACCATCATCAAATCCAGCTTCAAAATTGTAATTAATAATTATTTTTCTGTAATAATCAGTTATTGAAAAATTAATTACTGCTATACATAATGAATCGTAGTATATTATTTGTTTCCGAAAATTCTTAATTGTAACTTTAATAAAAGGAATAGATAAAGACACAACCCGTACTTGTTAATATTTTTCTATTTGCTTCTAATCAAAACTATATATCGCATTTTTCTGTAGGTGTAAATGAGAAGTAAGTTAAGACCTACATCATGTTTCAAATTGATAAAAGTTTTTTACTGCAAATCTGTATTGGTCAATGTACCTTCCCTTGTGTCAATCTACCGGTGTTTAATAATTAATTGAAAGAACCTTTAATACTACAAATTATGAAAACAACAATCAAAACAACCCTGCTAACGATTGCTATGATGCTTACTTTTGGCACCGTACAAGCCCAAATTGACTTAAACAAAATCGGTGACAAAGTAAAAGGAAAAGTTGAAACTAAATTAGTAACAAAATTTTAACTAAGAAAGACGAGATCAAAACTGAGAATATTAATAAAGCAAAAGAAGCCATTCCGAAACCTGATCTGGCAAAACCGCTCGGCAAAGGTGGAGCCTACAACTATAAAAAGAAATATAAGCCCAGTGTCAAAGCGCTCGCTGCCGATCCAAAAGCTTCTGACCAAACCGTAGAAGCGAAGTATAATAAATCTGTTGCTGAAATACACGCCGCTTACGAGCAATTTGATCCAGAAGCATTTCCTTATCAACCTTATTATAAATACAAAGAGTTGTGGTATTTGCACGATGAAGAATCAGAGAAGTTCCGGAATGAACAATTTACTTTAGCAGTAGTAAATATTTCCAAACAACCTTCCGGAGTTGAGTATATTTTTCCTTACACGGCGGTAGAATCTCCAACTGGGGAGAAAGTAGTCGTTACAAACGATGAATTCTTTAGAAATGCGTGGACTGCTCTATATATTGCCGATCCGCAAAGTGCTTTGGCATTTCATAAATATGTACAAGTAGTGATGTTTGAGAACCGTAAGTTTGAAATCAAATACGCCTATAAATTGTCTGACAAACAGAAAGGAATTGTTGATGCCAAAACGGGAACTTTACTTTTTGCTCCTTCAGAAGACCTTTATGTACATGCTCAAGAGCTAAGAAAAGAACAAGCCCTAACTTTAGCCCGAACTGCAATGCCCATCGACTATCTTCGTTATTATGTAACTGAACTATTTGTTCAGTATGAGACAGAAACTAATCCAATAGTTAAATATATCGTATGTTTTAAAATTGATGGTATCATGGAGAATATCTTTAGAAAACATAAAGATTATAAATCTTCTGATGTGGTAAATCGTAAAATTGAAGCCTCTTATACCGTTCTAAAAGACCAAATATTTGATGTTGAAACCAATGTACGCGCCCACTTTGCTCCAACGGTTGAAATGCCAAAAGGAGTTAAGATCGATGCAGCTACGGCCGCAAAAGTGAATAGTCTAGCGAAAGAAAGACTTGGAGATGAATATGTGAAAACGATATTTTTAGGCAATAAATGGTCTGAATTTAAAGAAAATAAATATCCTTATCGTGTGATGCATTTAAGTATCCCAGTGGCCATTATCGTTAAAAGAGGGGATAAGTATTTGATCAATTACTACGACATCGCTAAAAGTCCACATGGAGGCGATTGGAATATGATGGTGAAAATGGGTGCAGGATTTCAGCCGGTAAATTACAAATAGTCAACATCAATACTAAACGTCTTAAAATAAAACCGTCTCCTGATCGAGGCGGTTTTTCAGTCTACCGTTTGTACGTGGGCATCATTAATACTTTTCTTTTAAATAAAGATAAGCGGTCAGATATTTATTCAGTCTTTTCATATCCCGGTCGGTCAATGTGTGCGTAAATCGTGTTAAATTCATATTATCTTCTAAATCATTTATTTTGACTGAAACCGCCAGCGCTGATTGTTCAGTTTGGCGAATAAATTCGGTATAATCCATATCATCTGCCGTTTTTGTTATACATTTAATGGCAAAAATCACTTCTTCAGAAAAGCCTTCTTCTTTTAAAGTTTCTTCGGTTATTTCTGGACAATCTTCGAGTATATCATGCAACACGCCCACCATTTTTTCATCGTAGGTTTTCCCTGCGTTCATCACGCGCATGACATGACCGATATACGGTGTTCCAAACTTATCGGTCTGTCCTTTATGTGCTTTCTGGGCAAGTTTTATGGCTTTGTTAAGCATTTCTTCTTTCGTCATTTGATTTAATTATAGATGCAATATACAAGAATTTTCAATATTAATTATTCAGAAATAAACGGACTAAAACCATTAAAATGCGCATTCAATCTATTTTTGTAATTTTACAATGGCAATTTTAGTATTATGAATTTATCTCCAGAAGGACAAAAACTCTTTAGCAAACTTATTTCCGAAATGTTGGAAGATGGCTTTGTGAAAATTAGTGATTATACTTTTTATAAGAAAGTAGGCAATATATCGGTGGAGCTGGGAGATAAAACGCTTAATCTTTTGCACCAAGGAAAATGCTATGGCATAATCCCAGAGCGTGAATTTCTAAAACTGGCCAATGGTTTTGAGCCGATTCTTATTCAGTTGAAATGCCTGCTCGCATTTTCTATGCGCCAAGATATGAATCGCGTCGCCCATTTTTTATCGACCTATTTCTGGAATTAACCCTTAGAATAATTCACTTTTAAATTTATAATTCTCGGGGCACCCTCTATTAATCAATTGCGACTAAATATTCGGGATCTTTGATGATGTTGACTTCTATTACCGCTTCTGCTTTGTTTAAAAGGCGCACACAGTCGGCACTTAGATTCTGAAGGTGAACGGTTTTTCCAGCGTCGCTGTATTTTTTGGTGATGGTATTTAGAACATCAATTGCAGACATATCTGAGACCCGGGATTCTTTAAAATTAATAATAATTTGCTTGGGGTCTTCATCAATCTTAAATTTTTCTGAGAAAGCCATTACAGATCCAAAAAAAAGCGGCCCGTAAATATCGTAATGTTTTATTCCTGCTGCATCGATATACGTTCTGGCGCGGATTCTTTTAGCACTTTCCCAGGCAAACACCAAGGCCGAAATAATAACACCAATCAACACCGCCAGCGCAAGATTATGAAGCAAAACCGTAATGGCAGCGGTAAGAATAAGAACGAAAATGTCATGTCGTGGCATCTTTCTTACAATCCGAAAACTTGCCCATTCAAAAGTGCCCAGTGCGACCATAATCATTACGCCAACTAAAGCTGCCATGGGCAACTGACCAATAATTGGTGCCCCGAATAGAATAATAAGTAAAATCGTAATTGCAGCGATAATTCCAGAAAGCCTTGCACGTGAACCGGCAGAAAGATTCACCAAAGTTTGCGCAATCATCGGGCAACCACCCATCCCGAAAAAGAAACCATTTGCGATATTCGAGGTTCCCTGAGCGATACATTCACGATTTCCGTTTCCTTTGGTACCGGTCATTTCATCTACTAAATTCAGAGTTAAAAGTCCCTCTGTTAAGCCAACCGCTGCAAAAATTAACGAGTACGGTAGAATTGTTTTGAAAGCCTCCAGCGTAAATGGGATATTGGGAATATGAAATGGAGGAAAACCACCTTCGATGGAAGCAATATCCTGAACTGTTTTGGTATTGATTCCCAAAACGACCACCAGCGCAAAAACCACCATAATTGCAACCAAAGAGGCAGGAATTTTTTTAGTTATTTTTGGAAATAATACCACGATAGCAATGGTTAACGCAACCAATCCGATCATAATCATTAAGGGTTCCCCTTGAAGCCAAGTGAGTTGACCATTCGTAAGTACTTTAAACTGATCGAGCTGCGACATGAAAATAATGATCGATAAACCATTGACAAAACCGTACATCACAGGTTGTGGAACTAATCGAATAAATTTGCTGAATTTAAATAAGCCAATTAAAATTTGAATCACCCCGGCGAGCGCTACTGCTGCAAAAACATATTCCAGTCCATCAGATCGCATCAGTGCAATTAAAACGATTACCGTTGCACCCGCGCCACCAGAAACCATGCCCGGTCTTCCGCCGAAAATAGCAGTGATTAAGCCCGCAATAAACGCAGCATATAAACCGACCAACGGCGGAAATCCCGCCAAAATAGCAAATGACAACGATTCTGGAATCATGGTCATAGCAACAGTCAAACCGGCTAATATTTCATTTCTATAGTTTACTTTCTGGTTGAAGTCGAATAAGTTGAGGACTAATTTCATATGGTTTTCAACGGAATCGTTGTCTTAATTTTTCAATACTTTCGAATAAAGTTTTTTAAAGAGTGCAAAAATAGAAAAATAAAAAAGAGCAGTGAAAAAACATCGAAGTAGGGTTTTATTAATGTTGATATTGTACGTTTTCTTCATTAATTTTAAAGCTGAAATTAAGTTAATGTAAAGAATTACTTCCTCATTTTTTGTAATGATAATGGATGTAATTTCAATACCTAAAAAGTTAAAGTTTAATTAAAACGAACTGATCGTAAGGAACATTTCTATTATTTTTCGTACTTTATAACCATTAAGATTAATGATCGACTTAAATTTTAAACCAAACAGACGAATGAACAATATTCACGCGCTCCGAAAATACCTTCATCAAAATCCTGAACTTTCCGGTCAGGAATTTGAAACCTCAAAAACAATTGCAACTTTTTTACAACAATATCAACCCGATGAATTATTGGAAGGTTTGGGTAACGGCACTGGTGTTATTGCGGTTTATGAACCCTCAGAAGAAGTAAAAAAAAGCATTATGTTTCGCTGTGAATTGGATGCACTACCAATTCAGGAAGTCAATGAGTTCGCGCATCAATCCAAATTTAAAAAGATTTCACATAAATGCGGTCACGATGGTCACATGGCTGTCATGTGCGCTTTCGCAAAAAAATTAGCAGAAAATAAAATGCAGCATACGAAAGTGATTTTACTTTTTCAGCCGGCAGAAGAAAATGGCGAAGGTGCCGTTGCTATTTACAATGACACGCGTTTTAAAACCTTAAATCCCGATAGAGTTTTTGCCCTGCACAACCTTCCAGGTTATGATTTTCACGATATCGTGGTAAAAAATCACACCTTCACTTGTGCGGTAAATTCAATCATCATCAAACTTCACGGCAAAACCGCGCATGCGGGAGAACCAGAAAATGGGGATAATCCCGCGCTTGCATTTGCTGAAATCATCAAGGAATATGATCAAAAAAATCAACCTGATGCAAAGAAAGAGAAGTTCACCGTGTTGACTCCGATTTACCTAACAATGGGCACCGAAGATTATGGAATATCCGCAGGCTACGGTGAAGTTCACTACACGTTCAGACGGGCGTTAAATGTTGAAATGAAAGCGCTGGAAGAAGAGTTGGAACAGATCGCCATAGCCTCAGCAAAAAAATACAATTTACAACCAGAAATTTTCTGGACACAGCGGTTTAGCGCCAATGAAAACAATCCCCAAGCGGTAGATATTGTTCGGCAAGCAGCACGAGATTCTCACTTTAATTTAATAGAAAGAGAAACACCGTTTCAATGGGGCGAAGATTTTGGCATTTTTACGGAAAATTTTGCAGGAGCGATGTTTGGTTTGGGAAGTGGAAAAAAAACTCCAAATCTTCATAATCCCGATTATGATTGGCCCGATGAAATTACAGAAACTGGTGCCCAAATATTTTTTAAAATAAGCGAGTTAATAGATGCACAATAATTCTTACCTGGAGCTTGATCCAAAAGCATACAAAACCAATATTAATTTTCTAAGGAAACATTTCCGCAAAGAAGTCCTTTTTTCGTCAGTAGTAAAAGGAAACGCGTATGGACATTCGATTGAAACTTTTGTAGAGATCGCTTTGGCAGAGAATGTTCATCACTTTTCGGTGTTCGACAGTCAGGAAGCACGCAGAGTAAAAGCAGTCGTTGGCGATAAAGCTACGGTGATGATTATGGGTTGGCTTAATGCAGATGAAGATCTTCCATGGATTATAGAGAACGGGGTCGAGTTTTTTGTATTTGAAAAAAATCGACTGATCTCCGCTTTGGCGGTGGCTAAAAATCTGGCTAAAAAGGCCATCGTTCATATTGAAGTGGAAACCGGAATGAACCGCACCGGCTTCAATTCGATTGACCTGAAGTGGGTTCAGGATTTTCTGAAAAAGCATTCGGATTTTATTCAATTTAAAGGACTTTGTACCCATTTTGCTGGCGCAGAAAGTATCGCAAATTATTTTCGGATTAAAAAGCAAATCGACCGTTATGATGAAATCTACCAGCAATTTTGTGCTAAAAATTTAAAACCGCAGCAAAGACATTCTGCCTGTTCCGCTGCAGCAATGATGTATCCGGAAACGCAAATGGATATGGTTAGAATTGGCATCATGCAATACGGGTTTTGGCCAAGTCCGGAAGTTTTGGTTAATTTCTATAACACCAAAAGGAAGAATGAGAACCCTCTAAAACGAGTCATCAGTTGGAAAAGTTCCGTCATGAGTGTTAAGAAAGTGAAGCGGGGCGAATTTGTAGGCTACGGTACAAGTTTTATGGCAGATGCCCAAATGAAAATCGCCTGTGTTCCCGTAGGGTATGCGCATGGTTACGGCCGCAGTTTAAGCAATGTCGGCAGGGTTTTAATTAATGGCGAGCGCTGTGTCGTGATCGGAAGTATTAATATGAATATGATGGTCATCGATGTAACGCTTTTAGACCAAATCAAACGCGGGGACGAAGTGGTTTTAATTGGCGATCAGGCAGAAAAGCAACTCTCGGTTTCCTCGTTTAGCGACTACAGCAATCTTTTAAATTATGAATTACTGACACGGCTTTCCGCAGATATTCCGAGAATTATAAAATAGGGACTTGTACTTTTACGCTCTGATTTTATCAATCGCTTTGGCCAGTTGATGATCTTTTTCTGTTATTTGACTACCCGCGTCATGCGTACACAAACTAATCGTAACTTTATTATAAGAATTTGACCAGTCGGGATGGTGTTGTTGACTTTCTGCAATAAAAGCCACTCTAGTTATAAAGGCAAATGCCTCGGGAAAATCTTTAAACTTAAAAGTCTGCTGTAGCTTTCCATCAATTTCTTTCCACATCATGTTGAATTTTTTAGAATTAATATAATCGAGTGTTTTTCACAACAAATATGCTTCCACGTTGAAATAATGGAGATTTTCAAAACCAATTGGTCCTCTTGTGAACCAATTGAGGCGCCGTTTAAATAACTGGTGGGTTAAATAGTTGCTGCTAGTTAAATATCGCCGGTCTCTAAATTATCTTCCAAAAGAATCATATTTATCTTCGGCATATTTGGTAAAACGGTTCAGCAAAGCCACATTTTCCTTTTCTAAATGAGAAAGGTCTGCATCCACATTATTGGAAACCGGAATATACCAATCCGTTTGCTCAAAGAAAAATCGATAGGTTTCTTTTTTAAAGGAGTAGCCGTGTCTTGCGAAAACAGAATTTTTGATGATTTCTAAATCTAATTTTCTTAAATTTTTCAAATCTTTTTCCGTTAATTTTTGTTTTGATGCGTTTATTTTGAAAACGGCATCAGAAGCAATTCTATTTTTGGACGTTGTGTAAGTTTCGGTTTTCCCGGTTTCTTCGTCGGTGTATTTTTCTTTAAATTCTTTCGGATTGGACCAATCGATCAAATTAGAATCTTCATCAATCATAAAATTTGGATTGTAAACGAATTCTTTTTTGATCAATTTTAATGTTTTTTTCGGTGCTTTTACTGCAGATTTGTTGAAGGCAGTCCATTTTCCTGTTAAACTGTCGGATTTTAATTTAACTTCAAATCTTCCATCGGTTTTATCATCTCCAGGTTCATCTAGAATGAAAAGTTTAGAATCATCATTAAAAGTTCCTCGAAACGGACGTTGATTTCCGTTCACAATACTTTGTCCATAAACACTATCATTGGTAATTCTGTTGATTTTAAGAGATAGCCGTTTGGAAACATTTTCCTCGTACATTTGGTCATCCATATCATCTTTTACCATTTGCAAACCCGCGAATTCTCCGGTGTAAATCCCATAATATTCGGTGTGAATTTCTGGAATTACCGCAGAATCTTTTTCAACAATCATAGAATCTTTGGAAGAATTTCCATCAACTGTTTCACCTTTGGTGCAATTCGTGAGAGAAAGTGCAAATGCCGCAATTGCGATTAATTTTAAAGTTTTCATATTTGTGTTTTTATTGTTTTAATGGTCATTTTGAATAGGTTAATTTTAAATAATGGCGATTTCAAATCAGTTTTTTTCTTATTAAAAATTCTATCAAAAGAATATTGGGAATCCAGCCCAACCACGCGATGATTTGGTAAACATCCATCGGATTTGGGTGGAATAAATATACAATAAAAACCTTCCACATTCTCAATGTGATCGCCGATAATGTAAGCGCAAAACTTCGCCACATCCATTTTTTGTGTTCTTTAAATTTTTTACTTCTCGCCAGTTGAAACGCTTTGAAGGTAGAAAACCACCATAAACTTCCCAGAATTACGAAAGATAATTTAGCAAAGAAATTTCCATTGGCAAAAATCCCCATGTAAATTCCAGAAGGAGCAGCAAGAATTAAAATTAGAAAAATATAGATTTTCCCTGCGCTTTTGTGGAAATCTTTAATTCCAAAATTTTTCCTTAAAATCGCTAAAAATCCCGCCATTAAAACAAAAATACTGGTGTAAACATGAGCATAGAAAAACCACAAATATTCTGGTCTTCCTTGCACTTCGGTTTGTTTTATCATCAAAAAACTGGCTTCTTTATCAAATGGAATATATTCTAAAGTAATTCTCAACATCAACCAAAAAAAATAGCCAAATCCTATGATTAAAAGGATTTTCAAGGGGTTTAGTTTGTGTTTTTTTAAGGAGATGATTTTGGAAAATTTATAATTGTAGTGGTAAAAATAGGTTTAATTTTTAGCATTTTAATGCTTGATAATAGAGCGGTTGAAACTCGAACGGATTAAATAAGAAAAAACTTTTTTTCTAAAAAACTACCCCGTCAAAATTTCTTTGAAATTTCGCCACCCTCTTGTTATTTGATAGCGAGAGGGAATATTTACGAAAATTATGGAAAATCATATACCTTACTATCTGCTATAAAGCATATCAGAATAATCAAAAGTCGCTTCTTTTTTATGAATTTCCATCAATTCTACTTCATAGATAATATTGGTATTTGGTGGTAATCTTCTTCCTAAACCACCTTCCTCCCCAAATGCTAAATCTGGAATAATAGTTAATCGGTATTTGCTCCCGATTCCCATTAATAATAGACCTTGACTTAAACCAGAAATAACTTCTTTCACTTTAGAAGTTACGGGTTTTCCTCTTTTATACGTGTCGTTTAGAATGGTTCCATTGGGCAAACTTGTGATGATATGATAAACTACTTCATCATGAATAGTTGGCTTCTGGGAATTTCCTGATTTCAGAACTTCATAAATTAATCCAGATTTAGTTGTGATTTTTCCTGTAGTTTTTTCTGGTTCAGAACTTCTTGTGTCGGTTATTTTTTGTGGAATGGCACTTTGCGCATAACTTATGGTAGAAAATCCTAAAATCATGCAGAACATCAATGGTAATTTTTTCATGGCAATTTGGTTTTGTGATTATTGGTAGAACTAAATTACATAAAATCTAATATTCTTTTCTTTTTTTTGGAAAGGTTTTTTGTGGTTTCAAGAACACTGATTTTTCTTTGTAAAACAGGTACTTTTTAATTTTTAAATCGGTTGGTTGGTTCAAAATTTCATCAATTTAAACGAAATTTTATGGTATATTTGATTTTAAATTCCACTAAATTTTGATTTAATTATAGAATTAATCTACTTTTGCTATTGATTGTATAATTTGATTCAAACCATTTTAACTTTGATTTCCCACCCAAAAAACAATTGAATATGAGAAATATTATCATCCTATTTTTTGCAATTTTATTTTGTTTGAGCAGTCCAAATTTAAGTGCTCAAAAATTAACAGAAAAAGAAACCATAGAAAAAATTTCTAAAAACAAATGGTTTTTGAGACGGTATGAATCTAAAACTCAATTTTATACCGTTCCGAAAGAATACCAAGGGACTTATATGGCTTTTTCACCCAACGGAAAAGTTTATTATTATAAAAAAGGGGATAATGAAGCAACCAAACCAAGGTACGATTACAAAATTTATGATGGCAAAATAGCGATCACGTCTCATGAAGGCACAAAGGAAGTTTTTGATTTTGAACTAAAAGATTACATTGGTTACAAAATTTATTTTGGAGTCAGAAGTGGTGATTATGCCGGAATAAAATATGTTTGGGAACAAGCCGAAGAAAACAAACAAATACCAGAAAGTGCTGCGAAAACTTCAACAAATACAACTTCCACCGATGTTAGCGAGTATCACTACGAAAATGTAGATGAATTGGCAGCCGCACTAAACAAAGGGATAAGATCTGCGAAAATCAATTTTCTAGATCCAAGATATTCTTTTAATATTACAGGAAGTACCAGTTTTACTTATTCTTCGATTGAATTTTTCACCAAAAATAATGAACTGTATATCAGAATGAATTTTCCTCAAAATGGAACTTGCGATTATGGATTGAAAGAGATAAAAGCCATTCTTACAAAACAATTTGGATATAGTAGAACTACTTATTATATCGCCTTTAAATATCAATATTCTTGCAATTCTAATAATTACGAAACTATTTATGCAAATTTTTATTGTAAAAGCCACGATCATTATGAAGCCATGATGGCAACTGCAAAACGGCTGATAAAATAGATTTTTTATTTTGTCAAAGTTTTTTGAAGGGTTATGGTACTTAGACAAAGTTTATTTTTTTAGATTTGTTTTAATTAATGGTCATGGATTGCAAATCCGCAACATCGAAGTCGGGAAACTTCGTGCAGCGGAGATTCAAAGTTTAAGATTTAAAATTCAATTTTCAATAATCCGTAGGAATCTTATCGGTGTAGAAATAAATTTGTATTTGTTTGTAAGTGTTCCGTAGGAACGCTATTTTTTTTGGATTGATATTAATGATTTTTTCAATTTGACAAAGTTTTAAGATTTGTGTGCGTTGAAGTCCGAACACTTCGCGCAGCGGGTTGAGTTCTAGTTTTTCATTTTTGAATTATTCAAATGATGAGCAACTAAATATTAATTTTTCAATATAAACCCTATCTTTAATCCATACTAATTTCAGCAGCATTAAAACCAGTAGTAATCATTCCAAATTGAGGAAGAAATTTGCTGGAATGTGATGCGGCTGCTGGAATAATCTAGAATATTGGGGTAAATTAACATATGGATTTTTTAAAACGGATTACTTGCGCTCTTTTTCTCCTCTACGGTTTACCAATCGTTGAAGCACAACAAAATCAATTTCAAATTGTTGATGCTTCCGATATTTACCATATTATTGAAGCGGAGATTTTTTTCAACAATACTTTATTAACAAAATCGAAAGACGGTTTATTTTTTATTAATGGCAACTATTTGCCGGGCCGATTTACACTTAAATCTTTGGGATACGCTGATCGATCTATAAATTTAGAATCAAAACCTGGAATTCAAGCAATTTATTTACAACGGAGAGCAATAGCCATTTCAGAGGTCATTTTGAGAAGTACTTTGGTTCCCCAAAATCTGCAAGAAATTCCGGCGGCCGTTAGTGTAATTGGTCAAAAGGAATTCGACCGTACCGATGGAGTAACTATTTTGGAAAGTCTAGGAACGGCTCCCGGTTTGTTTATCAATCAAGGGGCATTAAACACCAACAAAATTACCATCAGAGGAATTGGAGCGCGCTCTCAATACAGCACCAACCGAATCCAATCTTATTTCGACGAAATTCCACTCGCTACGGCAGAAGGAGAACTTACCCTGGATGATTTTGATCCTGAAAGTTTAGATCATATTGAAATTATAAAAGGACCAACTTCAAGTATTTTTGGAGCCGGTTTAGGAGGTTCAATTAATTTATAGGCGCAATCGAAAATATCGGATGGGAATAAAGTTAAGATCAGCGGTCAGGTAGGCAGTTTTAATACCCAAAAATACACGGCGGAAACTGCCTTATCACTGAAAAATGCCAGTCTTTTTGCCTCTTTCAGTAATTTGACAAGTGATGGCTTTAGAGAAAACGGAAAGTTGAGCAAACAGTCTGTAGTGATCAATGGAAATATTGCTGCTCACAAAAAATCGAATTTAACCTATCTCGCTAATTTCACCCGACTGAAAGCTTTTATTCCCAGTTCTATCAATTATAATGATTTCATCAACAGTCCCACCACTGCCGATCTCAGTTGGGCGCAATCAGAAGGCTATGAATCTTACGATAGAGGATTACTTGGTTTGTCTAACACCCATTTTCTGACAGAAAAGCTGCAAAATACAACCAGTACATTCATCAGTTTTAGAAATGGATATGAACCGAGACCTTTTGATATTTTGGAAGAGGATCGCATTTCTACTGGGGTGCGAACAAAGTTTAATTGGATTAGTAAAATATTGAACATTAAATCAGAGATCAGTTTTGGCGGGGAATTTTACACCGAATGGTTTCAAACTGGAAATTTTAAAAATCTGTATAAAAATTTCCCGGGGCAGGGTAGTGTCCAGGGCGACCGCATCAGTGAAAATAAGCAGGAAAGGACTTTTATCAACGGATTTGGACAAATTAATTTTGAAATTAATCCTAAATTTAAACTGCAAACGGGCTTTAATTTTAATACAACTTCCTACAATCTCACCGATCGTTTTAATTCGGGTATTTCTAATCAAAATGGAAATTACAGATTCGAGCCGATTTTTTCACCAAGATTGGGTGCAAGTTACGAGCTATCAAAAGGTAAAAATTTTTATGCATCCATAAGCAGAGGTTTTTCTATTCCAACCGTTGCCGAAACATTAACCCCGGAAAGAACCATTAACACAGATTTAAATCCCGAAACCGGTACGAACTATGAGATCGGTTTTAAGGCGAACTGGCTGAAAAATAAATTGTACACAGAAATTAATGGATATACTATTGAAATTGAAAATCTATTGGTCGCACAACGCGTTGCAGAAGACCAATATGTGGGCGTAAATGCGGGTAAAACAAGTCAAAAAGGAGTAGAATTTCTAGCCAATTACCGTTTTAATCTTTCAGAAAATATTAGTGTGAATCCTTTTTTTAATGGCTCTTTAAATCAATTTGAATTTCGGAATTTCATAAATAATAACGGTGATTTTTCAGGAAATAAACTTCCCGGCGTTCCAAATTACACCCTAAATTACGGACTTGATTTGAAAACAGGATTCGGCGTTCATCTTTATTTGAATGCCCGCAAGGTTGGTCTAATTTATTTAAATGATTCCAACAGTGGTCGCACGGATTCCTATCAGGTTGTGAACGTAAAGACCGCCTATAAATTGATTGTTTTCGGCGGTGCTGAAGCTCATATTTATTTTGGAATCAATAATATTTTTGATGAAAAATATGCCGCAAGTATTCTGACCAATGCGGTAGGATTTGGTGGCAAAGCGCCCCGTTATTATTATCCCGGAAATTTCCGAAATTATTATGGCGGTTTACACTTGCAGTATCAATTTTAAAGCGCAGGAATTTAAATATTCTTAGGCAATTAATTTTGGATAGTGGTGGTGAAGGATTGCGACAAATAGAACTGGCAGATCCACTAATTATAGATACTACGAAAACAAGTGAATTTCGGAAGTATAATAATTATGAGGAGTGAGATTGTGGTTGCTCAAAGTCGGAGACGTTGCGCAGGAGGCTAGCTTATTAATTTTGCCAAAGTGCTGTGGCTTGTTTGAGGCTCGAATTAATGATCAGATGCTACCAATCCGTATTGAAAGGAACGCATGGTTATAGCGAGGAGTTTCTTTTAAGACCGTCCCCTGAAAAATGGGTGTTTTCACGATTGTTTTATTTCGTTTTTGTTATTAATTTTATCGTAATAATTTTAAAACCAGAGTGCCATGCCTATTAACAACTTAAATAATTTTCACCTCACAGCGGCAAAAAAAAACGCCATCCAAACAGCAATAAGCAGTTTGGAAAATGAACTCAGTGATTTATCGGTCACGCTTACGCCGCAAGAGCGCCAATTGTATGGCAGTGTAAACGAACAGCACAAACTCTTTATCAATAAAGATTGGGACTACAGACATAATAGCCCAGAACTTTCGTCACCGGATGTGGATTGGGAAGAATTTGAGAAAGATAAGGACAGCCGCAGCTTTTATGAAGGCATCACCTACCGAATTGATGCAATTGCCTTGCTGTTGAAAAATACAAAAATCTTGCACGATTATGATAATTACCAAGCCGCACTAGATGATTACGCATATTGCAACTACAAAGCGGGGGCACACAAGCCTGGTTTTGAAACCAAACGAGACGAACTGAAACAATTCTTCTTGCCCCGTGCAAAGAAAAATAGACCAACAGAAAATGGATAGTGATTGTTTTTCCCAAACATCATTATTTTTAAGGGGGCCCCGCAATTTGCGGGGCATTTTTTATGCTAAAAAATTTAAAAAATTGGTCAAATCATGAGAAAACCACCTCTTGAAGCAGGTTATCGCCCTTTTTGAGGTGGGTGGGGTGCTTATACAAGGAGGCTAGGGTGCTTGGGTAAGGTGGTTTTTTCAAAAATGAAGGTGTAGGGGGTGCTTACCTAAGGTGGGTAGGGTGCTTGGGTAAGGTGGTCATCGCCGTTTGGGAGGTGGGTGGCGGGTGACCACACGGCAGTGGGTCGCAAAGTTTCCGACTTGCAGGCATGTATAAAAAAACGCCCCAATTTCTTGAGGCGTTCAATATTTAAAAGAGAAAGATTGCTTCGTTCCTCGCAATGACGAACTTAATGACTTCCTCGCAATGATTTTAGTACGCTCCTTTCTCCATAAAATGCGCCGCCACTTTTTCAGTCAGCGCCACTACATTTGGCATATTGGTGTATTTTGTAAATCTGCGTAAACCAGAAAGCATCATGCGTTGTTCGTCGCCTTCTGCAAAGGATACAATTCCTTCTTTTGCGGCTGTGGTAATTGCTTCCACGGCTTTGTAAAGGTTGAGTTGCGCCATTGCTGCTTCTACAGAATCTGCGGAGAAATGTTTTTCTGCACGTAAAATTGCAGATTCTGCCATGTAAATTTGGTTCAGAATTTCGGAAGCGTTCAAAAGGAGATGCTGCTGTTTTTCAATTTCCATCATGTATTTTTGAAGTGCGGCTCCTGCAACCATCAAGAATACTTTCTTCAAGTTATGAAGGAGGGCTTTTTCTTCAGACATATATTCTGAAAAATCTGGAACTTCAAAAGAAGGAATTCCCATCAGTTCTTTTCCGATTGCCATGGCTGGTTTCAACAAATCAAGTTCGCCTTTCATGGTTTTCTTGATCAACATTCCAACGGCTAAAAGTCGGTTGATTTCGTTGGTTCCTTCGTAGATTCTGCCAATTCTGGCGTCTCGCCACGCTGCTTCCATAGGTGCATCTTCAGAGAATCCCATTCCACCGTAGATTTGGATTCCTTCATCTGCAATATGCTGTGTAAGATCGGAAACGTAAACCTTTAATATAGAACATTCTACTGCATATTCTTCCAGTGCTTTCAATTCTGCTTGTTCGTGCGTAGAACCTGCTGCAACCAATTCATTTACTTTATCTTCTACATTTTTTGCAGCACGGTAAGACCCTGATTCTGACACGAAAATTCCAGTTGTCATTTCTGCAATTTTCTTACGAATTGCGCCAAAAGTAGAAATAGAAACGCCAAATTGTTTTCTTTCGTTCGCATAGTTGATGGCAAGCGAAGTAATTCTTCTTTGTCCATCAATGTTTGCAGCGGCTAATTTAATACGACCAGCATTCAAAGCGTTCAAAGCGATTTTGAAACCGTTGTTTCTTTCGCCCAACAAATTTTCAACGGGAATCTTCATATCATTAAAGAAAACCTGACGGGTAGAAGAGGAGCGAATTCCCAATTTGTGTTCTTCTTCACCCATCGTCATGCTTGCCGGATCTTCCAGTTCAGAGCGGTTGATCACGAAACCGGTGATGTTTTTATCGTCTTCAATTCTTGCAAAAAGCGTGAAAGTGTCTGCAAAACCTGCATTAGAAATCCACATTTTCTGTCCGTTGATGATGTAATATTTACCATCTTCAGAAAGTACTGCTCTGGTTTTTCCGGAGTTCGCATCGGAACCTGCATCAGGCTCTGTCAAACAGTAGGCTCCGAATTTTTCACCGGTCGCTAAGGCAGGCAGGTATTTTTGTTTGAGTTCTTCACTTCCGTATAATAAAATTGGAAGCGTACCAATTCCGGTATGTGCGCCGTATGCAGTCGCCAGGGAACCATTTCCACCGGAAACGATATCACAGGCCAACATGGTGCTTACGAAGCCCATTCCAAGTCCGCCGTAGGCTTCTGGAACTGCGATTCCCAAAATTCCCATTTCGCCCAATTGACGCATGGTAGCTTCGGTTAAGGCATAATCTTTACTTTCGTAACGCTCACGCTTTGGAATCACTTCTCTTTCCATAAAATCATGGATGGATTCACGGAGCATTTTTTGCTCTTCGGTCAGTTCTTCAAGACTGAAAATTTCTGCTGCAGGAATATCTTTGATGATGAATTCGCCGCCTTTTAGTGTATTGGTCATTATTTTAAATTTTAGATTATAGATTATAGATTTTAAATTAGATTCGCGTTTGTAAATTTTTGATGTTGTTATAAATTAATTTTTTATAGCTCTTTATTTCTAAATTGGTTGACATCTAAAGTTTACAATTTAAAATCTAAAATTATTGTGCTTTAAGATTCGCTGTTATAAATTTTCAGATGATGTCTTGATGATTTTAGTTAAGATATTAATGATGCTTTCAATCTCCTTTAAATAAGATTCTATGTCAATTTGGACCAAATTTGAAGAGCTGAAAAGCCTCAACCAATATTTTGTTTCTCTAGCTTCTTTATTAGCAATAGAAAGCTTTGAAATAAAATCTCTTTTAGACTGAGCTGCAATTGCTTCTTCTACATTGGCTCCAATTGAAGTTCCACTTCGAAGAATTTGTTTAGATAAAATATATTCATTCTGAGATTTGCATTCCATGTAAAATTTAATAATACTCAATGCAAAATCAAATGTTTTAATCTGAATTAAATTGTCTTCTTTGTAACTCATATCATCTAAAATTTATAATTTAAAATCTAAAATTTTAGAGTAGTTCAAATATACTAGCCGCTCCTTGTCCCGTTCCTACGCACATTGTTACCATTCCGTATTTGTTGCCGCGTTTTCGCATTTCGTCCAGGAGTTGAACGGTTAATTTTGTGCCGGTACAACCCAGTGGATGTCCGAGCGCAATCGCGCCACCGTTGACGTTTAAAATATCTGGATTTAGATGTAATTCTTTTTTCAAAGCCACAGATTGGGAAGCGAATGCTTCATTCAATTCGATGAGTTCTATGTCTTCTAATTTCATTCCGGCTTGCTTCAATGCTTTTGGAACTGCGTAGAGTGGACCCATTCCCATAATTCTCGGTTCTACACCTGCAGCAGCATAAGCAACCAATCTTGCTTCTGGTTCCAATCCTAATTCTTTCACCATTTCTTCGCTCATTACGATTACGAAAGCAGCGCCATCACTCATCTGGGAGGAATTTCCTGCAGTTACAGATCCGCCATTTGCAAAGACTGGACGTAATTTTGCTAATGCTTCAATGGAAGTTCCTGCTCTTGGACCTTCATCCACAGAAAAATCGTATTTCTTGGTTTGCATTTTTTGGTTTTCGTCCAAATAATTGTACTCTACAGGAATTGGAACAATTTGATTTTTAAAAGTTCCAGATTCGTTCGCTTTCAATGCTTTGTGATGTGATTCAAAAGCGAATTGATCTTGCTCTTCGCGAGAAATCTTAAACTGATTGGCTACTTCTTCTGCAGTATAACCCATTCCCCAATAGTAGTCGGGATTGGATTTCGCCATATCGCTTTCTGGAACTGGTTTGTAACCTCCCATAGGAATGTAGGACATGGATTCTGTTCCTCCTGCGATAATGCAGTCTGCCATTCCTGTTTGAATTTTTGCTGATGCAATTGCGATCGCTTCAGATCCAGATGCGCAATATCTGTTCACCGTAACTCCAGGAACTTGGTCGGTGTTTAATCCCATCAAAGAAATTAAACGTGCCACATTTAAGCCTTGTTCTGCTTCTGGCATTGCGTTTCCAACGATTAAATCATCGATTCTGTTTTTGTCCAATTGTGGAACGGTTTCCATTAATTTTTCAATTACGGTTGCTGCCATGACGTCAGGACGAGTAAATCGAAGTGAACCTTTTGGTGCTTTACCAACGGCGGTTCTGAACCCTTTTATTATATATGCTTGTTTCATAATAGATTATAGATTTTTAGACATGAGATTTGAGACTCTTGTCCTGTTAATTATTTTTCTTTACATTTTCTTTAAAAATGTAAATCATTTTTTGAATTTCATCCAATTTATTTAAGATTGGTTCATTTGCTTCTTTGGAAATAAATTTCAATCTTTCCGAGATAATCAATTGAGTTTGCAGTTCGTATGAGGAACCAAAAGCGATATTAAGAAATTGATTAAACTGTGGATTGGTATCTCTTCTTGCTCCTTCTGCAATATTTGAAGGTATCGAAACTGCCGATCTCTTTATCTGTGAAGACAAACCATATCTTTCATCATTTGGCATCTTTGCTAATGCTTCGTAAACGTCAACACATAAATCTATAGAATCGTTCCAGATTTTTAACTTTTTAATATTATGCATAATTGTTGATTTTAATAATGTGATTTTTTGTCTCTTAGTCTAATATCTCTTCGTCTCAAGTCTAATTACGAAGTGGTTTTCCTTTCGTCAACATGTGTTGAATACGCTCCAAAGTTTTTCGCTCACCGCACAATTGCAAGAAAGTTTCTCTTTCCAGATTCAATAAATATTGTTCTGTAACAACGGTTGGTTCGGATAAATTTCCACCTACCAAAACGTTTGCGAGTTTGTCTGCGATTAATTTATCATGTTCAGAAATGTATTTTCCGGTGAGCATTTGATCGGTTCCAACCAAGAACATTCCGAGTGCGTCTCTTCCCAAAACTTTTACTTCTTGTTCGATAGGTTGTGTGTAACCGTGTTCTGCTAAACTTAAAGCCAACATTTTTGCAGTTTTGATCTGGCGGTTTTTATTCACTACCACGATGTCTTTATGCTCTTCCAAAATTCCCATATCGTACGCTTCATACGCAGAAGTGGCAACTTTTCCCATGGCGATGTTCATAAACATATCTCGCAATCGGTTATTTTTTACGTCATCTTTGTGGAATTCACGAGAAACTCTCAACGCCATTTCTTTGGTTCCACCACCTCCAGGAATTACACCAACACCAGTTTCTACCAATCCAATATAGGTTTCTGCGGCTGCAACAACTCGATCTGCATGCATCGTCATTTCGCAACCACCACCTAAAGTCATTCCGTGTGGAGCGACAATTACTGGGATTGAAGAATAACGAACCCGCATCATTGATTTTTGGAAATAGGCAATTGCCATATTCAAATCGTCCCAATCTTGGTCGATCGCCATCATTAGGATCATGGCTAAATTTGCTCCAACAGAGAAATTCGCACCTTGATTTCCGATCACCAAACCGTCGTAATCTTTTTCGGCCAAGTCGATGGCTCTATTCAGACCATCTAAAACTTCGCCACCCAAAGAATTCATTTTGGAACGGATTTCAAAATTGATAATTCCACCTCCCAAATCCTGAATTGCAGAACCGGAATTGCTCCAAAGTGTTTTGTTTTTTCTAATATTATCAAGAATGATAAATGCTTCCTGACCTGGAATATTGTTGTAGTTTCCAGAATTTTTATCGAAATAAATGCTTTGACCTTCCTCGTTTACTTTATAAAAAGATTCTACATTTTTCACCCAATCCGAAACTTCGTAACCGGATTCTTTTGCCAAGTCAATTCCTTTTTGAACACCAACGGCATCCCAAATTTCGAAAGGTCCATTTTCCCAACCGAAACCTGCTCTCATCGCATCATCGATTTTGTAAACTTCATCAGAAATTTCTGGAACTTTATGCGAAACATAAGCGAATAATGCACCGAGAGATTTTCTATATAGTTCTCCGGCTTTATCTTTTCCACCAACCAAAACCTTGAAACGGTCAATCGGTTTATCGATATTTTTTGTTAATGCTAGAGTAGGGAATTCTGTTTTACCTTGAAGTTCATACTCCAAAGTATCCAAATTCAAACCTTGAATTTCAGATTTTCCTTCTGCGTTTTTAATTTTTTTGTAGAAACCTTGTTCAGTTTTGGAACCCAACCATTTGTTGTCCACCATTTTCTGAACGTAATCTGGCAATTTGAAAACATCATTGAAATCATTGGCTTCCATTTTACTGTTTCTTACGCCATCCGCAACCATTACCAAAGTATCTAAACCAACAACATCTGCAGTTCTAAAAGTTGCAGATTTCGGACGACCGATCACTGGACCGGTTAACTTATCAATATCAGAAACATTTAATCCTAAACTTTTCACTTCATGAAGCAAGTTCATCATGGAGAATACCCCAATTCTGTTGGCGATAAATGCTGGAGTATCTTTTGCTAAAACCGTAGTTTTTCCCAAAAATTTCGCTCCATAATCCATATAAAATTGAATAATTTCTGGATCAGTTTCTGGCGTAGGAATCACCTCTAAAAGCGGTAAATATCTTACCGGATTAAAGAAATGCGTTCCTGCAAAATATTTTTTGAAATCATCGCTTCTTCCTTCAATTAAAAAGTGAATAGGAATTCCAGAAGTATTGGATGAAACTAAAGTTCCTGGTTTTCTGTGCTGTTCGATCTTTTCATAAACAGATTTTTTAATGTCGAGTCTTTCAACGACAACCTCAATGATCCAATCTGTTTTTTTGATTTTCTCTAAATCATCATCAAAGTTTCCAACGGTAATTCTATCTGCAAATTTCGGGGTGTATAAAAGTGCTGGACTTGCTTTTTTCAGTTTTGCAAAATTCTCTGTTGCAATTCTGTTCCTTACGATTTTGTCTTCTTTGGACAACCCTTTTTTCTGTTCCGCTTCAGTCAATTCAAAAGGAACGATATCCAGCAAAAGCACTTCTACACCAATATTGGCAAAATGTGCTGCGATACCGGAACCCATAATTCCTGAACCGAGAACCGTAACGTGTTTAATTCTTCGTTTCATATTTTTTATTTTTTATTATTTAATTCGTTGGCGATTTTCAAAATGTCTGTCATAACTTCTTTGAAAACCTCCATTTTTTCTGCAGGTATTTTTTCTATGACTTTTTTATTGAAGTTAACTACTACTTCTTTTGACAGATTTCTGGAATTAATCCCTTTTTCTGTAAGTTTAATAATCACCTCTCGTTTGTCGCTGGTGGTTTTTTCTTTATAGATATAGCCATTGTCTTCCAAGAGTTTAATGATTCTTGTTAAAGAAGTTGGCTCAATTGCCATTTTAGGCCCTAGGTTTGTACTTCTGGTGCCTTCTTTAGGGTCTATTTTCAAGAGGGTCAACGCTTGAACAGCAGTGGCATCATGATCTTGTGCTAATTCTGAATACATTTTTGAAACTGCAAGCCAGGTAGATTTCAAGATGAGATCTACATTCTCTACTTTTTCGTGGTGTGATTTGTTCATATCAAGCATTTAAGGTGGTTCTGTCAAATATAAATAATATTATGCATGCATAGTATATTTATTTTGTTAAATTTTTGTTAATACTTGAATTTCAGCGCTTTAAAAGATATGAAAAGCATAATACTATGCATGCATAGGACTTTGTAAATGCCTATAAAATAAGGTTTTAATGAAGGTTTTGCAGATATAGTGCAATTTTGGTAAAAGAATCACATTTTTGTTGAATATCTCTTGTGGAAATCACCCAAATTGCATCTTTAAACTCAAATTTGTATGAAGAGAGATCTTTTTGGAAGTTTTTTTGAAGAAAAGAGTAGAGCATTTCTTTATGTAATTCAGGCGCGACGATTTGAGGTGCGATAAATGCCGCATCAAAATCAAACAACCTTGGATTAAGCAATTCATCATGTTTTAGCAATATCTCTTCCGTAATTCCCGCTTCGAGGATTTCATTGTTGATCAGCCAAATTTTATCGGCAAACTCTTTTGCTAGCCGCCAGTCATGTGATGAAAATAGCACCAATTTATCGTGGGTTTTTGCTAAACTGCGCAAGAGTTTCAGAATGATAATTTTGTTTTCTTCATCCAGATGGGTGGTCGGTTCATCTAGAATAATCATTGGCGAATTTTGCGCTAAGGCTCGACCAATGAACGCTTTTTGCAGATTTCCGTCCGATAATTGGTGCAACTGAAAATCCCTGTATTTCGATAGGTTCAGACTTTCAATAATTTCTTCAACTTCTTTTTGATCGGCATCATTCAGTTCAAAATAGTAAGGATAATGAATGTATTTGCCGAAGGAGATTAGATCCCGCACCGTATAATTTGAAGGAATTTTAGATTTTGAAAAAACCACCGCTACTCGTTGTGCCAACTCTTTTGGTGAAAAGTTCGCCGTCGTTTTACCATTCAACAAAATTTCACCTTGCAATAATTTAACCTGATGAAGAATGCTCTTGAGTAACGTGGTTTTTCCCACTCCATTATTTCCGATTAAAAGGCAGATCTCGCCTAGTGCCAGACCAGTATTAACTTCTTTAATTAAAGGAGTTTGATAACCAATTGTTGTATTTTTTAATTCTAAAAACATTCTAATTTCGTTAAATGCAACGACACAAAAAATTAAATGTACTCCTTTTTAAGGCACAAGGTACGCCGCCCGCGAATGGATAGTCTATAAAAATTATTTTATAAAACATTTACAATTCTGGTTACGCCACTTTTAAAATTGTCATTTTGAAAATTAATTAGCAGTCCCAATTTACAAGTAGTCATTTTTAAGTAGGTTAATAATTGGTCTTGATGGTATGGATTAATGAAATCTACCGCTTTAATTTCAAGTATCAGTTTGTTTTCTACAGTGATATTCAATTTATAAACATAATCAATCACTAATTCTTCGTACTTTATTGGGAGTGATTTTTGTTTTTTAATAGCGGGTCCAATTTTTTATGGATTTTTAATCCTGCTTCAAAAACGATTTTCGATCATTCATTTTCATTCATATGACGTTGTATTATTTTTATAAATTTTTAAAATTCAATGTATTGAATTCCTTGCGGCTTATAATCTCACAGAAAAAATAAACTTTGCGCCTTCGCGATTTACTATTCGCACAAATTTATCATTTGTTTTTTGATAACATCATCGTCAAAATCACAGGAATTCCAAATAAGGAGGTAATCACATTTAAAGGAAACTGTGTCGATTCAGATAGGATCGAGAAAAATTCCATGATTAAAATCCCTAGCAGCATATTCAAAATCCATTGTTGCCATAATTTTGCTGGATTAAAGAGCATTCTGCAAAAATGGGGAACTACGATTCCGATGAATAAAATGGGACCTAAAAAAGCAGTTACAGAAGCAGATAGCAGTGAAGAAGCGATAATGATAAAAAACTTTAGCTGCTTTAAATTGACTCCTAAACTTTGAGCATAAGCGGTTCCTAAAGAATTTCCAATTAAAGGTTTGATGGTTTTAAAACTCAGTAGTAAACCAATCAATACAAATCCACTTAAGACCATAACTTGATTGGTGGAAACCTGACTATTCGCTCCGAAACTCCACAGAATATAATTTTTTAAACTTTGATTTTCTGCATAGAATTGCAAGATCGAAACCACCGCGCCAGCTAACGCTGAAATCAAAAATCCGAAAATAATTAGAAATGATTTATCTTGAAAACGACCTGAAAAAGCCAATAAAATAAACATTAAACCTAAGCTTCCGGCAATTGCAGAAAAGCTTAAAAAACTGTTTTGTAAAAATTCAGGAAGGATTACATCTTTGGAAAAAAAAATATAAAAAGCAACACTTAAACTTGCCACTGATGTAATTCCCAAAACCGATGGCCCAGCCAAAGGATTTTGAAAATATTCCTGCAATAAAAATCCTGAGGTCGGAATGGAAATTCCTGCCAACATCATTACCAAAACTCGATTAATTCTGAGTTGTGCAATTTGAGAATGGCCGGAATTGGAGGAGAAGAAATCTGAAAAACTTAAATTCATAAAACCGATATTCAAATTCACGGCAATCGAAATCAGTATTCCGATGACGATAAATATTACGGTGATTTTAAAGCTTTTCGACATTATGGCAATAGAAAAAAGTCACAAAAGTCATGCTTTTTTGGAGCAATTCCCTTCGTGACTTTCTTAAAGATTTTATTTAAAAGAATTGATCTTATCTATTAAGGCTTGCTCACTCATCATGCCCACCGTTTCATCGGTTTTATCGCCTTTTCTCATAATGGTGAAAGGAATTGAACCGCCATCCCATTGCTTGAAATTTGCTGGGAAAAATGTTGAAGTTAGTAGAGATCCATCTAATAAAACTACGTTTTCAGAGAGTCCTTGTTCTTCTGAAAAAGTTTTCACTTTGGTGTCCCAATCGTCTTTATTATCTAAACTGATAAAGGTAAATTTCACAGGTTGCGATTTTAATTCTGCCATTTGTTGCTTGAAATGAGGGATTTCTTTAATACAAGGTGGACACCAAGTTGCAAAGAAATTGGTCACATACAGGGTGTCATTTTCTTTTTTAGCTAGAAATTTCGTCATTTCATCTGGACTCATTTCTATTTTTTTAAAGGGAACAACAGCTGCTGCAGGGGTTTCTGCCTCTTCAGTAGCAACTACTTCAGTACTTAGTTCATCAGTGGATTCGGCTTTACTTGCTTCTTTATTACAGGCCGAAAGTGCAGTCAGTAACACTACACCAAAAATCATTTTTTTCATTTTATTTTTATTATTTTTGAATTCTTAATTACTATGGAAAATCTTTTACCTAAAGCCAGACAAATAGAATTTCACCCGCTAAAATTAGCGAAAAAGCAAGAACTGACCAAAAGTACTTACGCACTCGAATTCGAAATCCCGAAAAAACTTGCAATCCAATATCAATTTGAAGCTGGCCAATACGTTACTTTACAATTACAAATCGAAAATCGCATTGTTGAAAAAGACTTTTCAATGACCTCGGCACCTCACGAAAAAACCATTGCTTTAGGCATCAAAATTAATAATCAAGAGAGTTTCGCGCACAAGCTCTTTGGCGAGATTAAAGTTGGTGATGAAATTCAGGTTTCTGAACCCAGAGGACGATTTACCTTGATTTCTAAGCCACATGAATTTCGAACAATTGTTGGGTTTGCGGGTGGAATTGGCATCACTCCGGTTTTAAGTCATTTTAAAAATATTTTATACACCGAACCTAGAACCAGACTTTTTCTTTTTTACGGAATTAAAAATAAGAAACATATCGCCTTTAAAAAAGAACTTGATGAATTGGTTAAAAAACATGCTGAACGATTAGAAATTCATTACTTTTATTCCCAGGAAAAAATAGGCAATGGCTTATTTGAAGGGAGGTTAAACGAAAAAAAGGTGGCCTTAATCATCAATCAATTATTGTTGTTGGATGATACTGATGAAGAAAGCACCATCTGGGATGCCGTAGATGAAGTGTTGATTTGTGGCAAAGGAGAGATGATAAAATCAATTGCGAATGCTTGTTATAAGCACGGAATTCCCAAGAAAAATATTCATTTTGAGTTATTTGAGGAATTTAATGAAGATATTTATCCCATTGAAAAAGAATTTCCACTCATTGAAAATATTTCGGTTGATTTTAAACTTTTTGATAAGTCCTATTCCACAACGTTGGAAAACAACAAAATGCGTTTGCTCCAACAATTATTAATACAAAAATTCCCTGTACCTTACTCTTGTAAATCTGGGATTTGCGGTAGTTGCGAATGTGTTTTGGAGGAAGGCGACGTTGAATTGTTAGAAAACGAATATTTAACAGAGACAGAAGAAGCATCCGGAAAAATACTCGCCTGCATGTCGGTCGTTCTTACTAAAAATATTAAAGTTAATTTTGATTTAATATAACGTTTTGAAAAAAATATTAGATCTTTTAAAATCATTTTTTAATCTCATCGAAATTGGGATTCTACTTATGATTTTGGCTAATATTTGGGTTTTTGCGGTGACAAATGGAAAAACCTACACCAAGATTTCTAAAATTCCACCCCGAGAAACTGCACTGGTTTTGGGCACTTCTCCGAAAATGAAATCAGGCGCATCAAATCCGTATTTCACTGCCAGAATGGATGCCGCGGCACTCCTTTATCATCATGGAAAAATTAAAAAAATTATAGTAAGTGGCGAAAAAAGCAAAGGTTATGACGAACCCGCAGCCATGAAAAATTATCTTATCTATCAGGAAGGCGTACCGGAAAATATCATCATTGAAGATCCGAAAGGATATAAAACACAGGCCAGCATTAAAAACTGTCTTGATGTCTATCATCAAAAAGACGTGATCATTGTATCCCAAGGTTTTCATAATTTGCGAGCACTGTTCTACGCCAGAAATAGTGGGATGAATGCACTGGGCTTTGATGCACAGGATGTTCTATCCAATAATAGTTATTACAGAAACCAGTCGAGGGAGTTTTTAGCCAGGGTGGTGGCGGTGGTTTATTATATTTTAAATATCGAGCGAAAAGCTTAATTACATCGTTCGAAGAATTTCAGTACAGTTTTATTCTGAAATTTAGGACAAAATCTTATATTTGTAAAAACAAAACTATGCTCGTAATCGGAATTGCAGGAGGTACCGGATCAGGAAAAACAACTGTAGTCAATAAAATTCTTCAGCAACTCAATACAGAAGGGGTCAACGTTCTTTCACAAGATAATTACTACCATGATAATCCGAATCTCACGTTACAGGAAAGAGAAGTTCTGAATTATGACCATCCCAAATCCATCGATTTTGAGCTGTTGATTAAACACGTAAAAGCTTTGAAAAATGGTGAGACCATTGAGCAACCCTTGTATTCTTTTGTGACGCATTCCAGAACGGGCGATCATGTTTCGGTGGAACCTAGAAATGTTTTGATTGTAGAAGGAATTTTAGTTTTGACCAATAAAGAACTTTTAAAAGAATATGATTTAAAAGTATTTGTACATGCCGATTCAGACGAAAGGTTGATCAGAAGAATCCGTCGTGATACCCAAGAGCGGGGTCGTGATTTACAAGAAGTTCTGCATCGTTATCAAACCACCTTGAAGCCGATGCACCAGGAGTTTATCGAACCCTCAAAAAATGAAGCAGATTTAATTGTACCGAATATGAAACAAAATACCGTAGCTATTGATTTTCTTTCGACCGTTATTAATAATACGCTGAAAAAACCACAGTAAAATGGAAGACCTCATTAAAGAAATTAAACCGAAATCTACGAAGTATAAATTTTTACAAAAATATTTTGTGAATAAATATTTCGTAACCATTTTTCTTTTTTTGGTATGGATGGTTTTCTTTGACAGTACCTCTTTCCTCGTTATTAATGAATTAAATGGTGAAGTCAATAAATATGAAAATCAACTCGCCTATTATCAAACCGAATACGAGAAAAATGATCAGTTCTACAAGAAATTAATGAATAATAAAGACGAAAAAGAAAAATTTGCTCGTGAAAATTACTTCATGAAAAAACCGAATGAGGAGATTTTTATTTTGGTGGTTGATAGCGCTAAAGCAGTGAAGTAATATTTTTTTCAGTTAAAAGCCATCAATTGGCGATAATATCAATTATGTTTAAAAAAAAATCACTTCAAGATTGGGAAGCTGCGGTTCAGAAACAAATGAAAACAGAAAATATCTATGAGATTTTATCTAAAGAAAATTTGGAAGGAATTGTAGTGAAACCTTATTACGATTCTGTTTTCAAACCGTTGAGCAATCTTCCTAAGGTAGAGGAATCTACGCATCTTGTTGCTCTTTATCATGAAAGTGCAGAAGAAAATGTCTTTGTATTTCTATTGAATAATAATGTGGAAGATTTGCAGGAGAAAGTACTTTTTGTTAACGATAAGGATTTAGCCGAACATATTTCGATCGATGAAAATAATCGATATTTTTCTTTAATTGATATTTTTACTGAAGATAAAACTGGTGAACTCAATCAACAGTTAGCAAAAGAATTATTAGCTAAAAACTTTGAAAGAAATCTTTGCGTTGATATTTCTTTGCATCAAAATTCCGGAGCGAACATCGTTCAGCAATTAGCAATTGCTCTGGCAAAAACAAAAGAACTGACCGAGGTATTTGGAGCCGAAATTTTAAATAAGATTGTTTTTAAGATTGCTGTTGGCGGAAATTATTTCTTTGAAATTGCGAAAATTCGAGCCTTAAAATTGATCCTTAACCAATTTTCAAAAGAATTTAATTTAGACGAAGTTCCCTATATTTTTGCGGAAACCACTTTACGAAATAAATCAAAAAATGATGCTGAAAATAATTTAATTCGGTCAACTTTAGAAATTTCTGCCGCCATGATTGGTGGAGCAGATGCCGTTTTTAGCAATGATTATAAAATAGAAAATTCTAATTCCGTATCCGAAGAAATTTCCTTTAAACAGCAAATCGTTTTAGCGTACGAAAGTATCATTAATGTTTTTGATGATGCGGGAAATGGCTCGTATTATGTGGAAGATCTTACGCAACAATTCGCTGTTAAATCCTGGAAATTATTTGTAGAGATGGAAGAAGGCGGTGGCTATGTTGAACTTTTGAAATCTGGTTGGATTCAACAAAAAATTTACGACCAAGCCATCAAAGAACAAAATTGGGTCGAAGAAGTAAAAATAAAAATCATCGGCGTGAATCTCTATCCGAAATTAGAGAAAACTAAGTCTACCGAAGATCTGTATTCCTCAAACGAAATTAAAGCAGTTCGGTTGGCTGAAATGTTTGAATAGTTTTTTGCCACGAATGCACGAATTTTGCTTTTTTCTTCTTTAATGAAAAAGTATTTAAATCTCTTCAAAAAAACTTTTGTGACTTTTGTGGTTTTAAAAAAAAAATACAGTGAAAAATATCCTTAATAAAAAAGTTCAACAATACATCAATGCAAATCTAACAACGGATTTGCATTCTTTGTTGTTGAAAAAATCTCCTTTCTTAGACGTGTCGATGCAGGAAATTGTGCAGCAAATTAAAGGCAAGAATGTTGCCCAAAAAAAGTTTCCTTTTCTGTTGAAAGACGACATTGTTTTTCCTCCTCATCTGAATCTAGAACAGGCTTCATCGCAAGCAACAGCAGAATTTAAAGCTCAAAGTTTAATGGGAAAAAAAATTATCGATTTAACCTGTGGTTTTGGAATTGATGCCTATTTTTTAAGTCAGAATTTCACCGAAGTTACTTTGGTAGAACAGAATGCAGACTTATTAAAAACCGTAGAACATAACTGGAATATTTTAAATAAAGAAGCGAAATTCATTAATGAAAATTTAGAGAATTTTTTAGAAAAGAATAAAGAAAAGTTTGATTTAATATATCTAGATCCAGCACGACGAGATGAAAATAAAAACAAAAAATTTCTGCTGGAAGATTTATCACCAAACTTGTTAGAAATACAAGATCATTTGCGAAATATTTCTGATCACATTATTATTAAACTTTCCCCATTAATCGATATTTCTTATTTGATTTCAGTGGTAAAGAATTGTGTGCAAATTCAAATTATTGCGGTAAGAAATGAAGTGAAGGAATTGTTGGTTAGCATTAATTCCGAAACAGAAAAAGGCCAAACTTCAATTAGTTGCATCAATCTGGAAAGTAATGAAACGATTTTTTCTTTTAATTATTTAGAAGAAAAAGCTGTTGTTTCAGAGTATTCAGAACCGCTACAATATTTGTATATTCCGAATAATGCAGTTTTAAAATCGGGTGGTTTTCATTCGATTTCTAAACAATTTAATCTGAAGAAATTACATCCAAATTCGCATTTTTATACCTCAGATAAGCTTGTCGAAAGATTTCCGGGAAGAGTTTTAAACATAGAAAACATCGAATCTAAGCAAATTAAGAAAGGAGAAAAGTATAATGTCATTTCAAAAAACTACCCTTTAACACCCGATGAGATTAAAAAAAAATATAAAATTTCCGATGGTGGAAAAGCGTATTTAATTTTTACCCAAACACAAAAAAATAAAATTATTTTAAGAAGTGTTTAGATTTTAACGAAAGTCTTGTGGAAAGTATTATTATTTCTTACTTTTGGAGCATAAAAAAAAATAAAGATTCTTAATCATCATAAAGTAGATATGAAAAAAATTATTTTAGCAGTAGCAATCGCAGGTTTGGCAATCAGTTGTCAGAAAATTCAGGCAGGTTCAAACAAGGGAGTTTTGAAAATGGAGCCTGGTGTAGAACACTATACCGATGATGTAATGAGCGATGAAGCAACCGCTGCATTTCAGGCTGCTGAGGCAAAAAAAGCCTCCGAAATGATGTCAACTGACAGTGCGAATAGCAGTAATCAACCAGCGACCGCAGTACAAAAAGACAGTACCCAAGAAGTGAAAGCTCCAGCAGCTGCACCTACTACCGAAACGAAATAGAACTATTTTAGTTATTATCATCTAAATGTCTTGCTTTGGCGAGACATTTTTTTTATTTTTACCAAGTTCGATATTTAATAATTTCAATTAAAATAAAATGAAAGAAACCTTAAATTACATTCAAGAAAACAAACAGCGTTATGTTGATGAACTTTTTGAATTGTTAAAAATTGCTTCGATCAGTGCAGATCCTGCCTATAAAGATGAAGTTTTAAAATGTGCTGATGAAGTGGCAAAATTTCTTAGGGACGCCGGCGCTGATGATGTTGAAGTTTGCGAAACCAAAGGATACCCAATTGTTTTTGGTCAAAAATTTTTAGATAAAAGTTTACCAACTGTTTTGGTCTATGGTCATTACGATGTACAACCGCCAGATCCATTAGAATTATGGACAAAACCACCTTTCGAACCGTATATTGAGAAAACTGAAATTCACCCCGAAGGTGCAATTTTCGCCCGTGGTTCTGCTGATGATAAGGGCCAGTTTTTCATGCACATCAAAGCTTTTGAAGCGATGATGAAAACCAATACTTTGCCTTGTAACGTTAAGTTTATTTTTGAAGGCGAAGAAGAAGTTGGGTCAAAAAGTTTGGAAGCTTTCGTAAATGAAAACAAAGAAAAATTATCTTGTGATGTTATTTTAATATCAGATACTCATATTTATTCGAACGAACAACCAACGGTAACAACCGGATTAAGAGGTTTGAGTTACGTAGAAGTCGAAGTAGAAGGACCAAACCGTGATTTACATTCTGGCTTGTATGGCGGTGCAGTTCCAAATCCTATTCATGTACTTTCTAGAATGATCGCCAATTTAATTGATGAAAATGGACATATTACCATCGATGGTTTTTACGATAATGTAGAAACGGTTTCTGATGCTGAAAGAGCCGATATGAATAAATTGAAAGACGACCTGGAACATTTTAAAAAATCAATCGGTTTGAATGGAGTAGAAGGGGAAAAAGGGTATACCACTTTAGAAAGAACCTCTATTCGTCCGACTTTAGATTGCAACGGAATTTGGGGCGGTTATATTGGTGAAGGTGCGAAAACCGTAATTCCGTCCAAAGCATTTGCGAAGATCTCGATGCGTTTAGTTCCTTATCAAACCCCAAATGAAATTACAGAAAAGTTCACCAAATATTTTGAAAAAATTGCTCCTGCAAATGTGAAGGTAAAAGTAAATCCACATCACGGTGGGATGCCTTATGTTTTGCCAAGCGATACCAAAGAATTCCGAGCTGCGAAAACTGCCATGGAAACTGCTTTTGGCAAAGAAGTGCTTCCGTACAGAAGTGGAGGGAGTATTCCGATTACCGCCATGTTTGAAGAAGTTTTGAAGGCAAAATCAGTATTGATGGGATTTGGTTTAGATTCAGATGCAATTCACTCACCGAATGAACATTACGGCTTGTTTAATTTTTATAAAGGAATTGAAAGTATTCCGTTGTTTTTCGAAAATTATACCAAATAATTATCAAAGCACCTTTTTAAAGGTGCTTTTTTATCGCTCTTAAATTATTATTTTTAGGTTGATTGATTTTTAAAATCGAGCTCTTGTCTTTTTTAAATCAAAGAAATTATCCCAAGTCACAGACTTTTTTTAACTTTAAAGCAAATAATTAATAATGAAAAATAAAGTTGCTTATATAACTGGCGGAACCAAAGGTATTGGTTTGGGAATCGCAGAAGTACTCCATAAACATGGGATTACCGTTGCCATTTCTGGGCGAGATCAAAACGATGCGGTGCAAGTTGCAAAGCAATTGTCAACCCAGGAAACCCCTGTTTTCGGTATTGGTTCCGATGTTAAAAATTTTGAAGATGAGAAAAATGCAATCGCTAAAATCATCAAAAAATTCGGAAAAATTGATTACGTAATTGCCAATGCGGGTCTAGGCGTTTTCAAACCAGTGGATGAACTGGCAATTGAAGAATGGTCCTCGATGATCGATACCAATCTTACCGGAATTTTCCATACGCTGAAAGCCTCTGTGGAAGAATTAAAAAAATCAGAAGGTTACTTCATCACGATTTCGAGCTTGGCTGGAACTAATTTTTTTGAAAATGGTTCGGGTTACAACGCTTCAAAATTCGGAGCTGTTGGTTTCACACAAGCCGCCATGTTGGATTTAAGAAAGTATAATATTAAAGTTTCTACCATCATGCCGGGCTCGGTTTCTACGTATTTTAATGGTAATCTGCCCTCTGAAAAAGATGCCTGGAAAATACAACCGGAAGATATCGGTCAGTTGATCGTTGATATTTTTAACATGAATCCTCGCACTTTACCAAGTAAAATAGAGATTAGACCTTTAAAACCAAAGGGTTAAATTATGTATTAAATATAAAATTTTTAATAATACTATGCATGCATAGTAAATAATTATTTATCTTAGCAAAAATTAAAACAATAAATATTAGCACATGAAAATATTAGTTTGTATCAGTAGTGTACCAGATACTACCTCCAAAATTAATTTTACGGCAGACAAATCTGCGTTTGATAAAAATGGAATTCAGTGGGTAATCAACCCTTTAGACGAATTTGGATTAACCAAAGCAATTAAATTACAGGAATCTGCCGGCGCAACGGTAACAGTAATTAATGTTGGTGATGCTTCCACAGAACCTGTTATTAGAAAATCATTGGCGATTGGTGCTAACGATGCGATTAGAATTAATGTTGAACCAAAAGACAGCTTTTCCGTAGCTAAAGAAATTGCAAACATCGCGCAAAGTGGTGGTTATGATTTAATTCTTTGCGGTAAAGAATCCATTGATTATAATGGTGGAGCGGTACCAGGAATGGTTGCCCAGTTGTTAAATCAACCTTTTGTTAATGCGTGTGTTGGCTTAGAAGTCAACGGTGCCGAAGCAACTGCTGTGCGCGAAATCGAAGGTGGTAAAGAAACCATTTCGGTAAAACTTCCAGCAGTTATTGCAGGTCAGAAAGGAATGGTGGATGAGAAGGATTTAATCATCCCGAATATGCGTGGTATTATGTCTGCCAGAACAAAACCTTTGACCGTTAATGAGCCAATTAATAACGAAGTAAAAGTAGATGCAGTATCTTTTGATGCTGTACCGGCTAGAGCGGCAGTGAAAATGGTGGCTCCAGACAATCTTGATGAATTGGTAAGATTACTTCACGAAGAAGCGAAAGTAATTTAAGTTGCAATCTGATTTATAATTCATAATTTAAAATTTAAAATTAATTAAAATGGCAATATTCGTATATGCAGAAAATATAAACGGAATCTATAAAAAAGCAGCATTTGAGGCAGTTTCTTATGCCAAATCAATCGCTGATAAAAATGGCGATACCGTGACCGCTATATCCGTTAATCCGACAGATTCTTCAGATTTATTGTATAAATATGGTGCAAACCAAGTCCTTAATATTAAAGATGAAGGACTGAAAAATTTTAGTGCAAAAGCTTACGCACAGGCAGTGAACGAAGTGTCTAATGGCACTGGCGGTGTTATCATATTCCCTCATACCACAGATGCTTCTTCAATCGCACCTATGTTGGCGATTATGAAAGGTTTTTCCTTAATTACCAACGCAATTGAAACTCCAGAAAGCATCTCTCCTTTTCAAGTGAAAAGAAGAGCGTTCTCTGGTAAAGGAATGATGCACGCAAAAGCTGAAGCCGCAGGAGTAATTGTAACCGTTTCTCAAAACGCTTTTGGTGTTAAAGAAAATGCAGTGGCCGGTGCAGAAGAAGTGAAAAACCTATCAGTAGCAAACGAAGATACCAAAGTAATTTCTCACGAGCAAAGCTCTGGCAAACTTGATTTGAAAGAAGCTGAAATCGTAGTTTCCGCTGGTCGTGGAATGAAAGGTCCGGAAAATTGGGGAATGATCGAAGATTTAGCAAACCTTTTGGGCGCGGCAACAGCTTGTTCAAAACCTGTTTCTGATATTGGCTGGAGGCCTCACTCTGAACATGTTGGTCAAACCGGGAAAGCAATTTCGCCCAACTTATATATTGCCGTAGGTATTTCTGGCGCGATTCAGCATTTGGCCGGAGTGAATTCTTCTAAAACAATTGTGGTAATCAATAGCGATCCAGAAGCTCCTTTCTTCAAATCTGCAGATTATGGAGTGGTTGGTGATGCTTTTCAAATTATTCCAGAATTAACTCAGAAAATAAAAGCCTTAAAAGGATAAAATCTTTTTTTGAATCTAAACGCAAAGTCCGGAATTTATTTCGGACTTTTTTTGTAAATTTCTCATGATTTTTGTTTCATTTTATTACAAAAAAGATGGTACAAAAGCCGTAATGAGAAAATTTCATTTATATTTGTCATATGGATTATAAAAAATTAACCATTCGCGGAATTTCCTATAGCCAAACACAATCTGGTGCTTATGCACTGCTGTTGGAACATGAAGAAACCAATATCAAACTGCCAGTCGTCATCGGTAATTTCGAAGCGCAATCGATTTCTTTGGGTTTAGAGAAAGATATTCATCCACCGCGCCCACTTACCCATGATTTATTTTCAAAATTCGTCGTAGCTACGCATTTTGAAATTACATCGGTCATTATTTATCAAATTATTGATGGCGTATTTTTCTCCAATATTAACTTCAAAAACAAAACGACCGACGAAGAACTAATTCTGGATGCCCGAACTTCAGATGCTGTTGCCATGGCCGTTCGTTTTGATGCACCCATTTATACCACGCAACAGGTTTTAAATGAGGCCGGAATCTTATTAGAGCTCGATGTTCCCTCAAAAGACGCAGAAACCCAGGAAGATCTTATCGCTGAAGGAAATTTATCAAGTCTTACCAATGAAGATTTATCCAAACTATTGGAAGATGCGGTGAAAGATGAAGATTTCGATGCTGCCTTAGAAATACAGGAAGAAATTAAACGCAGAAAAAAGAAAATCGACTAAAATTTTAATAAAGAATTATGAATTTAAAATTACGACTTACCATACTGTCATTCCTTCAATTTTTTGTTTGGGGAGCTTGGTTAATTACCATTGGAGTTTACTGGTTCGGCACCAAACATTGGAGTGGTGAAGAATTCGGAAAAGTATTCGCAACGCTAGGAATCGCTTCCATCATCATGCCTGCCCTTACTGGTATTATCGCTGACCGATGGATGAATGCAGAAAAACTTTTTGGTATTTTGCATATACTCTATGGAATTACTTTATTCTTTTTGCCTTCAATTTCTACCCCGCAAAATTTCTTTTGGATCATGCTCATCGCAATGATGTTCTATATGCCAACAATTTCTTTATCAAACTCCATTGCGTATTATATTCTGAAAAATAATAATTACGATGTTGTTAAAGTCTTCCCGCCGATTAGGGTCTGGGGAACAATAGGATTTATTGCGGCCATGTGGATTACCAATCTTACGGGGAATAAAGATTCTGGAAATCAGTTTTATATCGCGGCTACTTTCGCAATAATTCTCGGAGTTTATGCCTTTACATTGCCGAAATGTCCGCCACAAAATCTCATTTCCGAAAATGCGACGTGGTCAGAAAAATTAGGATTTAATGCTTTTTCACTATTCAAAGATTATAAAATGGCATTGTTCTTTTTGTTCTCTATGTTTCTAGGAGCTGCTTTACAACTAACAAATATGTATGGTGATACTTTCCTTTCAGACTTCGGTAAAATCCCCGAATATGCAGATAGTTTCGTGGTGAAAAGGTCGACTTTAATTATGTCGATCTCCCAAATTTCAGAAACGTTGTTTATTTTGGCCATTCCTTTCTTTCTAAAGAAATACGGAATTAAAAACGTGATGCTGCTCTCGATGTTTGCTTGGGTCTTGCGTTTTGCATTTTTCGCTTACGGCGGTCCGCAAGGTGCTGGATTAGGGTTAATTATTCTTTCATGTGTAGTTTATGGGATGGCTTTTGACTTCTTTAACATTTCAGGATCATTATTTGTTGAAACGACAACCGATTATAAAATTCGGTCTTCTGCCCAAGGGTTATTTATGATGATGACCAATGGGGTAGGTGCAATTATTGGTAGTTTAGCGAGTGGTTGGATGATTCAAAAATATTTTACGCTTGAAAATGGTGATAAAATGTGGCATGAAATATGGCTGAGTTTTGCAGCTTATGCGCTGATTATTACGATATTATTTGCATTTATGTTTAAGCACAAACACGATCCAGAAGTAGTCGCCGATTTAACACATTAATTTTATTCATAGCAAAACGCACTTTTATAAAGTGTGTTTTTTTTTGTAATTTGGCCTACTTAAAATAAATATAAATTCTACATAATGAAAGAAGTATTCATCGTATCAGCAGTAAGAACTCCCATGGGAAGTTTTTTAGGAAGTTTAGCTGCAGTTCCAGCCACAAAATTAGGTTCAACTGCAATAAAAGGTGCATTAGACAAAATAAATTTGGATCCAAAACACGTTCAGGAAGTGTATATGGGAAATGTGTTGCAAGCAGGCGAGGGACAAGCTCCCGCACGTCAGGCAGCCATAGGCGCGGGTTTATCAAATGAAACCACCGCCACCACTATTAATAAAGTGTGTGCCTCCGGGATGAAAGCAGTAATGATGGCAGCGCAATCAATCAAAGCAGGGGATCAGGACGTGATTGTGGCTGGTGGAATGGAGAATATGTCTTCAGTTCCACATTATTTTAACGCCAGAAACGCAACCAAATTAGGCGACGTAAAAATGCAGGACGGAATGGTGCTCGATGGTTTAACCGATGTTTACGGAAAAGTTCACATGGGCGTTTGTGCAGAAAAATGTGCCGCTGAATATGGTTTGACCAGAGAAGATCAGGATAATTTTGCCATTGAATCTTACAAGCGTTCGGCAAAAGCCTGGAGCGAAGGTAAATTCAAAGAGGAAGTTGTTTCCGTTGAAATTCCACAAAGAAAGGGAGATCCGATTATTTTTTCAGAAGATGAAGAATACAAAGCAGTAAACTTCGACAGAATCGGAACATTGGCAACCGTTTTCCAGAAAGAAAATGGAACGGTGACTGCCGCGAATGCTTCAACTTTAAACGATGGAGCTTCTGCTTTGGTGTTGATATCGAAAGAAAAAATGGAGGCTTTAGGGTTGAAACCTTTAGCAAAAATCGTTGCTTATGCCGATGCAGCTCATGAGCCAGAATGGTTTACAACAGCACCTTCCAAAGCATTACCAATCGCTTTGAAGAAAGCCAATTTAGAAATTTCAGACATTGATTTTTTTGAATTTAATGAAGCCTTTTCTGTGGTAGGTTTGGCAAATAATAAAATTTTAGGATTGGATAGTTCCAAAGTAAATGTGAATGGTGGTGCGGTTTCTTTAGGACACCCACTTGGTAGTTCGGGCTCTAGAATTATCGTTTCTTTAATTAATATCTTAAAGCAAAACAACGGTAAATATGGTGCAGCAGCCATTTGCAACGGTGGCGGTGGTGCTTCGGCAATTATTATCGAAAATCTATAAAATATTTAAAAGCCTTTAAATCAATCCATTAAGAATAACTACTGATTTTTTCATTAGATTCTTAATGGTTTTGTTATTTTTGTTCCATTAATTACTTAGAATATGTCGGAAAACGAATCTCTATCTACTCCAAATATCAAGAATAATCCAAAGATTATGAAAGCCTGGGCTTTGTATGATTGGGCGAATTCCGTTTATTCCCTCGTCATCACATCGACCATTTTTCCGATCTATTATTCGATTCTTACCACGGCGTCAGAAAAAACCGAATTTGTAAAAGAAACCGGCCAGTACATCAAGGTGCCAGTTCGGCATATGATTACAGTCTTTGGTAAAGAATATCAACCCGATGCAATCTATGGATATTCACTCACGATTTCATTTTTAATCGTGGTTTTAATCTCCCCGTTTTTATCTTCATTAGCCGATACCATTGGAAATAAGAAATCGTTTTTGCAATTCTTCTGTTACTTAGGAGCGACCTCTTGTATGGGTTTGGCAATGTTTACCGGCATGCAGAACGTATTTTTAGGTTTGCTATTCAGTATAACAGCGAGTGTAGGATTCTGGGGAAGTTTGGTTTTTTATAATTCATTCTTACCAGATATTGCAACGCCCGATAAACAAGATGCGCTCTCTGCAAAAGGTTATGTTTATGGTTATTTGGGCTCTGTTGTTTTGGTGATTATCTGCTTGGTTTTAATTCAGGTTTTTGCGAAAGATGCTGAGCAGGCAAAAATGTATACCCGAATTTCCTTCTTGCTTACTGGGGCTTGGTGGTTTGGCTTTGCGCAGTATACGTTCAAGCATTTACCGCAGTTTGGAAATATTAAAGAATCTTTACCAAAGGATTTGGTACTGTTGAATTATAAAAATATTTTCAAGAAACATGAGGAGCAGGGCGGTGTTTGGGAAGTGTTGAAAGACAATGTGCATTTTTATATCGATATTGCAAAACAAAGTTTCCGCGAATTATTTAAAGTAGGTAAAGTCTTATTTAAAGACCGTAATTTAAAATTCTTTTTATCGAGTTTTTTCTTTTACAGTGTGGGAATGCAAACGATTTTCTTAATGGCAACGCTTTTTGGTAAAAGCGAAATCAATCTGGAACAGGATAAACTGATCATGACCCTACTTTTGATTCAAATCGAAGCCATCATCGGGGCGGTTCTTTTCTCCAGATTATCACGGAAAATAGGGAATAAAAATGTGATTTCCATTGCCATTATTTTGTGGATTGTCGCCTGTTTATCGGCCTATTTTCTCAATAAAGAAAACCCGAATGTAGAATATCAATTCTATGTAATTGCAGGAATCATCGGCTTGGTTATGGGTGGTTTACAGGCAATGTCCCGTTCTACTTATTCCAAATTATTGCCAGAAAACAGCATGGATAATACCACGTTTTTTAGTTTTTACGATGTGTTGGAAAAAATAGCGATCATCATCGGAACCTTCATTTTTGCCACCATGATAGAGAAGTATCACAATATGAGATATTCCGCGTTATCAATGTCGGCGTTTTTCTTTGTAGGCTTGGTTTTGATTCGTTTCTTAAAATTGAAAGTATATAAAAGTAAAGATGCTTAAGTAATCATGGCTAACTTGCTTTTTGGCGTAGAAATTGTTAAGTTATCAATGATTTTTAATTAAAAAGTGTTAAATTTGCAATTGAAAATCAATGGTTTAAATTATAAATGACAAATCCACTATTTTACGCAAAAATCCTATTGTTCGGCGAATACGGTATTATCGAAGATTCGCAAGGACTTACTTTGCCTTATAGTTTTTACAAAGGAACCTTGAAATTCTCAGCTTTAGAAAGTGATTTTGAAAAAGAATCGAATAATTCTCTGTTGAAATATTCCGACTATTTAAAAAATTTACAACTTCCTGAAAGTTTCCGACTCAATATTTCTAAGTTTAAAAAAGACATTAAAAAAGGTTTATTCTTCGACTCTAATATTCCGCAAGGATATGGTGTTGGTAGTTCTGGAGCTTTGGTAGCGGCTATTTTTGAAAAATATTCCTTAAATAGTTATGAGCCAGAACAAGTCTCAAAAGATGAACTTATGAATCTTCGCACAATTTTCGGGCAAATGGAAAGTTATTTTCATGGAAAAAGTTCCGGCATTGATCCACTGATCTGTTATATGAATCTTCCCATCCTCATCGAAAGCAAAGAAAGTGTGGACAAAGTTTCAATTCCAGCCAGCCACGAAGGTAAAGGCGCAATTTTCTTGATCGATTCTGGGATGACTGGAGAAACCGGACCGATGGTTCAGATCTTTTTTGAAAAAATGAAAACAGAAGGATTCCGTAAGACGATGAAAGAAGAATTTATTCGTTATAACAACGCTTGTATCGATGCTTTTTTGAAAAAAGAAATGACTCCTTTATTTAGAAATCTAAAAAGTCTATCGGTCTGGGCGTACGAACATTTCAAACCCATGATTCCTGAAAGTATTTACAAGGTTTGGAAAAAAGGTTTAGATACCAATGCTTATTACCTAAAACTCTGCGGAAGCGGAGGCGGTGGTTATATCCTTGGATTTACCAAAGATTATTCGAAAGCAGAAAAAATGCTTGAAGGCTTCCATAAAGAAGTTATTTATAGGTTCTAAGTCGTTTTTTAAAGTCTGAAACCACCCATCGAAATTTATTTTAATTCAGCAGTTTGTGACTTTACGCTCTATGAAAAATCCTTTGTTTTATCGGTTTTCACAGTTTATTGCCTTCTTAATGGGCGCTCGGGTATTCGTTACATTATTACTTACTTTTGCTTTATACGTTTCTACTTTTTTTCTTTTTAATCAAGAAGAAAGTTTAAGAAATTTTGTTTTCGATTTTAAAGTTCACGGGATTATTTTTTGTTCTATTTTAAGTATTCTGGCTGGTGGAATCATCAATCAGTTTTATGATCGCGAAAAAGATCAGCTCACCAAACCGTTTCGTACACGAGTTCAGAATTTCCTTAAACAAAAGTATTTTCTATACGCTTATATTTTTTTGAACGTGTTCTCTCTTGGTATAGCGGGGTTGATATCGATGCGGGTGTTCTTTTTCTTTTTGGCCTATCAATTTTTAATGTGGTTTTACAGTCATAAATTAAGTAAATTATTGATAATTAATAATTTAACTTTTGTTAGTTTATCACTTTATCCCTTTTTTGGAATGTTGTTTTACTATAAAACATTCTCTCTTCAGATTTTTTTAATGTCTTTTTTTATTTTCTTAATGCTTTTGATTATTGACGTAATCAAAGATACCTTAACGAAAAATGCAGACAAGGTTTTTGGATACGATACCATTCCAAATTATTTTAGTTCAACAGCTTCCCGCACGGTAATTGTGATTTTATTAATCCTGGCACAGATCTCTTCTGGTTTAATTATTTTGAAAATGGGTCTCACAAGTATTATGAGTTATTATTTTGCCGCAAGTATTTTTATTCAAATTATATCGGTGTTTTTAGTACTCAATAAAACCAAATATTCTAAGTTTGCCAATTTGAATATGCTTAGAATCTGGATTTTTATCGGCATCATTTCGATGTTGGCAAATGGTATTCAACAGCATTATTATTTCTAGCAAATAGATTTTTATGTAAATCGCCACAAAGCAGATATTCAAATTTCGAATATTAATTTTTGTTAAGATTGACCATTTTATCACTCATCTTAAGGCAAAGCCACATTTAAACAAATAAAAAATAGCTTATCTTTGCAGATAAATTTTTCAGAACATGAGCAGAGACAGTAATGGTAACAAGAAGCCACGCATAAGCAAAATTTCTAATTCAGGAAGTTCCCCAAAGCCACGGGCAACGAAATCTGCTCGTCCACGTGATGAAAAATCAGAGGAAAAAAAGGCAGCAAAAGAACCGAAAGCTCCAAGAGAACCGAGACTAATGTCTCAGGCAGAAGCCAAATCTTACGAGAAAACTTTCGACAAACCAGCTTCCCGGAAAATGGGAAAAAGAATTGGTAAATCTTTTGATAAAAGCCCAACCAAATCGGGGGTGAAAAAACCCTACAAAAAACCTTTTGTACCGGTTGATGAAGCTGCAAAAACCCGATCTTTTGTACAAAAAAGAAGGTTTGATAAGCTCGCCAAAGAAACACCAAAAGAATCAATCCGTTTGAATAAATACATCGCGAACTCCGGAATTTGTTCGCGTAGAGAAGCTGATGAATTAATTACCCAAGGCTTGGTAGAAGTAAACGGGAAACCTGTTACAGAAATGGGTTACCAAGTTCAGAAAACCGATCGAGTGGTTTTCGATGGACAAGGAATTACGCCAGAGAAACCCGTATACGTCTTGCTGAATAAACCCAAAGGATATATTTCTACTACGAAAGATGACAAAGCCAGAAAAACAGTTTTGGATCTTGTCGCAAATGCCTCACCATACCGATTATTTCCAGTTGGAAGATTAGACCGCTCAACTACAGGCGTAATTCTCTTGACCAATGATGGGCACATGACGAAAAAACTAACGCACCCATCTTTTACTATGAAAAAAATCTATCATGTAACATTAGATCGCAAATTAGACCGAGCCGATTTAAACATGATCCAAGAGGGGATTCGCTTGGAAGAAGGGATTGCTGAAGTCGACAGTATTTCTTATATCGAAGGAAAACCAAAAAATGAAATCGGAATTGAACTCAGTATTGGTTGGAATAGGGTAGTGCGCCGTATTTTCCAAAAATTAGGATATGAGGTAGAGTTACTTGATCGGGTCTTGTTCGCAGGTTTAACCAAGAAAAATATCAAACGTGGACACTGGAGAATCCTTACCGATTTGGAAGTGAATACCTTGAAAATGATTTAATTTCCCCTTAAGCGTACCTTAAAGAAATTTACAAATAAAAAACCCTTTTTGCTTTGATGCAGAAAGGGTTTTTAGGTAGGTTAAAATTGTTTAAAAATTATATTTTACATTAAAGCCGGTGAAAAAATAGGCTTTATTTGGGCCAGGATTTACATCGGTGAAAACAGTGGGATCTAAATATTGATTGTCCTTGTCGCTATCATTAATACTGTTGCCGTAAAATAGGAAAGTATAATTTATTTGATTGGTTAGATTATTTCCAGCCAGGAAAACATCAACATCTACTTTATTAAAACGCTGTTTATAGCCAAGTTTTGAGTTCAATAAACCAAAACTTTTTACCTCATTTTTATTGGCAAAATCGGTATACACACTTCCCATATAATTATAAGTATTTTGCCAGTAGATACCGGTTTTCGTGTCGAAATCTACGCCTATGGATAATTTGTTTTTCGGAACACCCACCACATTTTTATCATCATAATTCATGATGGCTGCCGGTTGACCAGCTTCCTGTAAATAGGTACTGAATTTTGAATATTTAAAATTATTATGGGTATAGCTTACAAAAGGCTGAATCTTGGATAGAAAAGAATCCTTCAGTCGGTAAACATAACCAACGCTCATTTCTAAACCTTTGTTTTCCTGATTTCCGGTATTTGCCCAATAGGAGTACGGTGTTTTTTCTGGATTATTAAGGGTGCCTCGCAATTGACTTAATTTATCTTTGATGCAAATGCTGAAAACCGAAAATTGGTAATCAATCGAAGTGTCTGCAAGCAAGCCCTGAATACTGAGATCCCACATTTTCGCTTTCTCGGCAATCAAATTGTTATTGGTTTGATTTAAACCTGATATAAAAGAAGTTGCAGATGTTGGCGCATTATATCCTTCGCTATAACTAAGGTTGAAAATTTGATCTTCCCATGTTTTTTGGAGTGCAAAATGAGGAGTTGCGACCAAATTGAATTTCTTTTCAAAGGAAAGATTTTTATTATAAAGGTCTTTTCCATTGACAACAAATAAACCTGGAAGCGCAAACAAATCATCTCTTGTATAGCTGATCTGATTTAAACTAATGCCGGCTAAAAACAGTAGATCCCAAGGTTTATAGGTTACTTTTTCGACCACAAAATAATTTGATTGGTTATTGAGATATTTAAAATAAGAACCTTCATAGATTGGTCTTAACACGGGAGCTTCCGTAATTGCAACATTTTTAAAACGGTAGTTAGAGATTAAAGAACGGGATTGTTGGATTTCTAATCCAAATTCTGTTTGACTTTTAAAACTAGCCCAATCTTTCGTAAAATTAAATACCGATCTAAATCCATAGTTAGGTGCTGAATAGGTTTCAGAGGCACCTGCTGCAATTCTATCGCTGGCAGTTCCGCTGTAAAATACGGTTGTACTGTTCTTAAAATTATTGTTAATGTCCCAGATATGGCCAACCCCAACCCGAGAAGTCACAAATTTTGTTTTTGCTCCTCTTCTAATGTAGGAAAAGTTTCCATTATCAATTCCGTTATAATAATCATCATAAGAAATCTGACCGGAAACCTGCTCAAGGGAATTTCCGTGTGAAGCCAAGATCGTAATTTTCTGATTTTTATTGACTTTAAATTCTCCATTAAGGGTATAAAAATTCTTAATGCTTTTTCCATGTGGTCGGTAACCATCACTACCAATATGGCTATAATCTGCGGTGATTGAATGATTCTCACCCGTATTTGTTAGTGAAGTTGAAGATTGAAACAATCCAAAAGATCCCGTTACAAATTGTTCATTCACCGAAGTTCCTTTTTTGGTTTCCGGTCTGATATACAAGCGAACCGCACCGCCCGAACCACCGCCATATAAAGTCGCGGCAGGACCTTTGATTACTTCGATATGATTGATGAGACCAAAATTAAGATCATCTAAAACAGTGACCCCATCAGCGCCCGTGAGCGGAATGTTATTGAGATACATTTTGATGCCCCAATTGTTGAATTTTTGATCGTTCCCATAACCGCGCAGAATAATTCTTTGGCCACCGAGTTGCGTTCTTTTTTCAACCTGTACTCCTGCCATCGTGTTGAGACTTTGCTCAATAAATGCGGGATTATTTCTGTTGATTTCATAGGCAGAAATAATTTCAGTGGACTGGGCATGTCTTTTAAATTCTTCCCGCTCTTTGGAGACTTTTACACGGGCATGAATTGCTACTTCTTCTATATTTTTTTCCTTCTCTTGCGCGCGAACTAAACTGATGGTTAGGAGTGAAATCGCAAGTATATAACGTTTTTTCATTAAAATTTTTAATTTTTAAACAGAAAAAGGTAAGGATTACCCTTACCTTTATTAGTAATTTAAAAGTGACTTATTTTCTGGAAACTACAGATGAATAAACCATTTTTCCATTTTGCATTGCTTTCAAGACATACATCCCTTTTGGCAAACTTTCAATATTAAATTCTTCGTCAGATTTTACATTTTTCTTGGCAAGTACCAATTTTCCCGAGGCATCAAATAATTCGATGTTCACTGTAGACCCGTTTTTAGAATTAAATTTAATATTTAATGGTCCTCTAGTAGGATTAGGGTAAACTTGGGTACTCAATAAATTATGTTGCGTATTTTGCGTTGATAAGCCACCAGAAACAATATTTGTAGTGAAAGCTCCTCTTCCGTAAGTTACCGCTAAAATGGTTTTATCTGATGGTCTGTAGTCAAAATGGTTAACTTTAAACTTACCTAAACCGTTTGAATATAACGCCCAAGTTGGATTGGTTGCCTGGAAATCTGCTGTTCCCCAAACCCCATAATAGGTTCCTAAAATAACTTCATTGTTATCTTCTGGATTCATGAAGATTGCTTTAACAGGAATATCTGGCAGGTTTCCTTCCTTTGAATTCCAAGTAAGTCCAGCATCTGTTGAATAAAAGACGCTTGTTTTGTTGAAATTTGAAACGGTAACCATCATTTCACTTTCAGAGGCTCCTAATTTAATATCAGAAATATTACCACCGAAATTATAGCTTAAAAGCGAAGGAACAGGCACGGTGTCTGTATTAGTTACTTTATACAATTTCCCAGATGTAAGTCCGATATATAAGGTCGTACTTGTTGTAGTATACGGTGAAACAAATAATCTTGAAATATTTTCACCGGCAGTAACGGTTGCAATGGTAAGTTGTGTTCTTACTGGTGCAAAAGGTAATTTTGCTAAACCATCAACTCGATTTAATTTAACGGTAGTGGTGTTATTTGCGTTTGCATTCGTGTAGGCAATATCCAAGTTTCTATCAACAACAAGAGGATTAATGAATTGTCCGGTGTTTTGTTGCGTCGAGTTACTTATTAGTGCGTAACGCCCTTGATCATTAAAGAGGTAATGGAAGTTATAAACGTAAGATGCAATTAAATATTTATCTTGATCATCGTAGGCGGTATAGGCTCCATCTCCACCATAAACTTCGCCACCATTATAAAATCCACTGGCTAAGGCTGCACCTGATAGTTGCTGGGTACCATTATCTTGGGCACCAAGAATCATTTCTTCATTTGCAAAAGTAGCGGTAGGATTAAGCGTACCGTGATAAAATTGGGTAATATTTAATTTTTTATTGCGAATACCAACGGCTGTAGAACTGGCAAGATTATTTTTGTCGGCTGCAAAAAACATTCCGCCATCATTAGCCATTATAAACTGATTAGGATTTTTAGGATTGAAGGCTAGCGCATGCTGATCGGCATGTACGCGTGAAATATTTGTGGATCCCATCACATTATTATTTGACCACTTTGTGTATTGAGTCCAGTTTGCACCACCATCGGTACTTTTATAAGAGTCAACACCACCCACATAAACATGCTCATCGTTGGTGGGATCTACTTCGATTACTAAATCATAAAAAGCTTGTCCTCTTGTAAAATCATTATCAGGTTGGCCGGTATCGATTGGGTTTGGCAAGGTAATTCCTGAAGCTGCCACATTGGTAGAAATCCACGTTGCACCACCATCAATTGTTTTTGCGATACGAACAGGTTCTGTACTGCTACTTACTCCTTGCATTAATGCATATGCTTTCAATGGATTGGTTTCAGAAACCTCCACCATTACTCTGGCGGCGGTATTTCCTACATCATAAACATTGGTAAAGTTTGCTCCGAAATCTGTTGATTTAAATATTTTCCCACCGGAGGTTGATCCGCCAAAACGACTTCCTCTGGTTGCTACCCAAATCGAATTATCTGCACCTACTTCAATATCTTGTATGTCATAGCCTCGGGTTGTAGTAGCCATTAAACTTGGGAGTAGGGTAAAGTTGACGCCATCGGTCGATTTATAAAGTCCTGCTTCATAGAGTCCTGCAAAGGTAGCAGCATCACCAAAGTATGATCCTGCAACACCAGCGTAAACTTCAGAAACTCCGTTGTTGTTTACAACTTTTATACTTGGAATATTGTGCATTCCTCTCTTCACATTTCCAGAATATCCACTTTCTATTGCGAAGATTTGCTGCCAAGTACTTCCGCCATCAAGGGTTTTCCAGATTCCAAGACCACTAAAGTCACCAGTTTCTACTTCACCTGTTCCTACATAGAAAATCTGCGAATTGTTAGGATCCACCGCGATGCAAGCAATGGTGGTGTTCGACCAAAATCCATCAACAAGAGTCCATTCCTGATTAGCATTGGTAATATCATTATTATACCACAATCCACCTGAAACTCCACCTGCCCAAACTTTCTTACCAGTTGGATCATTAGGATCAAACATAATGGCGCGTACCCGCCCACCAATTTCGTATGGACCGCGTTCTTTCCATTGGTTGGTAATTGCTTTTGCTTCACCACTTGTTTCTGAACCACTGAATATTTTTAAAGGTTTGGTCGGATTATATTTCCCAGCCTGAACTTCACTTTCAAGGTGTACATAATTTTGATTGTTCACGGTACCCGTTTCTGGATCCATGGTGGCAATGTAATCATGTAAATAATACTCATCTGGCGGTTTTTGATTATGCGCTTTGGCATACTCAATATTCTTTTGATAAGCTCCAATAATTTCTGTAATGTTCTTTAGATACTTTTTGTTAATTGTGGTATCCTCTTTCGTACTGCTTTCGCTTACTTGTGCATTCAGATAACCTGCTGCTACCGTAAGACCAAGTCCAAAGATAAATTTGAGATTCATAATTAGGTTTATTTAATTTGTTAACAAATATAAAATTATATTATTAAAAAAATAAAAATATTTAAAAATACTGGGAACTATTTACGATTATTTTACAGTTTGGATTCCGAATTATTGTGGGACATCCTCTGTGGGCGATAGAGGCGTGTTTTTTGACTTTTCCGAAAAATTAATTTTCTGCAAAATTTCTTTTTTACTTTGTATATCCTCGGAAACTAAATAAATTTTATTAAAATCAAGGTTGTTTTTAATTGCTGGAATAACCATTTGCCCCGCTTCACTAACCATTTCGTGTTGTTCGGGAAAATAAAGGCCTGATAACGTAATCAATCCAGAGGTTCGCTTTTGGATCAATGCTACTTTTACGTTACCGATCAACAAATGTTTTATTAGTAATTTAGGATTTTCTTTTACGGTAATTTCAAACTTTTCTGACCGAGCGCCTTTTACGCCGCCAAGGTTTGTGCTATGCGTGGCCTCAATGAGTTGATAATTTTGTGCAGCAGAACAACTGCCTAAAAAGAATAACATCAGAATATAATTAAAGGTTTTCATTTTTAAAATTTTATTAAGTCAGAAATATACAAAAAATGCTCCGATTCTTTTACACTGATCAATTTTTGGCAGATGCATGATAAAAAAGATTGATTTTGGTTAAAATTGAAATTTTTTGTAACATCTTTTTCAAATAGCTACTAACTATTTAGATTATCGGAATATGTCTTCATTAGAACAAGAATTTTTAGAAAAAATAGAAAAACACAAAGGCGTGATTTTCAAAATTTCTAAAATGTATATGGATAACTTCGACGACCAAAAAGATTTATTCCAAGAAATTACTTTTCAGGTTTGGAAAGCCTATTCAAGTTTTGAGGGAAACAGCGCGTTTTCTACTTGGCTTTATCGCGTGGCACTGAACACGGCAATCGTATTCTTAAAGTCTGAAAAGAGACGAAGTTTCATTAAAAATGATGAAGTTGAAAATTTTGAACTTGTTGCTGATGATTATGATGATGATCAGGAAAAAAAACTGGCAAAAATGTATAAGGCGATTCAACAATTAAATGAAATTGATAAAGCGCTTATTTTTTATTATTTACAAGACTACTCGGGAAGGGAAATCGCAGAAAATATGGGAATTACAGAAGTCAATGCCCGAGTGAAACTTAATCGTGCTAAGGAAAAGCTAAAACAACTTATTTAAATTCAAAACTATGGAACTGGATCAATTAAAAAATATTTGGACTCAAGAAGATGTATCTGAAACGCCGGAGATTTCTTTGGAGAAACAAAAGGAAATTCATCAACCTCTGGAAAAAATACGAAAAAATATGAGGATGGAGTTTTGGTCGACCGCAGTATTCTTTTTATTTATTATTTTATTTTTTATACTCAAAGACATGCACTTTTTTAAGTTTAAAGTATATATAATAACTTTGGTTTCTGCACAAATGCTCATTACGAGCTTCTATTTTTTCAAGTTTTTTAATTTGTATAAAAACTTAACAACTGTAGATTTAAATACCAAAGATAATTTGAAAGATTTGGGTTTTCAATTCAAATTGAATGAACAGTATTACCTGTCCTTTTATATTTCTTTTGTCCCATTTGTAGTTTGTGAAATGTTATTAATATTTGAATTTATGCCAAATCTGAAAAATATTGGTGGTGCCGAATTTATCTTTACATTTTTAGGAGTCTGTGTGTTTACTTTATTAAGTCTATATTTACTGGGAAATTGGTGGTTTAAAAGGTTTTATGGGAAATATATTTCGCAAATTTCTCAGCTATTGAAAGCGTTGAAATAAAGCTAAAAATCAGCAAAATCTTTTTAATATAATAGCTTCCAGACAATCTCTGGAAGCTATTATATTAAAATAAATACAATCAATTATTTTAAAGCAGAATTATTAAGTTCTCCTAAAGTGTTTTTCAATTCTTCATATGTAAACCCTTCTCCTTCTAAGGTTACTAAATATCTGTTTTTAACAACTGTTTGAATTTTAGATTTGATGTTGTCCCCATATTTGTTTTCTGAAACAATAGATTTCACGCCATTAATTTCAGTGCTTTTTTCAAAACCGGATTCGGTGGTTTTTTCTTTGTTGACGTTCAGCCCCATCACCATAATCGAAACCATGGCACTACCAGTTTCACCCGCACCATCAACAATTTCCACTTTAATGCGTTTATTGTCCTCATCTGCATACTTGGCCTCAGCGGTTGATAGATTCATCATTGCATTGTCGCCAACTGAAAGTTCCTTTCTTTTTAACCCCAAGAGTTGTTCAGGTAAAACCGCTTTTAATTCTTCATTGGTGAGCGGTATTAGATTTTTTAAGTTTTCAATGTTTTTGTTCACATCCTGAAGGGAATTGTTAATCGTACTGTAATTTTTTGCAGTAGAAATTAGATCAGAAAGCCCACCTGTTTTTTCTTCTTTAACTTTTTCTTCTTTGGAACACGCGACAAGCATTAGAACTGCAGTCGCAAGCATTAATTTTTTCATGATATAAGTTTTTAGTTTAAACAAAAGTAATCAAATTAATTGTATTGTAAAATGTTGATATTAAATAGGAAAACACTCCCCAAATTGAGGAGAGTTTTATGGATCAAATAAAAAGACTTGGTGATAAACCTCTTCTTAAATTGCTTCAATAATAGAATTCAAGGTAGTAGAAGGCCGCATTGCAGCATCGGTTTTACTATAATTTGGCTGATAATATCCGCCAATATCTTGTGGTTTTCCTTGTGCCCCAATTAACTCTTCATTAATTTTTGCTTCATTAGATTCCATTGCTTTAGCAACTGTAGAAAATAAAGTAGCCATCTCGGTATTTTTAGTTTGCACTGCTAAAGCCTGTGCCCAGTACATCGCCAAATAGTAATGCGAACCTCTATTATCAATAGACCCGATTTTTCTCGCTGGTGATTTATCATTCGCTAAAAAATTTTCGTTTGCAACATCCAAAGCATCGGCTAAAATTTGGGCTTTCTCATTATTTTGAGTCTGCGCTAAATGCTCCAAACTTGCTTGTAGCGCCATAAATTCTCCTAAAGAATCCCAACGCAAATATCCTTCAGAGATAAATTGTTCAATATGTTTAGGTGCAGAACCTCCAGCGCCAGTTTCGAATAATCCTCCACCATTCATCAACGGCACAATAGAAAGCATTTTTGCTGAAGTTCCTAATTCTAAGATAGGGAAGAGGTCAGTCAAATAATCTCTCAACACATTTCCAGAAACAGAAATCGTATCTAAACCTTTTCTAATTCTTTCTAAAGTGAAAGTCATCGCATCTTCGATATTCATAATGCGAATATCAAGACCAGTGGTGTCGTAATCTTTCAAGTATTTCTCTACTTTTTTGATCATTTCACGGTCGTGCGCTCTTTGGTTATCTAACCAGAAAACCGCGGGTGTATCAGACAATCTCGCTCTGTTTACCGCCAGTTTTACCCAATCTTGAATTGGTGCATCTTTCGCTTGGCACATTCTGAAAACGTCGCCAACTTGAACTGGCTGTTCCATAAATACATTTCCATCAGCATCAGAAACTTTTACAGTTCCGACTGCACTAAGCTGAAACGTTTTATCATGCGAGCCATATTCTTCCGCTTTCTGAGCCATTAAACCAACATTGGGAACAGAACCCATCGTTCTTGGATCAAGTGCGCCATTTTTCTTCATATCATCAATTGCTGCTTGGTAGAAACCTGCATAACATCTGTCTGGAATCATGGCCACCGTATCTTCTTCATTTCCGTCGGCATTCCACATTTTACCGCCGCCTCTAATTAAAGCCGCCATAGAAGCATCAACAATAACATCGGAAGATACATGGAAATTGGTAATTCCCTTATCTGAATTTACCATTGCGATTCTTGGTCCGTTTTCAATCGTTTTTGCAATATCAGCTTTAATATCAGCTTCTTTTGAATGGCCAGAAATTTTTTCGAAAAGCGTTGCCAATCCGAAGTTCGGATTAATATCTAATTCCTTAAAAGTGTCCTTGTATTTTGCGAAAACATCTTTGAAATAGGTTTCAACGATGGCGCCAAATATAATGGGATCAGAAATTTTCATCATCGTTGCTTTCAAATGGCCGGAAAGAAGAACATTTGCTACTTTAGCTTCTGCCATTGCATCGGCTACAAAACCTTTTAGAGCAGACAAATTCATTACTGAAGAGTCGATAATTTCGCCGGCTTTTAATGGTGAAAGTCCTTTCAATTCTTTTACAGAACCATCATTCCCAAAGAATTCTATTTTAAACTGCGCCGCATTTTCTACTGTAACCGATTTTTCAGTTCCATAAAAATCGCCACTTTTCATATGCGCTACCGCTGTTTTAGAGTCTGCAGACCAATCGCCCATTCTGTGAGGGTTTGCCTTAGCATAATTTTTAACTGCTTTAGGTGCTCTACGGTCTGAGTTTCCTTCCCTAAGTACTGGATTTACAGCACTGCCAAGAACTTTAGCATATTTATTTTTAATGTTTTCTTCCTCTGTGTTTTTCGGTTCAGAAGGGTAGTTCGGCAAGGCGAAACCATGTTTCTGTAATTCCGCAATCGCTTCATCTAATTGTGGAACAGACGCTGAGATATTGGGAAGTTTGATAATATTAGCATCTGGAGTTGTTGCCAACTGACCTAATTCTGACAAAGCATCTTCTACTTTTTGATCTTCTTTCAGATACTCTGGGAAATTAGCCAAAATTCTTCCCGCTAGTGAAATATCTTTAGGTACAATTTCGATATCTGCAATTTTGGTAAACGCTTGTACAACAGGTAAAAAAGAATGAGTAGCCAACATCGGCGCCTCATCGGTCAGAGTATAGACGATTTTAGATTTTTCTGCCATTATATTTGTTTTTTAATTTTAAAATTTAAGAAACACAAAAGTAGTGATTTTTAGGGAAATTTAGAATGCTTTCGGGCGTTTTGTTAATTTTCAGAAACAGAAAATACATTCGTAAAGTATAAAACTTCCTTTTTGTATACTATTCAAATATTCTGGGGGAAGTGGTTCTAAAATAGAAATTAAGTGATTTAAATTTATCTTGTTCACCTGAGAAAATATCCAGTTTGCTAGCTGGTTAAAGAAGGACGCAAATTGACGAATGATAAGAGCTTAAAATAGTAGGTCAGCGGCGAAAACCAAATAATTAGAATTTGGTGAGCGGAATATTTTCAGAGAATGGTTCATTTAAACATATTGGTTTAGAAATGACGAATTAGTTTTATGAAAAAATAATTTAGTCTATCTCGGCCATATCCTTTATCTATTGCCAATGTAACTTTGATTACTTTAGATGCGTACTCGTTCTCCTACTTTTGTTTTATTAATCATTAAAAAAAATAAAAATGAATCAAGATCAAGAGTTTTTTAGTATGCCGAGAATTGGTGATGCTGCTCCAGAATTTAAAGCGGTAACTACACAAGGAGATATTAATTTTCCTGCAGATTATAAAGGAGATTGGGTAATTCTTTTTAGTCACCCAGCAGACTTCACCCCAGTTTGTACCTCAGAATTTATGACTTTCGCGACGATGCAAGATCAGTTTGCCGAGGCCAATTGTAAATTGGTTGGTCTTTCTATTGATGGTTTGTACAGCCACATTGCTTGGTTGCGCTCTATCAAAGAAAAAATTGAGTATAAAGGCATGAAAGAGGTAGAGGTTACCTTTCCTCTTATCGAAGATATCTCTATGAATGTTGCCAAAAAATATGGCATGATTCAACCCAACGAAGATACAACCAAAGCAGTAAGAGCGGTTTTCTTTATTGATCCCAAAGGTATTATTAGAGCGATCATTTACTATCCACTAAGCTTAGGTCGCAATTTCGACGAGTTATATCGGGTAATAATCGCTTTACAAGCAGCGGATGAGTTTGGGATTGCTACACCTGCAGATTGGCAACCGGGCGACGATGTAATCATAGGACCAGCAGGTTCTTGTGGTACAGCAAAAGACCGAATGGAAGATCAGGAACTGGATTGTAAAGAATGGTATTTCTGTACGAAAAAACTAGATAAAGATCTGGTCTTAGATACAATCTTGAAAAAGAAATAAGCTCCTTAAAATCATAGTATAAAAAAAAGAGATTCCGAAAAGGAGTCTCTTTTTTTTAAAATTTTAATCGAATAAATCTCGTACTTTCTCGAAAAATGTTTTTTCCTTGCCAGATGGTTCCGCAACCATATCACCGTTGCTCATCTGTTTTTCAAAAAATTCTTTCTGCTCTTTGGATAAATTTTGTGGTGTCCATACATTGATGTGAACGAACATATCACCCGTTCCATAACTGTCGATGCTCGGTAAACCTTTCTTAGAAAGTCTTAATATTTTGCCAGATTGTGTTCCTGCATCTACTTTTATTTTAACTTTTCCACCTACGGTTGGTATTTCTTTGTGTGTTCCTAACGCCGCTTCTGCAAAAGAAACATACAATTCTTGATGAAGATTATCACCTTCTCTTTTGATATGGGCATCAACTTCTTCTTCAACAACGACTAACAAATCACCTGGCGTTCCACCGAATGGGGCATCGTTACCTTTTCCGCGTACATTCAACTGAATTCCTTCTCTTGCTCCGGCTGGAATATTGATGGTTACTTCTTCGTCTTCTTTTATTAAACCTTGTGAATTGGCGCCAGCTGGGATTTTATCAGCAACTTTACCAATTCCCTGGCAAGTTCCACAATGCGTTTGTGTTTGCATCTGGCCAAACATGGTGTTCATTACTTTTACCTGAACTCCAGATCCATTACAAGTTGAACATGTTTTAGAAGTAGCACCTTTTGCCAACTTCATCTTCTTTACTTTAATGGTTTTCTGGGTACCGCTAACCATTTCCTCCAAATTCAATTTGATTCTTACGCGTAAATTACTGCCGCGTAGCTGCTGTCTTTGCTGACCGCCTCCGCCGCCAAAATGTCCACCGAAAATATCGCCGAATTGCGAGAAAATATCGTCCATATTCATGCCACCACCGAAACCGCCGCCACCAAATCCGCCACCACCGTTCATTCCAGCGTGACCATATTGATCATAACGCGCTTTTTTGTTCCCGTCGCTCAATACTTCGTACGCTTCCGCGGCTTCTTTAAATTTTTCTTCTGCAGCTTTATCGCCGGGGTTTTTATCAGGGTGAAATTTAATCGCCATTTTTCGGTAGGCTTTTTTTATTTCCTCTGCTGTAGCGCTTTTAGATACTTCCAGAATTTCGTAGTAATCTCTTTTAGACATAATTTTTAGATGAGTTTATTCAGATCATTCACTGAAAATATTTTATAATTTATTTAATTTGGGCAGCTTAATCCGTCTTCCATTCCCGCTATTTTTTTTGCCAAAGCACTTTGCCAAAACCAAAAAAAAAATGAGCTCCATTCAAGCCGGGCTGCATCATTGCACCGCTTAAATTTTAGTTTCCGGTAACTACTTTTGTAAATCTGATCACTTTATCAGCCAATTGATAGCCTGTTTCAATAACATCTACAATTTTACCTTTTAAATCTTGAGAAGGTGCTGGGATTTGGGTAATCGCTTCATGAAAATCAACATTGAAATCATCGCCAGCATTTACTGCTATTGCTTTTAATCCTTTATCTGCCAATCTGTTTTTTAATTTTTGATAAATGAGTTCCACACCTTTTAAATCTGCTTCGTTTCCATTTTTTGCAATTTCTTTAAGGGCACGCTCGAAATCATCCAAAACATCCAACATCGCAATCATCATGTCTTGATTAGCATATTGAAAGAATTCCATTTTTTCTTTCGTCGTTCTTTTCTTGTAGTTTTCGAATTCTGCGAAAAGTCTGATATAACGGTCTTTCTCTTCTGCCAAAAGGTCTTCTGCAGTCGGCATTGCTGTCACGTTTTCAGTATTTTCTTCGGCAGTGTTTTGCGTGAAATCTTCTTGTGGATTTACGTTTTCGTCCAGAATATCTTTGTTGTCTGACATAATTTTAAATTTTATACCGAACCTTTCACAAAGATTTTGCCAAAAGGGACTTTAGGACATTTCGGCAGTATTTTGAAGAATAATTAGAGAAATGTCTTTGTAAACATCTAAAGTGATAAATCATTACAAAGTTATTTTTTAGTATTTATCAATTTATAGCAAAAAAGAATCCCGAAATATTTCGGGATTCTTGGTATATATATATTTTTTAAAATTATTTTGTGAATCGTACCGCCATTTTACGGTCTGCAGCTCTTTCTTCATTAGATGCTTCAGCAGGAACTTTTGCAAATTCACTTCCGTAGCCTTTTGCTTCTACAACTTGTGCAGCAACGCCTAATTTACCAAGTTCAGCTTTAATAAAATCTGCTCTTTTTTGAGACAATTCTTTATTTTTGTTAGCATCACCCGTGATATCAGTATAACCTCCAACTTTAATTTTTGCGTCTGGATAAGCTTTTAAAATTTCACCTAGATTTTGAATTTGTCCTTCTGAACCAGTCTCTAATTCTGTTGCAGAACCGATTTTAAAGTTTACATTATCAAAATTATACCAAGTATCTTTTAAAGTAGCATCGTCGGCAGCATTTTTATAGCCATCGGATTTCAAGAAATTAATCATTGAAGCTTCCATCCCGTTCGCGTACCCTTTAATCATCTTACCATTGAGGTCGATATCGGTTACTTGATTATTGGTCATCACTGCGGCGCTATCATTCACCATCATATCTGCAGAATCTACCACCATATCAGATGTTTCTGTGGTTACCACTTCTTGTTTGGAGTCTTTATTATAATTATTCCATAAGAACCAACCAGCCAAACCTAGTAATAAAATAGGGAGTAACCATTTCCAGATTGAGCCACCTTCATTATTGTTATTTTCATTAGGGTTCATATGCGTATTTCCGCCTCTGTTTACTTCAACTTTTTCAACTTTTGGCTCATCAAAAGAAGTAACTTTTATTTTTTCAGCTTCAGCGCCACCGAATAAGTTCCCAACTCCTAATGATGCTAAAGATAGACCAGCAGGGAGTAAAGTTGAAACTACATCTTTTTGGTCGGCCAATAAATTGGAGATTCCTGAGGCTCCTAAATTATTTTCTGCCGCATATTTTCCTACCGAGCCTACCGTTGCACCTGTCACCATATTCAATAATGAAGTAGAAGATGAGTTGCTTACGCCAGCATAGGTGGAGATTGCATTTACAATACCGCCGATTTTATCGCCAAAAACTGCGGTTAACATCGTGGTAATTAATGAATTATCAGAAGAGCCTCCTATTAAGTTTCCGAGCATGCCGCTTGGTGCTGCGCCAGTAATTGCATCCAAAACATTTGGATTGCTGGCATGATTAGCTAAGCCACCAACAACTGCTGGTAGTAATCCACTAATTGCTTTTGAAACTCCTGATTCGCTTTCACCTAATTGAGATGCAGCTTGAGAAATCAACGCTGGACCTAATTGTCCCTTAATAAGGTCAATGATGTTTAATGCCATAATAGTTTAATTATTTAGTTAATTATTCAAAAATAAGCAATAAATAGTTTAGTCCTTTGATTAAATGATAATTTTATAAAAACCTTAACATTTAAAAATATATAAAAATGGCGTCTTACTAATATGATTTTGCAAAGATTACTCTTTGCTTAGAGGGTTTTCCGGTAATTAAAGAAATTCCGTCTTCCAATTTGTTGTTCAAGGGAATGCAACGAATTGTTGCTTTTGTTTCGTTTTTAATTTGTTCTTCTTCTTCATCAGTTCCATCCCAATGGGCCGAAATAAATCCGCCTTTTTCGTCCAGAACTTGTTTGAATTCTTCGTAAGAATTTACAACAGTGATGTGCGAATCTCTATGCTGTTGTGCTTTTGCGAAAATATCTTTTTGGATGGTTTTAAGCAATTCTTCAACATACAGTGCGATATTTTCAAGCGGCTGTACTTCCTTTGTCAAATTATCTCTACGCGCGATCTCCACGGTTTTATTTTCAAGGTCTCTTGCGCCCATGGCAATTCTAATGGGAATACCTTTCAATTCATATTCTGCAAATTTCCAACCGGGTTTATTATCGGTTCGGTTGTCGTATTTTACAGAAATTCCTTTGGCTTTTAATTTTTCTTGAATATCAAAAGCCACTTCATTAATTTGATTCAGCTGTTCTTCTCCTTTAAAAATAGGAACAATCACTACTTGAATTGGCGCCAAACTCGGTGGTAGAACCAAGCCTAGATCATCAGAATGAGTCATAATTAAACCGCCAATTAATCGGGTAGAAGTTCCCCAAGAAGTTCCCCAAGCATGCTCGATTTTACCTTCTTTATTGGTGAATTTCACATCAAATGCTTTACCGAAGTTTTGTCCTAAAAAGTGCGATGTTCCCGCCTGAAGAGCTTTCCCATCTTGCATTAACGCTTCGATACAGTAGGTTTCATCTGCACCTGCAAATCGTTCTGAAGCTGTTTTAATCCCTTTAATCACCGGAATACCCATGAAGTTTTCCACGAAATCCGCATAGACGTGAATCATTTTTTCAGTTTCTTCGATGGCTTCTTCTTTTGTTGCATGTGCAGTGTGTCCTTCTTGCCATAGAAATTCTGCAGTTCTCAAAAAGAAACGGGTTCTCATTTCCCAACGAACCACATTGGCCCATTGGTTAATCAAAATTGGTAAATCACGATAAGACTGAATCCATTTTTTATAGGTATTCCAAATAATCGCTTCCGAAGTTGGCCTAACAATAAGTTCTTCTTCTAATTTTGCCTCGGGATCAACGATTAATTTCTTAGGATTATTCGGATCGGTTTTAAGACGATAATGGGTTACAACAGCGCATTCTTTTGCAAAACCTTCTGCGTTTTGTTCTTCGGCTTCAAAATAGCTTTTTGGAATGAAAAGGGGGAAGTACGCATTCTGATGACCAGTTTCTTTGAATTTTTTATCTAGTTCATCTCTCATTTTTTCCCAAATTGCATAACCGTAAGGTTTAATCACCATGCAACCACGAACTCCAGAGTTTTCTGCCAAATCTGCCTGTACAACTAATTCATTATACCATTTGCTATAATCCTCTGCCCTCGAAGTAATTTTTGCCATTTTATTTTATCTTTTAATTTAACTAATCATCGCTTTTAATATCTAATCTAAAAAGCCTATTTTTACTCAAAATATGTACGTTTTAATTGGTACAATTTTGGTATGATTTGCAAATATAAATCAAATTAAAACTTTTTCACCTTATCATGGAAAAAATTACTTATAAAAAAACAATGGGATTACTAAGATCAAAATTGGTCTTGACAGTTTTGGGAGGTTTTATTTTATCCTCCTGCGGAGCTACAATGGGTGGCTATACGGAGACCGATGGTGTTTATTATGACCCCAACAAGGATACCATTCCAGTTGGCGTTGTGATGAATAGCGGAAATCAGGTAGGTGATTATTATGATTACCAATACACTGAGGATCAAAATAAATACTTAAATTCTGACAATAGAAACCAAAATTGGCAAGATTCACAAAACTCTGATTGGGGTAATTTTACGGGAACAGAAACTTTTTACAATGATTCTTATGGCTATCCTTACGGGTTTTCTTCAGGATTTGGTTTTGGGATGAGTTTTGGTTTTGGTTCATCTTGGGGCTATGGTGGTTATTATAATCCTTGGCGATTTGGTTATAGTCCACTCTTAGGTTATTATAGTCCTTATTACAGTTATTACAATCCATATTATGGTTATTATAATCCTTACTACGGTTATAATCCTTATGGTTATTACAGTCCTTACGGATACGGTGGTTATAACAGTTACAATGCGCCTGGATTTAATTATAAAAGAAGTGGTTCTGACGGATCGGGATTCCGCAATAGTCCATCGGGCTTAAGGCCGACTACCAATCCAAATTCTGGTTTCAGAAATGATAACCCACGTTATAACACGCAGCAAAATACTAATCCGAGATATAATAACCAACAACAAAACAATAACCCACGTTATAATAATCAACAGCAAAACAACAATCAGCCGAGATACAGAACATCACCGCAGCCCAATAACACCCCGCGACCAAATGCTACTCCGAGACAAGAGACTCCCAGATATAACCAACCCACGAGAAGCAACTCTAATGATGCAGGGTTCAGGTCAGGAAGTTCAGGTGGGGGAGTAAACAGTGGTTCATCTAACTCGAGTTCGGGTTCTACCCGATCATCTGGTGGTTTTAGACGTTAATGTATAATCAAGAATAATTTAAAAATGATTAAAAAATCTTTTATAATTTTGAGTTTCACTGCGGCCTATTTTGCCAATGCTCAAGATATTTCTACCCTTAGAAATACGATCGATGTATATTCAAATTCAGCAACTACAGGTTCTGCAAAGTATAACGCTATGGCAGGATCTATGGGAGCTTTAGGTGGTGATTTTTCGGTAATTAATACCAATCCTGCTGGAATCGGAGTACCTATCACCAGTGAAATTTCTGGAACTTTAGCAATTCAAAATAGCAAAAATACAACTTCATTAGCAGGAACTGCTCTTGACTATAAGCTTAATAATACCGACTTGACCAATGTTGGAGGTGTAATGGCTTTTCGTTTGGATGATTCTACGCCATGGAAGTTTGTAAATATTGGTGTAAACTATTCAAACCAGTCTATTGAGGACTATTCTGAAACTCCGGGCAATGCGAATGTTAATTTTAATATTTATAATGCTGGAACCTTGATTGACAATGTAACCTATGCAGGGCATGCGTATAATCGCTACGGTGATGTTTCGAAAATGAGTATTGCAGCTGGAGGGAATTATGATAACAGAATTTATGTGGGAGCAGGTTTGAATTTTCATACCGCAAATATCGACCAGTATGATTCTGCTGCCTTTAATTCTAGTTTAAATAATAACACAAGTGTTTATGATAAACAATATACGCCCTTCTCTGAGTCATCAACAGGTTTCTCGGCATCTGTTGGGGTAATCGGTAAAATTAATCCGCAGTTTAGACTGGGAGCATCAGTAGAAACTCCTACGTGGTGGAGCATTGCACGAGTGTATAACGAATACGAAAATCCGACCGATGGAACCTACACAGAAGACCGAAAACTAGCTAGCCCAATGAAAGCAACTGTAAGTGCGGCCTTTGTTCCAAATAAAAACTTTGCAATCAACGTAGATTATTCTCTAGGTTTAACCAAGCCAAAATATAAAGTTTACGGAAATGCCGAAACCGAATTGAACAATTTCTTCAGCAATAATTCTAAAAGTTTATCTGAAATTAAGGTCGGTGCGGAATATAGAATTGATGCATTTCGCCTAAGAGGTGGTTATGGTTTTGCAAGCAGCCCTTTTGATTCCATGAGTATTTCTGCGTTTTCAGCTAATGGTAACGCCGCAAATACCACTTACGATGATTTGATTGTTGGCAAAAGAACTACAATAGGAGCAGGGATTGGCTATGATTTCAAATCCTTTTATATTGATGCAGCATATCAAAATTTAAGTTCAGAATATAAAAGTCCGTTCTTAAGAGGTTCTGCAGCAAATAACACCGGGTATTTCTCTGATACTTATATTGTCGACTCTAATGACGCAGTGGTGTCGAATGTGAAAAACACCAAAGATCACTTCTTTATTACCTTAGGTTGGAGATTCTAAGTGCGTAAAATTTAGAAAAAGTTAATCTAAGATTCCAATTTATTTTTGGAATCTTTTTTTTGGGTTAAAGTTTAGTGATTGTGAAAAAGGTGGCTGGTCATTGCCAACAAAACACCCAAAGCAACATATCCAATTTTCTTCCAGTCTACATTGTGATTTTTATTGCTTTCAAAAATAATGACAGAGGAAATATGAAGGAAAATTCCACCAACCAACGCCAGAAAGTACACTTCTAAATTAGGATTAAAATATTTGCCTAAAACCAACCCTAGCGGTGATGCCAAGGCGAAAATTGAAATAATCAGAAAAGCAGAGGGCGAAAACTTTTTATTCTTAACCAAAAATGCACCCAAAATAAAAGAAATCGGAATATTATGTACCAAAATTCCCGTGAGGTAAGGCGTTAAAATTTCTTCTTCATTTGCCAACGGAATCCCTTCTAAAAAAGCGTGAATAAAGAGTCCAATCATTAAAGCCAAAGGAAGAATGTTTTTCCCTTCGGTATGATGATGAAAATGGCCATGCTCGAAGCCTTTGGTTAGATTTTCTAATAACATTTGCAGCAAAACGCCACCAATAACCCAAAGACCAATGTTGTGATGTTCACCAGAATAAACCTCCGGAAAAACTTCATTTAAACAAATCGTAATTAAAAATCCAGCACTTACAATCAACAGATTTTTGGCGAATTTTTCTCGATCTCCGAAAAATTTCCCCATAAACACTCCAATTAATACACTTAGAATTAGCAGAATTATAATCATATCTCCCTCAATTTTATACTTGTTTTTTCTTTCTGAAAATGCTGATGCAACGTGGTGAACTTTCTAAATTAAAATCATTTAATACATAATCGCCGAAGATTTTAATCCGCTCAAAACCAAATTCTTCCGCGTAATGATTTATTTCATCTAAAGTGTGCAGCTTTACTTTTTCAAAAAAATGATAATTTTCTCCATCATCATCAAAACTAATGTCTTTAATAACGTGCTGATCTTCAATTTTCTTTTTAATGGTAAAATTTATTCCGCCTTTTGTAGTGTGATCCTCTTCAACTAGAGTATTTTCTACCCATTTTGCATTCAAAAAATCCAAAACAAAGTACCCGCCGTCTTTCAAAACATGAGTGATGGATTGAAAAACTTTCCGGTCATCTTTTTCATCTTCAAAATAACCGAAACTGGTAAAAAGATTCAAAACAGCATCTGCTTTCTGATCCGACACTTGCGCATAAATTTCATCGCGCATATCATGAACCTTAAATTTTAAAGCTTCATTTTCAAATTTTTTGTTGTGATGAATACTTTGCTGCGATAAATCTAATCCTAAAACTCGAAAGCCCATTTTATTTAAAAAAACAGAATGTCGACCTTTACCACAAGCCAAATCGATTAATTTAGAATTCTCTGGAATATTTAAGTAGTTGATTAACAAAGTGATGAAGTTTTCTGCTTCTGCGAAATCTCTGTCGTTATAAAGAATATGATAATAAGGAGTATCAAACCAAGTTTTAAACCATGCCATTCTGCAAAAATAACTAAATTTGCAATTGTAAAACGACAAGTTGCTGAGGTTTTATCTTATTTAAAGTATTTTAGATTCTTTTAAGGCAGACCTGTTCGGTAACAAAAATCGTAAATACAAGATTATTTAATCTTTAATCAATCGCAACAAATTGTTGCTCAATAACATATGGAAATAGAAAATTTAAAAATACAGATTAAAACATTTTTCGGCCTCGAAGAAATTTTAGCAGAAGAAATCAGAAAACTTGGCGGAGCAAATGTCGAAGTAAAAAACCGCGCCGTGAATTGTGAGGGTGATTTAGGCTTTTTATATAAAATTAATTATTCTGCCAGAACGGCATTAAAGATTTTGGTTCCTGTTCTCACTTTCAAAGCCTGGGATGAAAACCGTTTCTATGACAAGCTCTTTGATTTTCCTTGGGATGAACACATGACAGTTGATCAAACTTTTGCCATCGACACTACTATTTATTCTGAGCGATTTTCCCATTCTCAATTCATGTCTTTAAAAATGAAAGATGCAATTGTAGATTTCTTTAAATTCAAATACAATAAAAGGCCGAGTGTTGATACGCAGCAACCTGATATTAAATTACACCTCCACATCGACCGGGAATTGGTAACAATTTCGTTGGATTCTTCTGGCGATGCCTTATTCAAAAGAGGATACAGAAAAGAACAAGGCGAAGCGCCTTTGAATGAAGTGCTCGCCTCCGGAATGTTACAACTGGCAGGTTGGGACGGAAAAGGAAATTTTCTGGATCCAATGTGCGGTTCAGGAACATTGCTAATTGAAGCTGCAATGATCGCCATGGATTTACCCGCACAAACTTTCCGTAAAAGATTCGGCTTCCAAAATTGGCTGAATTATGATGAAGAATTATTTCAAACCATTAAAGAAGTTCGCCTTAATCGCGTCAAAGAATTTACCGGAAAAATTGTCGGATATGATATCGATTCTGATATGCTTCACGCCGCACGCGTCAATATCGAAGCGGCCGAACTGGATGATGTTATCGAAGTGAAACACCAAGATTTCTTCGATTCTAAAAAAGAATTATTCCCACTAATGATGGTTTTCAATCCACCGTATGACGAACGAATTGTCATTAATGATGATGAGTTTTACGCTAAGATTGGGGATACCTTTAAGAAAAATTATCCCAATACTTTAGCATGGTTAATTTCTTCCGATTTAGATTCTTTGAAAAGGGTAGGTTTGCGACCTTCACGTAAAATCAAACTATTCAACGGGAAATTAGAATGTCGTTTTATGCAATATGAAATGTATGAAGGGACGAAGAAAATTCATAAATTAGAAGGGAGAGAAGGGGATAGCGAATCTTAAATTAAAATTATGCTTTGGGATTTTATAGATATTATTCTAAATTTCTTCAACCTTCTTCCTAATAAAAAGGACGATGACGCTACAAAACATTTCAAAAAATAACATTGAACACCATCTCCATCATCATCGCCATCTACAACCGAAAAGACGAACTTTTCGAGTTGCTCAATTCCTTGTCGTATCAAACCGATAGAGATTTTGAGGTGATTATTGTTGATGATGGTTCTTTACTAAATTTGCGTCCAACCGCAGAGTTATTCCAGGAAAAATTAACCATAGAATTTTTCCGGAAAGACAATTCCGGTCCAGGATTATCACGAAATTACGGAGCCAGAAGAGCCAAAAATGACTGGCTCATTTTCGTTGATTCGGATGTGATTGTGGAAACCGATTATATTCAAAATATAAAGAAAAATATTTCCGAGATTCCATGTGATGCTTTTGGCGGTGCAGACAAAGCCCACAAAGGCTTTAACCTGATGCAAAAAGCGATTTCCTATTCGATGACTTCCGTTTTTACCACGGGCGGAATCCGTGGGAATAAAAAAGCGGTGACCAAATTTCAGCCGCGCAGTTTCAACATGGGTGTTAGAAAATCGGCTTTCGAACAAGTAGGCGGTTTTTCAGAAATGCGTATTGGTGAAGATCCCGATCTTTCTATGCGGCTTTGGGAGCATGGCTATACGACCGCTTTTTTCGATGATATTGGCGTGTATCATAAACGCAGGGTAGACTTCGGTAAGTTTTCCAAACAAGTCTATCAATTCGGTTGTGCGCGACCCATTCTCAATCAGCGTCATCCCAAATATGTGAAAATTTCATTCGCTTTTCCCTCCCTATTTTTTATTGGGTATTTTCTTGGAATTATTGCCTATTTTGCCTTTCAACAAGGACTGATTTTAGGATTTTATGGCCTTTACACCTTCGTCGTTTTCTTCCACGCTTTGTACAAAACAAGAAATATAAGCATCGCAGCAATGGCGATTATATCAACCTATATTCAAATGTTTTCCTACGGTTATGGCTTCTTGAAATCCTGGATTCTGCTCAATGTATTCCGACAAAAACCCGAAGATGCCTTTCCATCGCATTTTCATAAACCATAATTAGGGCGCACATTTCCGCCCTCCACTCCCGCTTTTTCGCCTTCACTTCGTTGCGGCAAAAAGAGCTCCACTCCTTTAGCTTTACAATATGGATTTTATGCAAATAAAAAGGGGTGAATGGTGTTGTTGAGTAAGCGAAAATTCGGAAATAACTTTGGTGGGTTTGGCAGATGGC
>NZ_JAUFQB010000006.1 GCF_030409525.1 Kaistella yonginensis | reverse complement strand
CACACCCACTTTAGTCCCACAGATCCTGATGCGAAAATCTCTGTAAAACCAGGCAAAGCAAGACAATTGAACTACAGTGGACAATTATCTGTAGATGATGCGCATCATGTTATACTTGGCGCTTGCGCGAGTTCCTCTGGTAGTAAAGATTCGGTGATTTTCCCGGATATTATGAATCAGACGATTGAAAATTGTAAGCAAACTAAGCTGCCAATCGATGAAGTTTTAGCCGATGCCGGATACAGCAGTGGCGAGAGTTTAAAATACTGCAAAGAGAAAGGCATCAACGCCTACATTCCCAACTTCGGTCAGTACAAACCATTTAGGGAAGGCTTTATTTTTAATAAAGAAGATAACCGGTATGAGTGCACAAAATCTGGCGGCAACAAGGCTTTTCTTCCTTACAAGGGTACGAAAACAGATTCCAAAGGCTACTCAAAGAAAATCTACCGAAGCAGCGAGAGAGATTGCAAAGATTGTCCACTTCGCGCAGAATGTTGTGGCAAAGTGACCAAGTTTAAAAAGATAGATGATACCATCCACAAACCTCTTTATGATGAAATGCATGAAAAATTAAATCGAGATCCGAATTACACCCGCTTTTTAACCAAGCGCAGAAGTTCCCGTGTAGAACCCGTTTTAGGAACTTTAATCAATTACCACAATATGAAGCGCGTGAACACGAGAGGAATAAAAAATGTCAATAAACATGTTTTAATGGCTGCTTTAACCTACAATCTGAAGAAATATCTAAAGTTCATCAGTAAAACCGTCCACAGAAATGCTGGAATAATGAACCTTCCAAAAGGAAAGTTCTGGCTTTTTCTAAAACCTCAAAAACCGGCGTTCCTATTTGCGAATTAAGCCACTCTAAAAAATCAAACAATCGCTTTGCACCAAAAACAAAGCTCCCTTAAATCGCTTTAAAAGAGGTCGTTTTTTGTTATAAATTTTGGGTAATCTCGAAAATATTGGGGTTGTGCAACGGTTACC
>NZ_JAUFQB010000059.1 GCF_030409525.1 Kaistella yonginensis | reverse complement strand
GGGAATTGTATTAAATCAATTTATGCTTATATTTGAAGAAAGGCTCAAATTATAAAAATTCAAGCCTCAAACTTTTCAACTTACACACTTTACGGGATAGTGTCCTAAAATATTACGTTCAGCGTTAGTTCGATGAATGAATATTTTTCTTTTTATTTCGGAAAACCGAATATTTTCAACTTATGTGTTCTAAATGTTTTCAAAGTATATCTAAATCCTAATGTTTCTAATCCCGTTTTGAGAACGGGACAAGTTGTTTTAAAATATAATCACAAATTATTCCCCAAAAAATCAAAAACCTCCTTTTTTAGTCTTGCATAAGTTTCTCTTTCGGAGTTCATTCGATTTTTCAAATCCAAATGTCTTTCTATAATTTCCATGTCAGAATCGGGTTTTCCAGTGTCATATTGATGGGATAATTGTTCTTCTTGTTCGGCAAATATTTCGTTCAAATCATCAATGAAACCACCATGAATAATGAATTCTTTCTGGTAATCTGCGATTTTTTCGAGAACTTTTTTATCTTCCCATCTCGTTATCAATTCGCTAAATCTGATATTGAAACACTGTAATTCTTCTTGCCAAAATGCAATTTCTCTTTTCCATTGTTGGTGCTCAAACTCCATTTGAGCATTGTATAAGATTTGTTTTTCCATTTTGTAATTTTTTGTAAAGCAAAAGTTTTCAAAAATTCAGGTTTACACTGATATTTGAATTCAATGATTGCTTATTTTACTTCATTGAAAAATTCAAATTTAATTTTGATAGGCATAAAATGAATGCCTTTAAAATCTGTAATTGCTTTTATTTGATGTTTTATTGCAGGTGGAACTACAAATGCATCACCTTTTTTCAAGGTATTTTCTTCCCCTTTTATGGTAAGAATGCATTCTCCATCTTCTACAAAAAGTATCGATTCCATATCTGCAAGATGTTCTGGTAGTAGTTCTCCTGCGTTTGCTTGCATTTGTTTTGCGGTTAAATTTTTTCCGGCGGCAAGTAATTTAATATTTGGTTTGGTAATCTGTTCCATTATTTTTTTTTCTTAAATTTTTTAAAATCCTTTTGACTTTTCTGTTGGCTAACCTACTGTCTTTTATTTGGAATTGAAATGATGGCGGTCAGTTCAAAATTTTATTACTGTACAATTTTTTGGATGTATATTTTTTTGAATGACCCAAGTCATTTGAAATCGCCTTTTAAACCATTATGTTTGTTCTATACTGAAAAAGTAGATAGTAATAAATAATAAAAATCAAAATATGAAAACAATTAAAATGATGACCGTCGCGATGAGTTTACTTCTGGTTGCTTCTTGCGCATCCTCCGTAAAATTCCCGATTTCTCCGCTGGTTCCGGCTGCGGAAATTACTGCTGTAAAAAAGAAAACAGTGAACAATAATTTTGATATTGAAGTTACCGCAAATTATCTGGCAAATCCAAACAGACTATCTCCGGCAAGAAATTTTTATGTAGTCTGGATTGTTACCGATAAAAATGAAGTGAAAAATATTGGGCAATTAATCCAAAATAGAACCCGAAAAGTGGTTTTGAAAACGACAACACCTTTCAATGTGAAAGAAATTTTCATTACCGCAGAAGATCGTGGAGACATCACTTCTCCAATTGGAACAGAAATTACCAGAAAAAAATGGTAAACAATTAAGAATGCCGAAAAAAAAGTGGAAAGTAATTAATTAGAAAATTTAAAATAACCATAAATGAAAGATCAAAGAAATCTCATCGTAATTACAGGAGCAGCCGGAGGAATTGGGCAGTCTTGTGCAAGAACTTTTAAAAATCAATCTTTAATTCTTACAGATTATTCCCAAGAATTGGTAGATGAAGCCGTAGAGAAATTACAAAAAGAAGGTTTTGATGTTTCGGGAATTGCGTGTGATATCACGGATAAAAATGATATTGAAAAATTGACCAAATTCGTTGCAGAAAATGGTTCGTTGAAGGCGTTCATCCATACTGCAGGCGTAAGTGGAACCGTAACTGACTTGAAAAAATTATATACCATCGATTTGGTTGCAACCGATCTTCTGGTAGATGCATTCTATGAAATTGCAGAAGAAAATTCCGTTGCAGTATTGCTTTCTTCCATGATGGCGCATACAATTCCACCAAATGAAGCGTATGATGAGGCACTTGCCAATCCACAAAATACTACATCTTTTGATATGATGAGCGCAGCCGCGGAAAATAATTCAGATATGATGTATAATTTTGTAAAACGAGGCGTACTATTATTAAGTCACAAAAACGTGGATAAATGGGGAGAAAAAGGGGCCAGAATTGTAACCGTTTCTCCTGGAGTGATAGAAACACCAATGGCATTGAAAGCCGCGGAAGAACATCCTGAAAGAATGGAAATGATCAAAAAAGCAACACCACTTCAGAGAAATGGACAACCAGAAGATATTGCAGATGTGGTTTATTTTTTAACCAGCGATGCTGCGCGTTTCATTACCGGAACAGATATTTTGGTTGATGGTGGTGTGATACAAAACATCAAAAAAATGGGTTAAACCAACTTTAATCTCAATAAAAATTAAATTTAAAAAAATAAAAAAATATGGAATTATCCTTAATAAAATCATTAAAAAAAACCATTAAACATTGGTACATTCCTTTGTTGGTCGGTATATTTTTCATCATCGTAAGTGTGGTATCTTTTGCTTGGCCAGAAAGTTCGTTGCTTGCATTGTCTTTATTATTTGCGTTCTCCTTTTTATTTGGAGGACTTTCTGAAATTGTATTTTCCTTGGCGAATAGAGTGCAATTAGACAATTGGGGATGGTCTTTGGCATTCGGAATCGTAACTTCAATTGTGGGAATATTATTATTACTAAATCCTGCATTATCCATTACAACACTCGCTTTTTATATTGGTTTTGTAGTGTTATTCCGCTCTATTTCAACCATTGGATTTGCGATGGACATCAAAAAATATGGTAGTAAAAATTGGGGAGCACTTTTAGTTCTGGGAATTATAGGAACCATCGTAGCATTCATCCTTATTTGGAATCCGATTTTCGCAGGATTGAGCGTTGTGATTTTAATAGCATTAAGTTTCCTGTTTGCGGGACTTTTCAACATCTTTCTCTCTTTACAGTTGAGGAAATTGCATAAATCTTCTAAAAAAATATCTGCAAAATTGGTAGAGAAATATGAGGACTTGATGAAGGAAATCCGTGAAGAATGGAATGATTAATCATCAATTATTATAATAAAAATTAATTTTAAAAAAATAAATTAAAATGAAAAAATTCTTATCAATTTTTGCAGTGCTATTCCTTACTATAAGCACGTTTGCACAAACACAATGGAAAGTAGATCCGGCGCATTCTTCTTTAAATTTCAACATTTCGCATTCTGGAATTAGCATCGTGAATGGGAAATTTTTGGAGTACACCGGAAATTTAACCACAACTGGAGAAGCATTAAATAACGCCAACTTTGATTTTACTGTAAAAGTAAACAGCATTGATACAAGCATTGGAGCCAGAGATAAACATTTGAAAAGTGCAGACTTTTTCGATGCAGAAAAATATCCGAATATGTCTTTTAAAAGTACCAAAATGTTAGCGACAGGAAAACCGAATCAATATTTATTGTACGGGAAATTGACGATTAAAGATGTCACCAAAGATGTCATTTTTGATGTGCATTACGGTGGAACAAACAAAAATCCAAAAGGTGATAAATTGGGAATGAAAGCAAAAACTACCATCAATAGGTTTGATTATAACATCAATTATGATCCAACTGCAACTGGAGTTGGGAAAGAGGTAACCATCATTGTTCATCTTCAATTTGCAAAGCAATAATTTTAAAAACAAAAAATATGAAATCGCCATCTACAAGTTTTAAATAAAATACAAGTGAATTTAGGCGATTGCATATCACCATTTAAAACAATAAATAAATTGATATGAAAAATACAGCGAGAGAAGTAGTAGATAAAATGTTCACTGCATTTGCAAGTGGCGATGTAGATGGTTTTGTAGCAACGGTTTCCGAAGACACCGTTTGGATTTACCACGGAACGCAAATTATTCCCGCCGGAGTTTTTGAGAAAAAAGAAGGCGTAAAAACATTTTTTACCAACATTATGGAGCGAACCGAAATCATCAATTTTGAACCACAAGAATTTATTGTAGAAGGAAATAAGGTGGTTGTTTTAGGTCGGGAACATCAGAAAGTGAAAAGATCCGGAAGAGAATTAAAACAAAAATGGGTGCAAATCTATGCCGTTGAAAATGAGCTCATTACCAAAATGGAAGAGTTTGCAACTTCAGAAGAAGTGAACTAAAGTTATTACTAAAAATCTTAACCGCAAAAGAGACAAAAGAAAATATTGCGTTTAAGTATTTCAAAAGGAAGCAAAATGAGTTTAAATAAATACTTTGCTTTTGCAAACTTTTGATTTCCTAATTTTCTTCTAATTGGTCTTTTGCGGTTAAAAAAAATAAAATTTAAATTAATAAAACAAAAAATATGAATAACGATACCATACAAACAAATCCGCTTTTATGTGATATAGATACGGGAATGTGCGAAACAACACCTGGAAATACAGAAAACACCTCAAAAACTGATGTGAAATCTGGGGCAAAAAAAGTAAAATTAATTTATTACACCGATCCAATTTGTTCCTCTTGTTGGGGAATAGAACCACAATTGCGAAAACTGAAATTAGAATATGGCGACGCTGTAGAAATAGATTACAGAATGGGCGGCTTGTTGCCAGATTGGAGTTACAACAGTGGTGGAATAGGGAAACCTTCTGACGTTGCATCACATTGGGATGAAGTGAGTGTTCATTACGATATGCCGATTGATGGCGACCTTTGGTTAGAAGATCCATTGGATTCTTCTTATCCTCCGTCGATTGCGTTTAAAGCGGCACAAATGCAAGACCCAGAAAAAGCCCTTTTATTTATGCGAGAAATTCGGGAAATGGTTTTTCTACAAAAGAAAAATATCGCAAAATGGGAACACCTAGAAGTTGCTGCGAAAAAAGTAGGATTAGATACAGAAAAATTCAAAACGGATTATGAAAATAATGCAAAAGCGCTGTTTGAAGAAGACTTGAAATTAGGAAGAGAACTCGGAGTTCGAGGATTTCCTACCATTTTCTTTGTAGATGAAACAGGAAATCAGGAAACTGTTTATGGAACCAGACCTTATGCATATTACGAAATGGCGATTTTAAAATTAAATCCTGATGCTGTAAAAAGTGAATACAGTAAAAATTGGGAAGCACTTTTCGCAAAATATCCTACACTTACTGCAAAAGAATTTTCTGAACTTTCCGGCACTCCAAGAGTTGAAAGTGAAACCGTTTTGAATGAACTTTCCGACCAAGGAAAATTAGAAAAATGGACGACCAAAAATGGTTCTATTTGGATAAAAAAGTAATAAAAAATGGTTGAAATCAACCTTTAAAATAATATTAACCCTAAAAAAATAAAAAAAATGGCAAAATTAAATGCAATCGGTTTAGACGTAAAAAAATCCGAAAAATTAGCAGAAAAACTCAATGAACTTTTAGCAGATTATTCTATCTTTTATCAAAACATCAGAGGATATCACTGGAATATTAAAGGTGATAAATTCTTTGAATTGCATGATAAATTCCAGGAATTGTACGAAGATTTATTTATAAAAATTGATGAAGTGGCAGAAAGAATTCGAACACTTGGTCATACGCCAAATCACAAATTTTCTGTCTATCAAAAAGAGGCAAAAATAAAAGAAAGTTCGGAAGTTTCTGATGGAATCAAAGATGTTCAAGACACTTTGGAATCCTTCAAAATCATCATCATCCTTCAAAGAGAAATTTTAGATCTATCTGCAGATGCAGAAGATGAAGGAACAAACGCTTTGATGAGCGACTACATTCGCGAACAGGAAAAACTGGTTTGGATGTATTCTGCCTATTTAAAATAATTAATAATCTTAAAAATTAACAATATGAAGTATGATGAAAACTTATCGGGAATAAAAATCAACGTAGAAGCAGTAGATATTACCATCGACGATGATGTGAAAGATTCTATCCGAAAAAGCATTACCCATTTAACCAAATATTACGACAAAATAGAATGGGCAGATGTTTATTTGGAAGATAAACCAGACAAAAAAACGGATCAAAAACAAGTGAGTATTCGTCTTGGAATTCCGGGCAATGATCCTTTTGCTTCAGAATATGGAGATAATTTCCATGCACTTTTGAAAGATGTAGAAAGCAAATTACAAAGACAATTGGAAAAGAGATAAAATTCCCTGACCAATAATGTAATCTACACCGAAACCAAATTTATTTTCTTAATTAAAGATTGTAAATTTGGTTTTTGGCTTTATAGAAATTTCAGCAAAATATATATATGCTGATAAAAAATCACAAATGGGATCGATCACGATTATAGAAATAATTGGCACCGCGGCTTTCAGCATTGCAGGAACCTTTGCCGCAATGAAGAAAAAACTGGATATTTTTGGAGTTTTTATCATCGCTTTCATTACCGCATTGGGAGGCGGCACTTTGCGAGATGTTTTGATTGGCGAAGTTCCTGTTCTGTGGATGCTCAATTTAAATTTTGGTCTCATCGTTCTCGTCAGTACTATTTTTGGGCTATTTTTCAAAAAAAATAAGAATAACTTTCAGAAATTACTCCTGCTTTCCGATTCCATTGGGGTGGGTTTTTTCACCGTGGTTGGCATTCAAACGGGTATTTCGCTGGGCTTTCATCCTATAATCTGCGTTACTCTGGGAACGATGACGGCGTGTTTTGGTGGTGTTATTCGTGATATTACTTTAAGTAGCATTCCTCTTATCTTTGAAAAAGAAATTTATGCAACAACTTGTATTTTCGGTGGTGCTGTATTTTTTATTTTGCTAAAAATGGGCGTTCCCAAAATGCCAGTAGAAATTATTTGTCTTATTTCCATCGTGTTATTTCGATTATTAGCAGTGAAAAATCAGTGGCAATTGCCGAGAATTTGGAAATCAGAATCTACAACCTAAATACTTTAAATTAAAATAAATAATTATGTCAAATATCAAGTTGATAATAGAAGAAAGAGCCGCCAATATTGGGAAATTTATGGTCGGACGTTTATTGCCTTTTAGACAAAAAAGAATGGTTGGACCATTCATCTACATCGATCACATGGGACCGGTAAAACTAAACGAAAGACAAAATTTTGATGTTTTGCCACATCCACATATCGGACTTTCCACGCTTACTTTTTTGTTTGAAGGAAGCATAATGCACCGAGATGCGCTCGGAAATGAAGTAGAAATAAAGCCAGGTGCCGTAAACTGGATGACCGCCGGAAAAGGCATCGTTCATTCTGAAAGAACTCCAGAATATTTGCGAGATTCCCCTCTTTTTATGCACGGTTTGCAAATTTGGGTGGCTTTACCAAAAGATTTAGAGGAAATGGAACCGCAATTTTCTCACATTGAAGAAAGAGATATTCCGAGTTGGACAGATGGAGATTTGGAATTCAAATTGGTCGCCGGAGAAGCATTTGGTAGAAAATCTCCCGTTCCAGTTTTCAGTAAATTATTCATGCTCGAAATAAAAAGCAAATCGAAAAGAAGCGTCAATATTGGCGATGAATTGTATGGAGAAGCAGGTCTTTATATTTTGGACGGCGCCATAGAAAGTGAAGGAAATATCTACGAACCCAAACAATTATTGGTCGCAAAAGACAGCACACTTTGCGAATTTACCATCAAAGAAAACAGCACCATTTACATTTTCGGTGGCGACGCTTTCCCCGAAGAACGCTTTATAGATTGGAATTTTGTTTCCTCCAGCAAAGAACGTATCGAGGAAGCCAAACAAAAATGGGCAACACAATCTTTCGCTAAAATTAAAGGCGATGAGACGGAATTTATTCCTTATCCAACTTATAAATAATTTTTTTAAATTTTAAAAGAGACAGAAAAACTACGTTAAGCAATTATTTTATGTAATATTTCAGTTCCACTGATCCACGTCATTCATTTCGATTAATCCTTGCAGTATCTTGCAACTGTCCGATGATTGAGAACAAAATTCATTGTTGAACATCCCACCCGAATTACAGAACAGAGTATTAACATAAAATAAATCTAAAAATGAAAAAGAAGTTTTTTAATGCGAAAATTTATCGCAATGACGAAGCAACTGAAATGATCGTAGAAAATGGCAAAATTACCCACATCGGAACCAATTTGCCCAAATGTGAAGATGAAATAGATCTCGGCGGAAAACTGGTTTTGCCTCCTTATGTAGATCCGCATTTGCATTTAGATTATGTTTATACCTTATCAGAATTGGGCGAATCTGGCGCAGGTTCGGGAACGCTCTTTGAAGCGATAGAATTGTGGCCAAGATTTAAAGAAACTTTAACCGTAGAAAGTGTGAAACGACTTGCGATGAAAGCAATACAAGATGAGGTTTCCCAAGGAGTTCAGCACATCAGAACGCATATCGACGTTACAGATCCAAAATTTACCGCGCTACAAGCGATGTTGGAAATGAAGCAAGAACTGAAAGATACCGTTGATATTCAAATCGTTGCCTTTCCGCAAGAAGGAATGTATATGTACAAAGGTGGAGTAGAATTGGTAGAAGAAGGACTGAAAATGGGAGCAGATGTTGTAGGTGGAATTCCACATTACGAACCAGCCAGAGAATTTGGCGAAAAATCGGTACACGATATTGTAAAATTGGGTTTGAAATATGATAAAATGATCGATGTTCATTGCGATGAAACCGACGATCCCAATTCCCGATTTGTAGAATTATTGAACGCGCTTGCTCTGATGGAAGATTATGGCACCAGAACTACGGCAAGTCATACTTGTTCCTTTGGTTCGGCAGACAATTCTTATGCATTTAGAATGATGGATCTCTTCCAAAAAAGCAAAATGAACTTCATTTCCTGTCCTACAGAAAACGCGTATTTGCAAGGTCGCCAAGATACTTATCCAAAAAGACGTGGCTTAACTAGAGTGAAAGAATTTTTAGAATCCGGCATCAACGTTGCGTTTGCGCAAGATTCCATCAATGATCCGTGGTATCCGATGGGAAATGGAAACATGATGAACATTCTGGACAATGGAATTCACTTGGCACAAACCATGTCACCAGAAGAAATAAAAACCAGTTTCGATTTGATCACTTACAACGGAGCGCGCTGTATGAATATCCAGGACACTTACGGTTTGGAAGTAGGAAAAGCGGCAAACTTTATCGTTCTCAATGAAGGTTCGGTTTACGAAGCCATCCGCAAAAGAGTAGATGTTTTGGCATCCGTTCGCAACGGCGAATTTTTGTTCCGCAGAAAAGAAATGGCGTATGATATTCCGTTGAGTATCTAAAAAACACTACAAAATTTCCAGAAAAAAGACTGTTATCGCATAGATGACCGTCTTTTTTTTACTTCACTGAAGGATGAGGAGCACCAAGATTTTCGCTTTTCAGAAGAGCAGTCCCGCTATCCACTATATCCCGCCGCGGCGGGGATGCCGTTTCTATCGGGGCTAGAATATCGGGTATCGTTTTTTTTGAAGGGAAGTTGTTTGCATGATCTTTCTTATTTTTAGTGGAATGAAAATAACAATTTTGTTCCGCACAAAACAAGTGACATTTTATATTTCGTCTAATTTTCAAACGTGATTTTTCACATCATTAGCAAGGAATACACTCGTTTTCTGCTTCATCTTTAAAAAAAAACACTAAACTTGTAAAAGCATACTTCCATAAAAGATGAAAACCTTACAAGTAGAAATACGGGAAAAACTTTCCACCGACGAAGCCAAAAGAATGGAGCAAATTTTGCGCAAAAACAAAGGCATCATCGATGTTTCTATTTCTGCTTCCGGCAAATTGGTCATGAATTGGGATGAAAATCAAATCGAGAAATCAGACCTCCTGAAATCTATTGAAAATGCAGGTTTGCATTTGGTAGATGCAAAAAATAATGACGAACATTCTCACTCAAAAGAGGATGGTCACAATCACGCTTCCCTTCAATTTTTAGGAGAAAATACCGAACTTTATTTTGCGATTACGAGTGGTGTTTTTTGGGTTTTAGGAATTGTACTTTCCTTTATTTCTGGGATTTCAGAAACTTTGGTTACTTCACTTTTTGTGATCGGTGCAATTTTCGGCGGAGTTTTCACTTTTTATTCGGCGGGAAATGGTTTATTGAAAGGCAAGTTTGAAATCGATTTTTTGATGTTATTTGCAGCAATTGGTGCGGCAATTCTGGGAAAATGGGGAGAAAGTGCTTTGTTGCTTTTCCTCTTTAGTCTCGGTCATGCCTTAGAACATTACGCCATGAAAAGAGCGCGGAAATCCATTTCTGCACTTTCAGATTTAACACCACCAACTGCGCTCGCAAAACAAAATGGCGCATTGAAAGAAGTGCATATCGAAGAATTAAAAGTTGGAGACATCATCGTCGTGAAACCCAATTCTACCATCGCTGCAGATGGAGTTGTGGTAAAAGGAACAAGTCCCGTAAATCAAGCATCCATTACGGGAGAAAGCATTCCGGTTACCAAACGTCCCAGCGAAAACTGGCAAAATGAAATTGAAATTAATAAGGTTTTGGCAGAACACCGTGCTTTTGCAGGAACCCTCAATGGAAATGGCGCGTTAGAAATTAAAGTTTTAAAAGAAGCAAAAGACAGTACACTTGCCCGCTTAATTTATTTGGTAAAAGAAGCCGAAACCCAAAAATCTCCCACCCAACATCTTACCGACAAATTTGAAAAATATTATGTGCCGTCTGTTTTAATCACCATCGTACTTTTGTTATTCGCTTTCGTAGTTTTAGATGAAACTTTTCAGCAAAGTTTTTACAGAGCAATGTCGGTTTTGATCGCCGCTTCACCTTGTGCTTTAGCCATTTCTACGCCGAGTGCAGTTTTGGCAGGAATTGCTCGTGCTGCTCAAAAAGGAGTTTTGATAAAAGGCGGTCGTCCGTTGGAAGATTTGGGCGGAATAAGTGCCATCGCTTTTGATAAAACCGGAACACTCACCGAAGGAAGACCAACTTTAACGCATGCCATTCCTTTCGGAAAAAACACCAAAGAACACCTTCTCCAAGTTGCGATTGCCGTAGAAGCATTGAGCGATCATCCTTTGGCTGCAGCAATTGTAGATGGCGGTAGAAAAGAATTGGGCAACATCGAAATTCCACCCGCAGAAAATTTAAAAGCATTGATTGCGAGAGGAATTCAGGCAGATTGGAAGGGAAGCGTTGTTCATATCGGAAACCGACGACTTTTTGAAGAATTAACAAATGCGCAGGTTCCCACAGAAATTGACCAAAAAATGGCGGACCTGGAATCCACCGGTAATACCGCAATGATAGTGCATCAAGCAGATGAATATTTGGGAATTATTGCTGCGATGGATGTTGCACGTCCAGAAGTGATTTCCACTTTAGCCGCTTTGAAAAAAATCGGCATCAAAAAAATGGTCATGCTTACCGGAGACAACCAAAAAGTAGCCAATGCCATCGCCAAAAATATTGGAATTACAGATCCATTGGGAAGTTTGTTGCCAGAAGATAAGGTAACCGCAATCGAAAAATTATTGGAAGAAAAAGGCGGTGTTGCAATGGTTGGAGATGGCGTGAATGACGCACCTGCAATGGCAAAAAGTACCGTTGGAATTGCAATGGGAGCAGCAGGTTCCGATGTTGCTTTAGAAACTGCAGACATCGCTTTGATGGCAGATCGGTTAGACAATCTTCCGTTCGCAATTGGTTTAAGTAGAAAAGCGAAAAGCATCATCAAGCAAAATTTGATCATCAGTTTGGGCATGGTTGCCGTTTTGGTTCCGCTCACTTTATTGGGCACGATTGCGATTGGACCCGCCGTAGTTTTTCACGAAGGTTCTACTTTGCTGGTGGTTTTAAATGCGTTGAGATTGTTGAGGTTTCAAAAATAAAAATGCGAATATTTTTTTTTTAAATAATTAAATAATTTCCGCCAATTTCATTTTGATAATCGCTATTTCAGGAAATTTTAATTTGAATATCTGCAATTAATATTAATTATAATTTCTTTGCGAACTTTGCTAAGTTTACGCCGTTGCGAACTTATAAAACGCAAGAAAAGCACACTGTTTGCAAAAAATCTTTGCGGACTTCGCGTTAAAAATTTGCAGTAGGTTTATAAGTGGATATACATTTTTTTAATTAAATTTTCTAACCCGTTTTCTTACATTTTATAAGATAAAAAGGATAGATGTCATCCACTTCTTCTATTTCAAATAATCCTGCCTTTGCAAAATCTTTTTCGATGGATTCTCTATCATAAAAGTACATTTTCACACTTCCAAAAACTTCAAATCGATCTTTGGAAATCGGAATTCCTTGTCCAAACATCGGTGCTTTTTTAGAAACCGTTGCGAAAACCATAAAACCATTTTCAGCCAACTGATTATAGCAATCTTGGATGAGTTTTTCTCGCTCATTTTTGTCTAATAAATGGAGTAGCGCGTAACAGTAAATACCGTCATACAGATTTTCATCAAAAGGCATTTCCGTTGCAGAACCGTGATGGATGAGCAGATCTTCCCCGAAATGTTTGTGAGCCAGATCTATGGCGGTTTTAGAAATTTCAATACCGGTTACTTTCATTCCATTTTCCCGAAAAAGTTGCGCATTTCTGCCGTATCCAATTCCCGGAATCAGTACATTTTTCACACTTTGTTCCACAAAAAAATCATTGATCAACACCGTAGATTTCGCCGGATCAAAACCCCACATTTCCCGGTTCACTTTAAAAGATTCTTCCCAAAATTCTGCCATCTACAATTAGTTAACTATTTGAATAATTTAAATAATCTTCATGGAATCTACCCCAAAGCCTTCCTCGCAAAAACCGAAATAATAATCCCCGGAACAGACAAGCCAATCGCTAAATAAACCAAACTCATGGGAGAATAAATTCCGAGGAGTAAGCCGGCAACGGAAGAGGCGATCATAATGGAGAGATTAAAGACCGAAGATTGTACCGAGGTTGCGACATCTTTCGCGGTTTCTACTTGTCGGCTCACTGCTGCTTGTAGTAAAGTTACCAAGGGTCCAAAGGAAAGTCCCCACAAAAAGAAGGCAAAATGTCCCATTCCGCTAGTTCCGCCAAAGAATAAAAATACAGACATGGAGATGATGAGCAAACCAAACATGGCGATGGTAAGCAATCTCAAATATTTATCGGTGTATTTTATGGCGAGCAAAACAGAGATCAAGGATCCAATTCCGAAATAGAGTAAGGCACTTTCTACACCGCCAGAAAGTTGAATTTCATCTACCAAACTCGTGATGTAAACGTAAACGCCATAATGCGCAATCACACCGAGAAGTGTAAGCAAAAGTACAATCAAAACTTCTGGGATTTTCAGCAAGGCAAATGGGGAAGAACTTTTCGTTAATTTCTCTCCGGGAATTGATGGTAAGGCAAAAAAACTAACAATCGCAATCGCGATGATCACCACTCCAAGACCGATAAATTCTGTTCTCCAACCGTAATCGTTTCCAATGGAAGTCATGATCGGCATTCCAAGACTGATTCCAAGTGTAGTTCCTGCCATAATCACGGCGATGGCTTTTCCGTGGTGCTTTTCATCAACCAAACGCATTCCGTACGCCGCAATCATGGGCCACATTACACCGGCGCAAATTCCACCAACCACTCTCAAAACGATGATGAGCATATAATTATGTACCAATCCTGCCAAAATATTGGAAACCGCGAAACCACCGAGCAAAATCATCAATAGCATTTTTCGGTTAAATTGCATGGTCATAGAAATGAGCGGAATGGCAAAAATTGCAGAAGCGATGGCGTAATATCCTACCAGATTTCCGGTTTGTACTTCGTTGATATTCAGATCTGCCATCATCAATGGAAGCACTCCAGAAGGCATTAATTCTGACAAAATCCCCACAAATGTTACGGAAGACATCAAAATCATGATCAGCCACGGAAATACACTTTTCGTTTGTGTGCTAAAGGTTTGTTTGCTCATCTATTTTTTATTTTTTAAAATTTCATTAATTAAAATTGACTTCAGAATTAGATATAACTTAAACTGATTTTTGTCAAAATAACTCCCATTTTCTGAATCATTTTGAAACAGAAACAATGCTATTATTCAATTTTATCAAATCTAAACTTTATCATTTACAATAGAACTGACCTGCGTCATTTCGCTCCTGCTTTTTTCAAACTATATTAGTGCTACCAATGAAGAACCATTGGAAACATTGAAAATATTAACTTAAAAAATAAATATGATGACGCTAATCACGAAGAAAGACATTGCTGAATTGAATGAAGTACAACAAGAAAATTGTATCTCCATTTTTATCCCAACACATCGCGCTGGGAAAAAAGTATTGAATGAAGAAGATACTTTGGTGCTGAAAAATCAATTGAAAGAGGTAAAAGAAAAACTGACGAAAAAAGGAATTCAAAATGATGCCATCAAAAAAATGACGGCTCCAATTCAAGAATTGATCGATGATACTGGTTTTTGGAGAGAGCAATCTGATGTTCTTGCCATTTTCATAGCAGATGATTTTTACAGAAAATTTACACTTCCAGTTTATTTTAAAGAATTCAATTATGTTTCAAATTCATTTTATTTGAAACCGTTGATGCCAATGTTTGTGGGCGATGGAAGTTTTTATTTAATGACTTTGGAATTGGGCGACGTTACCTTGCACGAATGTACGCGACATAGTTTTGCAGAAATTGTAATTGATGATTTGATCCCAAAAAACAAACAGGATATTGTAGGATATGATTACGAGCAAAAGAATCTTCAATTCCGCTCTGGAGGTGGTCCAGGTGAAGCGATATTTCACGGACAAGAAGCTGCTACAGGAAAAAGAAAAAATGAAATAAAAAGATATTTCCGCGCGATTAATGATGGTTTAGAAGAGATCTTTAAGGACAAAAAAATACCGTTGCTCATCGCTTCTCAAGATTATCTTTTTGATATTTATAATGAAGTAAACAGTTACGGAAATCTCGTTCAAGACAATCTAAAAGCGAACTTGAGTGATACCAATATGTTTGAAATTCACGATCTGGCTTGGGAAAATATGGCGCCGCATTTTGATAAAAAGAGAAGATCAGACATCCAACGTTTTCTGGATGAAGAAGGAACTGGAAAGACTTCGAATGGAATCAACCAAATCGTTGCCAATTCCATCCACGGGAAAATAGAAACGCTATTTTGTGAGAACAAAGAAGATATTTATGGAAATTACACCAATGAAAATGGAGAAATAAAAGTTACAGTTTCTGAAAATCCAGAAGAATCCATTTCATTAATGAATGTTGCCGCGATCAACACCTTTCTACAAGGAGGCGATGTCTATTTATTAGAAAAAGAAGATATGCCGGATCCGAATTCCAGGGTAAATGCTTTGTATCGTTATTAATATCAATTTCAATTTTCTCTGGCAATGAATTTGTATAGAAGCCACTGATAAAAATCAAACTTAAACAATAATTAAATAAAAAAATGACAAAAAGTATTTTAACACTTACAGCAGCAGCAGCAGTATTATTTCTAACCTCTTGTAATGAGACAAAAAAGCAAGATGAGGTTGTTACAACAGATACAGAAATGGTAGATTCAACTTCAACAGATGTAAATGCAACAAGTGTAACCAATGCAGCAGGCGAAAAAATAGACATCACTTACGATAATATTAAAGGAACTGCAACGGTAATGTACAACGGAGAAACCGCAGAATTACCGTCTCAAAAACCTGCATCTGGTGTTTGGTATAAAAATGATAACTACGAATTGAGAGGAAAAGGAAACGACCTGACCTTAACCAAAGATGGAAAAGTGATTTATGAAAACACCGACGAAGTAGAAATGGTAGAAGCCAAAAATGATAAAGGCGAAACGCTAAATATGACTTTCAATAATTCTGATGGAACGGTAAAAGCATATTTGAATGGTGGAGATCAAATCGATCTTAAAGAAGAAAAAGCCGCGTCGGGAATTTGGTATAAAAACGAAAATTACGAATTGAGCGGAAAAGGAGACCATTACGAATTGAAAAAAGACGGTGTTGTCGTTTTTAAAAATTAATTCTATTTCTCACGAATTTTAATCAGCCATCAACTGATTCTCAATGACAAATGGCTGTTTCACATTAAGATTGAAATAGTCTTTTTTTTTGAATATCATCTGGCCATCTCTTCAAAAACTTTTAAATAAATTCAATGGATAATACAATCGCCGTGCACAGCCAACTGGTTGAAACTTCTAAGTTTTTGTAGTATAAAATTTAAAAAGATTTGAAAACAATACACAAGAATAAAATTTTGAATGATCTAATTTAAAGTGCAACGAAAAAAACGCCTTGAAAATCAAAGCGTTTTAGTAATAATCTGTAGACCCACAGGGAGTATTTGTTCAAACCAATAAAGCAATATTAGTCATCATTTTGCTGACAGTAAGAAAGTTATATGATTTCATAAGACCATAAGACATCGTATAAACCATTAAACAATCACTAATTTAGTCCCTGATTTTAGAAGTGGGGACTAAAAATTTATACTTTAATTTTCTTTCTTAATACGTTTTTTTTCCTTTCCTAAATATCTGGCTTCGTACGCACGGAATGCGGGGGAACGTTTTAGCGTCTGTCCTGTTCGTATAATTGTCATTATGTTACTTGCTGCGGCGGGCGGTGGTTTTATCTGAAAACTTTGCCAACGTCATCACCGCACAAAATAAAACGGACCGAAGCCCGCTTTATTTAGAATTTCATTTTCTGGATCCTTACTGCATTTAAAATGGCAAGAAGGGCTACGCCAACATCTGCAAAGACGGCTTCCCACATCGTGGCTAAACCACCAGCCCCTAAAACGAGAACGATGGCTTTAACGCCAAAAGCCAATGCAATATTCTGCCACACAATCTTTTTAGTCTGCTTCCCAATATTAATAGCCATGGGGATTCTGGAGGGTTTATCGTCCTGAATTACTACATCGGCAGTTTCAATGGTTGCATCACTACCTAATCCGCCCATCGCTATTCCCACATCGCTTAAAGCCACTACCGGCGCATCATTTATTCCGTCTCCTACAAATGCCACCGTTTCATTCCGCGATTTCAGCTCTTGTACTTTATTCACTTTTTCTTCCGGCAGTAAATCGCCATAAGCGTTCTGAATACCCAGCTTTTGTGCCACTGCTTTTACCACAGTTGACTTATCGCCACTTAGCATGGTAACATTTACGCCCATGCTTTTTAATTTCCGGATAGTGTCGGCAGCGTCTTGTTTGATGCTATCCGCAATGGTAATGTATCCGGCAAATTTTCCTTCGTAAGCAATGGCAATCAAGGTTTCTACTATATCATTTGGATTTACATCATATTGGATATTGAATTTATCCATGAGTTTAAAATTCCCCACTAGCAACTGTTTTCCCTGATACGCTCCTTTTAAGCCGTGACCTGCAATTTCTTCTAAATTGTCCAGAATAATGGTATGGTCAGGTTCCCCCAAGTGGTCATGAATTGCAGTAGCTACCGGGTGAGTTGATGAGTTTTCAATAACATTAACCAGTTTTAAAATAAGATCTTTATCGAATTCCGGTTTAATGTTTACAGTCTGCACTTTGAATACACCCTCGGTCATGGTACCGGTTTTATCCATTACCACATTTTTGATTTCTGACAGAGAATCCAGAAAGTTACTTCCTTTAAATAAAATACCGTTCCGGCTTGCTGCACCGATGCCGCCAAAGTAACCGAGTGGAATACTGATTACCAGCGCACACGGACACGAAATCACAAGAAATATCAGGGCACGGTACAACCAGTCTCTGAAAATATATTCATCTACAAAGAAGTAGGGCAACAGACAGATGCCTACAGCTAGAAATACCACGATTGGCGTATAGACCCGGGCAAATTTCCTGATGAATAATTCTGTGGGTGCCTTCTGTGCTGTCGCGTTTTGTACCAGTTCCAGAATCTTGGAAAGTTTTGAATCTGCATAAGGTGTATTTACTCTCACCTGTGCAACGGTATTCAGGTTGATCATACCAGCAAGGACGGTATCTCCTGTTTGCTTTGTGTCAGGTTTACTTTCGCCGGTGAGTGCCGAGGTATTGAACGAAGCGCTTTGGGAAATCAAAATACCATCGAGAGCGAGTTTTTCGCCAGGCTTCAACTGAATAAGGGTGTTAAGTTCAACTTCAGCAGCTTTAACTGTCTGTGGACGATCATTAACTAAAACCGTCACTTCGTCCGGGCGCTGATCCAGCAGTTTAGCGATATTCCCCTTGGCACGCTGAACGGCTAAAGTCTGAAAGACTTCGCCTACCGAGTAGAAAAGCATGACCGCCACTCCTTCCGGATATTCGCCAATGGCAAAGGCTCCTATTGTGGCGATCGACATAAGGAAAAACTCCGAAAAAACATCTCCCTTGCCGATACTTTCAAATGCTTCTTTCAGAACCGGCACACCTACGGGCAGATAGGCTGCCGCGTACCAAATAATACGCACCCAATCTTTAAACCAAAATTGAGGGATTAGATGATCCATTGCCAAGCCTGCCATTAAGATCACGAATGAGATCATTGCGGGAAGAAAAAGCTGAAAAGTTGATTTTCCCTGTGTAGAATGATCGTGTCCATCATCATCGGCATGTTCACCAGCATGGTTTGAGCCGTCATCAGCGGGATGCTTTTCAGTATCGGGAATTGTTTTATTTATTGGGGCATAGACTTTAGCGGTCGTTGCGCAACAACCGTCTTCGACTAATTTTTCTGCCCCGGCGTTTTTATATATTTTACCTTCCTGAGGCGTGCAGCACAGCTGATTGCCATTTTCGTCGTAGGTATGTATATGTGATTTATTATTTGCCATAAGTTTTATTTTTAGCGATGAGTTTGAGTATTTTTGATTAATTATTTTTTAATGGCCGTGCCCTTCTTCTCCTTTGTTATTTAATTTAGCTAAAATAAAGAAGGCATTTTTAGTTACTATTTTGGCATTTGGGGGCATGGGTTTCAAGGGGGTAATTTGTGTATAGCCCAAATCAGTAACTCCCTTAGCCACAGGAATTTTTTCAAAACTTATTTCCTTTTCTTCCACCGTTTTTTTGTTATCTCCCTCTTTGTCATCCTTGTTTTGCATAATAAAGATAAAATCCTGGCCCTTATCATTAACGATGGCTTCAGTAGGAACGGCAGCAGCAGTTTGATTATCAAGACTTATGACTGCCGTAACATTCATGCCGTCGATAAGGCCGGTACGGTCACCGACGACCTGTGCGTGAACAGGAACCGTTTTGCTTTCTCCTTCAAAGGCTGTACCTATTGAGGTAATTTTTGCATCGTACTCTTTACCTGGACTGTTGGTGAGTGTAAAATGAATGGTTTGCCCTGGCTGAACTTTACCCAAGTCTTTTTCATACACGTAAATATCTAGATGGAGCGCCGCATTGCTTACAATTTCCGCAATTGGAGAAGCCATATCTACATTACTCCCGATTTGCGCAATTACTTTGCTTACCGTGCCGCTAATGGGGGCACGCACCGCAAGGGACGAACTGTACCCCTGGGCGGCGCCAATGCTGCCCAGCTGTTTCTGGAGTCCGGAGCGCTGGCTTCGCAATGTAGCAAGATCTGTCTGGGCCTGCTGAAATTTCTTTAACGGTGCGGCATTTCCTTTATAAAGCTGCTGGGCACGCGTTACCTCCAGCTCTGCCATCCTGATTTGGCCATTCACCTGCTGCAGCTGCTGCTGCATCACGATTAAATCGGGGTTTGAAATGGTTGCTATAACTTTTCCCTTTGATACATAGCTTCCAGGCTGGACATACAATGAACGCACTATACCGCTGTATGAGGGCGTAACAAATGCCTTATTCTGGTTAGGCACCGTCAGCATACCGCTCACCTTGATGGTATTGGAAAGCTCCTTACTTTCGATACTGCCCATCTGGATGCCTACAGTTTTTATCTGTTCTTCGGTGAAATGTGCCACATTAGGATCTTCGTGCTCATCGGGCTTCTCTACTGCAGTTGCTTCTTTGGTTTCAGTGACTTCTGATTCTTTTTTGCATCCTGTCAACAAGACAGAGACCGCAAAAATTAGGGTGATATATTTTTTCATGTTATATTCTCTTTTGGATCCTTAATTTTTAATATAGTAGTTATATTGTATTACTGCCATGTTGTATTCGTTCAGTGCAATCAAATAGTTTTTTCTAATGTCTATAGCTTGGGTGAAAAACTGGTGCATTTCAGAAAACCCTATTTCCCCAGCTTTGTAACTCAGCATTGCCGCATCGAAAATTTGGTCTGCCTGTTTCAAACCTATACTTTCATAATATTTAAGCATTTCAGCAGCTTTCAGAATTTCAGTATAGCTGGAGCGGGTTTGTGCCGCGAACTGATTTTCCTGATAGCGCAGCTGAGATTGTTGAATTTCGACCTCGGCTTCTGCAGACTGCAATTTGGCTTTGTAAGCAGTCTTTCCAAAAATGGGAAATTCTACAGCTACTGAAAAGCCTGTTATGGGATCCTTCATTCCGTATAATCTCTGGGAAAATATTCTTCCCGAAAAGTCAGGTTTGTTCTGCATTTTCTGAACCTCTATATTCGCCCTTGCTATTTCTATATTCTGCTGCTGCAGAGCCAATGAGGGATGAAAACTGTCTGATGGTAAATCTTCCAAATCCAATTTCTGCAAGTTTGTGTCTTCCGGCAAGTATAGCACCTGACTATTAAGAAACAGACTGAGTTGTTGCTGCTGTGCCGAAATATTCTGTTCGTTTTGCTGTCTCTGAGCCTGGAGCTCTTTCATCCGTGCCTCCGCAGCAATGTTTTCGAGACCAGCAGCTTCGCCGGTTTTGAAACGAAGATTTGCTGCTTTGTACATGGACGTATAATACTCATCAAGTTTTTGGTAGAGCTTACCAACATCCTGAAGGTACCACAACTGATAAAAAGCAGTATTTACTTCCCTTTTTATCACTGCGTCCAACATGCTTTTATTCAGCTGGTGGTATTTTAACTGCTCCTCAAAGTACTTCCTTTTCGCCTTATATAATCCCGGCCATTGTATGGATTGCTGGATTCCAATTTTAAAATCGCCATCCGGATCACTTGGTCTCATATCGTCGTTTTCTACGAAGAGGCCTGTCTTGGGAATTTCACGTGCCGTTCTGGTTTCCAGTAAAGCTTTATTTACCTGGGCTGTGTTTACAGAGTACTGTAGATTATTCTCCAACGCTATTTTCACTGCATCATTTGGTGAAATTCTTTCCTGCGCACTAAGAACGCTGACGGACGTGCAGAATAAAATTATTAGCGTCAAAAACGATGTGTTTTTGCTTTTCCTCATTTTGCTTTTGAATTGGTTTTTAGAATTAAAGATGATATAGAGTAGTGGCAGAACAAATAAGGTAAGGAAAGTTGCTGTTACTAAGCCGCCAATTACCACGGTTGCTAATGGTCTCTGTACTTCTGCACCGCTACCATTTGAAAAGGCCATGGGAAAGAATCCGAATGAAGCTACCGCTGCAGTCATCAGGACTGGACGTAACCGTATACTGGTCCCCTGAATCACCCTTCGCAGGATATTAGTAACCCCAGATTTCTGAAGATCCTTGAAGGTGCTTACCAGCACAATACCATTCAGTACGGCTACACCAAACAGCGCGATAAATCCTACTCCTGCTGAAATGCTGAAGGGCATGTCCCTTATCATCAGTGCAAAGACCCCTCCAATAGCACTCATTGGTATTGCAGTAAAAATAAGCATGCTGTCTTTGAAGTTACGGAAGGTGAAGTACAGTAAAAGAAAAATAAGAGCTAAGGCTACAGGAACTGCTATTTGCAATCGTGAAGAAGCCTGTTTCAAATTTTCGAACGTTCCGCCATACGTATAGTAATAGCCAGCGGGCAAGATATTTGCGTCGTTCAGTTTTTTCTGAATTTCGGTTACTACACTTTCGACATCTCTATCCTTTACATTGAAACCTACGACGATGCGGCGCTTTCCATCTTCCCGACTTATCTGTGCCGGACCGTCTTTATATTCCACTTTTGCGATCTGTGAAAGCGGAATCTGGACTCCGTTTGCGGTTGGAATAAAGAGGCTGCTGACGTCCTCAATAGAGCTTCTGCTCGCACTGTCCAGACGCGCGACCAGATTGAATTTCTTTTCATCTTCAAACACTACTCCTGCTGTTTCACCAGCAAACGCAGTACTTACTGTGTGATTAATATCCTCAATATTGAGACCGTAGGAGGCGAGGCGGGCTCTGTCGTAGGTAATGGTAATTTGGGGCAATCCCACGGTCTGCTCAATTTGTGGCTCGGTGGCACCTTCCACTGTCTGCACTATTTTGGCAACTTCCGGTGCCAGTTTCGCAAGGGTGTCAATGTTCTCGCCAAATATTTTAACCGCTACATCTTGGCGCACCCCGGTCATTAGCTCGTTGAAGCGCATTTGTATCGGTTGGGAAACTTCGAAGAACACTCCGGGAATCATTTCAAGTTTCTCCATCATCTCAGCGCTCAAATCCTCATAAGATTTACCACTATCCTTCCACTCCTTTTTGGGCTTTAAGGTAACGATCAGGTCAGTTGCTTCGGGTGGCATTGGGTCTGTAGGGACTTCGGCACTACCAGTTTTACCCACCACTGTGCTCACTTCCGGAAAAGATCTCAGAATACGGCTTGCCTGCATTGAAGTTTCAATGCTTTGAGAAAGAGAAGTACCCTGTGGTAATATACAGTGCACCGCAAAATCGCCCTCCTGTAGTTGTGGGATAAATTCACCTCCCATTCTTGAAAATAAAAACAGCGAAACAGCCAGTAATGCAATTGCTCCACCCACTACTGCATATTTAAACGCAATCGCCTTTTGCAGCAGTGGGATATAGACGCTATTGATCCCGGACATCATCCTGTCCGCGAAAGTCTTTTTTGCACTGATATTTTTAGATAGAAATAAGGCAGACATCATTGGTATATAAGTAAGGGAGAGAATTAACGCTCCTATAATTGCAAAAGACACTGTTTCTGCCATTGGGCGGAACATTTTACCTTCAATCCCCTGAAGTGAAAGAATAGGGAGATATACAATGAGGATAATTATCTGACCAAATGCCGCTGAACTCATCATCTTTTTTGCACTTGACTGCACAGCGTGATCCATCGTATGTTGAGATAACTTCTGGGAACGGTGATGGACTGCCAAGAAGTGCAGGGTAGCTTCAACAATAATTACGGCACCATCTACAATAAGCCCAAAGTCAATTGCCCCTAGACTCATCAAATTTGCACTAACGCCAAAGACGTTCATCATGCCGAGTGCAAAAAGTAGTGACAGCGGTATTGCCGAAGCAACAATAAGCCCTGCCCGTAAATTCCCGAGAAACAGAACCAAAACAAGAACGACAATCAGTGCTCCTTCGACCAAATTTGTTTCTACGGTGCGTATAGCACGATCCACTAAACTTGTTCGATCCAGAAAAGGCTCCACGATAATATCAGGCGGCAGTGATTTTTGTATAGTGACCATCTTTTCTTTGACCCGGTTTACCACTTCCGCTGAATTTTCTCCTTTCAGCATCATAACAATACCACCTACCGCTTCTTTATCGCCATTATATGTTAAGGCACCATATCTTACCGCACTGCCGATTCGGGTTTCCGCCACATCTCTTATAAGTATCGGAATACCGTTAACTGTTTTTATTACGGTGTTGGATATATCCTCTAATGAAGAGATCAGACCGATGCCGCGAATAAAATAGGCATTAGGTTTTTTATCGATATAAGCGCCGCCGGTATTTTCGTTATTTTTCTGGAGTGCAGCAAAAATATCTGCAATGGTAACATTCATTGCTTTAAGCCTATAGGGATTAATCGCGACTTCATACTGCTTAAGTTTCCCGCCGAAACTGTTAATTTCAGCTACGCCCGGTGTACCGTAGAGTTGGCGGGCCACAACCCAATCCTGCATTGTTCGAAGATCGGTAGCGGAGTATTTGTCTTCTGACCCTTTTTTAGGGTGAATAACATATTGATAAATTTCTCCTAAGCCTGTGGATACCGGAGACATTTCTGGCGTACCGATACCTTGTGGAATGTTTTCCTCGGCCTCTTTCAGTTTTTCAGTGATGAGTTGGCGTGCAAAGTAAATATCCACGCTTTCGTCGAAAACGACCGTCACTACGGACAAGCCAAATCTTGAAATTGACCTCATTTCGGTAATTCCGGGAATGTTGGCGAGGCTCTGTTCAATTGGATATGTTACCAACTGTTCTGTTTCCTGTGCGGCTAATGTGGGTGTACTGGTAATGATCTGAACCTGATTATTGGTGATATCTGGCACAGCATCTAGGGGAAGCTTAGTAGCGCTATACACGCCCCAAATGATTAGTGCGAAAGTCATGAGCCCAATAATGAGCTTATTCTTTACACTAAACTGTATAATTTTATATAGCATTTGTAAAAATTAAGGTTAATTGAAGGTAAAGCACGTTCCGTATTGTTCACGAAAATGCGCGACTATTTAATAGCCGAGTGGTCTTCCGAAAAAATCCGAAGAAAAAGTAATTAACCTATTTTGGGGGGTTGCCAGATACCGGCAGGGTGGAGAATCTTGTGATGATATTTCCTATCAGGAAGAATATCTTTTATTACAACCTCGTTGTGTTCAGGAAGTAAGGTATTAATTTGTGAAACTGACAAAGTCATACCACAACAATTGCAAACACAGAAAGGAGAACAAAGATCAGCGTGTTGATCCTGGCTTTGTTCAAGGTGAAGATCCTGATTCTGACAAACTTTTTCGCTTAAACCCTTTGCCGCATCGTTACATGGCACCATCGTAAGCACCATAAAGAAAAGGGATAAAAAGAAGGCTAAAAATTTCACGCAGCTAATTTAGGAAAAAAAATATTACTAATTAATGAAAGTTGAGAGAACGCAAGGTTTCGGAGACGAAACGTATACATACCGGCAAAGTCTTAATTTTGATGAAGTGGAGTGCGTTGAATCCTTTGGAATACAATACTTACTTTTTAACGCCCCTTTACTTATAAAAGAAAGTGCAGCGGACGTTATTTTTCAGCTGCACTCTTCTCAAAATCTAATCTCCGAAAACTTTTTTAATAATTCAGAGTTATCCCTGCACCCCAGCTCATATCGCTGTCGTAGTGTGTGGAGATTCCGATATTTTTTGTGACGATATATTTAAGACCTGCCATATATTCTTTGTCGGTATTGACCATGAATGCCCCGCGCAAACGCGCAGTCAACGGAATGTCTTCACGTTTCAGCTGGAACCTTACAATTCCGTCTGTAAATATTTCTGCCTGCAGGTCCACCAACATCGGGAGTTTATACATGATACCAGCGCTGAAAGTTTTTCTTTCATCTTTAGTAGATGCCTGTCCAAAAAGGTTTTTTTCGATATTATTCCTGTCAATCTTTCTATAATGGTAGTTAAATCCGATAAATGGTTTCAGCCACTGCATACGGTCCACATACCTGCCGAGTTGGGTTTCCACCTCGTAGCCGTGATGGGGATTGTAACCTAAACGCCATTCTGTTCCCAATTCCCAGCGGGCATTTGAGATCCTCGCCATCCCGTCGTTACCATTAGTAGCAAAATCGTTTTCGGCCATAAGGTGCCACATGTTACTTTCGCGCTGGAGCTTTTTGTAAGCTGAAGCTTTATCGGGCAGCAAAGGATTCTGATAATCACCAACAGCAAAAACACGGTTCATCCCCGCCATCATGTGATAGAGGATGTGACAGTGGAAAAACCAGTCCCCGTCAGTTTTTGCTTCAAATTCGATGACATTAGTTTCCATCGGCATAATATCCAACACATTTTTGAGGGGTGCCTGAACGCCATTTTTGTTGAGTACCCGAAAATCAAAACCGTGCAGGTGCATCGGGTGACGCATCATTGAATTATTGAATAGGGTAATGCGGAGAATTTCGCCTTTTTTTACCAATATTTTGTCAGATTCCGCCAGGACTTTATCGTCCATGCTCCATATGTAGCGGTTCATGTTTCCCGTAAGGGTAAACTTGAGCTCGCGCACTGGGCTGTCTTTCGGGAGTGAAGTATCATAAGGCGATTTCATCATACCATAATTCAATGTGGTAATCCCGGAAGCAGGCATCTGGTGTTTTGAGTGATCCATTTGCGCATCGTTGTTGTCCATCTTGTCCATCGGCATTGCTGCATTATTTTCAGCACTAATTTCAGGATACATCACCTGATTCATATCCATCGTCTGATAACTCATCTTCATGCCCATATCTTTCATGTCACCGTTCATCTTCATCATGTCGTTCATCATCTTCATCCCTTCAAAGTATTTGAGTTTGGGTAATGGATCATGGGATTTCGTAGCTCCTTCTCCAATAAACACTGACACAGATTTTGTGCGGTCTTCGGGTGTAACAAGGAGTTCGTATGAAGTGTTTTTTTCAGGAATTTCCACTACGATATCCACTGTTTCGGAAACTGCCAGAATAAGACGGTCCACTTCTACCGGTTCAATGTCCAATCCATCACTGGCCACTACTTTAATTTTTCCTCCTGCATAATTGAGCCAAAAATAGGAGGAAGCACCGCCGTTGGCAATTTGAAGCCGCACTTTGTCACCGGCTTTGTATCCTGCGAGCTGGCTTTCTATTTTACCGTTAATCAGAAAGGCGTCATAATACACGTCACTCACGTCCATGGCAAGCATCCGCTTCCATTCGTTGGTGAGTTTTGTCTTAAAGTGTCCCTCTTTTATGGCTTCTGCATAACTTTGAGTACTGCCTTTTTTTATTGCGAACCAGTCATTGGCGTTGTGAAGCATCCGCTGAACATTATTGGGGTTCAGGTTTGTCCACTCGCTCAGGATAAGGTGCTCTGTGGGCAAATCATCAATCCCCGGCCGGAAAGTAGGATCTTCGGGACGTTTTTTCAGAATCATCATCCCATACATTCCAATCTGCTCCTGCAGGCCAGTATGCGAGTGATACCAGTGGGTTCCGTTTTGGATGATCGGAAACGAATACGTGTAGGTTGAATGTGGTGGAATGGGTTTCTGGGTAAGCCAGGGAACCCCATCTTCTTTATTTGGAAGATGAAGACCGTGCCAGTGCAGAGAAGTTTCTTCGTCCATTAAATTATGGACAATCACTTCCGCCGTATCGCCCTCATAAAACTCCAGTTTTGGCATCGGAATCTGCCCGTTTACGGCAATGGCGCGTTTCTGTTTGCCCGCGAAATTTACCAGGGTGTCTTTCACATAAAGATGGTAGGTCACTTTGCGTCCGCCTTTTAGGTGCTTTTCGGGCATGGGCATGACCATTTTGTGTTCACCATGTATCTGCATGTTTCCGTGTGCAGAATGATCTTCCTTCTTTCCTTTTTGAGGCACCAGATTCATACCGCACTTGGGACACTTTCCGGGTTTGTCCGATATCACCTCGGGATGCATCGGGCAGGTGTACATCTTTTGCGCTTCTTCATGCTGATGCGCATCTGAAGTTTGATGTTCCGGGGTTTTGCCGGTAGACTGATGCCGGCCGCTTTCCTTCTGAGGGACCAGATTCATACCGCACTTGGGACACTTTCCTTGTTTGTCCGAAACCACCTCGGGGTGCATCGGACAAGTGTACATCTTTTGCGCTGCTTCATGCTGATGCGGAGCAGGTGTTGAATGTTCCGGCGTTTTGATGCTCGCTGGGTCTTTCGGTACTGCTTTAGTCTTTGGCATCACCGGTTTTTTAACTTCCGTTACCGTCTTTGTTTTTGCAGCGGTAATTTCAGGTTTCTTACCCGTAGTTTTTTTAACTACGGTGGCCTTTTTATGAGCGGGCGCGGATTTGGCCGCCGTTTTTTTCTCAGTAACGGTTTTCTTCACCAAGGTCATACCGCAAATGGGGCAGTTACCGGGTGCTGATTTCACGACCTGCGGATGCATCGGGCAGGTGTACACGGTTTTGGTGCTCTGTGAATAACTGTTTATGGACATTGCCATAAATAGAAAGAGCGAAAATATATATTTCATCTTGTGATTATTTAATTTTTAACAAACTTGCATTAAGTGCGACCACGATGGTGCTTACACTCATCAGCACTGCGCCCATGGCGGGACTCAAGACAAATGTAGGATACAGAACACCCGCAGCAAGTGGAATAGCCACGACGTTGTAGCCCACTGCCCATACGAGATTCTGGATCATCTTGCTGTAGGTTTTCTTTCCAAAATCTATCATTTTCACCACGTCTCGAGGGTCACTGTTGACCAGAATAATATCTGCGGTTTCGGCAGCAACATCAGTTCCGCTGCCAACTGCAATGCCTACATCTGCTGCTGCCAAAGCCGGTGCATCATTTACGCCGTCACCTGTCATGGCAACGATTTCTCCTTTATCCTGAAATTCTTTTACTTTTTCCTGTTTGTGGTGCGGAAGTACATTTGCCAAATATCCGTCCATTCCTAACTGCTTTGACACCGCCGCCGCTACCTTTTCGTTATCACCTGTAAGCAGGAATGATTTAATGTTCATGCTTCGAAGTTGGTCAATAGCTTCTTTTGCGCCTTCGCGAATGGTATCTGCTAAAGAAACAATACCCACGGGCACGTCATCAATCAAAATAAAGTGTACTGTTTCTGCATCCTGGTTGATTTCTTCCGGAATGGCAGGTACCTGTTTATTGTTTTGAACAAAATAATTAGGACCAGCCGCGACAACCGATTTACCGTTTACGATTCCTGTCACTCCAATTCCCTGCATGTAGCGGAAACTGTCTGACTTCCATAGCTCCAGTTTTTTCTCGGAAAGGGTCTGCATGATTCCTTTTGCAATGTGATGTTCGGAGTTCTGCTGCACTGCTGCTGCATACTGGAGTAAATCGTTTTCCGAATAGTGTTCCGTTAGAGGAATGATTTTCTGCACAGTGTGGGAGCCTTTCGTAAGGGTGCCGGTTTTATCGAAAATAATGGTCGATAATTTTCTGGTGGTTTCAAAAGCCGTTCGGTTTCTGATGAGTAAACCATTTGTCGCTGAAAGTGTAGTGGAAATGGCCACAACCAGAGGGATTGCCACTCCTAAAGCATGAGGGCAGGCTGTTACCATTACCGTTACCATCCGTTCCAGAGCAAAAGCCAAATCTCCCATGGTGATGTACCAGTAAGTGAAAGTTCCTACTCCCACCACAATTGCTACTATAGTAAGCCATTTGGCTACTTTATCCGCCAGATTCTGAGTGTTCGACTTTGCTGCCTGAGCATCCTGAACCAAATTAATGACCTTATTGAGGTACGAATCCTTTCCAACCCCTGTTGCTTTTATCTTCAAGGCACCGTCTCCATTGATAGACCCTGCGATAACCTTTCCACCGGACTCTTTTCTTACAGGAACACTTTCTCCGGTCAGCATGCTTTCATTTAAATAGGAACTGCCATCGACAATCAGACCGTCAGCGGCGACTTTTTCGCCCGGTCTTATGATTACGGTATCTCCGTTTTTCAGCTGTTCCAGTTTTATTTTAACCGGACTTCCGTTCTGCTCGACGGTTACGTCATTTGGTAGTAAGGCAACTAGAGATTGCAACGCTTTTGAAGCAGCCATCTGCGAACGCATCTCGAGCCAGTGCCCAAGAAGCATGATCACAATTAAGGTGGCAAGTTCCCAGAAGAAATCCATGCCCGGCAGCCCGAATACGACTGCAACGGAATAGACATAAGCTACGGTAATCGCCAAAGCAACGAGCGTCATCATCCCAATAGCTCCGGCTTTCACTTCGCCCAAAAACCCTTTGAAAAAAGGCATTCCACCGTAGAAATAAATAATACTTCCCAAAACCAGAAGTACATATTTATCACCGTTAAAAGCAATTGTGAAACCAAGCCACTGCTGAATCATATGAGAAAGCAGAAGGACCGGAACGGTAAGTGCCAAAGAGATCCAGAATCTCTTCAGGAAATCCGGAGTATGATGACCTGCATGTTTGTCAAATCCGGCCGCAGAACTATCAGATTCTGAGTTATGAGCATGATTCTGATGATGATAGCTGTGTTCGTCTTTTTCAGGTCGGGCGGTTCCTCCCAAGGGAATTAAGTTCATTCCGCAAAGTGGACATTTCCCTGGTTCGTCCTTCAATATCTGGGGATGCATGGGACAGGTGTATTTTTTCATAATTCATTTTTTTTGCGTTAAATTCTGCTATTTGAGATTACTTCCGGGTTTGAAGTTCCTTAATTTTCGCCCTCATGACGGCAATTTCTTCCTCCTGTGCTTTGATAATTTCCTCGCCCAACTTTCTCACTTCCGGATCGACCAGATTACTTTCTTCGACCATAAGAATAGCCCCTGCATGGTGTGGAATCATGGACTTTAGAAACTGGACATCTCCCACGGCTGTCTGCTGCCGAATGCCAGACCAAAACAGCACCATCGCCAACACACCGACACCCATCAGTACCTTGTTGAGTTTTTTATTGGGATACATCTTTGCCATTAACAGCAGTTCGATGATCAACATAGGAGAAGCCATTAGTCCGGCCATATAAAACTGATTGATATTGGGAATCACATTGGATAACCGATCAACCATCGCATACATTAATATAAACATGGATACGAAGGAAATGAGAAGCATCCAAAACAACTTTTTGTATGCCCCGCTGTGATCCATTTGTTCACTTTCTTTTTTTGAATCCATATTCTGTGTAGAATGAGTTTTCCCCGAGGCACTATGGTCCGGAGAAACTTTGTGGCTGTGCGTTGATTTGTCCATTAAAATGGTTTTTGTTATTTAGTTAAACGTAAGGACTTTTAGCAACATTTCTTGTCCTGCTGAACTGGGGGACAAGGCACTGTTCCGTAACTGCAATACACACAGCAGTCGCCCTGTTTTGGTTTTAAAACGATCCTGCATTTTTCGCATTCGTAGAAATACTGGCAAGAATCTGTAGGCATTGTTTCCTCCTTCCTGTGTCCGCAATTGGGGCAGGTGATTATTGACTGTAATTTGACTGTATTCATCTGTTTAATAATTTATTATGGTTTTTCAGGACCAAGGGTTTCCAATTGATATTCTTTTTTGTCAGTTACTACATATCCGGTAGCGTTTATGGCGTTTTCGATTTCATCAATGTTTGTTTTTGAACCATCAAATTTCACAACTGCATTTTTGTTTTCGTACGAAGCGTCTGAACTTATAATTCCCGTCAGTTTATTTACTTCGCTATTGACATGTTCACCACAGCTTGCGCAGGTCATTCCACTAATTGTAAATTCTATTTCCCGGATATTAGATTGGTTCACAATTATAATTTGCTTTTCTGTTGTTGGATAAAAAATTCCTGAATAGTATGGGAAGGCAAGCATCACGACAGCGAAAAGGGTTATAATCCCCAAAAACATTTTGGACTGCGTGAACGGTATTTTCTCATCTTTCTCACAGCTACAGTCTAATTGTTTTTTAGGTTTTAATTTAAGATACCAGGCAAAACCAAGAACAAAAATTGTTAACCCGATTAAATAAGGCCGTAAAGGTTCGAGCCAGGAAAAAGTTGCAGCCAGGCCGCTTGTTCCTGCAATGAAGGCTAATAATGGTGTAATGCAACATAATGAGGCGGTGAAGGCAGCCAGCAGACCTGCGCTGATTAATTTTTTGTTTGTTTTCATATTGTTTTAAGTTTCTACTTGATATTTAAAGATCTAAATTAATGCTAATTTCAAAAATAGATTTATTTTGTTTGACAATGGTTTTTCTTATAAATTATTTAAAATATATTGAACTCTTTCTGCAGGAGGCAAAACCGGAACAAAAACGATAGGGAAACCGAGATTGGTATAGCTTTCTATTATCAACTGCTGAATTAGTTTTTGATCGTCTTCATTTTCGGTTCTCGCATAGTCTTTGGTAAAAGGCAATCGGTCTAAAATAAAGATTTTTTTGTAGGAAACCCCGTTGACGGCATTAAGTAACTTTTCATCATAATCCAAGTTTAAAAATTGATAATAAGCCATTGCGTCCGGGATAGCCCTGTCCAAAAAAACCATATCCTCCTTATTGAGCGATCCTTCTTGGGCAATCTGCATATCTAACACGCCCAATTGAAATTTCTTCTTATTGCTTCTAATTTCTTTAACGGAATTTCCTTCATTATGCATGGTATCAATGTAATGCCTTGCGTGTTCTATTGTCGTATGGTAACCTTGCTTCTGAAGCAAATCAATGGTCGTTGTTTTTCCGGTACTGGGTCCGCCGGTAATCACATACCAGTTGGTCTCTTCTGAATGCTTGATTTTACTGTCCCTTATATGATTCATCTCTCCAAATTATAATTCTTCAATATCATAAAGTTGCGGTATTTGGGAATCCCAGCCGTAGGTTTCTTTTATGCCCAGCTGCAGCGCTTCTGCGCCTTCTTTCTCACCATGTACGACGAAAATTCTTTTCGGTTGGCTGGTTATTTCATTCATCCATTGTATGAGCTCATTATGGTCTGCATGGGAAGATAAGCCTTCAATTACTGCTACTTCCATATTAAATGGGATCCATTTTCCGTATACTTTTACTTCTTTCTCGCCCTCCAATAATTTTCTTCCACGGGTTCCTTCGGCCTGATAGCCCACAAAAAGGAGAGTATTGTCGGGGTTTTGCGCTTGAGTTTCAAGATAATTGAGCATTCGGCCACCGGTGAGCATCCCGCTGCCGGCGATAACAATTTTTGGTTTGTTGTCGGAGCGCAACTCCATGGTTTCCTGATAGCTACTTACGACTGTGAAGTGATCGCACATTTCATCACATTCGTCGGTTGTTAACCGATGCCAATCTCTACTACGGTAAAACAGATCCAGTATACTGGCTCCCATTGGACTGTCCATAATCATCGGTACTTTGGATATTTTATTTTCTTTAAGTAACCTCCATAAAATAAGCATCATCAGTTGAGCACGTTCAACCGAAAAACTGGGGATAAATAGACTGCCTCCCCGGTTAATGGTGTCGTTGACTAATTTTTCAATCTCCGGAACCGCTTCCACTTCATCTGGATGAAACCTTCCTCCGTAGGTCGACTCTATGAAAAGAACATCCGCCTTTTCTGGTTTCAGGGGTGGAAACAACAATAAATCATTTGTGCGTCCAATATCCCCGGAAAAAACAAAACGTTTTTCATGTATCTCCAGCTCTATGAAAGTAGCACCCAAGATATGCCCATTGTACTGAAATCGGGCACTGATGCCCTCAAACAACGGAATCCACTGTGATGGTGGGACCTCCTTAAAGTGGGAAATGGTTTTTGCTACATCCTTTAGACCATACAGCGGTTCTGCCGGACTGTGTTTGGAGTAACCTTCCTTATTGGCTCGCGCTGCTTCCTGTTCCTGTATTTTAGCACTGTCGTTCAGGATGATTTCGGCAATATCCAAAGTGGGATTGGTCCCATAAACAGGTCCATTAAAACCATACTTCACTAATCGGGGGAGGAATCCTGTGTGGTCGAAATGGCCATGAGTCAATAATACGGCATCAATATCTGAAACGTCCACAGGCGGATATTCCCAGTTTTTAAGCCGTAATTCCTTTAATCCTTGAAAAACTCCGCAGTCGATTAGGAGTTGATGTGCTCCTGTATCGATTAAATATTTGGAACCCGTTACTGTACCCGCAGCGCCCAAAAAATGAATGGTAATTTTTGTATTTTTCATTGGTCAGAGTGATTTAATGTTGAGTGCATAATTCTTTTGCGTCTTCAATAATGTTTTTATGGCGTGGTTTTGCAATTCCGATTTGGTTTAAGACCCCCGGGTTTTCGTAAATTTCTCTGCAAAGAACTAAACCAAGGTCTAACAATTTTGTTTTCTCGTTTTTTGTCAGGGTCGTTAATGCGGTTAATGGGTGTAAACCGGATTTGTCTATTCTCTCTTTTAAACCGTTCCCAAAAGGATAGTCCCAGCTTGCCATTAGTAAACCTGCACATTTCCCATATTGTGTGGCATCAGAAGTGAATCTTGTATTGGTGTACAAGCCTCCTTTAGATATTTTACCTTCGTTACTTTTTTGTTTTTCCCACTGTTTTTCTACATCCAGAAATCTGGAATTGACATACAGAGGAATTTTTACATTGCAAAATCTCCCTTGGTCGCTGTGAAATTTACATTCAATAAAACAATGCTGGTCGTCTTTGTCAGCAATGACATCTATTTCATGCGACACGCAATTTCCCTGAACAATGACCCCAACCTGGGTGGAAAAACCTTCATGAGCCATCAGTTTGCCCACTAATTTTTCAAAAGGAAAACCAGAGGGACCCAATTCAAAGAGTGCGTTTTTGAGTTTGTATTTTGAAGCACTTACGCGGGAATATTTTTTTAACAAATCAAAAGCAATTTTATAGATCTTTGTGGTGGTCATGCCTTCGTAAATCGTGGACTGAACCTCACCAACGATTTGCTGAATGACCTTTTCCCCAGCAGACGCGCGCCTAAGTGAATTAATGAGTTTTTCGACATCAAATGCGACAATATCTCCGGACTTTTTTACGATGCTAATGGGAATCTTCATTTTCTGATAGTTTGTTGAAACTTATTTTAGGCAACTGTTATCTTATTATCGAGATATACACTCTGTACCCTTTGTAGCAAGTTCACACCGTCTTTAAACGGGCGCTGAAATGCCTTCCGACCCATAATCAGTCCAGTGCCGCCCGCTCTTTTGTTGATGACCGCTGTTGTAATGGCCTCAACCAGATCTGACTCACCTTTTGAATCGCCACCGGAGTTAATTAATCCGATTTTGCCCATGTAACAGTTCGCTACCTGCAACCTGCAGAGGTCAATCGGGTGGGGAGTTGTTAATGCCTCATACATCGCGTCATCGTATTTACCGAATTTAATGTTTTTGAATCCAAAATTATTTGTCGGCAATTTTTGTTTAATAATATCAGCTTGAATTGTTACTCCGATATGATTGGCTTGTCCTGTTAAATCCGCAGCGGAGTGATAATCCTGATCTGCTGTTTTAAATGCCTCATTTCGAAGATAGCACCATAATATAGTCGCCATACCGAGCTGATGGGCGTGCTCAAACGCCTCGGCAATTTCTTTGATCTGTCTGTCGCTTTCTTCGGAACCAAAATAGATGGTTGCTCCTATGGCAAGGGCCCCCATATCCCAGGCGTTTTTAACTTTTCCAAATAGCGTTTGGTCATATTTATTTGGAAAGCTCAGTAATTCATTGTGGTTAATCTTTACAATGAAAGGGATTCTGTGCGCATATTTTCGGGCATTCAAGGCTAACCCGCCGAAGGTAGAAGCCACACCGTTACAGCCGGCTTCGAGTGCAAGTTTTAAAATGTTTTCAGGGTCGAAATAGTCGGGGTTTTTATAAAATGAGTATACAGCACTATGCTCAATACCCTGATCAACAGGAAGAATGCTCAGATAACCCGTGCCGCCAAGATTTCCCTGACCGTAAAGTTGAGCGAGACTCCGCAGAACCTGCGGGTTTCTGTTGCTATCGCCAAAAACCTTTTCCAGACTGTATTTGCCTGGAGTCAGCAGTTCATCTTTTGTAATTTTTTGGCAAACGTGATCCAAATAGAAGGCGGCCTTCTTGCCTAATAGGTCTGCAATGTTATCGTTCATTTTCATTTTTTTTAAACTTTAATTTAATCCCTAAATTTCTATTTGTTTTAGAAATGGACATTTGCGGAAGTGCGCGTCTTACAAATATTTGCAGGGTACAAAACCATTTTCCTTAACATTCCGTTTTATTAATTTGAAAATTTACTTTTTGCTTACTCCTAATAAAAACTCTGTTTAACTCCAAGGCTTTCGTTGGTCTTTATTATTGACTTTTCAGCATCTGGTTCAATTCCGGTTAAGGCACGGATTGCGTCAATGGTTTCGGGGATTACGATAGCCTGATTATCGACTAGGTAAGCATAGAACACTTCATCTCCAACCACTTTCAGCATGTCTTGCCACAAGGCTACTTCATACATATCTCCATAAGGGCGGCCTATTGCAAGCATTAATTCCTTAACTGTATTATTAGCGGCTAACTCATCGCTGTATTTAATCATTGCAATTCTGGTAGATTTATTGAACGCATCCAAAACTTCTTCCTTATCGGCCTTTCTGGTCAACTGTACATTCCAGTAATGTAGGTGGCTTAACGTTTCCGGTACTTTAACTGCTGATGTGATAACGTCAAAAGAGGGGTCAACGGATTGCGCATCCGGCCCCTGATGACTTGGTATTTCTTTTTCGGGAACTAGGGTATTCATAATCCCGGTCAAATGACTTTCCCATGGGTCGGTTGCACGACGAAGTAGAGTACCTCTTGCTTTTAAGAGCAAGCCTGCATTCTTCAGGGCGGTTAATGTTCTCACAATGGATGTAGTGTTGCAGGAAACTACTCTTGTAGCATCAAGGTTAAGTGCAGTGGCATAGTTGTTTTCGGCACTAAAGGAATGACCGGTTGTTTCATGCTTTTCACCTCCCTGTAAAATAAACTTTTTACCAAGTTTTTTATAAAGCTCTATATTTTGAGCAGCGATTTTCTTGGGTGTGCAATCCACAATAATATCTGATGATGCAAGCAGGTCGTTCACTGTGCCTGATGAATTTATTCCGGCTTCGTTCATCTTAATTTGAAAAGTATCATCGGAAGCAAACACAGGATATTTTTTTAATACCGCCATTTGAATGCGCCAGTCAGTTACCACATCACATACACCTGACAGTTCCATGTCTTCCTGCATCTGTACGGCATCGGCAACCCGTTTGCCAATGACACCATATCCGTTTACGGCTACTTTAATCTTTTCCATAATAAATTTATTTAGCTTAATTTATATAAATTGATATTACTAGAACGTTCTTTGATATCTATTTCCTTTAATATCCTGTTTACGGCATACCGCCAGTTTCAAACCAATAGCTTATTCCATTAGGGCCTTTGCCAACCGGGATTGTGTGGATTACTTTTTGACTTGCCACATCAATCACAGAAACTGTATTGTCTATAGTATTTGTTACATAAACTGATTTGCCGTCGTTGCTTGCTACAACACCGTGTGCCTTCTTACCAACTTTAATGGTACTTATCACTTTTGCGTTTGGTATGTCTATTACATAAATCTCGTTTGAAACCGGTCTTCCGAGTAACTCTCCTTGGTCAGCCACATACAGTAACTTACTATCAGGGGTAGCATACAACTGAATTGGACCTTGAGCAGTAGCAGGTAATGGTATTCTGTTTAGTTGACCATTTTTAAGGTCATACTGTATCACCTCTTTTGTGTCGTATAAAGAGATGAAAATAAATTTATCATCACGGGTAACTGCCACCTGTGGAGCTATTCCGCCCAGAGGAATATCAGTTACTTTGCCATCAGCTACAGTAATGACAGACATGCTTTTTCCGTCCATATTGGCTACATACAATTTGCCATTAGCGTAGCGCAAACCATGTGGTGCATGTTTTGCACCTAAATCAAACTTCCGTACCACCTGATAGGTCGTTGCATCTACTTGTATGACCTCATTCGTTGCACCTGCGGTTACAAATGCATTCTTTGATTGATCGTCTAAAACTACATGGGCCACGTGTAGATCTTTACCTAACAGCACACGCTCTTTTATTGTACCGCTGTTTGGGTCAATAACTATTAAGTAATTTGTTTTACTGCTGTCCATACCTGCTGCCGCCACCCAAACAGATTTTCCATTGGGGGCCACCTGAACATTATGGGCCATAAACATAGTTCCGGCGCTATCACTTAAGTCAATGCTTGTAGTTTTTAAGCTATCCTGAAGATCAATAACTGAAACACTGCCTCCGGCTTCATTGGCTACATAAACTTTAGCCCTTGGCAATGAAGATGGTTTATCAGTATTACTACTATTGGTATTGCTATTATCGTTATTGCCGCAACTGCTGACCATAACAAATAGCATGGTCAATATGACAACCAATGTCGGGGTAAAAAATTTTTTCATTTAATAGATTTTAATTTGGTCGTTAGGATGTAGATAAAAAAGAGTGGCAATCATTTAAATCACCACCCGTTTTAAATTACGCTGCCATTTTCCGGCATTCTTCGGCGCATTTTCTGCAAGCTTCTGCACATTCACGGCAATGATCCATTCCATGTTGTGCATGTTTTTCACATTCTGCAGCACATGCTTCACAGATGTCGGCACAAATACGGCAAATGTCTTTTGCTTTGTCGCTGCCGAGGCTCATTAACTGTGCTGATGCATAGCAGATCGCTGCGCATTCCATGTCTAACTGAATGCATCTCGCCATCATTTTTACATCTTCTTCCTGAGTGCATGATGAAGCACAGTGATTACATATTGCAGCACATTTTAAACATGCTTCAATACAACTTTGGTACGTGTGATAACCTGTCATAATTGTTGGTTTTTATGTTAATAAATAGGCTGGTTTTTTCAATAAATATGCAGTTCCTGCGCTAATACTGTCGCAATCATAAGTGCGTTTGATCAGCCAAGCCATTGCTGGCTACTTTGATTTTTTTAAAAAAAAATTTAGTTGCTTCTTTCACTTAGTTTTTAGCGGAGCATTTCTACCGTTATCGTTCCCATAGTACTAACATTATACTTGCCCGCGCAGTTCATACTTTTCAACAGCAACAGGAGCCGCCAGACTTTTTTAAATTCTCATCTACGGAAGCGCCGGCAATACTATAACCTACTTTCGCCAAGGCTTGCGTTAACTGCGCTGTATTAATCGATTTCTCTGCTTCAATAACTGCGCTCGGTGGATGCAGACTCGCTTTTACATTCTGTACGCCATCAATTTCTTTCAACGCTTTTTCGACATTTTTAACGCAGCCTTCGCAGGACATTCCTGTTATTTCAATTTGTTGTTTCATTTTGGTTGATTTTATTATTTTATACATTGTAAATTTCCCACTATCCGTTTAAAATACGTTCTGTGAGCCGTATTTTGACCAAACTCGTGTTGCAATAAAGTAGTTTTTGAAAGCGAGCTGGTTGTAATTACTACTGTAAAAGTACAAGTTTCTTAAACGGATGTTCTGCATAATTTTCGTTAGTTTCTGTATAATTTCGCTTTGAAAAAAAGGCCAAGTAACATCAAAACTATACCTGAAGTTTATCGAGAGTTGCGCAAACGTCCCTGTGATTGCCGTTTCTATTTCGCAACTATTTCCTATTTATAATTTCATACGCCTAAGTTCTAAGGTTAACTAATTTCATCATAGGGTCTTCGATTGGCTAGTTCAGCATTTTTATACTCAGTCATGCTCTCTCCGGTAATCTCTTTAAACTGTCTAGATAGGTGGTTGACGCTGCTGTAATCCAGGAGATGCCCTATTTCTGAAAAGGTGTACTGCCTGAGTTGAATAAGTTGTTTTACTTTCTCAATTTTTAATTTAATAAAATATTTTTCGAGCGTTGTATTTTCAAAGTGTGAGAACAACTTGCTCAGTGACTTATATTCGTGGTTGAACTCCGTGCTTAAAATTTGAGATAGGTTTACCGTGGAATCGAGAGGGGGCTCTTCTATTTTACAAAGCAAAAAATGTTTAATTTTTTCGACGAGCACTTCCTCTGGACTATGGATTATTTCAAATTTATTGGTATGGAGTACGCTTTCAATTTTCGCCAAGATTTCAGTATGATTACCAGCCATCTCGTCGATTACCAATACCCCGAGATCAATTGATGAAACCTTAATTCCCAGTTGTTCAAGCTCTTGCCTAAGCACTTTGAGACATCGGCTGCAAACCATATTTTTAATATTTAATTTCATCACGTTGTTTTTAATTTTTGTTGATTCTACAGCACAGTCTTTTCCGATCCTTTTTTATTCTAAACGACCATTTCTGATACTCTAAAGACCACAGGCGAGCGTCATTTCTTATGTTCTGCGTTACTTACTATATTCGTTGTCACGAAAAAAATCTAACAGTTCTTTTTTTTCATCCGCTGATAATCTGGCGTTTCCGTGCATCATGCGGTATGATCTTAAAGGCATTTCGTCTTTTTCAATCTGGCTGATGATGCTTTTTATTTTCGCTTTTTTCCGTCTTTTTGAATAGTTATTGAACTCATCAAAATTGAGTTCGTCTCTCCCTTTTTTAATATGCTGCGCCATAAACCAAGCGCCGGGCTGCAATTCTGAATACCACGGATATCGGCTGTTGTTGGAATGACAGTCATAGCAGGAAACTTTCAGAATAGCAGCCACGTTGGCGGGCACCTTTTCGGTTTTTTCAAAACTTTGACCTGGCGGAACGGTGGAGACATTACGCTCCACCGGTATGACCTGAATGACTAAAACAATAGCCACCACTAGCACCGCCAGCCAGCCTATCATATTCAATTTTCTCATATTACATTGTGCTCATATCGTGACCCGCCATGGGATCGACCCCTTTCTTGAATATATATTCACTGTTCAGCAGATAGGCCCCGGAAACCACTACTTCGTCACCCGACTTGATTCCGGAGGTAATTTCTATTCTGTCTTCATACTCCAGACCCGTTTCCACCATTCTGTTGACGAAGGTGTTCTTCGCGGTTTTCACCCACACCGTGGAGGATTTACCATCTCTAATCACGGCATCCACAGGCATGGAAAGGCCATCACGGGATTTGTTTTCCACCAGAACATATACCGGCATTCCGGGTTTCAGCAGATTTCCTTTGTTAGGCACGGAAACGCGAACCAGATTTATCCTGCTGGAAGCGCTGATTTCTGGGTTTGTAAAATCAATCTTCCCATTAATCTTCAAATTATCCAGATCGGGAATATACACGGTAACTTTGCTGTCTTTCTGAAGGAGAGCCATTTGAGAGGAATAGACCTGCGCTTCCGCCCACAGCGATGAAAGATCTGCCAGATTCACGATGGTGCCACCTTCTGCAAGATAATCGCCTTCGGCAATGCTCAGATCGGTGATGTAACCGGCTGCATTGCTGAACACAGTGGTGGTAGGTGTGGCTTTTCCTGATCTTTCCAGCTGTTTGATCTGGCTTTCCGACATTCCCCATAAATAAAGCTTGTTTCGGGAACTTTGGAGCAGCTGGTCAAAATCAATGGACGTATTGCCGACGAAGAGCTTGCGTCTTTCTAATGCCAGCAAATATTCCTGCTTTGCATTATTGAGTTCTTCACTGTAAATATCGACCAACGGCGCCCCCTTCGGAACAAAATCGCCAATGTTTTTATAATACAACCGTTCAACTCTACCCATTACTCTTGAACTTACTGCCTGCATTTGGTACTGATTAAAATTGAGTGTTCCGGTCAGCGTAAGTTTATCAGCCATAGACCCATCTGATAGCGCGACTGTTTTGATATTCCCAAGTTTAACCTGCTCGTCATTCAAAATAATTTCGTTAGGATCCGCATTCTTTTTCTTCTCCACAGGCACCAAATCCATGTGACAAATGGGGCATTTTCCGGGTTTATCGGAGACTACCTGCGGGTGCATGGAACAGGTGTAGTAGATATCGTGGCCGGCATGCGGATCTTCCTCCTTTTTACAGGAGTAAAGAAAAACCAGCAAGGCAAGCATTAAAATATTGAATTTCATCTTATCAATTTTTATCTGTTAATTTTTATGAAACTTTCGCTGTCCATCAGGTACTGTGCATTTTCGGCAACTCCATCTTCAGGAAGCAAACCACTGATGATCTGAATTTTATCGCCTACCACCGCGCCGGTAACAACTTTATGGGCAATAAAACCGCCTTCTACTTTTTTGAACGCGATTTTATCAATCCCTAAAGAAACCACCGCTGATTTCGGCAGCCAGTCTGCCATTCTATTGTGGCTCATAATCTCCGCTTTAACCTGACTTCCGACAGGAATTTTTGCGGTGGAATTATCAAAATAGACGCGCGCCGTTACGGTTTTGCTGCCCTGCCTGAAAAAGGGTTCAATAAAACCGATGATTCCTTTGAAGCGATTTTCAGGATTGGCTTCCGGGATGATCATGACTGACTGTCCTTTGCTGACCAGTGCAATGTCTTCAGAGAAAATATTGATCAGGGCCCAGGTTCTGTTGGGATTGTAGACACTGAAAATATTCTGTCCTTTCTGGAGATACATTCCCTCTTTTAGGGGTAGTTCAGCGGTGGCTGCCGTATTTGAAGCCATTGCGGGTGCAGATTGTGGTGATGACCCCATGCTTCCGGCCGATCCTGCCTGCTGAATGTGTCCGCTGTAATTGCTGAAAACCGGAACTGTGAGATCAGGTTTCCCTCGCTGGATGACTTTCTGAATCTGTGAAGCCGGCATTCCCAAAAGAAGGAGTTTCTGGCGTGAAGCATCGATCATTGTTTTGTTTGAGCGGTCATTTTTAATAACGAAGAGCAGGTTTTGCTGTGCGGTTAAAAGTTCCGGGCTGTATATATCTAAAATACGCTGCCCTTTCGACACTTTCTGGTATTTATACCGCACATAGAGTTTCTCGATACGGCCCGCAACGCGTGAGGAAATACTGCCAATCTGTCGAGTATCGTATTCTACCGTCCCTAAAGCATCAACCGTGGTGGGTATGTTTTCTCTTTTTACTTTTATTACGGGCTGTTCCGACACTACAAATTCATTGGTTGGTTTCAGCAGATCGTCGAGTTTAATCCCCTCTTCCTTTTTTTCAGGGGCATCTTTCAGGACCAAATCCATCCCACATTTGGGACATTTGCCGGGTTTGTCTGAAATCACTTCCGGGTGCATCGGACAGGTATAAGTATGCATTGCAGCTTCTGCCGAGTGCTTATCTTCCCAGAACTTAACTTTGTCACACGCCGTCAAACCAAATAAAAGCATAGTGAATATTATAATTTTTCTCATCTTCTTTCAATTAAGCGGTCAATTTCAGTTTGCGTCTGCAGTGCTTTGGTCAGGATCTCGAAATATTCCAATTGGGTCATATTCAGCTGTTCCCAGGCATCGTACAACATGAAGAGTTCTTCCGTATTCTGCTCGTAGCCTAACTGCATGGATTTGTAGTTGTTTTTTAAGGCCGGAATAATGGTGTCTTCATAGAGTTTGAGCTGATTTTTATTCAGGTCCAGTTCGTTGCGCATTCCGTAGGCCATTCCACTGTATTCGTTCACCATCATTTCTTTCTGTGCCTGCAAGGCCTCTTCTTTCAGTTTGAGACTTTCAATATTGGCTTTATTCATGCCTGAAGCCCAGGAAACAAACGGCAGCTTTGCCATCAGCATGAGTGAAAACTGCATGGGCTGGCCGCCAAAACCAAACATGTTTTCGAACTTTACGCCAAATTCCGGCTTTAGATTCTGCTTTTCCAGATCCTGTTTGAGTTTGGCAATATTGATTTCCCGGTCGATGCCGCGGAGATCACTTCTGTTTTGATAAAATCGATCCTGACCAAAAGTCTCGAGAGAATAATCATTCAGGTTGTATTCCGGTTCAATCTCCAGTGGCGCGAGCGGGTCTCTTCCCATGAGGGCATTCAACCGGATCCGGTTGACGCGGAGGTCATTCTCGTACATGAGCTGCATGTTTTTGGAGCTTCCGAGGGCGGCTTTGGCTTTGTAATATGCAGATATTTTGGAAAGCCCGTTTTTGTACCGGATCTCGGCGTTTCTGATCATGAAATCCAGCATCTTTTCGTTTTCCTTTACGACCTTCAGCTTTTTATCCAGGACGATTGAACTGTAATACAGTTTTTTCGCATCCTGAAAGTTTTCATTGAGGGCGGCATAGAGTTTTTCCTTTTCTACGGAAGACATTGCCTTCATCAGATTCTCGTTGGCATCGAGTTTCTTTCTGTTGGGCAACATCTGTTCTACCGAAACTGCTACTGAGCCCATACCGAGCATATCGCCGTCGCGCTGCCAGAGTTTTGGATTATAGGGCGTCATGAAGAAACCGGCTCCAACGGTTGGGGGCATCCAGCTTCTTGCGCCTTTGGCCGCAGCGTCCATTGACCGGACTTCCGCATTATACATTTTAACCACCGGATGGTTGGCTGCGATACTGTCCATTACAGCGGGCAGGGACATTTGCTGAGCAAAAGTGGCGGTAAAAAGCAAGGTAAGTACTCCTGTTATTATGAATTTTTTCATTTTGTAATCATTTAAGGATTAATGGGAAGCGTCGAGGACGTCAATTTTCCCCAGTTTATTCAGTTCCCATTCTTTCTGCATGTAAAAGATAATGGGGGTTACCAACAAGATGTGAATGGCGGAAGTAAAAACGCCACCCACCATCGGTAATACGATTGGTTTCATCATATCACTTCCCACGCCGTGGCTCCACAGGATGGGAACGAGTCCGAAAAGGGTAACACACACTGTCATAATTTTAGGTCTTAATCTTTTCGCTGCTCCATTGATGACGTACTCCCGAAGTTCTTCATTGGTAATGGTCTCCCGTGAGTTGCCGTTCTTCGTGGTAAGCTGAATCATGGCATCGTTCAGGTAGATAACCATCACGATTCCTGTTTCTACCGCAAGTCCGAACAGGGCAATAAATCCCACTGCTACTGCTACGGAGAGATTAACACCCCAAAGCGAAATCATAAAGACACCGCCGATTAAGGCGAAAGGAATACTGATGAGATTAAAGAAAGCTTCGCGGTAAGAATTGAATGCAAAGTACATGGAAAGGAAGATCACGATTAATACGAGGGGCATAATCATTTTTAAAGTCTGCTCACCGCGAATCAGGTTTTCGTACTGTCCGCTCCATTCCACGAAATAACCTTTAGGCATTTTGTTCACCATGTTATTGAGTTTTGCCTGGGCTTCTTCTACGGTACTGCCTAAATCCCGGTCACGGACGTTGAACAGAACGGTTCCGCGCAACATTGCGTTTTCAGAATTGATCATTGGAGGACCTTCTGTAAGACGAATGTCAGCCACTGCACTTAGCGGAATGGAACCAAATTCCATCGTCTGCATGGGCAGCCTTCTCAGAGATTCCAAATTATTTCTGAAATCCTGGCCGTACCTGGCATTTACCGAAAAGCGCTGTCGGCCTTCCACGGTGGTGGTGAGTTTCATTCCGCCGAGGGCACTTTCCACGACGGCATTTACATCATCCACACTTAGGCCGTATCTTCCTATTTCTTCGCGTTTCACTTCAATATCCACATATTTTCCGCCGGTGATGGGTTCTACGTACATGTCTTTAATTCCTTCAATACCGGTGAGCTCCTTTTTTATTTTTTCGGAAAGGACGGCGATACTGTCCAGGTTCTGTCCGTACACTTTTACGCCCACATCCGTTCTAATCCCTGTTGAAAGCATATTGATCCGGTTGGAAATCGGCATGGTCCAGCCATTTGTTACGCCGGGAATCTGCAGTTTGGCATTCAATTCATTAATAAGATCGTCTTTTGTAAGGCCGTCGCGCCATTCGTCCTGAGGTTTCAACAGAATAATGGTTTCAATCATGGAGATGGGTGAATTATCTGTCGCCGTGTTTGCTCTTCCGGCTTTTCCGAGGACATGATCCACTTCCGGAACTCCTTTAATGATTTTATCCTGCACCTGAAGTAATCTTTTGGCTTCAGAGTTCGAAATATCAGGCAAAGTGACCGGCATAAAGAGTAGTGAGCCTTCATCTAAGGGCGGCATAAACTCACGGCCGAGGTTCATAATTAAAGGGATGCTGATAAGAAGGGCAAGAATATTAATGCCAAGCGTTGTTTTTTTCCATTCCATGCACCAGCGAATGATGGGTTCGTATATCCGCTCAAGCCCTCTGTTTATCGGGTTTTTATTGTCATCCTTAAACTTTCCCTTCATGAAAAAAGAGATAAGCACCGGCGCAAGGGTAAGTACCAGGATCGCATCAACGATCAGTATAAAGGTTTTGGTGTACGCCAGCGGGTGAAAAAGTTTACCTTCCTGACCTGTCAACATAAATACGGGGAGAAAGGAAACCACGATAATCACCGTAGAGAAAAAGACCCCTCTGGATACCTGTAAGGATGATTTTTCGATAATCTTCATCCGAATATCTTCGGGAATTTTAACGTAACTGTCTTTCTCCTTATCTTTCTTTCTGAATATATTTTTTAACCAGTTGGTTTTCATTGTTAGGGGTTTTTATTTTGTTGATGGTTCTGCCAATCGGAGAGATTTTTATACGCATTTTCAGACATGATAATTCCGTTATCTACGATCACCCCAATTGCAAGCGCAATTCCGGTAAGCGACATGATATTGGATGAAAGTCCGAATGCATTTAGCAGAATAAAGCTGATGGCAATGGTGACCGGAATCTGAATAATGATACTGAATGCACTTCGCCAGTGAAAGAGGAACAGAATAACAATGATAGCGACCACGATGATCTCTTCGATCAGCTTGGTTTTGATATTGTCTATTGCCCCTTCAATAAGAGTACTGCGGTCGTACGATGTTTTGAAAGTGACACCTTCAGGTAGTCCTTTTTCAACGTCCTTCATTTTCTCTTTCACATCGTTGATGACCTTATCTGCATTTTCGCCATACCGTGCCACAACGATACCGCCCACAACTTCGCCTTCACCGTCTGCATCAAAAATACCCAGACGCAGATCGCCACCCATCTGTACAGAGCCAATATCTTTGACCCGCACGGGAATACCGTTGTAATTTCCCAAAGCAATTTCTTCGATATCGGCTACGTTCTTGATGTAACCCAAACCGCGAATGATATAGGCCATATCAGCCATTTCAAATTTACGTCCGCCCACATCATTATTGTTGGCTTTCACTTTGTTCATGACATCCATCAGAGAGACGTTATAGTACTGGAGTTTTACAGGATCTACAATGAGTTGGTACTGTTTTTCGAAGCCGCCAAAGGAGGCTACTTCCGCCACACCGGGAACCGTCTGCAGAGCAAATTTCACATACCAGTCCTGGAGGGCGCGCTGGTCTCCCAAATCCATTTTAGGTGCATCGAAATGGTACCAGAAGACGTGACCAACGCCGGTACCATCCGGTCCGAGCGTAGGCGTTACGTCTTGCGGGAGTAGGCGTTGGGCATAGTTGAGCCGTTCCATTACCCGGGTTCTGGCCCAGTAAATGTCCACGTTATCTTCGAAAATAACATACACGAAGCTCATCCCAAACATGGAAGAGGCGCGGATGTTCTTAATTTTCGGAATTCCCTGAAGGTTGCTTACCAGAGGGAAAGTCACCTGATCTTCAATAATCTGGGGACTTCTGCCCATCCACTCCGTAAAAACGATGACCTGGTTCTCACTCAGATCCGGAATTGCATCGATGGGATTGTCCCTTACCGCAAAAATACCCCAGATAAAAAGGCCGATTGCTATCAGCAAAACGAAATACCTGTTGCGGAGGGACAGTTTGATTAAATTTTGAATCATGGTTCTGTACGGTTTTACTTAATTTCTTCCTGAACCTCGCCACATGAAAGCATTTCTTTGCCGTAATAAGGATTCTTCACCTCACGTGAATCGCTAAGCCAGAAGGCCCCTTTGTTATCATTATACATCGGGCAGAATACTTTGTACACCGGTTTTGGAGTTCCGAAATCTTTCAGCAGGTCGTAAAAATCTGCGCTCATTAAATCCAGATGTTCGCGCTGGTGATCAATCTTTCCGGCGTTATCTGCAATGTGCTCGGCGTGTTCACTGATGCTTGATTCGAGGTCAGCAAATTCTTTTTTCTGTTCAGCAGAAAAACCGTTTATGTCTATTTTGGGAAAAGAAGCGAGGATCCCTTTGGCTGCACTCACCGCTTCTTTATCATCATCACCTGACAACGCGAATGTAAGGTGGGTGTAATGAGAATAGAGCTCCGTAAGGTCAGCGGTAGTTTTTTTGGCGGTGGTCACGGTTACCTTAGCATCCATTGCCATATTGTCCATCGCTGAACTGTCCGACATCGTGCTCATATCATGCTGCATTGATGTTTCAGTGGATTTTTTCTGTTCTTTGTTTTCTTTACGAGAAGAGAGTGCAAGTGTGCCAATTGCTAAAAGGCTGAATATTAGTGTTTTCATTATTTTATAAGTTTAAAGGTTATTTATTATTAAAAAAGGCTTCGTAGTTTGCTTTATTTTCGAAGTACACGACATTATCATTTTTATCAGAGATTGCGATAATTGCGCTCGCTTTATCGATGAGTTGATGAGATATCGGATCATACGCCATGCGCGCATTTTCTTCCTGCGGGATTCTGAGTTTGCAGTTTTCGCAGCAACCGTAGTAGGTTTTGCCGTCATGCTTTACTTCGAGCTGTTTTTTGCCCATGTAGGCGTTGTTTACCATACAGACCTGGTCGTGAGGAACAATGTCGCCGGTCTTGAACTGTGCATTTGTAATTTGGGTATTTTCGGCTTTTGAATTGGTGCAGGAAACGAGGAACACTGCTACAAAAGCCAGTATTCCTAAAAGAATATTCTTCATTAAATTATCGTTAAAGGTTAATTTTGAGCCTCCGTCTTGAGAGACTGTGCACGAAAATCCTGATCTTCAAGTTGTTCTTTAAAGAACATTCTTTTCTAAAAGATTACTTAAACGAGAAGTGGAAATTCGAAGGGACATTCAGCACCGCTAAATAATCTGCGGAAAGTGTCATAAACACTTCACGACCAGACACAATTCGGGCTGTAAAAGAAGATCTTAACCTATTTTGGGCGGTTCCCAAATGGTATGGAATCCACCGGAGTAATGAGGATTCTGATAAAAGAAATTAGCATTTTTGTCTTCGTAACCGGACGCTTCTTTTTTAGAATCCTCTAAAAATTTGCTGTCCGCTAGAACGGTGTACTGAGCAGAGCTGCAAAGGTTTCCGCTGCAGCTTCCTGAGCATCCTTCAGTTTGACAGTTATGTAATTTTGGATGACAGCATTCTTCTTTGCAATCGCCGCTGTCGCAAGACGGCTGTATCTGTGCGAATGACTGTTTTATGAAAGTTTGCGAACTGGTCGCGGTTTTAATAACCTGCTTCTCCTTTTTATTGCAAGCCTGAGAAATCCCTGGCGCCAGAAATAACGCGAGTGTAAGGGAAAGCAACAGTATTTTAAAATTTCCGACCATTGTAAGTAAACAGCACAAAGATAGGGAATTATTTTAGAAGCTAAACTACTTCCTTAAAAAAATTTAGGATTTCAACATATTAAACTTTGCCATCGCATTTATTTTAGTTTGATCTGCAATATCAATATAGGGTTTCATCGCAGCATAATCACTGTGACCTGTCCACTTCATCACGACCTGCGGAGGAATTCCTAAAGCCAAAGCGTTGCAGATAAAAGTTCGTCTCCCGGCGTGAGAACTCATTAGTGCGTATTTTGGGGAAACTTCATCGAATTTCTGATTACCTTTATAATAGGTTTCGCGAATCGGTTCATCAATTTCCGCCATTTCCATTAGTTCCCGTAAATATTCATTCATTTTTTGATTGCTAATCACCGGCAAAGCTTTAGATTTTTCATACACTTCATCTTTATATTTTTCAAGTATGGCTCTGCTGTGATCATTGAGTTCAATAATTAAACTATCAGAAGTTTTTACCGTTATTATTTCGATGAAATTATCTTTAATGTCGCTTCGTTTTAAATTTTCTACGTCCGAATATCTCAAACCGGTAAAACATTGGAACATAAAAACATCTCTCACCCTTTCTAAATATTTTTTCTCTTTTGGAATGTCAAAATTCTTCAATTGACTTAGCTCGGGTTGAGTAAGAAAAATTATCTTTTTCTGAATAGTTTTCAGTTTCGGTTTAAAAAGTTCAAATGCTTTGTTTTCATTAAAACCTTTTTTAGTCGCCCATCTTAAAAACCATCGGAGGAAAGAAAAATTCTTTAATGCAGTGGAGTTTTGGAGTTTTAGATCATCTTGTAAAAAATATTGGTATTTTATTAATTTGTTTTCATCCAGGGATTTAAAACTTAGATTTTCATCAAATGTTTTCAAATGCTTTTTGAAAGTTTTCATTTTTGCCTGTGTCTTAACAGACCATAGATTCAGTAATGACTCTTCTTTTGTAAAAACATCAAATAGTTCAAACAAAGTTTTATCTCGTTCAATCAGAACTACGGGTTTCTTACCTAGTTCAAGATTAAACAAGTTTTTAAAGTTCTCTTTTTCAGGTATAGAATTTTCGATTTCGAATTTGCGAAAAACTTTCTCGCAAACCGATTCAAATTCTTTAATTTTTTTATTAATAATTGAAGCACTAACTTTCTTGTCACCGTGCGTTGTATTGGTTTTACAACGTTGAGTTTCGAGGCTCCATTTGTCAATTTCTACCCGATAACCTAAATTAAAAGCCACAATATTATCTTCCCATTTAATTCTATAACGAATTTTTGCAGTGGGTTTATCTTTTTCTTTATCGAGTAAAAATTGGGCGTGATATTTTATTTCCATTTTTTAAAATTTATTTATTCCACCTCTCCAACTTGAAAATTTTTCAATGAAATTCCACCAATTTTGGATAAATCAGCGTAAGTATAAATCAAAGATTTTATCAATTTACCATCTGCGTAAATGTTTATTGTTTTTGATAATTCCGTTTTTATTGTTGGATTGTTATCTTTTCGACTGGTATAAATTAGAAAAGAGAATGAAGATACCGGAGAAGTAGTTTCAAAAATTTCATTTTCTGGCATTGAACTTTTTAGTTCTCCCTTTTCATTTTTAGCACTCGTAAATTCCTGCGAAATATTCAATGGTTCAGAAATAGATCTAAAACTCACATTTCCATTTTCATCTTTCCAATTGTTAGTTTGATTTGAATTTGATACCAATTCCAATCCCGAATTTTCAGTGTTTAAAATTTGTTCAAATTTTCCGTCGTTTACTTTCACAAAACGAAACCAAGAAATTTGATTAAGTTCTTCCCAATCTCCTTCGTTGATGATCTCAATTTTTAATATTTTCTGTGATTTTATTAAGTCCTTTTTTACATCCTCTGAAGATTTTGACTTCTGACCATTTTTAGAAATAGCTTGATTCGAAATTTTAGAATTATTACTCAATTGTATTTTATTCTTTTGAGCAAAAAAGTTTCCTGCGATTAGAAATGAACTCAAAATGATGATTTTGTTCATTTTATCTATTTAGTAATTCGATTAGTAAAGTAACTTGTCTCATACAATCGGTTAATTGATCTTGGCTTGTTTTTAATCTATCTGCTAATTGTTCTTGATGTGCTTGGTAACCTTTCTGTAAATCAATCATCCCAGAAAATTCGCTGTGAGAAATGTTCAAATTGCCGCCAATATTCCCATTTACATTGCTATTCACATTGTTTGTTGAACCGTTACTATTAATAGTTTGATTGTTGCTTCTAATCATTTCACCATTTCCCGAAACAAACCATTCTGGGTTTAAGTCTGTATAAGTAACGAGTATTTTCTCTATCGTTTCAGAGTTTAAACCAGAATCATTTTTAATTGCTCTTCCTATTAAACCCACAGACAATCCAGCATCTACCGTAATTTTGTTAGCGTTTAAGTTCCTGTGTACCATGTATTTTTGTAATCTTTCAATAATTGACATATAATTTTGTATTGATTTTTATCATTATTATTTTCGTAAATATAGAATAATATCTATATTTGCTTTTTATTTGCAATACAAATATAGTAAATAATTTATTTTAAAATACAATTGAAATGCAAAAAGTGAGTAAAATAATCATTCATAAAATTTTAAACGAAAATGATTTCAGCATTGGACTGGCGAAAGTGCTTGATATTCAGCAACAATCCGTTTTGGGTTTGGCAAAAAGAAATAGCAATAAATTAACATTGTTTATTGCTATTCAGTATTACAAAGAAAAAGGATTTACAGAGGAAGAAATTTTTTATCGCAACCAAATTAATTCAATTTAGTATGGAAAATTTTAATAAACCATTGTGGCAATTGACCATAGGGGAGTTGGTTGATATATTGGATTCCAGACAACCAAAAGTAGTAAATGAAATCGTTGAAAAGGATAGAAATGAAACCAAATATGTGTATGGTTTATCTGGACTTGCAAAACTTTTAAATTGTTCGAAAAACCATGCTGGAAAATTGAAAAGTTCTGGAATGTTCGATGAAGCAATTATACAAAATGGTAGAAAAATCATTATTGATTCTGAAAAAGCGTTGGAACTTTTTAAAAATAGAAACTGATGAAAAAGATAGATTTAAAAACACCAATTTGTTTCTTAACTGTGGAAGAATTATTGCAAGTTTCAAAAGGTTTTAATGCTGAAAATAAATATGAATTCGGATTAAAAGGTTTGGCAAAAATTTTTGGCTGTTCATTATCCAAAGCATCAGATATGAAAGCTTCTGGAATTTTAAAGGATGCGATAATTCAAAATGGACAAATTATCATCATTGATCGAGAGAAAGCAATTGAATTATTCCGAAAAGATGCAAAATAACTATATTTATTTACTTGGAAAATTCTGGGATTTTAGCGAAGACAAGCAATTGGGTTCTTCTGCAATATTGATTTATCTCTATTTATTAAAAGAGGCTTTCAATAGAAATAATGCAAGATTTAGTATCTCCGACGTTCAAATTTCCAAAAATTTAAACTTAACTAAAAAGACTGTCAAAGTCAATAAAGATATTCTTTTTAATAATGGATTGATAGATTATAAAACAAGAAATGGTGTTCCATGTAATTACCAAATAATTACCGATTATCCATTAGAAACAGATAATTCAAACCAAAAAATCGAAAAGAAAATTGCTGTAATACAAGATGTGAAAAAGCAAGATATTGTAAAAAAGCAAAGTAAAAATATTGAGAAAAATTCAAAGGAAGATTCAGAACAAAATTCAGAAAATTTATCAAAAGATTCACCACAAAATAACCCACAAAAAGCTTTAAATAAAGATATTCCAACACTTGAAGAATTTCTGAAATTTGCCAAAACTTTAAATTCCTATGATGATTCTTTGGTAGAAAATTTAGAATTAAAATACGAAGAATGGACAGAAAAAGGATGGAAAAATAATTTTGGTCGCCCAATTACCGATTGGAAATCCGCGATAAAAAACACAATGCCCTATTTAAAAAACAGATCTAATACGAACATAGATTCCATTCAATCTATTCCAAACATTAGAAGGACTGGTATTGAGAAAGTATAAATCAAGGTAGTTCTTTAATTAAAAATATAAATAATTCAAAATGAAAATAAGTGATTTAAAAGTAGGTCAAAAGGTTGCCATCAAAGGAATGCTCGCAGAATACCAGGGAATTCAAAAAGTAAAAGTATCCGGTTTTGGTAAAGTGGAAAAAAGAGTATTTAAAGGAATTGGCATTGAAATTTTCAAGTATTTTAGTTTAAATGATGGTGTCAAAACTTTGGAAAAAGAAGGGATTTCTTTGGTATAATCCAGATAGTTCTATATTAAATGTAAGCGCTGCAAAGCAACTGCAGTAATTTTTAAATTATGTCACATCTCAATAAAGATTTGCGAATTATCCGAAAGGAATTTGAAAATTCAAGTGATAGATTACCTGATAAAATTCGATTGGGAAATAACTTCGTGGACGATTTTATCTTTGGAAATAGCGAAGCAGCAGACATTCCAATCAACGCACTTCGTGTGATTTTTAATATTATTTCTATCATTGGGAACAATCAATTTCGTCCAATTGATCGTCCGCATCAGCTTTCTTTATTTGACGAAGAATTTGAAACAGACAATAATATTTTCGCTTCCATAAAAATTAGGAATAGTAAAATTTCTCCAAGCGGATCTACCAAACAAGTAGTTGCAGCTTATGAGTTTCTCACAAAATTTAAGATGGCTTGGTACAAATCAGAAAATTCAAAAGGCAAAGAAATCAAAACTTTTGGTGGATTAATTTCCCTTCCAAGTTATGATGTTAGAGGTTATACCACATTTTTGATCAGCAGTTATTGGTTGAAAAAATTAATGGTAATTCCCGAATACAATTACGTTCTGTACAATTTGGTGTATCATATTCGCAATAATAAACATGTCATTTTAGCAATTTGGCTCTCTAAAATTCCTGAAATGGGAACGTCTGTAAAACTTTCAACGCTCAATAAAAAATTTGGACTCAATTATAAAACAGCCAATGATTTTTGTTTTAAATTTTTAAAACCCGCTAGATTAAGTTTAAATCAACATAATAATTTGTCTTTCAATTTTAAATGTGTCAAAGATTTGATTACAATTTACCCTTATGACACTACCAAAATTGTTATTAAAGAAGTTTCAATTATCTCGAAAGAACAATTAAAAATCAACAGAAGATTGAATTATTTTAAAGAAAGATATGCTTTGCAAGAAGATGAAATGGTTCAATTCTTTTACCATTACAAAAATATTGCACAAACGAGAAATTTATTTGAAAAAGCATTTGTTGAATTCGTAAAAACAAACAGAATGCTGAAAAAAAAATCAACGGACTATCAAGGTCACAATTTCTTAAATGAAATTCAGAACATCATCAAAAAGAATTATGCAGATACAAAAATGGGAGAATTGTTTCCAAACGGTTATCCTGTTATTATTTGAATTCGGAATTGGGCTCATTCATTTTCGGAATTGGACTCATTCGCATTTCGGAATTGGACTCTCTGAAGTTAATGAAATGTTAAAATTATGAATTTTGAGTGCTACTTTTCGGAATTGGACTCATTTATTGCAGATTAGAAATGATTTTGTGGATAACTTTATAGACAATTATCTATACTTTCGGAATTGGACTCATGTGTAATAGTGCTTTTATTCGGAATTGGACTCATCTCTTTTTCGGAATTGGACTCATTCAACTTTCGGATTTGGACTCATTTCAAAAATGATGTAATCACCTTTCTATAAGGCGATACAATGCTTTGGTAAAAGAGATTTAAAAGTAAATAAAAGTTTTTTTTATCTAAAAAGGATTTTAGAGATAAAAATTTGCTTTAAAAAAGAAAAAAAATGAATTGCGAACAAATCAAGAAAAAAATAAGTATTAGAAGTGTTTTAGAATCATTTAATCTATATCCTGAAAAACAAAATTCTAAAACTGCTTTCTATTTAGCGATTGATCGGGAAGAAAAAAAACCAAGTCTTTGCTTGGATTTTGTAAAAAACAAAGCATTTGATTTCGGAACTGGAAAAAGTTACGATGTGGTTTCAATTGTACAGCAAATGAACAAATGTTCTGTTTCTGAAGCGTTAGAATATTTGGAAAAGTTTGATATTCCTTTAAATTCTCTAAAAATACAAAGACGTGAATCCGATAAAAACTACGAAATTTTAGAAGTGAAAGAGATTGAACATCCTGCACTTATTCTATATCTCAAATCAAGAAAAGTATTTGAGCAGCGACATTTGGTTAAAGAAATTCACTATCAAATGAACGGAAATCATTTCTTTGGAATTGGCTTCTATAATAATTCCGGAGGAGTTGAAATCCGAAATAAATATTCTAAAATCTGTTTAGGAATAAAAGATGTCACTTTTATAAAAGATCTTGACAATTTAAAAAAGGAAATTTGCGTTTTTGAAGGTTATTTTGATTTTCTCACCTATCTCCGTTTGCCAAACGTTCAAAATTCAAGTTCAGATTTTTTAATTCTAAATTCTACGTCAATGTTTTTTAAAGTTAAATTGGAATTAAAAGCATATCACAAAATTGTGCTTTTTCTGGACAATGATTTGGGTGGGAGATCTTTGGCTGAAAAGATACTTGGAAAATATAGAAATGTGGAGGATTGCTCGATGTTGTATTGGGATTTTAAGGATTTGAATGAGTGGTACTGTGATTGTTAGTTACCTAAGTAATTAAATAAAAGAATTTAAAACTCTATTGAATTTTAAAAGCACTAATTATTTTGTTCAAAGATTCTAATTGTTTTTCGGTCAATCGCCCGTTTTTTTGACAAGATTTTTTAATTGATTGAACAAAATCTGTATTAAAAGTAATGTTGGTTTGAGCCCATTTCAGAACAAGGTTGATTTTATTAAAATGAGAATTAGTTTCATAACTTGTGAAATTTAGAAACTTCTGATTGATTCGCTTCTTAATATCCCATTGCTTATCAGACATTATTCTTTTCCTATAAATAGATTTATAGAAATTATATTCAAAATCCGATATTCCTTTTTTCTTGTAAATATATTCTATCACTTCTGAACTCATACTCGCTGTTTCACTGTCTTTCAATTTTTTTATTGATATAAAGATTTTATTACCTTCATCTATCCCTAAAAATTTGTTTATACAGCAATTTCCTACTTCAGTCACAGAAGAATTTCTGCGATTTTTAATAACACAAATATTTTTTATTGGATAATGTCCACATAAACATTTTTGAAGTTCTTCTGCGTAATATGCAAATTCAAAACTCCATTCCAATTTTGCAAAATCCCATTCTTTAGATTCACTCAGGTTTAATATTTCTTCTGTCAGTTTGTAATGCATAGGTTTACATTTTTAATGTGCATAAGGTTTCTTTATTGAATTTTATTCTGTTTTGTGCAAAAATTATAACACAAATATAAATTTTCACTTACCTGCAAAATTCTTTATATTTGAAAATCTCAAATTTAATGCCTTTTTCTAATAATGATAGGGATTTGAGTATATTATTACCGATAACTTCCATTAGAATAAACATAGATGCAGTTAAAACTCGAAAATCTCGAATATCAAGAACAAGCCATAAAATCTGTCGTGAAGATATTTGACGGCAATGCTCGAAATACTTTTGACAATGCCACTTTTGAAGGAATACGTTCTAATTTTTCTAATTTGAATTTAGAAGAATTTCAGGAAAATATAAAAAGTGAGGCGCAGGAAAATGGACTATTGCCAGAAAATATTTATTTATCTGAAGAGCGTGAACTGTCCATAGAAATGGAAACCGGAACAGGTAAAACACTAGTTTACATTAAAACTATTTTTGAACTTTTTAAGCATTATAATTTTACAAAATTTATTATTCTCGTGCCTTCTGTCGCTATTCGTGAAGGCGTTTTGGCATCATTTCAAAATTTTAATAAACAACTGGAAAATATTTATGGTTTTATACCGAATGTTTTTGAGTACGATAGCAAAAGACTTTCTAAAGTTTCCAATTTTATAGAAGAGCAACATCCACAAGTGATGATCATGACTTTAGCTTCCTTCAATTCCGAAGATAAAATTCTAAATCAAGCGCAGAGAGAAGATTTATTTAATAATATTCCTTTCATAGAAGCCATCGGAAAAACCCGACCTGTAATCATTATGGATGAACCGCAGGAAGGAATGGACACTGAAAATTCTGTTCGTCAAATTTCCAAATTAAATCCTTTGGTTAAAATCAGATATTCTGCTACTCATAAAATCTTGAAAAATTTAATTTACAGATTAACACCGTATGAGAGTTATAAAAATGGATTAGTAAAGAAAATAGAAGTGCTTACCGTTACCGAAAAAAATGATGAAGCATCTCTAAAAATAGAATTGGCAGAAGTTCAAAATACAGGCAGTCCAAAAGTTAAATTAAAAGCATGGTTTCAAAACAATTCTACTGGAAAAATTGATTTTAAAACATCTACATGGTTTAAAGAAGGTGATAATCTGGGCGAAAAAACCAATAATCCAAGTTACAACAATTACAAAATCGACCGTATTTTCAAAAGTTTAAAGACTGGAAAATGGAGCGTTGTTTTTTCAAACGGAACAGAAATTTTTGAAAAACAAGTTGCTGGAAATTTAGAAAACATTTGGGCTTTGCAAATAGAATGGTTAATCCATCGTCATTTTCAAAAATCTCAAAGTTTAAAACCAAAAGGAATTAAATGTTTATCACTGATTTTTATAGACCGTGTTGCAAATTATATGGGTGAAGATCCAAAGATCAAAAATCTTTTTACAGAAAAATATAAACAAGTTTATCCTGAATATCACAATGGCGAAAATCCCTCGGAAGAACAAATTACATCAATTCAAGGCTATTATTTCGCCCAAAAAACCAATGGTGAATTTGCAGATAATGAAGGTGGAGTGAAACAGCAAAAGCAAATTTATGATGCCATTTTGCGAGACAAAGAAGACATTTTGCAGTTTGGGGACAAAGTCGCCAATAAAATAGAATTTATCTTTTCGCATTCCGCATTAGGTGTTGGTTGGGATAATCCTAATGTTTTTAATATTGCAACACTCAACAGTACTTATTCTGAAACCAAAAAAAGACAGGAAATTGGTCGTGGATTAAGAATTTGTGTGAATACAAACGGTGAAAGAAATTATGACGAAAGCACAGTTGAAGATTCCGAAAGAGTTAATCAATTGACTGTAATTCCCAATGAAACTTACGAAACATTTGTTACCCAATATCAGGAAGAGATAAAATCTATCTATGGCGATACCAATGCAGGTGCAGGAATGACACATACGCACAAAGGCGAGGAAAAAGACAAGGTTTTTTTCAAAAAAAATCCGTCGGACGATATACAGAAAGCATTCAAAAAGTTTTGGAAAGCAATGGCGAAGAAAACCGATTACAGTATTGCATTTGAAGAAGAAAGTTTAATTTCTAATTCCGCTGAAAGAATTAATAAAATTACTATTCCGGATTATGTGATCGAGGCAAGTAGTCATTTCGTAACAGAATTTTCGGAAGATGATAGAGTTGATACTTATGCAGGAAGTGAAAGTGTAAAACAAAAAGCCATTTTTACACCTTTGGATTTGGTGGAAGAAATCAGCGAAAATACCGGTGTTAGTTATACCACATTATTCCAAATTATTAAACAAATAGATAATCACGAAGAATGGGTTAAAAATCCACCTCGTTACATTCACGAAGCCTCGCAAGTCATTAAAGATGTAGAACTGGATGAAATGCTTCGGAAAATAGAATACAAAATAAATGGCGAAGAATTTCCTTTCAATTTTAAAGATTTTGAAAAAAATATAGATTCCAAACAATATGTGGAAACACCTAAAAAAGGAGTATTTGATAAAATGCTCATTGATAGCGATGTAGAAAGAAAATTTTCTGAAAGTGCAGATGGTGATTCTGAAGTAGTGTGTTTCATTAAACTACCAAATTGGTACAAAATAAAAACACCAATTGGCGATTACGAACCAGATTTTGGTTTGGTAATGAAACGCAAAGAATTAAAAAACGGGACTGAAAATGAATTTTATTTCGTGATAGAAACTAAAGGAACCAACGACATCAATGATAAAAAAGCAATAACCGAAGGCGAAATTTATAAAATAAAATGCGCTCTGAAACATTTTGAATCTATTGGCGTAGAAGTACAATACAAAGCACCTGTGAAGGAATATTCTTATTTTAAAACAGAAGTGGAAAAAGCGATTTTAAAAAAGCAAGCATAAATAATGGAAAACATAAAAGACTATATGCCGGAAAGTCCAGATTTTAATCAGGAACGATTGGAAACTTTAAAACAGATGTTCCCAGACCTTTTTACCAGTGAAAATAAACTGAACGTCAATGAACTGAAAAAAATCATTGAGCCAGAAAGCATTACAGAAACCGAACGCTACGAATTCCGATGGTTTGGCAAAAGCAATGCAAAACGAAATGCCTTTACACCAAGCAATGCTACTTTGGTTTATGATGAAGAGCGCAGTGTAAATCCTGCAGAAAGCGAAAACATCATTATTGAAGGCGAAAATCTGGAAGTTTTAAAATTATTGAGTGCTTCTTACCGCGAAAAAATAAAATGCATTTACATAGATCCACCCTACAATACTGGAAAAGATTTTGTGTATTCTGACAATTTTACCCAGGACAAAAAAGCCTATTGGGAAGATGCCGGAATTGTGGAGGATGGATTAAAAATAGATACCAATACCGAAACCGATGGTAGATACCACAGTAATTGGTTAAATATGATGTACAGCAGATTGTTGGTTGCAAGACAATTATTAAAGGAGGACGGCGTGATTTTTATTTCTATTGACGATAATGAAGCACATCATTTGAGGAAATTGTGTGATGATGTTTTTGGAGAGAATAATTTTGTAGCAAATATTATTTGGGAAAAGAAATTTGCACCCCAAAATGATGCAAAGTGGTTTAGTCAAAATCACGATTTTATTGTTTGTATTAGTAAAAATAAAAGTCAGTGGTTTCCTAATTTATTGGAACGTTCCGCAGAATTAAATGAGAGATATAAGAATTTAGATAATGATCCTAGAGGTGATTGGACATCAGGAGATTTATTAAGAAAAGACTTTCAAAAATCAGGATCGTATATTATAACAGCACCTTCTGGCAAGAAACATAGTCCACCAACTGGAAGAAGTTGGAGGTTTTCAGAGCAAAAATTTAATGAACTTTTAGATCAGGATAGAGTTTGGTTTGGTGAAAGTGGTGAAAATGTACCTAGAATTAAAAGATTTTTAACAGATGTCCAAGACGGAATGAAAGTAACAACAATTTGGAAATTTTCTGAAGTAGGACATAACCAAGAGGCTACTCAAGAATTGAGAACCATTTTCGAAGGAGATGCTTTTTTTGATACCCCAAAACCTGTTAAATTAATTGACAGATTATTAAAAATAGCAACATCTCCAGAAGATACTATTTTAGATTTTTTCAGTGGTTCAGGAACAACAGGACAAGCAGTGATGGAACTTAATCAAGAAGACGGCGGAAATAGAAACTTTATTTTAGTTCAACTTCCAGAAAAAACCGATGATAAAAGTGAAGCCTATAAGGCTGGTTACAAAAAAATAAGCGACATCACTATAGAACGCAACAAAAGAGTAGTTGAAAAAATAATAGAAGCCAAAAAAGCCGAGCAACCAGATTTATTTACAGAAGACAATAAAGAAGAAAATCTAAAAGGTTTAGGTTTTAAAGTTTTCAAATTGGCAAAGTCTAATTTTCCAAGAGTAGATTTTGCACCCGATCCAGAAAAAACTGATGCAGAAAATGTAGAGTTGCTCAAAAAATACATTGCAGACAAAGAAGCGCAATTGGTGAATGCTTTCAACAGAGGAGAGTTGCTCACAGAAATTTTATTGAAGAAAGGTTTTAATCTCAATTACACGACAGAACTACAACCACAATTCACAAAAAACGAAATACTTCTCGCCCAAGACGGCGAAAAAGAAACGCTCATTTCTTTAGATGTAACAATAGCCGATGAAACCGTAGAGTATTTCAAAACCCACACTTCCCAAAAATTCATCTGTCTGGAACGTGCTTTAGATACTACAAAGAAGTATAATCTGAAGCATTATTTGGGAGATTTGGTGGATGTGTTTTAATGTTTTCCTAAACATTTTTAAGTCATTATAATTCGATAGATCACCTAATACTATTATTGTTCAAAATTTAATTATATTTTTATGAAAAAAATGATGTGTATAGAAGAAAACTCTTTGGATGACATTGTAAGATCACTTTTGATTAAAATTAAAGATGATGGTACAAAGCAAAAAAACAGCAAAGGTGAAAATACAGAAATCCTAGGTGTTTATGTGAAATTAACAAATCCCCTAAATAGAATAAGTCTCTCATTTGAAAAACAAATTTTTGTAAGTCCTCTAGGAGAATTTTTTTGGTATATGTCTGGTTCCAATAATTTAGATTTTATTAAATATTATATTCCAAAATATAAAGACTTTTCGAATGATAACATGACTCTTAACGGTGCTTATGGTGCTAGATTATTTGATAATGGAAATATTTCTGAAAGTCAAGTGCATAAAATTGTAAAATTGCTTAAAAATAAAAACAGTACAAGACAGGCAGTAATTCAAATTTTTGATAAAAAAGATTTGGATATCGAAGACAATTTAGATATACCCTGTACCTGTACATTGCAATTTTTTATTAGAAATAATAAGTTAATTTTATTTGTAACTATGAGATCCAATGATGTCTTTATAGGCTTGCCACACGATATATTTTGTTTTACAATGTTGCAGGAAATGATTGCTAGAGAATTGAATATTGAACTCGGAAATTATCATCATTTTGTAAGCAGTTGCCATTTTTACAAAAAAGATGAAAAAAAAATAAATCGATATTTGAAAGAAGGTTTTCAATCTTCCATAACACAAATGGATAAGATGCCGAATACAACTACATTTGAAATTTTTAATATTGTTCAAAAGGCAGAAGTTGATATAAGAAACCAAATCGAATTTGATATAGAACTTTTAAATTTAGATACTTATTGGAAAGATATTTTATATATCTTAAAGATTTTTTCTATTAAAGAAAAATATCAAAATAGTGAACTTAAAATTAGAATCTTTGAATTGTTAAAGATGGTTGGAAACGTTAATTACAAAAAATATTTAATTGAAAAATATAGACTGAATGAAAAATAGTGAATTATATAGAGATATTGAAACAAGATTGTTAAAGTATAAAAAATCCGTAAGCCTACCTGGAATAATTAAACCCGAAGTGGAATCAAACTTTATAAGGCAATTTATAGATAGTTATAAACGCATAAAATTTATTGAAGTATTAAAAAGTAGACCTATAGACATTAGAAGAAAGAATCCAAACTCTGATTTATTTGATCCAATTCAATCTGCGATTCTACATTATAGAGAGAATAATATAAACGAAGCCGTTTGGAACATTTTGCTCTATGTACATTTTGGGAAAACAATTAGTAAAGGATATGGTTTATTAAAGGCTGTATATGGAAATCTTGGTAAATCGCAAATTTGGAGTTTGGAAAATTTCAAAAATGATATTTCGGGTTTTAGAGACTGGTTAGATGATAATCAAATTCAAATAAAAAATTTGGGAGGTTTCGGAAATCATAGAAAATACCAATCTATTAGGGCAAATGCAAAATCAACTACCTATCAAACATTAGAATCTTTTTTAACTCTAATCAACAATGATTTTGAGACATTCATATCTTCTATTCCAACAAATATAAAATCTGATAAGTATAAGTTTTTTGATTATCTCTTCAAACATTTCGGTGGAATAGTTGGATTTGCTAGATTGGCAATATTCGATTTTTTATGTATGATAGGAAAAGTCGGAATTCTCGATATTGAACCGGCACATCCATATTTAGGAAATTCGGGTCCAGTAACTGGTGCTAAATTATTATTTGGTGACCACAAAAATCTTAAAGAATTGAACATCGCTTTAAAAGATTTAGGTGACAATAATTTCGTAGATTACCCTTTTAGAATGCAAATTTTAGAAGACAGTATTTGTAATTGGCAGAAAAAACCGGGTACTTATAAATTATTTAATGGCTAAATTTTCAATACTATACTTAAAAGAGTTTTTAATTTCATCTATGTCATATCTTCTTTTATACCCGTTTAAATAAGCGGGTTTTATTAATCCCTTTTTTTGCAATTGTCCAACAACTATACCAGCAGATACATTTGCATCCATAGCAAAATGCAATAGTTTCTTTTTATTGCCATTGATATTACCTAACCTTTCTTTTAATTGCAAAGGTATTAATGCTTCCTCTGCAAATAAGTTTGCTTCCAGTTCTTCTTCATCCAATTGAACGTTTTTTTCAGTTAAGTTTTCCACTTCAAAATTTAAAAACTTCTTTTCATGCAAAATAACGTGTCCTGCTTCGTGAAAAAATGTAAACCAAAATTGATCGTCTGTTAAATACCTGAAACTTAAAATTAATAAAGGATTTCCATCTTTGGTAAAATTTGTAACCCCATAAACTTTACAACGTTCGGGCGCTCTTTGAATAGACAAAATAACACCGCATTCATAACATATTTCAATTAATTTAGGTATGAAAACTTTTGGTGATTTTGTACGAGTAAGTTGTTTAATTTCATTCTCTAACTTGATTAAAAAATCTTCTCTATTGTATTTTGGGTATTTGATGTTTTTAATATGTAACTCCCCCATTCGAAACCACGCTACAACTGAACTTTTTTTAGAGTCAAATCCTTCTGATTTTCGAAAAGAAAGATTACTTTTATTTAAATATTTAATTTTCCATTCAAAAATACTATTTACCTCAAAAAAATTTAATAATTCTTTATAGAGATTTGTTTTCGATTTTAGGTAACCCGCATCAGCAATTTCTTTGATAGGAAAACTATTAATCCATTCTTCTTTTTCAGTTGAATCTATCATCTTAATACGCTCGCTGAAAATCTTTTGTTTATTCAACCAAAATTCTGATGAGTTTTTAAATATTTCTGAAAGTGTATTTGCAATTTGAATGTCAATAGAGGTCTTTCCTTCAAGCAAATCATTTGCATTGATTGATTTCTTATTTAGAATATCTATAATGTCTTCAATGTTGAAATTATTGTAATTAATAATATCACGAATAGTTTCACTTGGACTTGATACCCAGTTTGGATTGAAAGTCATAATTGTATTTTTATAAGTTTTATCCTTGTTATAATTTGTCTTAATTGAAAATCCTGAAATAATTTTACATTTTCTGGAATTTCAAATTTTAAAAATTGTGTTTCGTCTTTATTAAAATAATATGTAATAAAAATTTTCTCATTTTTATTTTGATCAATTATTGTATTTCCAAATCCAATATCAGAAAAATCTTTTGCAACCTCAATATCAGACAATCTTTTAAACAATATCAATGCTAATTCAATACCATATCTTTCAATTGCGAATTCGTAATCCTCGCAAATATTTCGTAATATTTTATTTTCAAAGGAGATTTTCAAAACAAATATTTATATGAAAATTATTGCGAAAAAATTTAAAAAATCATTTGATTTTGTTTCCAACATCTAAAATTTTTTACCACCAATTTGCATCCTAGTTTGTCTTTTATGATCTTCCCTAGTCTTGTTGTATTCTAGTTTTTCTTTAATTGCACCTCCAATATCATATTCCCATCTACCACAATAATCCATTATTCGAATTATCGCATCTGCTAATTCAACTTCAGCCATTGGTCTTGATGGTAAATGAGAGTCCATTAATCCTTTCCTTTCTCCTTCTAATGCTTCCGAAATTTCTGAATGCATTAATGATATCATCTCACCTTTGTTTTTATCTAAAATTTTACCATTTTCATCAGTGTGCCACCCATTTTTAAAAGACTCGCTAAAACATAGGTCTCTTAACTCGTTGACTTTCTTTTCTAAATCGTTCATTTTATATATAAAATTGGATTTTCAAATATACATTTTAAATTTTCAAATCATTTATTTATCTAAACATTCACCTAAAAAAGATAATTTATTTTCATGTGTTTTTCCAATTTAAAGCAACTGAAAAATAATTATTGAAATAGAATCCACAGTTATTTTTTTAGTTGAAATTGCATTATTTTATTCTACCATATTTCTCTTCAGACTACATTATGAAAATAAAACAATCTATTCCAGGAGAAGCACTTATTTTCGGAAATTGTGTTCCAATTCCTACCCATTTAAAAATACATTTAGCAGATCCTTCACCTGATAGTGAGAATTGTGTTATATATTATGAGTGGTATAGTAAAAAGAAGTAAACATTTAGTTTCAAGAAGCATAACAGGTTCCAATTAGACAATAACATTATAAAATATTAAAACACTTTAAAGTGATTATAATGTAAAATTATAAATACATTTTCACTTTATAGTTTAATTTGTATATCTTTGCATAAATAAAATGGTTTGACAACGAAGGATGAAGTTTCCCAATTTTTGAGACAATTAAAATCTGTACGAAGTGTTGGGCAATTGTTTTTTGCTGACAGATCCGTCAACAAGCAGACGATATTAGATTTAGAAATCACAGCAAAACAGAGAGAAATCTGTATTAATGAACTGGTTTTGGAGGATTATTCCGAAGGTCCTTTAGATAACGACCAGTATGGTTCAAGTCCCATGTGGGTATTTGGTAAAACCATCAAAAACAAGGAAATATATATTAAAATTACAGTTTCAGAACTTAACGTAATATGTATCTCTTTCCATACCTCACAGTATTCTATGAATTACCCTTTTAAGTGAAAACATTATGAAAAGCCCTTACACAGGACAAGACATGAAACTGAAAAAAGAAATCAGAACAGTAAGTTTCAGAAAACAAGAAATCGAATACACAAACCTCAATTATTATTGTGAAGAAAGTAAAGAGAGTTTTGTAACGACAGAATTGGATGAATTAAATTTAAAAATAATTCATAATAAATATAGGGAAATGAATAATATTCCTTTCCCGGAAGAAATCAGCAAACTTCGTAAGAAATATGGATTGTCTGCAGCAAAGATGGGAGAACTTTTTGGTTTTGGTCCCAATCAATATGCATTGTATGAAAGTGGGGAAATCCCAAGTCTTTCAAATGCAAAATCAATAAGTTTAGCATTAAATCCTTCCATCTTCAAAACTATGATCATCGATAATCATGGGGTGTTAAAAGAAAAAGATTACAAAGCAGTTCTATCGAAAATAAATTTTGAAATTCTTGAAGAAAATGATTTTTCATTGAAAAATTATTTATTAGGAGATTGTGATCCAGATGCATTTACAGGATATAAAACGCCCGATTATGAAAAGTTGGCAAATATGGTTGTTTATTTCGCAGGGCATCTAAAACCACAAAAAACGGTATTGAATAAATTATTGTTTTATTCAGATTTCGGACATTACAAGAATTATGCTTCTTCTATAACAGGTTGCAGATATGCAGCGATTGCGAGAGGTCCAGTTCCAGATAAGTTTAGAAGTTTATTTGAGAAAATGGAAAATGATTATTTTATTGATATAAAATATGTAGAATATCCAGATGGTAAAGTAGGGGAGAAATTTATCCCTAATTCAAATTATGCTTTCAATATTGATTTGTTCGATAAAACGGAAATGAATATGATGGAGAAAGTAAAAGATTGTTTTAAGGGAAAAACAACTAAAGAAGTGGTAGATTTAAGTCACCAAGAATCAGCGTGGTTAGATAATCAAGAGAACAAAGCATTAATTAATTATGATTATTCTTTTGATTTGAATCTGTTTTAGAGCAGTATGAAAATAAGGCGAATTATAAAGTTATAACTAACTATTTTTTTAATAGCCACTTTTGGATTGAATAGTTATTACTAAAATTTGAATAATTTATGAATAGGTATAGTGGAACAAATGATTACTATCCGAAAAATTTAGGAATTATTTCCTACGCGGATAATTCCAATGAAGATTGGCAGAATTACAGAAAATCAATAATAGAATCTCGGACAAAAAGCCAAGATGATTTTGAAAAATATTTAAATATTTTTAGTAGTGGTGGTCTTTTGATTGGATTAACTATTTTGGGCAAATTGGTTGAAACTGCAGACGATTTTAAATTTGAATATTTCGTAACTACAGGTAGTTTAGTCTTTGTAGTAAGCATTTTGTCAAATGTGTTTTCGCATTACAAAGCAATTGCAAATGATGATAAAACAATTAGTGAAATAGATATCCAAGATGTTGCAATCTTAAACAAAATTGATAGGAGGAACAAAACAGTAAACCGATTGAATATTGTTTCATTAACTGCGATACTATTAGGAACTTTACTATTGATCCTTTTTTTAATTTTAAATATTTAATTATGAGCAAGAAAATAATAATTCCGCAGGCAAAACCAACTAATTCGCCAGATAAACCTAAACCAATAAATGAAGAAAAAGGTAGAACTTCTCAAAAACCTTCCTTTTTAATAAAACCTAAAAAGTAGTTATGAGCAAAAAAGAAGCATCAAAACCTGCAATTGTTAAGACGATAGTTCCAGGCGTGAAAATAGGATTGGGAAGAGCATCTTTGCCTACAACCAACTTGAAGCCACCGAAAAAGGGTTAATTGATTTTGCTGTGAGAGTACATCATCATCACGGAATTTAGAGAAAAGTATTCTGTAACTTAAACAGCAGTTATTAATTTTTTATGAAAAGAGAAATTTATTTAAAGGAGATAATTGAGGAGTTCAGTATTTTGAAAAGTAAAATTGAACTTTTATCTAAATCTAACCTTCTTGATATTAATCTGATTTCCGAATATCATATTCAGGAAATTTTAAATATTGTATTTGATTTGCAACTTGTCAATTCTAATTACCAAAGTAAAAATGCAAAGGCAATTGATTTACAAGATGAAGTTAATTGTATTGCAGTTCAAGTTACTTCAAATCCTAGGAAATTGAAAATTCAAGAAACCTTAAATAAATTTTTTAATAATACACTCGAAATTAAATATAGCACGCTAATAATCTTAATTTTAGGAAAAAAACAATTAAAATATACTAACCTTCTTGTAAAAGAGGGTTTTAATTTTAATGCTGATCAACATATTATTGATTTTGAAAATATAACTTCCCGATTGTTAATATTATCTACAAAGAAGATAGAACAAGTTAGGAATATTTTAAAAAGTGACAGATTGCCTACAGTTGCAAACCAAAGTGCGAAATCTGTATTTAAGTCCAAGCAATTAATAAGAAAAAAAATTGTTAAAAATTTAATAGAGACAACCGATAAAAACATATCGACAGTCAATTATTACGATCCTTCTTATAAATTTATTTATGTAGATTTAATTATTAGTTCTATTAGCGATAAATCTTATCCAAATTTTGAAGATGAAAAAACGGGAGAAAGGGCAGATTGGTACAAAGTATTTTCACACGATCTCAATGAGCATTATTTGGAAGTTGTTTCTTGGTATAATGTTGAGATTGTTTATACCAAAGACGGAAAATGGAATTATTTAAATGAAAGGGATAAAAAATCTATACCTGAAAATTTAATGATTGGGAATTTTGGAGTTTTGGAGCGTATAGCATTAGAAAATATTATTGACGTAGATATGGATTGTGAAGATCCAATTATTTTTGTGCAATTTGATAATCACAAGGCTTGTTTTGAAGAAATTCCATTCAGTCCAGGTTATTTTAATAATGCTCAAGATTATAGAGTTGTCATTTACTTTGAATTAAAAAATCTTGATAATAACTTGTAGTTATAATGTTCTAGTTATAGAAGAGCAATTCTCAATTTGTCCTATTTTATAGCAGTAAAAAAATATATTCTATAAAGCCTACCCATATTTGCAAGATGAAATTGCAAGCAAAAATTATTTAATCAGCAATTCCTAAGCAAGGAGGTGGTAACCAATCAATTATTATTGAATTCAGTGATAATAAGGTAAAACAATATTTTGAAGTTTTAATAGAAGATTTTGATGCTTATAATTGCAAAGCTCGGTGTAATTGACCATCCAAATTTGGTTTAAAGTGGCCATCTAATTTCGGTTTGAATTGACCACCTTTTTTTAGTGAAAACGATTATTTTTCATGTGGTAATTTGTACTCAAATATAATTAATCTTCTGCATTTGTAACTAAACCTGCGCAAATCAATCACAGGTATTTTCTTAAACCTGCGTAATTTAAACATAGGAGCAAATAATTGAATACGTAAATGAAACATAGGTTATTGCGTAAAATAAACATAGGTTAGATTTCAAACCTGCGTAAATCAAACACACGTCCAAATATTTAAATGCGTAAATAACACACAGGTAAATGAGTAAAACAATCATAGGTCAGTTCTAAAACCTGCGTAAAATAGTAACAGCACATGCGTAAATTAAATATAGGTTTCCAATCAACCTGCGTAAAATAATACTACGCAAATTTCTTTTCTTTTTTTCAAGCAATCCTTTCCAACGATTTGTAAATCAATTATTTATCAACAGTAAAAGTGGTTTTTCAGAACTCTTAATAATAGGGTGGATGTGAATAGCAAGATGTGTCTTTGTACCCACAACTTTTCAAGTTGGGACACAAAGACGAATCTTGCCTTTTTTGCAAAAAGGGAAAAAACTTCGGAACTCGTTTTTCTATTTTCAAAGAAATTTTGAATAACCATCCAGATAAAGCCAGATCACTCTTTTTCACACTTTTTTTATTCATTTACCATCCAGACGCATAGTTTATAGCCCAAACCCTTTGCTGGCTATTGTTTTGAAGCATTTGTATTCTCAATTTTGTCCCGAAATAATTACACAATTTTATGGCAAGACTACTTTACATACTATTTCTTTTTGCAACACTATCGCTTAATGCACAAGTCGGAATAAATACAGAAACTCCCGAGACAACGCTGGACGTTGTTGGTAAACCAAATGACACCAATCATTACGACGGCATCATTCCACCAAGAATTACAGGCGATCAATTAGCAGCAAAATTTTATACTTCTTCAAAAAAGGGAACAATCGTATTTGTTACCACAGTACCCAGTAATATTGCAGGTCAGGTGATCCATGTTTTGGAAACAGGACTTTATTATTTTGATGGAAATGTTTGGAAACCATTTGAAGACGATACTCTTGAAGATGTTGTAGGAAGAGGCAATTATTCTCCTGAATATATTTCATTTATCGGAAGCACTGCAAATCCATTGCGAGATGGAGCAGTAGGAATGGACAAGAATACCTATTCCATTTTTTTCGGAAATATGAATCCAAACCATACCGGAACATACAATTTGTCTCAAGGTTATGGAGCACTTCAAAATTTAACTTCTGGAAAATCAAATACCGCAATTGGCAGTTTTAGTCTGAAAGGTTTGACAATTGGTGAGTATAATACTTTCGTAGGATTTGCTTCAGGATATGATTTTCTAAATCCAAATAAAGAAACAACTGGAAATGTAAATGTCGCGGTAGGAAATTCTACTTTCTCATCAATTACTTCTGGTTACAAAAATGTAGCAGTAGGTCAATCTACATTGAAGGAATTAACAATTGGTTCTTACAATACCGTTGTTGGTCAAAATTCAGGAGCTTTCATTACTACGGAAAATAAAAATGTGATGCTTGGAGCGCAAAGTGGAGCTTACGTCAAAGGAGAAAATAATGTTTTTATAGGAACTGGAGCAGGACATAGCAATACGGTAGATGTTGTAGAAAATGTAAGTAACAGATTGGTAATTCATGGAAACGCCAATCTTATTCCGCAGCCAAATATTGGTACAGAAAACATGGTAGATCTAAGTGCATCATGGACTAATGGATTGATTATCGGAGATTTTGCACAACGTTGGGTAAAGTTTAATGGGAGATTTCAAATCAACCCAAACTACATTAGCAACGCTACAACTTCTTATACCAAAATGTTGGTTTATAATCCTTCTGATGGCGAAATCGCAACTCAATCTTTACCAGCTATTATTTCTGTTCCGCAACCACCTCAAACTGGTACTTTCATATTAAAATCAGTTGATGGTGTGATGCAATGGGTTTTATATTAATTGAAAAAGTTTAAAGAAATCATCAAGAATTTAGATAAAATAAAGGAGAAAGCAGAAGCCATTAAATTCCGAATTTCAAAAGAAAAGAAAAGCAATTGGAAAAAAATCTGCGTTGAAAAGCAAACCACATTAACCAGTTTAATTATTGATTCCGTAGAAAACAGAATTTTAGATCAAGAGAGAAAAGAAATCCTGGCGTTCATTGAAAAACAGGATAATCTATTTGTGAAAATAGAAACCAACATCAACCAAGTTGCAAGAATTGCAAACGGTCAAAAGTTCATCAGTGAAATTGAACTCGGAAAATTTTCAGAAAAATTAGCAGAAATAGTTCAGTTGAAGAAGGAACAAAATAAAATTTTTGGAAAGATTTATTCAATGCTTGCAAAATGATTGTCAAAATGATGAAACCGGCAGGAAACAGTTTTCCAGCAGTAAATTACAACGATAAGAAAATTAAAAAAGAGAAAGGCGAATTAACATTAATGAAAAATTTTCCCTCTTTTATTGATAAAGATAGCAATAAACATCAAGTGAGAAATTATCTCCGTGCAATATCAATCGGAAATAAAAAGGTTTTAAAACCACAATTTCACGCAATGATTTCGACGAAATTTCGAGAACACAGCAAAGAAGAATTAACAAAAATTGCAGATAATTTCATGAATGAAATGGGTTATGGAAAACAGCCATTTATAGTGGTCTTTCATGCGGATACAGATAATAACCACGTCCACATTGTAAGCACAAGAGTTGATAAATCGACAAGGAAAAAGATAAATGACAGTTTTGAAAAACTCAAATCGCAGGAAGCATTAAATAAAGCATTAGAGAAAATTTACAATCTGAAACCAGATGAAGAACTTGAAAAAATATTGAATTATAAAGTAAGCACATTTTCTCAATTGGAAATTTTATTGGAAAGAAGCGGTTTTGTGCTGATTGAAATTAAGAACGGTGAAAATGATTTTGACATTTTAAAAAACGGAGTTAAGCAAAAAACGATAAATGGCAATAATCTAAAATTTGAAAAAATAAAGAATGATAGCAGAAAAAACCAGATCAAAGCCATTTTAATAAAATACAAAGAGCTGCATTCCAACAAAGTTTTTAAAGTAGAAGATGCGAGAAAATCGAAATCAGTATTTGGAGAAGAAAGAGCAAATAATTTCCAAGATTTAAAAAAGAAAATTGAATTTGATAGCGAACTGCAAAACACGATGAGAAAGCAATTTGGGATTGATATTGTTTTTCATCACAAAGATCATCATCAACCATTTGGATATACTTTGATAGATCATAAAAGTGGAAAGGTTTATAAAGGCAGTGAAATTTTAGCAATGAATCATTTATTTGAATTTACTACTGAAACGATTGATAAAAAACTTTTTGAGGTATTGAAAGATTATAACATACATAATCAGGAAGCGAAAACAGGTTTGCTCAATTTATTAAATTCAAAGACATTGAATGAAAAACTGTCTGACTTTATGCTTTTTGAAAACAGGAATAGGAAAGATTTGGAAACGTATAGAATTATTCAAAGTGAGGTCAGAGATTTTGTAAAAAATACAAAAGGAGCAGACGAAAGAAAAGAGAGTATTTCGATTATAAAAAATGAAGACGGGAAATTTTATGCAGTACATGAGCAACAACATTTTATTGGTGAATTATCAACTTTAATCGGTGAAAAAGAAACTCATAAATATGCGGATTTGCTGAAAAAAGGAAATGGAAACAGTGAGATTTTGGAAGCAGTAGATGAATTGATATTTGAATTAATGAAATCTTCTGGAACTGCAAAAGATCCTGCGGAAAACGAACTGAAACGAAGAAAGAAAAAACGGAAATAAAGAAAGAAAATGATCATCACGTTTGCAACTCAAAAAGGTGGAACAGGGAAAACAACACTTGCTATTGCCTTTGCCAATTACATTTCGAAAATTTCAGATAGAAATATTAATGTCTTTGATTTTGATTATCAAAGGTCATTTTATCAAAAATGGAAAGAAGATGAATTATTGGATTTGCCAAAATTGTACGATGTAGAAATCATTGGACAAGAAGAAGAACAACCGTTTTCAGATTTTGAAACTATTCTTGAGTTGAAGAAAAGTGAAGAAATTTATTTGTTTGATTTAGCCGGAACGCTTGATGTAAAATACAGCGACTTATTGATTTACAGTGATTTCATCATCATTCCATTTGAATATTCAGATGTATCTGCAAAATCAACTTTAGTGTTTGTGAACTTTTTGGGATTGCTAGAAAGTCAGGCAAATAGAATTTTCATTCGCTCAAAATATGATATGAGTTACAAATATTTGAATCAAGAAGGAATGGATGCAGAATTAAGCAAGTATGGAAATTTATTAGAAAATCCAGTGTACAAAAGAAATATTTTGCAAACAATTCATACCAGAGGACTTTCTTATTGGCAAAAAAATGCAGTGAAAAATTCTTTTAATGAACTAATAACTTACATCAATGAAACTTCGGCAATTAGTTTATAACCCGATAATTTATCCAATTCTATCAATAGAAAAAACAATATTTATGGCAAAATTTTTAATCATTCTTCTTGTACTATATGTGATTTATTACACAGGAAATATCGTTTACGATTTATTTATCAAAAAAGGTAATTCCATTATTACAGAAGAAAGTGATGTTTTTTCGCTCACGGATTATGAAGAACAGAACCGAAGCGATGTGACCACGGTTGGAATTGAAGATGTTGAAAATTTAAACACCCCAAAATCATTCAACAAAAGAGAATTTCCTATAAACGAAGAACCTTCAAAAGAAAGACAAGATATCAATGCTTTACGAGAAAGATTTGAATCCGAGCAAGATATTGATTCTTTTGATCCTACAGCATTTAATCAAAATAATGCAGAAGAGGAAAGTCAGTCTGAAACATCCGACAATGAAGAAGATGAAAGTTCAAAGGAAGATCAAGATATAGCAAAAAAAGCAATCAGAGAACGATTTTTCGATTTTCTCAATCTCGCTGAAACTGCCGTTCAAATGGTTTCAAATATAAATGGTCACAAAGTTTACAATGCGTCATAAAAATAATTTAATCTTTAAAATAACTTAAACACAATGAATCAAATTTCAAAAAAACACAGAATGATGAAAAAATCTTTAACAGCATTTGCAGTACTTTTTTCTATAAGTATGGCTTTTGCACAATCCGGAGGAAGTGCCGCATTAGGAGCAGCAGCAACCACAATTTCAGGATATATCACTGATTTGGGACTGCTCATTTATGCAATTGGAGCAATTGTAGGAACAGTTGGAGGAATCCGAATTTACAACAAATGGACAAATGGTGACCAAGACATCAACAAAGAAATTGTTGGTTGGGGAGGTGCTTGTATTTTCCTGTTGTTGGTTCCAACCTTCATCGCTGCAATATTCTAATGGGCTACTTTTTATATAAGGGGCTCAAAAAACCCCTTATATTTTTCGGACTGAAAGATAAATACATCTATTACGCGATGGGATCCGCAGTTGGCGGTTTGGTATTGGTCGCCATTCTTTCATCAATTATAGGATTTTTCGGGACGATAATCGGTGGTGCAATTGGTGGAGCAGGAGTTTTTTTCAGTTATAAAACCCAAGATTCCAAAGGTTTGTACAACAAAACAAAAAATGAAGACGAGTTGCACATTATCCCAACAAAATTCAGGAACGCAAAACTTTTACCTAAAAAGTAAATATTTACAAATGAAATTGCCATTGGCAGATATGCAAACAAGTCCGATGAAGATTAAGGCGATAACATTTGACCTTTAAAAACAATAAGTATCTACAAATGAAACTAAAGAAAAAAACATTCGAACTTCCTTTTATCGGTTATGATTACGGAAAAGACAACAAATGGAATTTTGATGTTTTGATCGGGCAGTTTGGCAATCCCATTATCGGAATAAAAATTAAAAATAATGTAGAACAATATTCTGCGGATCCAGATGCTTACTTGCATTTTCATACAATTTTAAACCAGGTTGTAGCAATTATTGGAGAAAATCATATCGTCCAAAAGATTGATATTTTCAGTAGAAAAAAATATTCCGCAGAAAATTCAAACGAATTTTTGCAACAAAAATATTCAGAACATTTTGATGGTAGAATGTTCAAAACGATTGATACCATTCTCTTATTCACCGATATTGTAGATCAAAATACCAATAAAAACAAATACGCTTTTTCCGAAAAAGAGTATAAAAAATTGAGAGATAAATGTCTGAAAATATCTATGCTTCTCGCTCAAAATGAATGTGAACCAGAATTTTTACGAGAAAAAGATTTTGAGCATTACATCAGTGGAATTTTATCGATGAATTTTTCAGAAATCCCTTCTTTTGATAATATCAAAGCCACGCATGAACATTTGATTATTGGAAACAAATTTGTAAAAACCATCAGTTTTGTTGATGTTGAAAAAATTGAATTGCCCTCTGAAATTGAGACCTATTCTTATTTAGGCGGAAATGGTTCGGCTTCCGAAACTGCGGTGGATAATTTTTCATTCATCAATGAATTGGAAGATTATCATACAATCGTTTACAATCAAATTATTTCCATTCCCCACCAATCTTCAAAACAGAGAGAATTAGAAAAAAAGAAGAAAAAACACGAAGGAGTGGCAAATAATTCTCCGTCAAATGCAATAGTTGCAGAGGAAATAGATGAACTGCTTCATAATATTGCGATGGACGGACAACTCATTGTAGATGCTCACTTTTCCATTTCCTATTCCACAGGATCTCTGGAAAAAATGGAAGAAACACAATCTTTGATTGAAAATAAACTCTTTATGAAAGGAATTATCGTTTCGCAAAATTCCTACAATCAATTAGAATTATTCCGCTGTTGTCTTCCCGGAAATGCCGTGGAACTGAAATCTTATGATCTATTTACAACGACAAGCGAAGCTGCCTTGTGTTTTTTTTTTAAAGAAAGTTACCCCGTGAACGAAGAATCTAATTTTTACTTACGATTTACCGATAGACAAGGCGTTCCCTTAAAAATTGATCCATCAGATCTACCTATGAAAACAGGAAGAATTAATAATCGAAATAAATTCGTTCTTGGTCCATCAGGATCTGGGAAATCTTTTTTAATGAACAATATTGTGGAGCAATATCTGACTTATAATTATGATGTAATCATTGTAGATACAGGAGATTCCTATTCTGGATTGTGCGCGTATAAAGGTGGGAGATACATTCAATACACTGAAGAAAAGCCGATTACGATGAATCCTTTTTTAATGGATAAAGAAGAATTCAACATTGAAAAAATAGAATTTCTAACCAATCTAATTTTTTTGATTTGGCAGGGAGCAGATGCAGCGATGAGTTCAACTCAAAAATCCATTTTAGATAATGTTTTGATGTCTTACTATCATCAATTTTTCAATGGAGGAAGTGATTGGTATCAAGACAAAAGTACTGAAGAACTGTTTCAGTATTTAAGAAAATACAATATTCACGAAGAAGATATTCAAGCGGAATATGAAAATAAGATTAAAGAGAATCAAACCTATTACGACATTCTGGAACTTACGTTTGATGTAAGTTCAAAAGAAGTTCGAGAGAAGGGAAGGAAATTAATTCAATTGTATCATCCAGACAAGAATTCTAATAATCCTGATTATGATGCTACAAAATTCTACAAAGTTTTTGAGGCGTATGAAACATTGAATGATGAAGAGCGAAGAAAAGTTTACGATGAAACGCAACTCATAGTCACGAAAGCAAAATCTATAATCAAAAGACCGGTTGGATCAGAAGAATATGAAGAAGCGATAAAAGGTGCCTTGATAAAAAGGATTGTGGAACTTGAAGAAAAATTGGCAGTACCAGAATTATCTTTTAATAGTTTCTATGATTATTGCGACCAATTTTTGCCGATTTATCTCAATAATAAAAAGCATAAAATAGATGAAAGTGAATTTAAACTTCGGACTTTTTTATTCGTTCTAAAAGATTTTTACAAAGGCGGAAGATATGGGACAACCATAAATGAAAATGCAGACAATACTTTGTTTGATGAGCCATTTATCGTTTTTGAGATTGATAATGTAAAGGATAATCCAAAATTATTTCCAATCGTCACGCTCATCATAATGGACACATTCATTCAAAAAATGCGATTGAGAAAAGACCGAAGAAAGGCGTTAATCATAGAAGAAGCGTGGAAAGCAATTGCTTCAAAACTCATGGGTGGATACATTTTATATCTGTACAAAACCGTAAGAAAATTTTGGGGAGAAGCCGTTGTAGTAACCCAAGAGTTGGATGATATTATTGGAAACACAGTTGTCAAAGATTCTATCATTAATAATTCTGACACATTTATACTTCTGGATCAAACTAAATTCAAAGATAATTTCGACAAAATTGCTTCATTACTATCACTGAATAAAGTAGAGCAAAATAAGATTTTCACCATCAATAATTTGAATAACAAATTTGGTAGAAGTCGTTTTAAAGAATTTTATCTGAAACGTGGTGCAAAAGGAGAAGTGTATGGAAATGAAGTTTCATTGGAGCAATACTTAACCTACACCACTGAAAAACCTGAAAAAATTGCAATCGAATATTATGTTCATGAGTTGGATAATTATGATGAAGCATTGCAATTGTTCATCAAAGATTTCCAAAATCTGGATGATAAAATGGAAAACATGGTTGGTTTGGTCAATCTCTACAAGCAACCTCTGGACGAAGATGTTATTCATTATTATCAGAAAATTAGAAACAAAAATCCAGATCAGAATGTTTTAAAAATTATTGGTCATAAGATCTTGAATCGTGGATTAACATTGAAAGAAATAATTAATTCCAAAAATTTTAAATATGAAAAAGTTTAGCATTTCACTGATGATTCTTGCAGGAAGTTTTGCTTTTGCGCAAAATACCTACATCGATGTGACCACAACATTGGCTTTGAAATTATATTCCGATAATCTGGAAAATCAACAGGAAAAAACCATTGAGCAACAAACGAAACTTCAACAAGCCCAAACATGGGTTGCAACACAAATGACTGTTGCCAATGACATTCAAAATAAAGTACTGAAAGGTTTGAATGAAGTTTCTGGAACGTTAAAAAATGGAGTTCAAGTAGTTACTATTTACAGCGAATTAGACCGTTGTCTTCAATATTCCAGTGATATTTTGACGTTGACAAGCAACAAACCACAATATTCTGTTTTCGGAGTAAAAGCAACGCAAAAAGCCTATGAACAAGTGATAAAATTAACAACCGATGTTACAGATTTATTGAAACCAGGAGAATTAAACCTTGCAACTGCAGGAGATCGCTACAAACTTTTGTTTTCAGTTTCGCAGAATGTGACGATGCTAAAAATTTGGTTACTCGCTACAAAATTAAACATTGAAAGAGCAATTAGACTAGGTTGGTTTCAATCTATCAATCCTTTTCAAGGATACATCAATACGGATATGAGCATTGTAGAAAATATCATGTGGACTTATAAAAATAGATTTTAGACTAAAAATGTTCAAATGAGAAAACTGTTTTTATCAATTTTTTTCCTTGCAGTTTATTTTGTGATTACTTCTTCTGGTGGTAGTGCAACTCCACCTTGGGAAAAGGAAAACGTTTCCTTTCCGATGATGAATCAGGAGATTCGGAATACCATGGAAGAAAATGAAAGGCAGAAAAGTATGAAGAATTGGCAAGATCAAAATCTTGCAACAGAAGTAGTCAACAAAAAGCAGTGGGAGAAATTTAAAGAAACCACTACCAAAATTCAGGATAGATTAAGAATTGTGGATTTTGCAATGCAGGCAATTCCAACAGGTTACGCTATTTTTTTAGAAAGTCAAAAGATCGCAGATATTCAATCAAAAATAATTGATGAAATCCAAACTGCACCCTATTCATTAGTAGTTGTACTTCCCTCACAAATCAAGTTTGTAGAAGATATGAAAATGGTAGTACAACTTTTAACCGGAATTGTGATTTCATACGGAGCAATTAATCAAATGGAAAAAGCAGAAAGAAAAATTCTTTTGGAGTATGCTTTAGGAGAAGTTAGCAATTTGAGGAGAGATTCCCTTTTTATGTTGATGAAAGTACGTGATATAAAGAGAAAAGTAGAATGGACAAAGTTTGTGGTACTCAATTACATCAATAAAGATAAGCAGATAGTAAATCAGATTTTAAGTCAGTTTTAAAACAAACCAAATGAGAATGATGACCATTATTTTAATATCAATTTTTGCAGGAATGCTCTCTGTAAAAGGACAAACTGTGGTATTAAACGATCAATTATTGGCTCAAATAACCAAAAATCAAGCGGTAAGATTGGCGAGTAATGAATCCTTTTTAAATTCTTACGAAAAACAGAAGAAATTATATGAAGATGTCAATCAAAAAATCGCTCAAGTTGTGGCAATTCAAAAATTCATCTATGAAAAATTGACCAATGTAAATGCAGCCATCAAACAGGGAAAACAGTTGTATTACCTCTCAAACACTTTTGTTCAAATTGGACAAAACGCCAATGAAGTACTTTCTCTCACAGCACAGAATCCTCAATATGCTATTCTTTTGAACAGATATTACATCGCAGCAACACAAGAACTTATCAAAATGCAAACGGAATTGGTTAATGATATTTTACGTGAAGATGCAGATTTTTTAATGGATCCATTTGACAGACAAGCGGTGATTCAAAAACTATCTACCAGAGCAAATATGATCAATGGTTATTTGGTTTGCATCCGAATTAGACTGAAAAACGCAAGAAAAATTCCCTACATCTATCAGATTCCGACCATCAATACTTACGTCAATTTAGATAGAGCAATTGTAAAAAACATTATGCAGAATTACCAATTCATTTTTAATTAATAGGCTCATGAAAAAACATTTTTACAAAATAATATTTCTTTTACCTGCAATCTTTTGTGTAATCTTCAGTTTTGGGCAAGTCAAAAAATTGAATGATCCATCAATAGTTGCACACCAAAAAAGAATGGTGTTTGAATCTTGGGGAGACTTTCGTCCCTATCCAAAATACACATTAGGAATCCAGACCAATTTCGCTTACGCTACAGTTTGGGGTTGGTTGTCGCCGAGCAAAAATCAAGATTATAAAAATGGAGCCGATATTCGTCCATTAAAACCAACAGGGTTAGAAGTTCAAAGATTGGTAGAATTAGAATTTCAACGAGCAGAAGCAGAGAAAATCAAGTTACAAGTAGATTCTTTACACACCAGAAATGTTCAAGATCTAGCGCATTGGACATCCGCAACTGTAGAAGCAGACCCACTTTGGTTGTTGTATTATAAAAAAATGCTAAAACCTTTAAATCTATTTTCAGAAAATCCTCAAAATTATTTTGAATGGCAATTGAAAGATGATAAAACCTATCAAAATATGCTTGCTAATGGTGGAATTGCTCACTTAAAAAAAGAATTGGATTTACTAAAAGACAAATACAAAAACTCCCGAACATTGGATATGCCTCGCGGAAAAAGATTTTTGATGTACCACGAAACTTTGATTGGTTGGCGGAAATTTAATCAACAAATTAGAGCATTTGACCAAAAGAACACCCTTTTTCTGGATTACAAAAAGCTACTCTCAAAATCAAAAATAGATATAGAACCCTATTGGGAACCCAATGATGTTACCATCGTTCATGAAGTAATGATTGCTTATAAAAATAAATTTTAAAAGATGAATAAATATCTAACATTCACAATATGCTTGTGTTTAATTTTTCTCCCAGTAATTGTCTTTGGACAAACCAATAATGCAGATAGTTATAATAAACTTTTACAATTTCTAAAAGGAGATGGTGCTTTTGAAAAATGGTTTATGGAAGCATTTACAACATTAGACACCACAATGGCAGCACAATCTGCGGGAGCAGTAATGTTGGGACAGGCAATTGGTGGTTTCGGTGCTCTATGTTATATGGGATATTTAGGTTGGCAGATGCAGGAAGGAGCAAGACCTTGGGAAGTTACTCCAATGATTCGACCAACCATTATTGCATTTATTTTAATGTATTGGGGAGCATTTACCTCTATGATACAATATCCGCTACAATCTTTAGCAGAACCAGGAATTGCACTTTTTCAAGAAATTGAGCAGGATGCCAATGATTTACGAGTAGAGCGGTTCAAAAAACAAAACCAAATTTTAGAAATTCTCATAAAGCAACAAGCGGAAGAAGAAGCGAAACAAGAAACTTTGGATAAGTTGGAAAATAAAGCTGAAGACAGTTGGTATGACATCGATGTAGATAAATTATTAGCACCTGCAAAAGAATGGTACATGAAAATGGAATTCAAAATTCAGAAAACATTATCAGAAATCATCGAAGCAGTTTCTTTAACCATACTTCGAGTTTGCACCTATCTCATATTTTTCATTCAGAAAATTTGGAGTTACATCTTAATTATTTTAGGTCCGATTGCTGTCGGAATTTCACTAATACCCGGATTTGAAAATTCATTTAGCAATTGGGTGACGAAATTTATCAATATCAATTTATACACTTTTATCACTTACACCATAATTAATATCGGTCAACAATTAATTATGTCTGGTTACCAAATGGAATTGGATAGATATGCTTTGATCATTGATTCAGGTGGCGTTGCAGATATGGAAACACTTCGGGTTTATGTTCAAAATAGTGGCATGATGTACACTGCTTTATTTCCAGCAGTAGCTTACATCGTTACAGGAATTGGAATTTTAATGGTTCCATCTATTGCAGATTCAATTGTTTCTGCAGGTGGAGCAGGAATTATGAGCAAAGGAAAAGCAGCAGGTGCAACGGTTGCAAGTGCAGGAAAAGCAGCAGGGAAAACTGCAGCTGTTGCAGCTTCTGGCGGTTCATCTGCTGTTGCAAATGCGGCAAGAAATATTGCGAGTTCAGTAGCGAAAATGAATAAAAAATAAATCTCAAATCTAACTTCTAATATTTAAAAAATAAAATGCTCGTAAAAAACATAGAACAAAAAATTAAAATCAATAAAACGATTTCGTTAGCATCCATACTTTTTGCTGTAATTATTGTGATTGTGGGATTTGTGTTTGCTTACAAATTAATTGAAGATTCTCGAAAATCACTGTATGTCATTGATAATGGAGTGCCGATTTTGGTAAAACAAACCGATGAACTTTTAAATCGACCCGTAGAATACAAATCTCAAGTTGAATTATTCCATCGCCTATTTTTTACGCTTGCTCCAGATGATCGATACATCAAGGAAAATGTAGAAAAATCTCTGTATTTGATTGACGATAGTGGAAAAAAGGAGTACACCAATTTAAGAGAAAAAGGTTTTTACAATCAAATAATTTCAGGAAACTCTTTGGTAACGGTGCGAAATGATTCTATCAAATTGGATTTACCCAACAAAAAATTCATCTATTACGGAACGCAAATGATCAATCGAAAAAATTCACTTATCATCAGAAAATTAATTACTGAGGGAGATTTTGAGGATATGATCAGAAGTCCAAATAATCCTCACGGTGTACTTCTTCGAAATTGGAGAATTTTAGATAACAGCGAAATTTCTAACAAAGCAAAATCGAATTACTAATGTTAATCAATAAATACAATTTTCTGAAAGAACAGTTTTATTCATCAAAAGAATGGATGATAAAGCATCCCAAAAAGGTTTACGGATATGTGATGTTACTATTAACCCTATCATTTGGATTGATTTTCATTCAATATTTCTATTTCACACCAAAAATTTCTACCAAAAATAATATTCCAAATATGTATTCGGAAAGTGATCAGGTAAAAGCGAAAATGGATGAAACTGAAAAGAAAATGGAGACTGTAGTAAAAGAACTGCAACTTTTAAAAACAAAAAGAGAAAAAGGTCCGCTCACAAAAAACGACAGTCTGCGAATAGAATATTTGTTCAATCAATACCAAACTTTAAAAAATGGACATTAAAAAATTAAACTTTAAACAACCCAAGTACATATTTCCCCTAATTCTCTTGCCAATCGTACTTTTTTTAGGATTTCAAGGAACGAAATATCTGAATAAAGATAATAAAACGGAAGAAAAATCGCAGGATTTATCACTCAATTTGGGAGAAACGCAAGATTCTATTCTGTCGAAAAATGCAGCTTATGATGATTTATTTGAAAGAGGAGACGGTAGATCCATGTTGGATGGAATTGAAAACGATGAAGACAGTTTGCAAAATTATTCCGACAATTTGGATGATAAACAAAAACGCTACATCGATTCATTGAAAATAATGAGAGGATTGAATAATGGATTAGGAAAAAATCCAGCAAATGATTCTTACTACAAACAAGGTTCACAAAGAAATTCTGATGAAAAAGATTTTCAACGTTCCGCCGAAATGATACGAATGCTAAATACTCAAGGTGGTGGAAATTCCAATAGCAATAATTCCAAATCAGAAAATCAATTTGGTTCAAATAAAAAGCAAGAAGAAACCGATCCAGTAAAAATGTTGAAACAACAATTTTTGATGATGGATTCCTTGGAAAAAGCGAAAGATCCAGAATATCAAGCAGCACTTGCTTCTGAAAATAAGTTGAAAAAGAATAAAGAAAAGTTAGAAGCATTTTTGAATACGACTTTAAAAGTGGATAAATCATCCCTCAATCCAAGTTTCAATTTCATAGCAAAAACCAACAATGACAATTTCATAAAAGCGGTTATCGATGAAAATAACAAAGGATATTTAGGTAGTAGAATCCGCTTTCGATTATTGGAAGACATCAATGTTGGTAAGCATAAAATCAATAAAGGAACTATTTTGTATGGTCAGATTTCAGGATTTGCAATGCAAAGGGTGAATCTCAATGTTATTTCAATTTTAAAAGATGGAAATATTTTACCAGTGAATCTTTCTGTTTTCGATATGGACGGAATGCAAGGTTTGTACGTCCCACAAAGCGATTTTCGGGAAATGTTGCGCGAAATGGGAAGCAATTCTGTACAAGGAACTCAAATGGATAGCAGTGGAGAAAGTTTTTTCACAAGTTTATTTTCCAGTTTGTTCAGTTCCACTTCAAAAACAATTTCCAACATGATTCGGCAAAATAAAGCGAAACTAAAATACAATTCCTACATCTATTTAATCAACGATAAAGAACTAAATAAAAACAAAAATGACAAATAAACTAACAAAAAACATTTTGAGTGTCCTTTCACTTTTCTGCTCCATTTTCATTTTTTCACAAACCGAAACTATTGAAAAGCGGGTTGAAGATTTAAAAATTTTAGAAATTTCCAAAGGCGTAAGTCTGCATATAGTTTCTCCAGAACCTATTCAATTTGTGGATTTATCCACCAATAACTTGACAGGAGATTTACCTGCCGAAAACATTGCGAGAATAAAAATAACCGAAAATTCAGTATCAGATTCTACCAAAATCGGCACTAAAATAAATATGAATGATTTGGGAGTAATAACTGTTGTATGTCAGTCTTTTATGGCACAATACAAAGTGAGTTATCTCAATTATAAAAAAGAAGCGGTTACAAACATTCAAATTCAGCCGGAGGATATGCAACCTTTGGAATATCCAAAAATGTCTTTCTCCAACACAGAATTGCAAAAATTTTCGCTTGATATTTTGCGTAAAAAGGAGATAAAAAATCCAATAAGAGAAGTGAAAAGTTTAAAACTCACCATGCAGATTAACAATGTGTATGTCGTAAACGATTACATTTTTTTGGATATGACTTTTCTAAACTCTTCCAATTTAGGATATGATATCGACGCACTAAAATTTTCTGTGGAAGATAAAAAGATTTACAAGGCAACGAATAATCAAAGCATTGCATTACATCCAGTTTATCAATTGTACAACCAGAAACAGTTTAAGAAAAGTTACCGAAATATTTATGTTTTCAAAAAATTCACCTATCCGAATAGCAAAGTGATGAAAATAAGATTGATAGAAGAGCAATTGTCCGGAAGAGCCATAGAAATGAAAGTCAAATATTCAGATATTTTAAACGCAGATACTTTTTAATTTAAGATTGATAAAATGAAAAACGAACTTAAACAAACCATATTACGAGCAAAAGGTGATGAACTAAAATATAAATTTTATTGCTATTTCCTGAATACTTTTTCGATTTATAATAAAAAGTTAAAAATTGAAGGTTCTCATGAAAATATTTTTTATGAACAAGAATACTTTAGGATTGGAAATTTGTCGGATGTTAAAGAATTTTCAATCTGTGGTGGTAACTCAAAGCAAGTAAAAGACATTGAAGAAATTAAACAATTAAAATACCTTAAAATATATTATGAAAATCTAACAAGACAAGAGTTTTCAGAAATAATTAAAAGTGTAAGAAATTTCTACTTGCAGTGTGGTGTTTATATTGACTGTTTAGTAATCGATTCCATAATTGATTTATATTATGATGAATCAGGCAAATATAAAAGTATTTGATTTTTAAAAATTTAAAAAATGCAAGAGCAACAAAACCAAATAAAGATTTACAGTTTTTTCGGTAGTGTCCCACTAACTGTGTAAGTTGAAAAGTTATTCTGAAAAATTTTGAGCCCTTAAAGCTCAAAAAAATTTTTCGGAAATAACTTTTTTACTATTTTTAA
>NZ_JAUFQB010000058.1 GCF_030409525.1 Kaistella yonginensis | reverse complement strand
GAAATCTAAATTGAACCATAATAATGAAGCTCCTCATGCGCTAACGTGCTAAATGTTTTGAACATTAAGTCTTCCGATATTTTGGTTTTTGTAGCCGAAGTTCAATATGCCAAGGTTTGAGATTTAATGGTATGGCAGATTTTATATTTTTAGATTGTAAATTTTTCTTATTACTTCAATTGAATTACACGCTTTTTCTCAATGAAATTATTAAGAGAAAAGCGTTTTTTGATGGGGTCGGTCAGTACTTGTTAGTGTTTTGTAATTTTCTTAAGAATCAGTGAGAAAACTTGGAATAATTGCCCTAATTATGATAGAATGGTTTTCGGAATGGAACAAGCTTTCTTTACAACCAAAGAATCTCAACTTGTTTCAAATTTCCAAAATGAATATTCCACACTGGTTTCACTTAAATACGAAGGTAACATTCCATGTTTTCCGTCTTTTGCGGCGTGTCTGTCCATTTTATTTCATCAAATTTTATGAAAATGAAGTATTTATATAGTTAATCACAGATTTTGCATTTAAATTTTGGTCTGACATGAAATACAGTTCTTCTTAAAATATTTACAGTGCGTTTTAAGACCTTTTGCGATGATTTTCTGCTGCTCATCTTTCTGGATAAAAAAAATAATGAAACCTTAAATTGGTAGAAAGCTAGGCTGTGAAAGTTGCCATTTGTACAGAATGTAGAATAAATCTGAACGAAATGGGTATAAGTGGAATTGATAACTCAAATGGTACTATTTGAAATTTAAGAGTTTTTTATTGCAGTTGTGCAAATTGATTCAGACGCTTTTGAACGGAATATATTCTGCACATTTCTTACGATTTGAATGATAAGATCGGATTTTTGGTTCTGGTGGAAAAAATAGCAGAATTGCCCCTCGCATTCTTAGACTCTTTCATTTTGAGGGAATATAACAGATAAACGTGGTGATGATAAGATTGGTAAAAATGTTTGAATTATCTAAAAAAGTAGTTGAATGCACTTGTAGTATCGTAATCTGATATTCTAGAAAACAACTTATTTGCTTTAAGAGAGGACTATATTTTATTCTAAGCAATCTTTTATGATTTAATGACATTAAATATAAACATTCTTCCAAAATAGTTTAAATATATAGGATTTTGTTAAGTTTTTAGTAGATTGCACTTTGCAAGTATAGAGGTTAAAAGCTAAATCTTTCGATAAATTTGGTGCCAAGATTTTCTCAAATAAATATTTTTCCGTAAATTTGCAGTCCGGTATTTCAGTTATATACTAGGACATGTGAATTTGCATCTTTGAATATTTTACTTTTTTTTGTAAAAAAGGTTTTCAATATTCAAAAAATGACTATATTTGCGCACCGAAAAAATGAATAATTAATTAAATAAATATTTAAATCATGGCAAAGGAAACGTTTAATCGTAACAAACCACACTTGAACATTGGTACCATCGGTCACGTAGACCATGGTAAAACTACGCTTACTGCAGCAATCAGTAAAGTATTATCTGACAAAGGATTTGGAACTGCAAGAGATTTCGGTTCTATTGATTCTGCACCAGAAGAAAAAGAAAGAGGTATTACCATCAATACATCACACATTGAATATGAAACTGCAAACAGACACTACGCTCACGTAGACTGTCCAGGTCACGCCGATTATGTAAAAAACATGGTTACAGGTGCTGCACAAATGGATGGAGCTATTTTAGTTGTAGCGGCTACAGACGGGCCAATGCCTCAAACAAGAGAGCACATCCTTCTATGTCGTCAGGTAAATGTACCTAACGTACTTGTTTTCATGAACAAAGTAGATATGGTTGATGATGCTGAATTGTTAGAATTAGTTGAAATGGAAGTAAGAGACCTTCTTTCTTCTTATGACTATGACGGAGATAACGCTCCAGTAATCCAAGGATCTGCCTTAGGTGGATTGAATGGAGATGCTAAATGGGTAGCGAAAATTGAAGAATTAATGGATGCTGTTGATTCTTGGATCGAGCTTCCTGTAAGAGATGTTGACAAGACTTTCTTGATGCCAATTGAAGATGTATTCTCTATTACTGGTAGAGGAACGGTTGCAACTGGTAGAATTGAAGCAGGTGTAATTAATACAGGTGATCCTGTAGACATCGTAGGTATGGGTGATGAGAAGTTAACTTCTACAATTACTGGTGTTGAGATGTTTAGAAGAATATTAGATAGAGGTGAAGCTGGTGATAACGTAGGTCTATTGTTAAGAGGTATTGAAAAAACCGATATCAAGAGAGGTATGGTAATCGCTAAGAAAGATTCAGTAAAACCACACAAAAAATTCAGAGCAGAGGTATATATCCTTTCTAAAGAAGAAGGTGGTCGTCATACTCCATTCCACAACAAATACCGTCCACAGTTCTATGTAAGAACAACTGACGTTACAGGTGAGATTTTCTTACCAGAAGGTGTAGAAATGGTAATGCCAGGTGATAACGTAACGATTACTGTAGAATTGTTACAGCCAATCGCTCTTAACGTAGGTCTTAGATTTGCTATCAGAGAAGGTGGTAGAACAGTTGGTGCTGGTCAGGTAACTGAAATCACTGATTAATTTCTAAAATATAATTAATGTTCCGTAGGGAAACTTACGGAACATTTTTAATCTACGGGCATCGTCCAATGGTAGGATACCGGTCTCCAAAACCGTTGATCAGGGTTCGAGTCCTTGTGCCCGTGCAAATTAATGATAATGAGTTTAGTAGATTTTATTAAAGGTTCTTATACCGAATTCAAAGACAAAGTAGAATGGCCGAAGTGGCCTGAGCTGCAATCATCAACCATAGTTGTAACTATTGGTACCGTGATATTGGCTTTATTTACTTTTGGTGTAGATACATTGTTCAGTAAATCTATTGCGAATATTATTTCGTTCTTTATCAATCTGTTCAATTAAAATTATTTTCCCAAAATGAGTGACTTGAAGTGGTATGTTCTGAAATCCATCAGTGGACAGGAAAATAAGGTGAAAGCCTATATTGAGAACGAAATGAAACATTATGGTTTCGAAGATTTCGTAACTCAAGTGGTCATTCCTATGGAAAAAGTAATCCAGATTAGAAATGGTAAAAAGGTTCCGAAGGAAAAGCCCTATTACCCAGGATATTTAATGGTAGAGGCTAATCTTGTAGGAGAAATCCCACACATCATTAAGAATATTCCAGGAGTGATTTCTTTTTTAAGTTCAACCAAAGGTGGTGATCCTGTGCCAATGCGTAAATCAGAAGTAAACAGAATGCTAGGTAGAATGGATGAGCTTTCTGAGTTTGCCCTCGAAACAGCAATTCCTTTCATTGTTGGCGAAAATGTAAAAGTTATTGATGGACCATTTAATGGGTTCAATGGTACGGTTGAAAAACTTCATGAAGACAAAAAGAAAATTGAAGTCTCAGTAATGATTTTCGGCAGAAAAACACCAATGGAGTTAAGCTTTATGCAAGTAGAAAAAGTTTAATCGATTTTTTAAATAATAAAAAGAACCAAATTTTTTGGTTCTTTTTTTGGTTTAAAAGTGAATGAGAATATATATTTTGATAGTTTATAGATTCTATTGTCAATCTCTTTTTTTGAGAGCTAGTTATTTCTTTTTAAATCGTTTTTTTTACAAGCAGCCAATAGGATGCCTAGAAACTACTTTAAAATTTTCAACAGTTATTGAATTTGAAATGATACCTAATCTATTTGCTGAAATACGAAACTCAAATCGCCCGCATAATAAGAAGCATCTACCGTAGCGGGAAAAGTTTGTGTACTCCCAGACCTCCATTGATATCCTGTGAATTTTATATTTCCTGCTGCAATAGGATAGGTTGCACTTGCTCCGCCCGCTTTTTCTTTGTAATAATAATCGTTACTATTCATCGAGATTAGATATTTTTTGTCTTTTACCAAAGCCAGTTCTGCGATAGATTTTGTTATAAGCGTATTTGCTGCAGAAACATTTACAACTTCAGTTCTCAAAACTGCTTTCGTATCAAAATCCCATATGGTTACTCTCAAGCTCGCATTTGTATCCGGTATTTGTACAGTAATTGCATTTATTTTGCCAGTAACATTTGGAGAAAAGACCAAACCAAATTCGTAATCTCCAACATTTACCATGTTTGTAGAAGTGGTAAATCCAGAATTTGTAAGGTAAGCAGAAAGGGGGTTTTCAACCGGATACACATTTGGTGGAGTAGGTTCATCATCATCCTTATTTCTGCAATTTAAGATCAATAAGGAAAGTACTAAGAAAAACATTATGGTAAAAAAGTTTTTCTTGTTCAAGGGCATTGTTCGATTTTTCATTTTAGAATTTATTTTTATTAATCATTTTTGATTATACAAATATCCAAACAGTTGCGGTTTAATTATCAAGGTTTTACACCCATTTTTCTACCGTGATTTCACTGTTTTTATAGAAATATCTTTAAAATTTAAGCAAACTGCAAGCTTCAATTGTATGGGGTAACCTAGAATAAACCCATTAATTAAGAAGACATTTACCCATTTTTTTTAATGAAGAAATAAAAATGATAGTGGGAAAATATTTTTTTTGTAGCTTAGTTTTTAAAATAAATGCTATGAAACTAAAAATTGCACTTCTGTTTTTGATCTGGAGTTACACCTTCGGTTTTGGACAAAACAAGACCTACGATTTGCTAGAAGCACACACCGAGACCAAAATACTTTATGACAGAGTTTATCCAGTATCCAAAGCCCATGACCTTAAAACACAGCAAGTTTCGTCTGCATATTTTAAGCAAGTGTACCATGAAATGCAACGTGCTGATTTTCTGCAACGTATGCCACAGCTAGAATTTCTGCGTCAGCAAGCTGATCAAGGGTTTAGCGAAAATCAAATTCCCTTGTCACTTTTAATTAATGACTTTGAAGTATTGCGTTCAGATGCTTTGAATAGAAATAAAATGCAGCTTAATTCCAAGAATCAATTGGAATTTAAAGATTTTTCAAAAGATGATTTGATTCGATATTCAATAAATTTATTAGCCCCAATCTTAGCAAAAACCAAAAGCAATACGCCTGAATTTATTTTAAAGTTTTCAGGGAAAAGCTGAATCGGTTGAATACTAAGCTTTTATAGAGATAATCAAAGAAGTCAGGTAACGATTTGGTAACGGTGCTTATTGCTTTGCTTTTCAATGTGTTTCCGCTAGCTCATAACAAATATAAATAATTTTAAGTGTTATTTCACAATATCTAAATTCTAATTGCTTTAACAACGTCAGTTTGTTTACGAACTGACGTTGCATAATTAATAGAAAGCACTGTTCTTATTTTTTTACTTTTATTTCAATTTAATCTTTTTCTCAGCAGGGTCGTATTCGTAGTTTACTATATTTTCATTTAAAATCAATTGAATTGTTTCTTCGATTACTTCAAAAGGAACTACAAACCATTCTCTCGGATTTAGTCTTTGTCCTTTTTCATTAAACAAGTCAATGTCTAAACAAGCTTTTGCAAAAAATCTATGCAAAAGACCTTCTAGTTTGTCAGCATTTCTATTATAAACTTTGTAAGTCGCAATTTTCTGTACGTCCGCAAATAAATAGGTCGCTTCATTCTTTGCATTTTTTATTCTCTCATCTACTGAATTTCTGGCAAAACCAACTTTATATAAGTCTTTAATGTTTGCTATTTGAGTGTTGCTTGATTTTGATTTCAGTACATAAATCCAACCTGATTGTACATCTTCTTCCTTTACAAGTCCTGTATTGACAAATAAGTCTTGTTCGATTTTCTCATAAGTATTGGTAATCAATTTTCCATTTTTTTGGATTTGCTTACCTAAGGAACGAAAAAGCATATTGCTGTAAGTTCCATTTTCAAAAATTGTTCTCGTACGTCCTTCTGTGCGAACTCTGTTTCCTGAACCTAATTCTTTTTCTTCTGTTTTCAAGTTCGCAGATTCCAAATACAAAAGAATGCCATCCATTAAATAAAAATCGCCTACGTGAAGATTTTTTTCAATGTTTTTAAACGGCTTTATCTTTCTTTTTCCTTCTTTAATTTCTTTATGTACTTTTAAAAACATTGCTTCATACTTCTCAAACTCTTTTTCTTTAATTGGCTTCCTTTGTGCAACAAAATCTGCATCAGCTCTCTCTTCTGGTTTTGGTGTGTGTTTGAATTTGAAAATGTCCAAATCCTTATCTGAATCTAATAAGCCAAGTTCATCATCTTCATTCAGAATATCATCAATGGTTGCTTTTTCCAATTCAACGTAACCCAATAAGTTATACCTGTCAAATGGCTTTAGAATCTTCTTTTGAGCTTCATTTTCTCTAAAGTTTTTCAATTTTGCCATCAAACCATATTCAGACATACTTGATTTATTTGGTTCTCTTTTGTTTTTATCAAAGAATGAGTTTATTTCCTCAAAGGAATCAATAAGTCTTTCTTCATCTGTTTTCACAGCCGAAGTTTTGGCTTTAGAATCTAACAAGCCAAAATCGTCATCATCAAAAATATCGTCTATAGTTAAATTTTTCTTAGCCATTTGCCAATGCTTTTTTACGTTTTAGTTCTCTCAAAAAAACTAGTGCTTCCGCCATTCTTTTTTCCTTATGGTCAAACGCTTGAATGTTTGGCTGTTCTCCGTTATTATTCTTGACCCATTCTTTGATTTTTGGCCATAACAAAATCGCTTCTTCTTCGGTCATTTCAAATTTAGTAGACTGAATATGCTCGTCAATCAATTTTAAAACTTGGGTAGTTACCGATTTTGATAAAATTTCAAAAGCTTTTTGAAAAGGATTTACTTGGTCTATCAAGTCTATATGAATATCATCAATGTTTACAAAACTACCTGCCATTCTTATAAACTTCTTGTCGCCTTGTTCTTCAATAGTACTATTTTTTATAACAGAATCCACAACTACGTGTTGTCTAACTGCTTCAATATCATCATCACTTAAGTCAGGATAAATTTCTCGGATGATTTTAGGAATCAGAACTGTATTGATAACCTCCGGTTCAACATTACCCGGCATTGCTTTAAGCATCTGAGGGTTTTGTAATAACTTTGCTTTTAAATCATTCAGGTCTGTCTCAATGATGTCTTTAGCTCTTTGTGAAGTGGGTAATTTAAAACCTCTAATTTTGATAGTTTTCTCATCATCTTCGTCTTCATCATCCTCATCTTTTTTTAGTTTGAACTTGAAGTTTGGGGCTAAAACTTGTTCCATAAGCAGAGATGCGGTAATGGCTTTTAACATATTGTTTACAGACAATTTTACATCATCATCTTGAGCATCAGGCTGAGCAATGAGGTTGGTAAATTGTGCGTGAGATTTGTTATTACTGTCTCTCGTAGCTCTACCGATAATCTGAATAATTTCTGTCAGCGAACCTCTATAACCTATTGTTAGAGCGTGTTGACAATAAGGCCAATCAAAGCCTTCTTTTGCCATTCCTAAAGCAATAATAATATCAATATCATCTACCGATTTTACTTCACGTAAATATCCACTTATTTTATCCCTTGATTTTGGATTATCTTGAACTAAGTCTGCAACTTTTAAAATCTTGCCTGTTTTGTGACTTTTTATGTGTATCACTCCCGTGATTTCGTCTTGATATTCTATTGTTCCCAAAACATCAATAATATGGTCAACTTCATCGTGTTTAAGCTTTGAAGATTCGGCAGAGTTTACACTCGGAATATGAATAATTGTTTTTTGATTCTCATCTAATATTTCTGCTAAAGCAGAAATTCCTGTTTCATGATTTTTTTTGAAATATTTACCTGTATAAAAATGATATCCAATCCCTAACGACTTTAAAAACTCATAACCGTTTAATTGTTGGTAATAAGTATAGGTTACTTTCGTAAATTTCGCTTCATCTTCTGGCATTAAAACTGGTATACTATCACCTCTAAAGTATGAACCTGTCATAGCAACTATATGGGCATTGGAATTTGCCATAATGCTTTTTAACACTTGTCCCAAGATATTGTCACCTTCTGCTGATACGTGATGAAATTCATCAATAGCAACCAAAGTATCATCCAACTTTTTTACGTCCAAACCATCAAATGCAAAACGCAAAGTGGCGTGTGTACACACTAAAATTTGTTCGTCAGATTCTAAAAAGTTTAAGAATGCCGTTACTTTGCTTTTCTCTTCGCCTGGCGTACATAGGTTGTATCTTGGATTGGGATTCCAATCGGCAAAAAAGCCGTATTTTTTTAGTTCTGTTGTGCCAAAAGATGCTCCAATGGATTTTTCAGGAACAGCAACAATTACTTTTTTAATGCCTTGATGTTGCAATTTATCCAATGCAATAAACATTAAAGCCCTCGATTTACCAGATGCTGGCGGTGCTTTAAGTAATAAGTATTGAGCAGTTCTCCCTTCGTATGCTTTTTCCTGCATTTCCCGCATGCCCAAAGGATTGGTACTTTTGCTTTTTCCTGTTTGGTCGTATGTTACGTGTACTATATTTGGCATTGGTTATTTCTTTTTCTTGTCTACTAATTTTCTCATTTCCTTATCAAAATCGGAAATATAATTTTGGTCTTGAATCACACGGAATTTATCATACTCACTTTCGGCTTTTAGCTTTGCTTCCAACATTGATATTTTGCCGTTGTCTTTCAAAATAGGATAATCTGCCAATTCCAAAAATTGGACTAAAAAGTTATCCCAATCCTTCATATTCATTACCTGTCTGTTCCTTGCTCGGTTTTCTGCTAAGTCTAAGTAAGAAGTAACTATTCTTTCTAACGCTTTTAAATGTTCTACGTTCAAATAATTTTTTGCAATAGTTACATCACTTTTTAAAATCTTTCCGTCAGGGGCTTGTTTCCAAGTTTTTAAGCCCATATAAATCTTGGTAGCATCTGCTTCTGTATAAATAATCTCGGCAGCCGTTTTCCCAGTTATTGCCCAATGTAGTTTGTTTTGAACCGAAGCAAAAAAGTGTTGGGTTATTTCCGATTTGTTGTCATAGTCAGCAGAAAGAGCGTAGATGTCTGTAATTTTTTGATATAAACGCCTTTCACTTAATCGAATCTCACGGATTCGCTCCAACATTTCTTCGAAATAATCTTCTCCAAAATGTTTGATTTGTTTCAATCGCTCATCATCCATAGCAAAACCTTTGATGATGTATTCGTGCAAAATTTCAGTCGCCCATTTTCTAAATTCAATGGCTCTTTGGGAGTTTACCCTGTAGCCAACCGCTGTTATGGCTCTTAAATTATAGTATTTGGTTTTATAGGTTTTGCCGTCTTCGGCAGTGTGTCGGAAATCCCGACATACTGAAGCTTCATCCAATTCGGCATCTTCAAATATTTTTTTGAGGTGTTCTGTAATGGTAGAACGTCCTTTCTCAAAGAGTTCAGCTATTGTTTTTTGAGTTAACCAAAGCGTTTTGTTTTGATAAAAAACATCTATATTTACTTTACCATTTTCAGTTTTGAAAATAACAAAGTTGTTTATAGGCTGTAAATCGTTATTTTGATTTTCTTTGCTCATTTCACTGTCTTCTTTTCCTAATGTCTTTAATGTAATCTTCTAAAACTTTCAAGTCGGCAAGGAATTCATCAGAGTCAGGCATTTCTTCAATCAAAGTTCCTGCCGTATCGTGTCCCGTAAAATAGGTAGAACATTTGCTCATATTGGCATCAACTAGTTTGTAATCATCGTCTGTTAAGTCGATAACTTTTGACAACCTTTGAGTTTGAATAGCTCTACTAAATCGTTGAATTGCACCATTTAAAAAGACTTCTTCTATAAACCGTTCCCAAGTTTCTCGAAGTTTACCATACAGAACTTTAGCTCGTTCTTTATATACTTCTTCAGTTTCTGTTCTTTCAATTTTCTCTAGTTGTTGATATGCACTTTTCAATAGTCCAATACGTTTACCAACAGGTAAAGCATCCCAAGGTGGGTTACTAGCTATCAGTCCCGTTTCCGTCTTTTTCCTTGTAAGACTCTTTATATCTAAAGCACAATTTAAACTCTCCGAGTGTTCTTGAATCATTAAAAGAAATGAAATATCGTGTGTAAATACTATTACTTGTCTTTCAAGAGCTTCTTCTGTAATTCTTTTCGATATTTTATTTCGCCATTTGTGGTCAAGTGAAGAAACAGGGTCATCAAAAATAATTGCACTTTTATGTTCTGAAATTGATAACTCAGACAAGAATGTAGCTAAAGAAATACACCTGTGTTCTCCCTCGCTTAAAATATCTTTTAAAGCAATATTATTTGAGTTGTTTTCATCAAGTCTTAAATAGTGATATTGTTTTCCTCTTTGTCCTTTTGTTTCAGTTTCTATTTTAATGTTTTTAAAACCTAGTTTGTTTAATTCTGTTTTGAAATTTTGTTTAAGATTCTGATTTATATAACGTGTTGTTAGTTCATTGCTTAATGTTGTGATTGTTCGGGTGTTACATTTGCCTACACATTGATTTAGCAAGCCAACTCTTTTTTGTCGATAAATTTCACGAGCTAATTTTGGTTTATGCTCGTAAATTTTCTTTTCACCATTTAATTGATTTAGCTCTTTTAATAAAGGCTTTAAATCTTCATCAATAGATTGAACTTTCAATTTTTCATTCACTTCAGATAAGGATTTATTTAATTCGTTAATTAAAGTCTTTGGGGTGCTGTCAACTTCAATTGCATTAATGTCTTCAATGGTTTTCATTGAATTAAATAATCCAACTATGTATTCTTTTTGCTCTGAAAGTACATTTAGATATTCGGCTTGTTTTTCCGAGTAATTTTCAATTAGCTCATTTAATTCAAGAGAAATAGGGTTTTGTTCTTCAAAATTAAACTCCAGTCTGTTCAAATTTTCAATTGCTGACTCATATTTTTCTTTAGCTTCGTCAAATGATTTTTGGATGTCATTTTTTACGAAATCTTCAAATTTAGTAAATCTTTCTCTGGCTTCATCCTCTAAATCTTGAAGGCAAAGTGGACAACTACTACCATCTGAGACATTGGGAAAACTTTCTGATTGAGTGCTTTCGTTGTAAAATTTCCTTGCACTTTCCCATAAAATTTTCCAAGCATTATTTCCAACACCTTGTATTGGTAAATCTGAAAATGCTGTGTTTGAAGATTCCCTTAATGCTTCTTTAGCTACACAAAAATTATTTAATATCTCCTTCAGATTATTTAAAGCTTGACCTATTAAGTTGTTTTCCAGATTTTGAAACTTATTTGCTAAAATTTCAAACCGTTTGATTTTCTCTTCGTTGGACTTTAAGCTTTTCTTAGGGTCAGTTGCTTTTAATTTATCTATTTCCTTTTCAACAGCTTCAATTCTTGCATTTTTTGTAGAATTCCATATTGATTCTGCTCGCAATTCATTTAAAGTTGAGTTTAAGTTTAGTTTTTCAAGAAATAATTTTGCGGTTGTTCCTTCTGGAACTTCTAATAGTTCATAGTCAAACTTTCGCATTGAGGGATTGGAAAGCTCTATGCTTAATTGTGTTTCAATATTTTTTACAGCTTCTGCCAATTTTTCCACAATAGATAGCCCTTGAGGTATAAAAGCTATTTCATCTTCTCCCTCGATATAATGATTTGCACTAAAGGTATCGAATACATCAATTTTTTTTAATGTGTTTTCACTTACTGTTCCATTGATAAGATTAACAGTTGTGAAATTTATTCCATCAGAGGTATATTCTATGTCTGCCTTTTTATCATTTCCTGCACAAGCAGGATCAAACAAATTGTCATTCATTCTAGGTTTTTGACCTCTTGTGTTACAAGAATGCTTTAAAATACTTACATAACTAGATTTTCCTGAACCATTATCTCCATAAACAATAGTTAGCCCATTTGGTGCAAACTCCAATTCACTAGATTTAGATAAAGCATTAATGTTATCAATGTTTTTGATTTTGGAAAGTATGATATTGCCATCATTTGCAGAGTTATCCGCAAAATCTCTCAAATCATCAAAGTCAACAGCATCAAATTCAAACTCAGAAAGTTTAAAATCAACCTTACAGATTTCCTTTAGTTCAGAAATATCGGTATTCGTTAGTTCATTATTTCGGATTAATCGGTCAATAGCTACTTGCCAAAATGAAGGCTTGTTTTCTACCCAATCTATTATGTCTTTCAGTATTGGCATTTCTACTTATTTAAATATCATTATTTCTTTTTTCTTGATTGCTTCTGCTTCGCAAAAAGCGTGTCTTTCTGCAACATTTCTTCATACTGTTTAAACAAGTATTCCAAACGCTCGGTGTCGTTTTTGAAAGGTTGCAAACGATAACATTGTTCTATAGCAGTATCTAATTCTTGATGTGCGTGTAGCAAACCTTTGGGCATTGTGGTTGGATTATACAATTGTGCCATTGTTTTACTTGGATGTTTAGCTCGCTCATCTAATATGGCAAAAACATAAAGATTTAAATTTTCCTTTTGCTTGTTTGTGATGTCTGGAAACGGAAAGGTGTTGTAGCAAAGAGTATTTGAATATTGCATATCCATTTTTAATCTTCCTGCAACAGCTTTTACCCAAACTATATGCATTCTTGAAGATATAACACCAAAAAGCCACGGCTGAACTTTATATATCACTCTTGTGGCGTTTGAAGGAACGTATGAATCATCAAAATAACCTATCGGAATATAGTTTCTTCTTTCAGAACCTGTTTGAGGAACCAAAATAAATTCTCCTTCTTGATGTTTATCTTCGTCAAAAAAGTGAGGCGTTTCTGCTTTCTTCTTTGTAGCTAGCTTTTTACTATTTAATCTAAAAATTTCTACCTTTTCAAATCGTTCAGCGAGCTCTTTAATTTTATATGCTTCTTTAACGTTATCTTCTGTTATGTGTATGCAATATCTGTTCGTTCCTTTTATAAACTCGGATGCTCCAATATATCTTTTTATAAATTTTGCAGTAATTGGGTTTTTCGATATTATTTTGTCTTTTTCCTCTTGGTCTAATAGTAAATTACCATTGTCTCCGGGAGAACTTCCTTTAATCATTGGGGATAATTTACTTAAAGTTTTATTTCTCGGTATAACATAAACATTCGAGGTATTTGCTAAATAAGGGCTTATATTTTTTACACTTTGCTTTAGATTTTGATTGTAAAGGAATTTGTCTGTGCCATCAATATTTCTAACCCCTATTATTACTACTGCAACTCCTGCGTTTCCTTTGGCGTTATTCGTCCATTTAAAAGATTGGTGTGCAAAGTCAATTTCTTGTCCTTTACTCAAAACTAATGGCCACAATAAAGCTACTTGTTCCCCTTGCGTTATAGAATTGGTGGTTACAAAAGCATATTTAGCTTTTGTATTCTGAATGTAATTGGTTCCCTTATAAAACCAACACGCTATGTAATCAAGTTTTTTATAGTTATTTACTCGTGAAAAGACGATTTTCATATCTTCCTTTTGGGTTTCGTCTTGTCGGCTATAACCCAAATAAGGCGGATTCCCAATCACATATACTTCATCTGTTGAAGAAATTGGGCATACCTCATTCCAATCTCTTCTTGTAGCATTACCTTGTTTTATTTGTCCTGCTTCTTTTAATGGTAATATAGGTTTCGATTTTCCGTAATCAAACAATCGTTCTTCAAACACTTTGTTCATTTGATGTTCTGCTAACCAAAGTGAGAGTATTGCCATTTCGTGGGCAAAATCGTCTATTTCAATGCCATAAAATTGCGAAAGCTGTATCTCAGTCCATTTTATAGTTGGACTTTGTCCTTCTAAATCTGTAATTTTTTCTAAAATCTTGATTTCTAAAAGGCGTATTTCCTTGTAGGTAATGATTAAGAAATTTCCACTACCACAAGCAGGGTCAAAGAATTTGATTTTTGAAATTCTTTTGATGAGTGTTCTTAAATGGTTTACTGTGGTTGCATTTTCATACGCTTCATAGAGTTCATCAAGAAAGAGAGGTTTAATCAGTTTTAGGATGTTTTCTACAGAAGTGTAATGCATTCCTAAATCGCTTCGGTATTCAGGAATTACTACCGCTTGTATCATTGACCCAAAAATATCAGGGTTAATGTCTTTCCATTGTAATTCACCTAACTCAAGAAGAGTTTTTCTTGCTTTTGCGGTAAACAGGGGCGAGTTTATTTTTTGATTAAACAATCCTCCATTTACATAAGGGAATTTGGTTAAAAAGTCGGGATAATCTTTTCCGCTTTCGCTATCTAAACGGGCAAACAAATCATCTAAAAATGTATGGGTATCTTTTCCGTTTTCCGCAGTATGCTGAGCTAGTGTATTGGTAAAAATACTATCTTGCTCAAATATCTCGGTATCTTCTGCAAAAAAACAAAACAACAAACGGGACAAGAAGATATTGAGGTTGTGAATACTTTCTTTTGAATTGTAGATACTCGGATTTTCATCAATCAACAAATCATACAAAGAAGCCATTTTGTACGATGCGTTTCTGTCTGCTTCATTATTGTTGGAAGCGTTATAAACTTCGCTACCTGCTAATGGCAAAAAGAAATCAAAGTAATTGGGTAATTCTTTTAATTGAATATCTAAGTTCTTGCCTAATTTCAGGTCTTTAGCAACTACTTGTTTATGGTCGGTAAGAATTGCAAATCTAGGTTGATGTTTTAAGATTCGCTCTTCTTTTGCAACCTCTTCAATACTACTCAGCAGTTTGTTAGATGCTTCAATTTTAAAGAATATTTTCTTTTTGTATAGTATTTCTCCATCAACTTTGGATAAATTGTAGTCTCCTTTTTTTAGTCGTGTTACAGATGTTTTAGAAATGCCGTATGCAACCAGCAAATCAAAGACAAATTCTTCTTTTGAGAAGTTGTCAATTAGGTTCTCAACGTTATGTTTTATTTCAGTTGATTTCATTAGTTATTTTGTTCAGGTTTGTTGGAAACTAGCAATTCTTTCACGTCTATGTCCAAAATATCCGCTATTTCCATTAAGGTTTCCAATCTCGGTTGTTGCCTGTTCTGAGCATAAGCGTTTACCATATTGTAGCTTTTCCCGAGTTTTTCAGCCAACCAAGTTTGCTTAATTCCCTTTTGTTCCAACACTTCCTTAATTCTGTTCATTGTAATTCGGTTTTGTACCTTTTTAAAAGGTCTCATTGAATTGCTTTGCGTATTTCAAACGTTAATTTGTCTGTCGCTAAATTAGTGAAATTATTTAATTGTATCTCAAAAAACTGTGTATATAATGTGGTTATTTTGTTTAGATGTAGCAGAAAAGGGCGAAACCTATCCTTGGCTCTATAATGACGCATTATGAACAAAAAACGGAACAAGTCGATTATCTTTTTTGACGAGGGTATTGCTTCTTTTTCTTCATCCGTTTATCAAACTGTTCTTCTTCGTAGTCCTCGCCCTGTACATCGGGTAACAAGCTGAACAATCCCAAATCAGAATTAGACGAATGCTCATTTGAAAGAAACTCAAAAAGGTCTTTTGTCGGTAGGTTGTCTATTTCATTTGCCTTGGAAACAGGGTTATCCTGTATCTTTAATTCGGGGTTGTTTCCGCTGTTCCACCATTCGTTAAATACGTTTGCTGACAAGCTTCTATCTAAAGCCGAACCGTTCCAAATGCTACGGCTCTCGTGGTCAATAAAAGTAATACCGTAAATCCGTCCGCTGTCGTTCCTGCGAACAATTGTATTGATACCTTGCTCGGTCAACTGCTTTCTAAAATCTGTTTCGTTGCTTGTAGTATGTATGGCAAGCTCCACCGTATTTTTCAGAACAGACCTTACAGGTGTGGTTTTCATTTTCTCTTTGGACTGCTCAAAGTGTTTTTGCAGTTGTGGAACGCCTGCATCTTTTCCGAAAAGCGATGCCTTGAACGGATTGCTTGCCTTGTTTCCGTTTTCGTCCAATGCCACATAAACTAATCCATTTACCGTCTGACCGTTCCGCTCGCCTTTGACTTCTTCCGCTGTGATGTTGAATAGCGACAGCAAAGCATTGTAACTACCCATAGTAGAAAAGTTATAATACTTTGGTAGATGCCGTACTGCCGAAGCAATTTGGCTTTTGATGTCGCCATTTTTATGATTTACAGGCTTGAAAACTTTATTGGCTTGTTTCTGCTCTTGTTCAGTTGCCTTTTTCATATTATATTTCTGTTCCAAATCCCGACAGATTGCCATTGAACGTGAGTGGTCGTAATCGTCGGGGATTTTCTTACCGTCAATCCTAACGCAGGTCGAAACGATGTGGATGTGTGTTCGGTCAATGTCCGTATGCTTGAAAACAATATAAGGCTGATTGCCATAGCCCATACGCTCCATATACTCTTGTGCCATTTCGGCAAACTGTTCATCGCTGACTTTATCCGCAGGATCTGGGTTCAGCGAAATATGCCGTACCGTCTTTTCTGTTTTGATATTTGCTGATAAATATGGATCAAAGCATTTATTAAAATAAGCTACAGAATACTTACCGTCAACTGTGTCGGGTATCTTGTTCAGCAACAGAACCGCTCCGTTTTCCTTATCTACTTTTTGTTGATTGTACAAAATCGCACCATACATATTGCTTCCCTTTCCGATTTTCGCAATCATATTTTATTCTTTTTTCAGATAATTTGCTTCAAATTCTTGTGTCAAACGGATAACTTGTTTAGTAACTTTTACCAATTCAATGGTTTCCTTTTCCAATTTAAAAAGGTATGTTCCTGCTTTTTTCTCTGAAAAATTACGGTACAATATCTTCACAATCTGATTGTAATTTGTTCCGATTGCTCGGAATTGGCTAAAAAATCGGGTCAACTTTTCGTGATATTCTATTGCATCCATATCAATTTTAACGGTCTTTACCGTCTTCTGAAAGATGCAGGCTGTAATAAAATGGGCGATTACTTTCATTTCTGATTGGTCAAAAAGTGCAAGAAACTTTGCATTATCTTCTGCATTTAGGTTAATGGAATACCGATTGACGGCAGGGTCATTCTTTGGTTTTCTTCCTGTTTTTCTAATCTGTTTTCTGTTTTTCTCTTCCATAATAATCCATTTTTAATTTTTAATAAACGTGCGACTTCGGAGCCGTTTCCAGCCCCCTGCAAGGGCAAGTGCTTTTGAGGTGCCGAAATTCATTTCGAGGACCTCAAGAGATAACTTGCTCTGAACAAGGGTTCAGAAAAATCCGTTTTGCAAACGGATTGGAGTTAGCAGGGAAAACCCATAGCTTCCATTACAAATTTCGGCAAGACTATTTGAATAACAGTTATTTATAACAATGACAATGAACGCCAAATGATGCCACTGAATACCACCTTAAGGCAGATTGGGACTGCTTTTATTTCCTTTGTATATGGCTAGCTAGCTGATTGGTTATATCCTTAATGAAGTAACTAAACAGCATAAATCCCGACAGCAAATCTGCAGACGAATTACAGATTTTTGAGTTAATGAACTACCCAATTAAGGGTATGCAGGTGCTTAGGTAGATAGGTAGATACAACAGTATATACAGTTGATTGCTTAGTTAACCAAACAGCTAATTGGATATAATATTAAAAATGAGAGACATGATACACGAAGAAAACAAAAATCAGCAACCCGAAAAGGAGGATTTCTCTATTGAAAATTTCCTAACTGATGAAAAGAAAGAACCTGAACAAGAGCAGAACACTTTACCGCATAGGGATGACCTTACTGCCATCGAAACAGGCGAAAAATCTGTAGAAACAGAAAATACAAAACCGATTGCAGGCAACACCAAAAGAACCGTTTCAAAACCAAAGAAGCTGACGAAAGAGGATTATTGCGTAGAGTTCTTTAAAATCCCTAAAAGGAATGCAAGCAAAGGCAAATCGGTCTATGTACGGCAGGAACACCACGAAACATTTAACAGACTAACCAATATTATGGGAATTGACAAGCTTACGATTTATGCGTATTTAGATAACATTATCGAATACCATTTTCAGGAGTTTGGGGAATTGATTAGCGAAATCTACAACGAGAAACACAAACCGCTGTTTTGATTATGGTGTTTTGTCAGGTGCGATGCGTTGCTCCCTCTTAAAATTATTTTCCAAAAGAAAAAAACAGAAAAAAAAGAAAGCCATTTTAACAAGGCGGACAGGGGAAAAACCAAAAGGAAACGGAATAAGTCCCGAAGGGTGGCAGGGCACACAACAAACTCGGAGAAGCCACCTTTTGCCCTGCCATTATGCCGTAGTCTTTTGGTTGGGTGGTGCGGTGGCTGTCCGCCTTATCTTTGCTACCTTTTTATTGTTTTTTAATCCATTCCAATCAAAAAAAGGGTACAAAAAACATGTAAAGGCTAAGGATAGGGTGTTTTTTGTATGCTTTCCTTTATCCGTACAAAACTCTTTAAATGTGTGAGGGCTTTGCAAGGAAAATTTAAAGTGTTTTGAGGATTACTTTCTATTCATATTGTGCCAATATAAGGCAAATACTGCCATATAATGCCAAAAGAAAACAATACATTCCATTGTGTTCTATATTGGGGGAAAATTTTGAACCTATGGCACAAAAAGTAATACCTGACAAAGAGCAGAAAAAGAAAGAACAAATCAGAAAAAAAGAACATAGTCCTTTGATACAGGTTGATAAACAGAGCGACCCGATTTCCAATTTCATCGCTAATTTAAAACGTCAGTTCAGGGAAGCCAAAGGCTTAATAGATTGGAACAGACTATTCGGGGGAAAACGTACTGAACAACAAAAGCAGACTTCCGAACCTGAAAGCATAATAGGTGCGACAAAAACGCTTATCCGTTCGGACTTCAAAAATGAAGAAAAAAATCAGGCTATACAGACCAATAAAAAGCCTGCTTTAAAAATGGACAATACAATCATAACGCAACAGTCTCGTCCTAAAAGTAAGAAACCAAAGTTAGGATTATAGCCTAGTATTTGGCAACTGTACGCCAAATACCGCCATCGGATGCAACATTAAAATGACCTATGTGAATAGCTTTTATTTTAGAGGTTTAAATGATGCAGATATGGAAATAACAGTTTTAGACATTCAGATATTGAAAGCATTGCATAGGGAAGTTAAGGAAGTTTCCAATTTGATAGCGGAAATGACTACACCCTACAAAGCACTGCAACAGGCAACGAAATGGCTCGACCAACAGGAAGCCTGCCAATTGCTCAACATCAGCAAAAGAACGTTGCAGACGTATAGGGCAAAAGGCATTCTTGGAGCAACGCAAATTAATCGGAAAACGTATTTCAGATTATCCGAAGTGGAGTTACTTATGCAGGGAGAGCGGCCATTAAAAAAGCAAAAGAAATGAAACAGATTGGAAATTCAAACGAAGATATGCTTGCCTTGCTCGAAGCTGTGGTAGGCATCAAAAACGAACTGCTGTATATCAGGGAATATTTCCACCCACTCTTAAAAGGGGAAATCTACCTTTCGGGCGAACAGGTTTGCGAGATGTTGCATATCAGCAAACGGACGTTGCAACAGTACAGAGATGACGGACTGATACCTTTTATCAAGCTCGAACGGAAAATTTTGTTTCGTGAAAGCGATATTATTAAGGTGTTGGAAGATAACTATCAGCGTTAGCTGATTGTGTGAAACTGTAACTGTATCGGTCAATTAAAGAAACAGCCCACTGCTTAAGCAGTGGGCTGTTTTATTTTTTTAGATATCTGTTAACCCTGTTTTATTAATTTCAAATAACCCACATTTTTTAATGGGTTGCTGTTTTTGAAAAGAAGTTCATTACAAATACGCCTGATACTATCAATATAATTCCAATAATAGCAGGTAAGTCTAAAGATTGCTTAAATACCACAACAGAGATAATTGCAGTTAATACTATCCCTAAACCACCCCAAATAGCATAAGCAATTCCTAAGGGAATATGTTTTAATGCTTGTGATAAAAAGAAAAAACAGACGATATACGCAATAATTGTAATGCTTGTTGGAATGATTTTAGTAAATCCGTTGGATGCTTTCATAAAACTTGAACCGATAACTTCAAGAATAATCGCAAGTGCTAAAAATAGATATTTCATTTTGTTTCTGATTTAGAACGCAAAATTACTTAACCATTTAATGCATTTTTTTGACTTACATCAAAATCGACTTCTTATTCTGCTTAAAGTTTCTTGAGTAATTCCAAGATAAGATGCAATATGTCCTAAATTAATTCTTTGCACTATTTCTGGGCTTTTGTGAATTAATGCCTTATATCTTTGTTCTGCGCTTTCGGTATGTAGTGCAATTATCCGTTCTTCTAAAATTTCACAAAGTTTTTCTGCAATTTTTCGCCCAATCAAATTTAATTCGGGGTATGTTTTGTACATATCGTTCAAGTCATCACTGGAGATAGAATAGATAATGCTGTCTTCCAAAAACTGGATATATTCAAAGGACGGTTGATTAAAATATAAAGGTAAAATAGAACCTATCAACTCATTTTCCATCCCAAACCAAGTATTCACTTCTTTATCTTCTTTTTTAAAAAATGCCCTAATCAATCCTTGTTCAATAACAAAAAGACTTGAATTGATTTGTCCTTGCTTTAAGAAGAAATCCCCTTTTCTTTTTTGAAAGAGTTTAACACGAATATTGAAATCGGATTCTATTTCAGATGATATATTCCCGTATGTTTTAAATTGAGTAATTAAAGGATTCATTTTTTAGCAGTTCTACTCGCTAAAGTACAAAAAAAAGCCAATTCAGTCTATAACATTGGCTTTCAATAATCACTTTGGTGGTTTCAGAGCTGTGAAATAAAAGACTGCTCCATACCCTTAAATTTGTGCGATACTTTTTGCATATCCTTTCCGACTTTCTCGTTAAGTATCTTGGCATAAATCTGTGTGGTAGCAATATTCTTATGTCCTAACATTTTGCTCAAACTTTCCAACGGAACGCCCTCGCTCAAAAACAACGTGGCAAACGTATGGCGTGCCAAATGAAAAGTTACTTTCTTTTCTTTCAGACAGTCAATCTGTTGGGATATTCCTTTTAATCTATCGTTACAGGAACTGTTAGACGGAACAGGAAAAACCCTGCCGTCCTTTGACAGCCCTGCATACTTTTCGATAATCATTTTGGGAATATCCAATAGCATTACATTAGACGATGTGGCTGTCTTTCTCCTGCGGACGATAATCCATTGATTGCCGTCAAAAAACTCCTGAATATTGCTGTTTTTAAGTCCTTTTATATCCGAATACGAAAGCCCTGTAAAGCAACTGAAAACAAACAGGTCTTTAACCAATTCGTCTTTCTTTTTTTCGCAGTTGAACGTTACAAGCTGTTCCAATTCGTTCCGTAGCAGATAGCCACGGTCTTTATCCTTTTTGGTATTCTTGTACTCGCTGAACGGATTAAAAGCAAGATGCTTTCTGCTCATTGCCAATCGGCAAAGCGTAGTAAATCCAATCATATACAGCCAAATGGTGTTGTGTGTTAAACTTTGGTCGTCACGCAGGTAGTAATCAAAGTCCTGCACAAAATCAGGTGTAAGGTCGTTAAAGGACACATCGGAATAGCCGTATTTTGTAAGTGCAAAATTTCGAAGATGTTTCAAAAGTATTTTGTATTTACTGCGTGTGCCATTTACCCGAAGTCCACTATTAACCTTTTTCTCATAGTCCAATAGGAACTGTTCATAGAATTTGAAAAAGGTCAGTTCTCCGCTTTCCATCCCAAGAACGGCATTTTTAAGTTTAGCACTGTTTACAGCCCCCTCATTCTTTAGAATTTTGGAATAGCATTCCTCAATACCCGAACGAATTTTGTCAAGTTTCTTGTTTGTGTCTTGTGCTTCTCGGCTTTTACCTAAAACCCTGCCGTACTTCAAATCCCAATTTGTTGCGGAAATATCCAGCTTTGTACTGAATGCAGACTGTTTGCCGTTTACGGTAATTCTGCACATAACCGTAACTTTTCCGTTTTTCTTTGGGGCGTTCTTTTTAAGGTAGAACAATACCTTAAATGTTGATTTTTTTGTCGTTTCCATACTCACAATTCTTAATGATAAAATTAAACCTATGTGAGCTACGGAACAATATGAAAAACTATGCAGAAAGCTGAAATACAGTATTTTAAATGATTGTTTATAATATGTAAAAGTAACGTTTTAGTAACCTTACTTTTGCCAAACCTCGCTTTTTACTGCTTTTTACCTCATTACCAAAAAATCATAAAACGGCTGTAAAGCCTTTATTTACAACCGTTTTGCCTGTTATTAATCTTTGATGTATTTTTACTGAAACTTTATTTTAAAAAAAGACCTCATTTTTAATACTACTTCACGAAAAATAGATTTTATTGAAATAGAAAATAATAAAAATTGGATCAGGATTGAGTTCGATAAACCTTTTCATATCGAGGCTCTTTCCAATGGTACACCAACAATACAATATAAAATTCATTTTGCAGATGGTGCAGTATTGTTGCAATCTTTCATTATTAATGTTGACTACCAGAATTATAGTACGCTGAATAAAGGCTCTGCTTTGACGCCTAACGTAGTCAATACTTTTACCTCTTCTCGCACTTACAAAGGCTATGGTGAGGCTTCTGCTTTCGCTGGCTTCGGCGAATTTGAAGTTTTTCTGGATACGGTCGATGGCGTTTTAGATAAACCGATCATTTTACTAGATGGTTTTGATCCTGGTGATGCTCGTAATACTTCTCAAATCTATCAATTATTAAATTACGGAAACGGACAAAACCTGGGTGATGTTGTTCGTGCGCAAGGATACGATTTGGTTGTTCTAAATTTTCCAAGATATACCCGAGCTGGTACCACTACAGTTATTGATGGCGGTACCGATTATATTCAAAGAAACGCAATGCTCTTGCTGGATTTAATTGAAGTGATTAATGCTCAAAAAGTTGGATCTGCAAAAAATGTAGTGATAGGACCAAGTATGGGCGGGCTGATCTCCCGGTATGCGTTGCGCTATATGGAACAAAATAGTTTAAATCCAGATACGAGACTTTATATTTCTTTTGATTCTCCCCATTTGGGAGCCAATGTTCCGATCGGTTTTCAACATCTATTTAATTATATGGGTTTTGGTCCACTCGGCGATGTGACCATGCAAGAGTTGGTCAATAGTATGCTGAAAACGCCCGCAGCTAAAGAAATGTTGCTTGATCATTTTGAAGGACATCTGAAAGCAGGGAGTGCAACTGAATTTGAAACAACAGCCGCCTCATTGCTGCCAATTGGAAGTCCTAACTTTAGAACCGCTTTCCAAACTGAATTGAATAGCATGGGTTTTCCCATAACCACCAGAAATGTCGCTATTATTAATGGTGCAGGCAATGGGAACACAACCGGGACACCAGGGATGAATATCATGGATCATACTTTTAATGCATCAAGTACGCAGCGTGCAATCATTAAATTAAATTATACACCTATTGCTAACCAAACTATAGAAGTCAGTCGTTTTAAGGGACAACAATGGATTTTATTTTGGTTTACAGGTTATGAAAGTGGTGCGAGCTCAAAATCGCCAGCAACATCGGCAGGGTTGGATACCGCACCAGGTGGTCGATTTGATATTAGTGCATTGGCAGCAAGTACCGGAGATAGTCCTTTGCTTAATGAGTTTTTGGCAAATTTAAAGATTGGTTATTTTAATTTTATTCCCGCAACGAGCGGCATGGCTTTGAGTACTGTTACTAATTATTATGCGAATATTCCCTCCAATATAACAACACCATTTGCAGCCTATTCCATCCCGACCGTCAATGAAAATCACGTCACCTTTAACCCCGAAAATGTACAATTTGCGTTAAACGAAATCTACGCCGATAGTGGAACGCTGGGCGTGCAACAAAACGCATTGCAACAGTTGGTTATTGAAAATCCAGTCAATCAATTGCTTAAAATTAGAACCAACTCGATTCTTAACGACGCCGAAATTTCTGTAACTGATTTTTCTGGAAAGACTGTTTTTATCAAAAATTTCAAAACGGTTTCGGGTAATTTGGATATTCCGATGCCTATTTCTAAAGGGATTTATCTATTGACCATCACTTCAGGAAAAGAAAAAATAACCAAAAAAATTATGGTTACCAATTAAACAATCCTTTCTTAGGAACGGGAGTCGCTTTTTTTTTAGAAGCGGGTTTTTTTTATAAATTTTAAATGATCATTAAAAATCAGTCGTTTACCGCTTGCGTATTAAAAAATTATTCTTAATTTTGCAATCCGAAATGTAGAGTAGTGAGATGAGACACTGCTGTACAAATTTATAAATGCTTCCACATTCATAAATTATTTAATTTTTTAAAAAATAAAAATGGCTAAAAAAGTCTTTAAAATGGTGAAGCTCCAAGTAAAAGGAGGAGCAGCTAATCCATCTCCACCAGTAGGTCCAGCTTTGGGTTCTGCCGGGGTGAACATTATGGAGTTTTGTAAGCAATTTAACGGAAGAACTCAAGACAAACCGGGACAAGTTTTACCTGTAGTAATTACAGTATTCGAAGACAAATCATTTGAATTCGTTATTAAAACTCCACCAGTGGCAATCCAGCTTTTAGATGCTTCTAAGCAGAAAAAAGGTTCAGGTGAGCCAAACAGACTCAAAGTAGGTTCTGTTTCTTGGGATCAAGTTAAGAAAATTGCTGAGGATAAAATGGTTGATCTTAATTGCTTTACCATCGATGGTGCCCTTACAATGGTTGCCGGAACTGCAAGATCTATGGGATTGAGAGTAACAGGAACTAAACCAACTAACGCTTAAAACTTATAGATATGGCAAAATTAACGAAAAAGCAAAAAGAAGCTTTAAGCAAAATAGAAAAAAACAAAATTTACTCCCTTGACGAAGCTTCGGCTTTGGTAAAAGAAGTGAACTTTGCAAAATTTGACGCTTCCGTAGATATCGCAGTTCGATTAGGTGTTGATCCTAGAAAAGCGAATCAAATGGTTAGAGGGGTCGTTTCTCTTCCACACGGAACGGGTAAAGATGTAAAAGTATTGGCCTTGGTTACGCCAGACAAAGAAGCAGAAGCTACTGCAGCGGGTGCTGATTATGTTGGTCTTGACGAGTACTTACAAAAAATAAAAGATGGTTGGACTGATGTTGACGTGATCGTTACCATGCCAGCTGTGATGGGTAAATTAGGTCCATTGGGTCGTATTTTAGGTCCAAGAGGTCTAATGCCTAACCCTAAATCAGGAACTGTAACGATGGATATCGGTAAAGCAGTATCTGAAGTAAAATCAGGTAAAATTGATTTTAAAGTAGATAAATATGGAATCATCCACGCAGGAATTGGTAAAGTATCTTTCGATGCTGCACAAATCAAAGAAAATGCTGCTGAATTAATTCAGACATTGGTAAAGTTGAAACCAACTGCGTCTAAGGGTATTTATGTGAAAAGCATTTACTTGTCTTCTACGATGAGCCCAGGTATTGCAATTGATACTAAATCTGTAAACTAAAATCTGAAAGACAATGACAAAAGAAGATAAAGTATTAGTAATACAAGAATTAAAAGAGGTGCTTCAGGACGCGAAAGTGGTTTATGTTGCAAGTCTAGAAGGAATGAATGCTGCTGCGACTTCAGATTTTAGAAGACAAGCATTTAAACAAAATATCACCGTAAAAGTTGTAAAAAACACTTTACTACAAAAAGCATTAGAACAAATTGAAGGAGTAGATTACTCTGAAATGTTCTCAACTTTCAAAGGCAATTCAGCTTTAATGATTTCTGAAACAGCAAATGCTCCGGCAAAGTTGATTCAAGGATTCAGAAAAAAAGCAGAATTCCCAGCTTTGAAATCTGCTTATTTACAAGAAACATTCTATGTAGGTGATGAAAACTTAGCTGCTTTAGTAAGCATCAAGTCGAGAGAAGAAATGATTGGTGAAATCATCACATTGCTTCAATCTCCACTTAGAAATGTACTTTCTGCCCTTCAAAACAAAGATGAAGCTGCCGGTAAAGCGGAAGAAGCTGCGCCAGTTGCTGAAGAAGTTCAAGCAGAAGAAACCCCAGCTCCAGAAGCAAGCGCTGACGCTACCGATGCACCTGGTGCAGAGTAATTAGACTCAAAAAAAAATCAAATAAATCGTTCAACAATTAAAACATTATTAAAATGTCAGATTTAAAAAACTTAGCGGAAACGCTTGTAAACTTAACCGTTAAAGACGTAAATGAATTAGCGACTATCCTTAAGGATGAGTACGGAATCGAACCAGCTGCTGTAGCTGTAGCTGCCGTTGCAGGTGGTGGTGAAGCAGTAGAAGAAAAAACTGAATTCGATGTGATCTTGAAAGCTGCAGGTGCTTCAAAATTAGCAGTTGTGAAATTAGTTAAAGATTTAACTGGTGCAGGTCTTAAAGAAGCTAAAGATATGGTAGACGGAGCTCCGACTGCTATTAAAGAAGGAATCTCTAAAGACGAAGCTGAAGCGTTGAAAAAACAATTAGAAGAAGCTGGTGCAGAAGTAGAATTGAAATAATTCTCTTTTCATCTAAAGTAAAAAAAGACTTTCTCGCAAGAGAAGGTCTTTTTTTGTGCTCGTTTTTTTTCAGGAGTTTTCAAAAGAGGCTAATTTCTAACCAAATCTACAAGAAATACTAATTTCCAGTTTTGTACAATAATATTGCATTATAATTAAAAATAGTCTCTGGTTTCAGTTGAAGTAACCCCAAAAGAAAAATAAAAGAATATTCTTAACAATTTTTTGTCATTTTTTTCGTAGGTTCTGATATCCAAGTAAACTGAAAAAGATTGTAGTGTAGAAATAAGATTTTTACAGGTGCTTTAGATACTGCGCAATGTGTTTTTTAAAGCCTGCTTTTTAATTTAAAGACATACTGGTTCGGAGGAAAGAAATGAGTAAAAATTTATACTATTATATATCTAGTTTTTATGGAATACATTTGCCGCCGAAAAAGTAAGCTCATGCTGCTGTTTTCAACCAAGGTTCTCGCGAATAATCTTAATTTTCTTCTATTGATATTTCAATTTTATTTTACAACAACGCAAGGTGTGGCATCAAGAGCAAATATATAATGGATCAATGCTATACAAAGTTTCAAATTTGGCCATTGCGCCGGTTCGTCTTTTAAATCGTTTTTTAATGCTCTATTACCACTATTTCAGATCTAACAATTCAGATTATAAATAAAAACGTCAATTGAAGAATGAAAGGATTTTCAAATCAATTATAAAAATTATCATAGCAATGTCTGTGAAAAATCGGTGTCCTGTTCCTGTTTCTTTTCTGAGGAGTACAAATTATTAATGAACGATAATTTTATTTGGCATTGGACAATGCTAACTGAAGTTTTTACGGTAGATGTAATTTTGCCAAATAAAGAATGGTGTGAAATACAATGGATGGCGAATGAACCCAGGCCGATTAAACAAATTTAAATGACAGCAACAAGAAAATTCTAAAAATAAAATCATGTTTTAGTTTATTTTCTGTATTTTCTGTATTTTTTTATCTTTCTTTAAAATATAACTTGTTGATACGGTTATTACAATCTAATAGTTAAAAATAAATATTATATTTGCAATTCAAGTTCCACATAAAAATTGAAGAAAATAAATTCTATAATCTTTAATAGCTTCCCTGTTTTTCCAACGGTGAGGTTGTTGGTTTGTACGTTTTTTCTATTGCCTTTATTTGTATTGGCGACTGTAACCCCTACTGAAGATGAATTAGAACGCGCTCCACAATCGGAGTTAGCAGATGAAATTTTCCTATCAGAAGGTGCACTGCATGTTGGAAAAGAAAATGTTTACCATCCAGAAGTCTTGCTTGAAAATATTCCCAAAGTTAACGCGACTACGCAAATAGTACAAGAGCTGCCGCCAAAAGAAATTGAGGTAATCGTTGCGCAGAAAAAAGCACACGAAATAAAAGCAGTTAATAAAGCACCTAAGGTTACGTTAAGGTTAAATTTCTTCAAATCTTCAAGTGGAGATAGTACTTTTGATAACAAACGAGTTCAAGATATGAAGGCCGTTTTTTCTTCAAGAGATTTGTTCAAAAAAATGGCGATTATTAACCGACATGAAAATGAAATTCATAAAATTACAAGCCAATTCATAGAACAAGTTTTTTTCAGTTTTATATCTCAGGTACAATCTAGCAACTGTTATACAAAGTCCCTTCGTGGTCCTCCTTTGCTTTTGTCTTATTTCTAAATCTCTATCTTTCAGTAGTTCTATATTTTAAGTATTTTTCACTTATTTTATGGTTCGAAAGGTGTGCCCCATAGCGGGTATACGTCTTTATCTGCATTTTTTTAAATCAATATTTTTTGCAGATAGAAATTTTAATAAAATCAAAAATCACATTAATTAAAAAATGACAAAATTTCAATTCATTTCAAAACCTTTGAAAAACTATTTTATATGTGTTTTCGGGTTAATGTTTTTCAGTCCGTTTATCATGGCACAAACTGCAACTTTGGATGTTTCAGGTACAGATTTTTCTTTCTTGAACAGCAATAGAACAACCATTAGTGGAACTCCAACTACGTCAGGATCTGTTGTAAAATATGCGAATGTCGTAACAAAAAGTGGCGTTACGGTCTATGCCAAAGTAACCATGACTTTAGATGCCAATGTTACAATTAGCAACTATGATGATGATACCTCCAAACCTGGACAATTTCAGCCGATTATCAATACGACCGGTAGCGGAATAAAAGGAGCAACCTATAAAATGGAATTTTTTGATACGGCAACTGATTTTCCCATTTACTTGAGAAATTTTATTTTAACCGGGATGGATGTTGATGGCAATCCAGCTAACGGGGGTAATCCAGCATATACTGAACTTTATCGTCTTTCAAACCAAGAATACTCGGCATACAGACGTTCCGATGCAACGGCATTAACAACTTCGACTGTGGGTTCATTCTTTCAGATTTTAGGTTCCCCAACCTCAATTAATGGAACTGATTTTGACAACTCCAATTCCTTTTTAGCGGATTACAATTCCAGTAAAACTTCAATTACTTTTTTTATAGGAAATAGCAATGCTGCATCAGGAAGATTGGCAGCTATGAAATTAGGAACAGCAGGAGGTGCTTTCACCGTACCTACAACCACTACACCGAATCCAACAACGAAAGCGACAACAGACTTGCAGATATTGAAATCAGTAAATTCTAATGTGGCGCTTGCCAATACTAATGTTATATTTACCCTTGCTGCCACGAATTTAGGAACTGCAGCAGCTACAGGAGTTCAAGTAGGTGATCTATTGCCTTCTGGATATACTTTTGTAAGTGCTTCTGCACCTTCAGGAACTACTTATAATAATACGACAGGAGTTTGGACAATCGGAAATTTAGCAGTTAGTGCCTCTTTAAATTTACAAATTACCGCCACAGTAAAAACAACAGGTAATCTTACCAATGTAGCTATTATTACTGGTAATGAGATCGATTCCAATCTTACAAATAACACAGCCAGTGCAACAGTAACACTTGCAGATCCTTGTACATTTGGCGCAAGTACCGATGGCAACCCAACTCCAACCGATCGCGACGGAGATGGTGTAAATGATGTTTGTGATTTAGATAATGATAATGATGGGATTTTAGATGCTACTGAAATGTATTGTGACCAAACCAACGCGCCAAATGGTGCTTTTCCCGTTGCTACAACACCCACCACCATTCCTAGCTATACGAAACAGCTTTTGTTTTTCGATTGGAGCGGGGTTACTCTTAGCCCAACAAGTACTACTGCAACCAAAACTGTAGTCTTTAATGGAGTAACTTATACGGCTACCATCTCAAACTATACAAGTACTTCAACTGGTGCTGCTAATACTAAAACGATGGTTGGGAATGATGTAAATACTTGGGCAAACGGTCCCGCTTGGATGTTTTGGAGATATTATAATGTAAATACTACAACCTTTAAAGAGATCCTCTATACTCCAGACAATACTACTTCAACAAATACGATGGACATTGTAGTTACCGCGACAAAAGGTGGCGTAAGTTATCCAGTAGATTTAGTTGTTTTTGATCCGGAATCCACTAATGATAAAGTTGCATTAAATCCAACAAGGGGAGAAAGTGTATCGTATCAAACGAATACAAATAATTTTACCTTATTAGAAAAACTAGGAACTGGAACAATTACAACATCGAATATCACGGGTGGTGGAACTAATATAGTCACTTATTTGAATACGGAAACAAGTAGTGTAAATGCTTTATTTGTAACAACGGGTTACGCTCCTAAAGTTACCGCTACAACCAAAACTATAGACTCAAAACAAGGAGTAGGAATTGCAGTTCGTTTATTTTGTGATACCGATGGCGATGGGATTCCAAATTTTTTAGACACAGACAGCGACAATGATGGGTGCCCAGATGCAACAGAAGGAGCTAATCATTATACAACCACCGGAACATTACCAGGGGGAAGCAATGGCGGAAGCTCTGCTAATTTAGGTGTCACGGTAGATTCGAATGGGATTCCTACTGCTGCAGGAGCAGGACAAGCTACAACTACAGGAGTAAAAACTCCCGTAAGAATCAACACAGGAACCACTCCACCAGCAACAGTAACTGCGAATTCAGGAACTACTGTTACATTGACCTCCAACGCAACGGCAGAAAGTGCTACAACTTGGGCCACAACAACGCCATTCGCACCAAATTATACCACTCCAGGTAATGCAACAGCGGGTTTAACGTATTCTTGGACCAAAGATGGAGTAGCGGTTGTTAATGGAGCAGGGATTTCTGGCGCAACCACCGCTACACTTACTTTAACGGGTGTAACGGCTACAAGTGGCGGAACTTATGTGGTTACCATTAGACATGCTGGTAATTATTGTGGTGCTGCAAAATCTACCGTGCTAACTATTAATAGTGCTTGCTATGACGATCCAAATACCGGAGCAGGCGTCGCCACCAAACACGGTATCACTTTGTTGCAAAGAGCCGGCGCAGACAATGGCAACTGGCCAATGATCAGAACCTCTGCCCACACGGTTTTAGAATCCAACACCAAAGGATTTGTCATTACCAGAATGACCCCAACTCAAATTAGTGGCTTAACCGGTCAAGAAGGAATGATGGTTTATGATACCGTCAACAAATGTTTGAAAATATATTCAGATGGAGCTTGGAGTTGCTTTGAAACCCCAACTTGTCCATAAAAATTAGTATAATCAACTTCATCAATACCCTCTCATTAAAAGAGAGGGTTTGGGTGAGGAAAAAAATAAATAAAATGAAAAAAATAGTAGCAACCATATTACTAGCCATGATGTTTACAGCCAATGCGCAGGTCATCATCGGGAATGCCACAGGAACAGCAGCAGTAAAGACTTCTGTTTTACTAGAATTTGCTTTAGAGAACAAAGGCCTTATATTGCCCTATGTTCGTACGATTCCTACGGGCACGAAACTCTCGGAAGGCACCTTGCTTTTAGATGCCAGTGATCCCACCAAAGCGCGCGTAAAATATTATAACGGTACGTGGCAAGATTTGAGTGGACAAGATGCGAACTTAAATTCTCCGCTCGTTCTGGCGAACTTTGCAATAGAACAACCTTCAATGCTTAGCGAAATCGAAGGATCAAAAGCGATCATTGGATCTACAACAACTACCGCAGATGGTGTTTTGGTTTTAGAATCTACCACCAAAGCGATGGTTTTACCCACGGTTGCAGATGTACAAAACATCCCAAGTCCTTCGCCGGGAATGATGGTTTATGTCAACAAAACGGGCGCAAAACGCTTGGCTGTTTTCAATGGCAGCAAATGGAGTTTCTGGAAACCGTAACTTTAAGACTATTTGTCTTAAATAGTCACTTCGAAAGGAGTGGCTATTTTTTTACCCTATTTTTATGATTTTTCCCGCAGATGCTCAATTTCATTTTCCGGAGTAATGATTGTAGGGTTTTCTTTAAGATAACTATTTTAAAAAAAACAGATTACGGTTCAAAATCAGTGTGTTATTTGTAATAACCGAATTAAATTCTTACCTTTGCACTCAATTTTGGCGCATATAATTGTTTACTTGACTTTAAAATATTGACTATCAACTCTTTCAATTTTTGAAAGAGGATTTTCTGTTTTAATAATCACCCAAACAAAAATTTCTGCCAAAGTTACAGTGAAAATATTTTGCACTACGTCGTGAAAAGATATACCGATGTTGCAGTTAGGTTTTAGATAAAAGACTGATAGATAATAGATCAGAGACTTTTAATAAGAATTATTCAGATAACTGCGCCAAAGTTTTCTATATCGTTTTCTTATTGAGTTCGTCTGCAATCATAAATCTTTTCGTCTTCAATTTAAACCTGATATTTTGAAAAACAAAATATTTTTTAACCCTCATTCTTTAATTTTTTTATGAGTAAATCTAAAGCAGTCGCTAAAACTCAGGCCAATCAAAGAATCAATTTTTCTGAAGCAAAAGGAAAAATTGTTACCCCTGACTTTTTGGACATTCAGATCCAATCTTTCAAAGAATTTTTCCAGTTGGATACCCTTCCGGAGCAGAGACTCAAAGAATCTTTGTACAAAACCTTTGAAGAGAATTTCCCAATTACCGATTCTAGAAACAATTTCGTTTTAGAATTTTTAGATTATTTGGTGGATTCCCCACGATACTCGATCGACGAGTGTGTAGAAAGAGGTTTAACCTATTCGGTCCCTCTTAAAGCCAGACTTAAATTGTATTGTACCGACCCGGAACACGAAGATTTCCAAACGGTAGTACAAGATGTTTATTTAGGACCAGTTCCTTACATGACGCCATCTGGGTCATTTATTATTAATGGTGCTGAACGTGTGATCGTAACACAGTTACACCGTTCGCCAGGGGTTTTCTTTGGTCAAACATACCACGCCAACGGAACCAAATTGTACTATTCCCGTATTATTCCTTTTAAAGGGTCTTGGATGGAATTTACAACCGACATTAATAATGTAATGTTTGCCTATATCGATCGTAAGAAAAAATTACCTTTAACTACTTTGTTAAGAGCAATTGGTTACGAATCTGATAAAGACATTTTACAAATTTTCGACCTTGCCGAAGAAATTAAAGTTTCTAAAGCAGCCTTGAAAAAAGTAGAAGGAAGAGTTCTTGCAGCGAGAGTATTGAACACTTGGTTCGAAGATTTCGTAGATGAAGATACCGGTGAAGTAGTTTCTATTGAAAGAAATGAAATCATCTTGGATAGAGAAACGGTTCTTGAAAAAGAACACGTAGAAATGATTATGGATTCTGGCGTGAAATCAATTTTGATTCACAAAGAAAATTCTCATGAATTCTCCATCATTCAAAACACTTTACAAAAAGATCCAACCAATTCTGAAAAAGAAGCGGTTGAATATATTTATCGTCAGTTGCGTAATGCAGATCCGCCCGATGAAGAAACTGCACGTGGAATTATCGAAAAATTATTCTTCAGTGAGCAACGTTATTCATTAGGAGAAGTTGGTCGTTACCGATTGAACAAAAAATTAGGATTAAATATTCCTGAGAAAACTGAAGTTTTAACCAAAGATGATATCATTGCGATCGTAAGACACTTGATTCAATTGGTAAACTCTAAAACTGAAGTAGATGATATTGATCACTTATCAAACAGACGTATTAAGACTGTTGGTGAGCAATTATCAGGACAGTTCGGTGTAGGTCTTTCGAGAATTGCCAGAACGATCCGCGAGAGAATGAACGTTAGAGATAACGAGATCTTTACGCCGATTGACTTGGTTAACGCGAAAACTTTAACCTCTGTGATCAACTCGTTCTTCGGAACCAACCAGTTGTCTCAGTTCATGGACCAAACCAATCCACTCTCAGAAATTACGCACAAGCGTAGACTTTCTGCCCTAGGACCTGGTGGTTTATCAAGAGAGAGAGCCGGATTTGAGGTGCGTGACGTTCACCATACACACTACGGAAGGATTTGCCCGATCGAAACCCCAGAGGGACCAAACATTGGTTTGATTTCGTCATTAGGAATTTATGCAAAAATCAATACTTTAGGTTTCATTGAAACGCCATACAGAAAAGTAGAGAACGGTAAAGTTGATTTGAAAGGCAATCAAGTGTACTTAAATGCTGAGGATGAAGAGGATCGAGTAATTGCACAGGCAAATATCGATATGAAAGATGACGGAACAATTCTTACAGATAGAGTTATTGCTCGTCTGGATGGTGATTATCCAGTGGTAGAACCTAAACAAGTTGATTTAATCGACGTGGCACCAAACCAGATTTCTGGTATTTCTGCTTCATTAATTCCATTCTTGGAGCATGATGATGCGAATAGAGCCTTGATGGGATCCAATATGATGCGTCAGGCAGTTCCATTGTTGAAGCCAGAAGCACCAATCGTTGGTACCGGTTTAGAAAAACAGGTGGCAACCGACTCCAGAGTTTTAATTAATGCTGAAGGCTCAGGTACGGTAGAATATGTAGATGCTGACAAGATTATCATTAATTATGATAGAACTGATGATCAAAATCTAGTTTCATTTGATTCAGGAACCAAGTCGTATAAATTGACCAAATTCCGTAAAACCAACCAGAGTACGACCATTACTTTGAGACCAAACGTAAGAGTTGGTGACAAAGTTGAAAAAGGGCAGGTTCTGTGTGATGGTTATGCAACTGAAAATGGGGAATTGGCCATCGGCAGGAACCTTACCGTAGCATTTATGCCATGGAAAGGATACAACTTTGAGGATGCAATTGTAATTAATGAAAAAGTAGTTCGTGAGGACTGGTTTACGTCAATCCACGTGGATGAATATACGCTGGAAGTTCGTGATACCAAATTAGGTATGGAAGAATTAACAGCAGATATTCCTAACGTTTCTGAAGAAGCGACCAAAGACTTAGACGAAAACGGTATGATTAGAATCGGTGCTGATGTGAAGCCTGGTGATATCATGATCGGAAAAATTACTCCAAAAGGCGAATCTGATCCAACACCGGAAGAGAAATTATTAAGAGCAATCTTCGGTGATAAAGCTGGAGATGTAAAAGATGCTTCGTTAAAAGCAGATTCTTCTTTAAGAGGAGTTGTTATTAACAAGAAGTTATTCTCGAGAAATATTAAAGACAAAAAGAAAAGATCCGAAGAAAAGTTGAAACTGGAGGAAATCGAAAACACGTACAAAGCGAAATTCGATGACTTAAGAGGAACACTTCTTGAAAAATTAGGAACTTTGGTAAACGGTAAAACTTCTCAGGGAGTGAATAACGATTTAGCTGAAGAGATTATCGGAAAAGGCGTGAAGTTTACAACCAAACTTCTTCAATCTGTTGAAGATTATGTAAACGTAAGCGGTGCTGACTGGACTGTTGATGCTGAACGTAATGAATTGGTTAAACAATTAATTCACAATTACAAGATCAAATACAACGACTTGAACGGTGTTAAAAACCGTGAGAAATTTGCAATCTCTATTGGAGACGAACTTCCTGCAGGTATCATCAAATTAGCGAAAGTTTATGTTGCTAAAAAACGTAAACTGAACGTTGGTGATAAAATGGCGGGACGACACGGTAACAAAGGGATTGTATCAAGAATCGTACGTGAAGAAGACATGCCGTTCCTAGAAGACGGAACACCAGTAGATATCGTATTGAATCCATTGGGTGTACCTTCTCGTATGAACATCGGGCAGATTTACGAAACCGTTTTAGGTTGGGCTGGACAAAAATTAGGGTTGAAATTCGCAACTCCAATTTTCGATGGGGCAAGTTTAGAGCAAATTACAGAATATACCGAGCAAGCAGGTTTACCAAAATATGGTAGTACTTACTTATATGACGGTGGAACAGGTGAAAGATTCGCACAACCCGCAACGGTTGGAATTATTTACATGTTGAAACTAGGTCACATGGTAGATGACAAAATGCACGCACGTTCGATTGGACCTTACTCATTAATTACGCAACAGCCATTAGGTGGTAAAGCGCAGTTTGGTGGACAAAGATTCGGTGAGATGGAGGTTTGGGCATTGGAAGCATTTGGTGCTTCAAATATCCTAAGAGAAATCTTGACGGTGAAGTCAGATGACGTGATTGGTAGAGCAAAAACATATGAAGCGATTGCAAAAGGAGAAGCAATGCCTGAACCAGGTATTCCAGAATCCTTCAACGTATTACTTCATGAGTTGCAAGGTCTTGGTCTTGATGTAAGACTGGAAGAATAGAATAGAGACTCTTAGACTTGAGATTAGAGAATTAATTGTCTCTACTCTCCGCTCTCTCAATCTTTTAATCTAAATTTTAAAAAATGTCAAACAAAAATAAAACAAGTAATTTTACTAAAATTACCATTGGACTTTCTTCGCCAGAATCTATTTTACAGGATTCAAGAGGTGAGGTTTTAAAGCCCGAAACAATTAACTACCGTACGCATAAGCCGGAAAGAGATGGTCTTTTCTGTGAAAAAATATTCGGTCCTGTAAAAGATTACGAATGTGCCTGTGGAAAATACAAAAGAATCCGCTACAAAGGAATCGTTTGTGACCGTTGTGGTGTAGAGGTTACCGAGAAAAAAGTACGTAGAGAAAGAATTGGGCATATTGGCTTGGTCGTTCCTGTGGCTCATATCTGGTACTTCCGTTCTTTGCCGAATAAAATCGGTTATCTTTTAGGATTACCGTCTAAGAAATTAGACATGATTATCTATTATGAAAGATATGTGGTTATTCAACAAGGTATTGCGAAAAGAGCAGACGGTGCTGATTTCGATGATAAAGAATTCTTAACCGAAGAAGAGTATCTGGATATTCTAGAAACGCTGCCGGCAGATAATCAATATCTTGATGATGCTGATCCAAATAAATTCATCGCCAAAATGGGTGCTGAAGCAGTGGAGCAGTTATTAAGCAGAATTGATCTTGATACTTTATCATTCGACTTGCGTCACAAAGCGCATAACGAATCTTCTAAACAAAGAAGAACAGAAGCCTTGAAAAGACTAAACGTGGTAGAAGCAATCAGAGGTGCAAATACCCGTATGGTTAACCGTCCCGAATGGATGATTATGAGAGTGCTTCCTGTAATCCCGCCAGAGTTGAGACCTTTGGTTCCATTGGATGGTGGTCGTTTTGCGACTTCAGATTTAAATGATCTTTACCGAAGAGTAATCATTAGAAATAATCGTTTGAAGAGACTTTTGGAAATCAAAGCTCCGGAAGTGATCCTTCGCAACGAAAAAAGAATGTTGCAGGAATCTGTAGATTCATTATTTGATAACACCAGAAAATCCTCAGCAGTTAAGTCGGAATCAAACAGACCATTGAAATCACTTTCTGATTCATTGAAAGGTAAGCAAGGTCGTTTCCGTCAAAACTTACTAGGAAAACGTGTGGATTATTCTGCCCGGTCCGTAATCGTCGTAGGCCCAAACTTGAAACTACACGAATGTGGAATTCCTAAAGATATGGCTGCGGAACTTTACAAACCGTTCATCATTAGAAAACTGATCGAAAGAGGAATTGTAAAAACCGTAAAATCTGCAAAAAGAATCATTGATAGAAAAGAGCCAGTTGTTTATGACATCTTGGAAGGAATCATCAAAGGTCACCCGGTTCTTTTGAACAGAGCACCTACTTTGCACAGACTTGGTATTCAAGCTTTCCAACCGAAAATGATCGAAGGAAAAGCAATCCAACTTCACCCATTGTGTACGACAGCATTTAATGCCGATTTCGATGGTGACCAGATGGCAGTGCATTTGCCATTAGGTCCTGAAGCAATTTTAGAAGCACAACTTCTAATGTTAGGTTCCCAGAATATCTTGAACCCTGCAAATGGTTCTCCGATTACAGTACCTTCTCAGGATATGGTTTTGGGTCTCTATTATATGACCAAAGAATTATCATCAACAGATGAAATGAAAGTATTAGGTGAAGGCCTGGCTTTCTATTCAGCAGAAGAAGTTGAAATAGCATATGCAGAAGGAAAAGTTTCCTTGAATGCAAAAATAAGATGTAGAGTTCCTGTAAAAGAAGAAGGTGAATTAGTAACCCGATTGGTAGAAACAACTACTGGTAGAGTACTATTCAACCAAATTGTTCCCGAAGGAGTAGGATTTGTAAACGAACTTTTAACCAAGAAATCATTGAGAAATGTTATTGGTAGAATTTTAGCGGATACAGACTTCCCAACGACCGTAGACTTCTTAGATGATATGAAAGACCTAGGGTATTCTCACGCATTCCGTGGCGGATTATCCTTTAGTTTAGGTGATATTGTAATTCCTGTAGAGAAGAAAGGTATGATTTCAACTGCGGTAGAAACCGTTGATGAAATTAAGGCCAACTATAACATGGGTCTTATTACCGATACAGAAAGATATAATCAGGTGATTGATGTTTGGACGAATACCAACGCAGGATTAACCGAGATGATTATGAGCAGAATGAAAACCGATCAAGGTGGATTCAACTCTGTTTATATGATGCTTGATTCTGGTGCAAGGGGTTCCAAAGAACAGATTCGTCAGCTTTCAGGAATGAGAGGTTTGATGGCAAAACCACAAAAAGCCGGTTCATCTGGCGCAGAGATTATTGAAAACCCGATTGTTGCAAACTTTAAAGAAGGTTTATCCATCTTAGAGTACTTTATCTCTACTCACGGGGCTCGTAAAGGTCTTGCAGATACCGCACTAAAAACTGCCGATGCTGGTTACTTGACCAGAAGATTAGTAGATGTAGCGCAGGATGTAATCATTACCGAAAACGACTGTGGAACATTAAGAGGAACTGAAATTACACCACTTAAGAAAAATGATGAAATCGTAGAACGTATTTCTGAAAGAGTATTAGGTAGAGTTTCCTTACATAATGTGTACGATCCAGAAACCGACGAAGTAATCGTGGAAGCTGATCAATTGATCAATGAAGCCTACGCGAAGAAAATCGAAGAAGCTGGAATCGATAGCGTAGAAGTTCGTTCACCTTTAACTTGTGAAGCGAAAAAAGGAATCTGTGCAGCTTGTTACGGTCGTAACTTAGCCACTGGTAAACCTATTCATATGGGTGAAGCAGTAGGAGTTATTGCCGCGCAATCCATCGGTGAGCCAGGAACTCAATTAACATTGAGAACCTTCCACCAAGGGGGAACTGCAGGGAATATTTCTGAGAATTCATCGATTGTTGCAAGACGTGATGGTATCGTAGAAATGGATGAAATTAGAACCGTAACTTCTGAAAACGAAGCTGGTAAAAAAGCCGAAATCGTAGTTTCCCGTTCAACTGAATTCCGTTTGGTAGCAGACAATGCAGCAAGAACACCATTAATGGTGGCGAATATTCCTTACGGATCTGAATTGGCTGTTAAACCAGGTGATAAAGTAAGCAAAGGAGATCTAATCTGTAAGTGGGATCCGTATAATGCGGTAATCATCGCTGAATCTGCAGGTAAGATCGAGTATGAAGATATTATCCAAGGGGTTTCATTCTCACTAGAGATTGATGAGCAGACTGGTTTCGAAGAGAAAGTAATTTCTGAATCTAGAAACAAGAAAGCCGTACCAACCTTGAAAGTTGTGGATTCTAAAGGAGTGGAGCAAAAAGCCTACAACTTACCAGTAGGAGCACACATCATGGTAAACGATGGTGAGAAAATTAAGTCTGGTAAAGTAATGATCAAGATCCCAAGAAAATCTGCAAAATCTGGAGATATTACAGGGGGTCTACCGAGAGTTACCGAATTGTTCGAAGCAAGAAATCCTTCAAACCCAGCGGTAGTTACAGAAATCGATGGAGTGGTATCGTACGGTAAAATCAAAAGAGGGAACCGTGAGTTGATCGTAGAAGCAAAAACTGGAGAAATCACTAAATATTTAGTGAAACTATCCAACCAGATTTTGGTTCAGGAAAATGACTTCGTAAGAGCTGGCTCACCATTATCAAATGGATCTACGACTCCAGATGACATCTTGAAAATTAAAGGACCAACTGCCGTACAGGAATATTTGGTCAATGAAATTCAGGAAGTATATCGTCTGCAAGGGGTGAAGATCGATGACAAACACTTCGAAATTATTGTTCGTCAGATGATGACCAAAGTTTCAATCGTAGATGGTGGAGATACTCAATTCTTAGAAGGAGCGTTAGAGCACAAAGGAGATTTCTTAGTAGAAAACAATAGAGTGTTCGGTCTTAAAGTAGTGGTAGAAGCTGGAGATTCCAAAGAATTCAAACCAGGGCAAATGATTACGACCAAAGATCTAAGAGACGAAAATTCTAAACTGAAACGGGAAGACTTGGCCTTAGTAGAAGTTCGTGACGCACTTCCTGCAACTGCAACACCAGTATTGCAAGGGATTACCAGAGCAGCGCTACAAACCAAATCATTCATGTCTGCAGCCTCTTTCCAGGAAACGACGAAAGTATTAAACGAAGCAGCAGTTTCAGGAAAAGTAGATTACTTGAGCGGTCTGAAAGAAAACGTAATTGTAGGACACAGAATTCCTGCAGGAACGGGTCTGAAAGATTATCAAAACATCATCGTGGGTTCTAAAAAAGAATTCGAAGACATTAATTAGTAATTATAGATTTTAGATTACAGATTTTAAATTAATAAATTCTGTAGTCTAAGGTCTTTTGTAATTTAAAATCTAAAATTTATAATTTAAAATTCATTCAAAAATGGACAACAACCAAAATCAAAATCAAGATCCAAACAACATCAACATTCAATTAAGCGAAATGGTTGCCGGAGGAGTTTACTGTAACTTAGCTTTAGTAAATCATTCCCCTTCAGAATTCGTAGTAGATTTTATCCAAATGATGCCAGGAGTTCAGCAAGCGAATGTAAGATCAAGAGTAATTCTTGCGCCACTTCACGCCAAAAGAGTAATGGCAGCTTTGCAACAAAACATCACCAATTACGAACAACAATTCGGAGAAATCAAAGAAGTTGAACCTTTCGTATTAGGACAAAACAACGTACAGGCTTAATTAGCACCGCGTTTTTTCAATCAGAAATCCCGATTCATTCACTTGAGTCGGGATTTCTATTTGGGCGCCTTTTCCGTCCTCCATTCCCGCTTTTTTGTTCCGCTGCGCTGCACAAAAAGAGCTCCATTCAGGCCGGGGCGCAGGGTAATACGAAATTTAGGTCTTGTTCACCCAAAACAAAGACAAGCTGACCTTCCACACTTTTCGACGCTCGCTTCGCTCGCGCCACACTAAACCACCCAGAAATACCAACTAAAAGTTTAAAAAACCTTTAGAAATTCCTATCTTCCTCAAAAATATTATTGTTTTAGCAATGCGAAAATTAATCCCTTTATTTAGCTTTCTGTTTTTTGGCAATTACATTGTTCCAGCGTCCTCACAAAAAGCCTCGCCAACCAACCAACTCCTTCTCAAAGTAAAAATAATTGGCATTAAAGACGGCGACACTGTTGAGGTTTTATATTACCAGTTGCCCATGACCCTGCGCTTAGAACATATCGATGCGCCGGAAAAAAAGCAGGCCTTTGGTACTGTTTCCAAACAAAAACTTGCCGCGCTCGCTTTTGGAAAAACGGTCACAATCATTAGCAATGGAAAAAAAGGATCTTACGATTCTCGCGGAAGGATGATTGCAGAAATATTTTTAGAAAATAAAGTCTGCCTCAATAAAGAAATGCTAAAATCTGGTTTAGCCTGGCATTATAAAAGATATTCTAGCAGCATCGAGTATGCACAATTAGAAAATAGTGCCCGCAAAAATAAAATCGGACTCTGGGCAGATAAAAATCCAGTGGCGCCTTGGGATTTTAGAAAATAGTTTATTGATCGATGAATCGAACTCGAATTTTTTATCTTCCAACTTTCTCAAGCTTTTAGGTAATAAAGAACTTAAATTCTTTGCGCCATTTGTGGTTTTAAAAAAATAGCCCTTAAATTTGTAAAAAATAAATCAATGTTTCAGATCAAATCGTTTACATTTAATCCCTTTTCACAGAATACCTATATCGTTTATAATGACGACAAAGACGCTTACATCATCGATCCCGGAAATTTCACTGACGAAGAAACCAATGTTTTAGAACAATTTATTGCTGACAATGATTTAAAAGTTAAGAATATACTATTGACCCACGCACACATCGATCACGTTTTAGGGTTGCAGAAGGCCTATGACAAATACCAAGTTCCCGTGGTAATGCATCCACTTGAACAGGAAATGTTGGACCGAAATCCAATGGATGCCAATCGATTCGGCTTTTTCTTCAAACCATTTGTAGGAAAAATTTCTTATGTAAAAGAAACTGAAATTCTCAGGTTGGGAAAAGATGAATTTAAAATTATTCACGTTCCCGGCCATTCACCTGGAAGCATTGCTTTTCATAATGAAAAGCAAAAATTCATGATTTCTGGAGATGTTTTGTTTGAAGGAAGCATAGGCAGAACCGATTTGTACAAGGGAAGTCATGAAGAACTCATCAGCAATATCAAGTCAAAACTTTTTGTTCTGGACCAAGATACCAAAGTCTATAACGGTCACGGTAATCCGACTACGATTGGATATGAGAAAAATTACAGTCCCTTTTTTTAAAGTAAAAAGGTAAAAGTAAAAAGAGCCAAGTAATGCGTATACTTGGCTCTTTTTACTTTTTACTTGGCTCTTATTATTACTTCCATTTGATATTACAACCCATACTTGGTTTCTGAATTTCTTCCTGTGGTGCGCCAGCCAATAGATTTTCGAAGGCGATAATTAAATCTTCACCTGTGATTTCTTTTTGATTTCCCGGTCTGGAGTCATCCATTTGTCCGCGGTAAATTAAATCTAATTTGTCATCAAAAAAGAAAAAATCGGGCGTACAAGCTGCCTCGTAGGCTTTTGCAATCGCTTGACTTTCATCATATAAATAAGGAAAATCAAATTTTCTCTCTACCTGAAATTCAACCATTTTTTCTGGGGAATCTGCAGGATATTTTTCAACATCATTGGCATTAATGGCGATAAATTCGATACCCTGTTCCTGATAATCTTCGTACAGTTCAGTTAACTTATCAACCACATGAAGTACAAACGGACAGTGGTTACACATGAAAAAAACGAGGGTTCCTTTTTCACCTTTTAGATCTTCTAAGGATTGCATTTCATTGCTTTGGGACGGATTCGGTAGTTCAAAGAAAGGAGCTTTAGTTCCGAGGTCGATCATATTGGAAGGAGTATTTGCCATTGTTTTATTTTTTGATATTTAAAGTATGAAGCAAAGATAACGATTCTTGCACCGAATTTTCAAAATTTACCCAGTTGATGTTTTCTTCTTTTCGATACCAGGTCAATTGCCGTTTTGCAAATCTTCGCGAATTTTTTTTAATTTCTTCCAAAGCAAAATCCAAAGGCCAGATTCTCCCAAAATATTTGAAGAGTTCGGAATAACCGACGGTTTGTAAAGCTAGATTATTTTTAAAAGGAATTAATGATTCTGCCTCGTTTAATAAACCGTTTTCTACCATCAGATCTACGCGTTGATTAATTCTTTCGTAAATAGTTTCACGTGGTGCTTGCAGTCCAATCCTGATCACCTCAAAATCCCGCTGATTCATTTGTGGTGCAATATTTTTGCTGTAGGTTTTCCCAGTTTGCCAGATAATATCAATGGCGCGAAATAATCTCCTCGGATTGTCTCTGTCTACTTTATCAAAGTATTCTGGATCTAATTCCTTCAAAATATGTTGAAGTTTTTCAATGCCGTCTTCTTCTAAAATCTGCTCCAGTTTATGTTGGTTTTCTTCGTTGGCTTCGGGTAAATCGTGAAGTCCTCCGATGACCGCTTTTTCGTACATCATGCTTCCGCCCACCAAAACCACGATATCATGTTTCTGAAAAAGTTCCTCGATTTTTTCTATCGCGTCTTTCTCGAATTGTCCGATGGAATAATAATCTTCTACCGAAAGATGTTGAATGAAATGGTGCGGAACTTCTGCCAACTCTTCTTTTGATGGGGTAGCAGTCCCGATATTCATTTCTTTGAAAAATTGCCGAGAATCACAGGAAATAATTTCGGTCTCGAAATGTTTTGCAATTTCGATGGCGAGTTTTGTTTTGCCAATTCCTGTAGTTCCGATAATGGAGATGAGTTTTTTCACGCTGCAAATTTCCTTATTTTTTTTGAATAAAAAGGGTTAAAGTTTCCGCTTTAAGATTTCACAGATCCCAAGCATTGCAAATTTTAATAATTTAAAGGGAATTGAATTTGATATTAAAATCGACACGGGAATTTTTAATCTAAAGCCAGACCTGTTTTTTAAGAAGCGATAATCCTGGTATTCCAAAAAAAACCGCTCCTTTTTGGGAACGGTCTTCATTTTTTATGGATTAAGAGATAATCTCGGCTTCTTCGATTGTAGGACCATCGTACTTTTTTGAAGCTTCCCAAGCGACAAACTTTTCGGCTTCTTTTACCAAAAGTGGAATCGCAAAGGCGAGCAGTGCAAAATCATCCAATACACCGATGATAGGAATCATATCCGGGATAATATCAATGGGTGAAACCAGATAAAGCAAAACCAAACCGGGTACAAGTACGTTTTTTAACTGAGGTTTGTAACCGCCTTTTTTGGTTGCCGACTTGATCATCCGGATAATGACAGGAATTTTTGAGATAAATCCTTTATGCTTAAATGCTTCTTTTGCCAACTGAATTTTTGATGCTTTCATTGTGTATTTTAATTTTTTATAACGAACAATTAGTCACAAAATTCATACCATCAATTCGTAATTTTAGTTAAATTACTGCGTGACATTGTCGATAAATGAATTGGTTGACTTAGAATTCCAGTCTTTGGTTCCCTCTTCTTTTAAGAGAATTCTACCGTTTTTATCGAGTAGAAAAGTGGTGGGAAATACTTTTGGCAAAACATTTTTGGTGATCGGGCTTTCTGCAATATAAACAGGTGCGGTGTAATTATTTTTCTTCATAAATGCAATCACATCTTCTTCTTTATCCTGCATGGCAATTAGTACGAAATCGATTTTATCTTTTCGTCCCAAATATAATTGCTCGATGGTTGGCCACTCTTCCCGACATGGCGGACACCAAGTTCCCCAAAAATTAAGCAAAATGAGTTTGTTCCCTTTTAAACTTTTCAGATTGGTGTTGGGTACATTAATTCCTTTGAGTTGTATATCATAATCTTCATCGTTTAGCGTGATGGCGTTTTCAATCGCTGCAATGGGAAAAAAAAGATCTTTCAATTTTAATTTTACCGATGGGAAGAGATAAAGTACGGTTAAAAATGCCGCAACCAGAATGAAAAATGCGTTCTTTTTCAGGAATTTCATTATTGTATTGTATTAAAAATTGGTCTAATGTTTTTTAACCGCAAACCAGCCTGTCGCCACGCAGGTTTGCGATTTAACATTTAAAATTATTTACAGTAACGATATGATTTCTTCAATCGCATCTTTACCACGATTTTTTGCGTAATACACCTGTAAATCATTGTAAAATTCCTCTCTTGGATAGGTGTCTGGATTTTCTTTAAATTTTTTCAAAAGATCATTTCCGAATTGTGGTCGTGGTCCCCAATCTGCTTTTACCGAAAAATCTTCATTAAAAATAATCACCTTCGGAATAGACTGCGTTCCATTGGTTTGAAATTGATCGATGAGCGAAAGGTCGCTGTCTCGCAAGAAAACGGCCACCTCAATGCCCGCTGCAGCAAAAAATTTAGAAACGGCAGGTACAGTTGCACTTGCATCGCCACACCAAGGTTCTGAAATAATTAATATCTTACCGTTAAAGTTTTTAGCTTCAAATTTCTGCATTTGGTCTGCATCAACTTTATAAGTTTTAATAGTCCGGTTAAGTCGCTGTAATCCAAGTTCATAATATTCCTGATGCTCATCGTTTGAATCAGGATTGTTGTGGAATCGCTCTTCTGCGATTTTCATATAGGCGTCGAAAGTAATAGCGTTTTGCCAGTAATTTTTATTGGCTTCGGTGTTGTTAATGTTTTGATGTTCGAGAATCATTGTTTTCATTCTTTTTTTTATTTTTCACAAATTTCATTATAAAACTTGGATTATTAGGTGATCAAAATCACATTCAGAAAATTTTAAATAACAGGGATTTAAACGTCCTCGCTGTACTTTCGGAGTTTGTTAATCAGGTATAAATCAGCCAATACAAAAGCGGCTAAATTCTCCACAATAGGAACAGCGCGTGGTAAAACACAAGGGTCGTGGCGACCTTTCCCTTGAACGATAATAGGATTTCCATCGTCATCAAAACTGTCTTGCGGACGTAAAATCGTGGCGACAGGTTTGAAAGCAAGTCGAAAATAAACATCCATCCCATTGGAGATCCCACCTTGAATTCCGCCCGAAAGATTGGTTTTAGTCGTGAAATCTTCATTGAATAAATCGTTGTGGTCTTTTCCGGTCATTTTTGCGCCACAAAATCCACTGCCATACTCAAATCCTTTGCAGGCATTGATGTTCAGCATGGCTTTGGCTAATTCGGCCTGAAGTTTTCCGAAAACAGGTTCCCCAAGACCGATAGGTAAGTTTTTAATCACGCAGGTAATGGTGCCGCCGATGGTGTTCCCTTCTTTTTTAATTTCCTTGATTTTGGAAATCATTTTTTCGGCAGTTTCCAGATCTGGACAACGGACGTCATTGGAATCAATTTTGGAAAAGTCTAAATCTTGATATGGTTTTTCGCAGAAAATTTCTCCGACTGAAGAAACGTATGCACTGATTTCTACGTTGGTGGGTAGAAGCTGTTTTGCCATACTTCCGGCCACGACCCAGTTCACGGTTTCGCGGGCAGAAGATTTTCCACCCCCACGGTAATCACGGATTCCGAATTTTTGGTCATAGGTAAAATCGGCATGGCTTGGCCGATAGGCTTTTGCAATATGATCGTAATCTTTAGATTTTTGATTTTCGTTTTCAATCATAAAACCAATCGGAGTTCCCGTAGTTTTTCCCTCAAAAATTCCCGAAAAAAACTTCACGGTGTCGCTTTCTTTTCGTTGGGTTACAATCGAGCTTTGACCAGGTTTTCGGCGATCCAATTGATGTTGAACTTCTTCTAAATTTATGGGTAAGCCGGCAGGAAAACTGTTGATAATGCCGCCGTAAGCCTCACCATGACTTTCGCCGAAGGTAGAGAGCGTAAGAAAATTTCCTAAATTGAACATGATACAAAGTTAGGGGTATTTTATTAATTTATTGAGTTCATTAATTAATAATTATTTAAGTGAAAAATCTTTTAGAATTACTTGAATTTTCTCTTTTTCTGCCGTGGTTATTTTCCGCCAGATGAAACCTTTTTTTAAAGTTTTACCTTTTAGTTGGGGAAAAATTCCCGCATCTAAATCCTCTTGAATAAATTGGGGTGAAATCGCCGGAATCGGAGTGTCGAAACTGAAAATATAACCATCAACTACATTGAATTTTAAATTGCCGATTTGGTGCGTTTTGTGCTTTTTATAGACAAAAGAGGCGGGTCTTAGCAATTGAGTCTTGTCAAAGCCTGTCATGAAATTGCCCAATTTAAAACTTGGCAGGTGTGTTTGAACCAAATTTGGGAACGATAGAAAAGCTGCGAAAAAAATTGATAAAGTGCTGAAAAGGAGGAGCGAAAAGTTTTTGGTTATATTATGATAAAAGAGAACAAATATAATCACAAAAAAAACATCGAAAAAGAAGCGGTATTGGGCAGAGAACAGTAAGATTAATATGCTTTTTAGGAGTATTGAAAAAAGCAAGATCCAAATTATTTTTGAATTTTTTACAACCGCAAAGACAATGAAGATTGCCAGACTACCAATGAATAGAAGATGGATTTTACCTTTGATTCCCTCCAAAAAAAACCAGTTTTTTAGATAGTCAATTCTGGAAAACTGTTGGATTTCTTCATACGAATATTGCATGTCGTAGGTTTTCATAATCGCAACTTTGGAAGAATTAAAAAGCAAGTCCGCATTTGGTCTCCAGGAAAACCCAAGATCAATTAATTGGACGGGAAATATTGGGAAGCCGAAAGTCCAGATGTTTTTAAAAACAAAAAGCAGGAACAGTAAAATTCCCGGAATAAAGAATTTATAATTGTTTTTGAGCACTACAAAACCATAAAGAGAAACCAAAATCGGCAGCCAAATCATCGTGGGTTTTACCGCAACTACAAATACTGAAACTGCAAAAATAAAGGGTAGATTTCTGGTCGAATTAAAAACTTCATTTAAGACAATCAACGAAAAAACGATTGCTGGCAAATCAGCAGACGGCGATTGGGTGAAGAGAAACAGGACGGGAAAAAATGCCAAATGAATCCATGTTTTCTGCTCTAAGACATAAATTAAATACGTAATAAGTACCAACACATTCAGCCTTAGAAAAGGATCAGAAAAATTTGAAAATCCAGCTTGAAAAATATGCCAGAGGGAATTTTGACCCAAGAGCAAGTCCAGATTAGAAATTCCCTGGACCAAGCCGATTTCCGAAAGCCATTTTATTGTGGGTACATAATAGCCGAAATGGTCTAATATAAAAGGATAATAAGAGCCAAAGAATATTATCAAAAGTGAAATGCTCAGAAATGCAATAGAATTTTGACTAACAAAATTCCAAAATTCCAAATTAATTTTAAAGTAGAAAAAGGCGGTTGTTCCAATTAGTAAAGTACCTATTTCTACGTAAATATTAAGTGGAATGAAAAAAGCGAGGCCTGTGAAGATAACGCTTACCAAGAAAATACCGCTCAAAATTTGAACCGCAATTTTTTGGGAATAGCCTCCGGAAATTTTCGTGAGCGTGGCTCCTAAACCTGCTAAAGTTGGGAGCAACAAAATTAGCATCAATACGATATAAAGCATAAAAAAAGATTGCTTAAAAATAAGCAATCTTTTTAAACTATAAAAAGTGATTTTTTAATTTTTTGGTTGCACCCGACCATCTTTTCTGTCGCCAGCTCTACCGATGGTATAACCGGTTGCTCCACCCACAACGCCACCAACTACTGCACCTACGCCACGGTTTTTCTTATTGATAATTGCACCTGCAGCGGCACCACCTACGGTCCCAATAATGGTGCCTTTTGCGGCTTTACTCATGCCTTGTTTTTGGGTAGTTCCTTGAGAAGCGCCAGTATTTGAGCCAGAAGAGGCGACCTGTCTTGGGGTATTATTCACGTAAACAGTTTTGGTTTCTCTGATCACTTGAGGTCTGGGTGCTGCAGCTACCGCTTGTTTCGCTTCTGTAATACTATCCATTTTCTTTTGAGTTTCATATGCCATTTTTTCTTTTTCAATGGCTAGCTTCTGTTGCTCAATCTCGAGTTGTCTTTGTTGGAACTCAATTTTTTGTTGGTCTAAAGATTTTTCAGCGATTGCATTGTCTTTTGTACAAGCGGTCAAAGTAAGTGCAGCTATGGCTCCTACTAAGAATAAATTTTTAAAGATAAAATTCTTTGGTGTTTCTTGAGATATGATGTGAGTTGCTTTCATAACGATAAATTTTAGTACGGTTTAATAAATAGATTACTAAATAATCCTCCAACTGTACTACTGCCAAAAACGAAACCAATCTAGTGTTAATGATTTGTTAAATAAATTTTAATATATCTAAAGCGCTGATATGTAGATTTTTAGTTGATTGTTCGAGATGGGTAAAATCGTATTGTTTTTAAGTAAGCTTATATCCTTTAAAATTTAACTCAGGAGTTACAATCGTTATATTTTTTCAAGCGGTATATATGACATATCGCTGAAAATTTTTGATTTACAATACTACTGTACCTTCTGCGGTACTCCTATTTGAGCTATTTTATTTAACTGATGCGTTAACCAGATCAATGTACTTTAAATTTAGATAGACTCTAAATTACCGTCGGAAAATCTCAATGGTATCTACTTTTAACTTTGCTTTCAGCCATTGTCGTAGTGTTTCCTGTTTTTCTCTGGTAATAGGTTTCTCACTTTGATACAAACCGATTGGGATGACCTTCGTAGAATCTGTATTCGAAAAAATTTCTTGCTTACCGATGGAAATTGAAGTGAGTTCCGGAAAAATCGAAGACGCTTCTTTATAGAGATTTTCGGTTTGAAAGGTATAGCGTTCTAATTTTGCATTAAGGTCTGAAATCAGTGCTCTCCGCGCATTATCAACTTCATTGTTGGCAATGTTTTTCGTAGAGGCTTCTGCTAGAAATGCACTGTCTTGCCTGATAATTAATTGGGTGTTCGGCAAGCCCAAACCTACTAATTTTTTATTTTCGTCGGCAATTTGTTTTGCAGTAAATTTCTTATTTAAAAAAGCCAATTCGATGGTTCGCAAACTGGTCGGAGAATTGTAATTTGTTTTCTGGTAAACAATCGTACTTCCTTTTGATTCAAATTCTTGCTGGACGTACAATTTAACTTTTTCCTGAAATCGCTGTTGCTGAATAAACTGATAGGCGAAAAAAACACTCGGCACAATCATCAAAACTGTGATGATGGTTATCCAGTTTCGTACTGTTTTTTCACGTTTTTCATCTACAAAACCTGCGGCTGGGTATTTTAGCAATTTTACAATCAGGTAGGTTGCTATGCAAATGAAAACACAGTTGATGGTATAAAGAAACAATGCTCCACCAAAATAAGCTAAATTTCCTGTTGCCAAGCCATAACCTGCCGTGCAGAGTGGTGGCATTAGCGCCGTGGCAATCGCAACACCGGGAATTGGATTTCCTTTTTCTACTCTGGTTACCGCAATTACACCGACCAAACCACCGAAAAACGCGATGAGGACATCAAAAATATTCGGGGCTGTTCTGGCAAGAATTTCGGATTGGGCATCCTTAAAAGGCGTTAATAAGAAATAAATAAAGGATACAATCAAACCGACTAAGGTTGATATCAACAGGTTTTTTAAGGACTTTCGTAAAAGGGTAAAATCAAACATGGCCAAGGCGAACCCAGCACCTACAATCGGTGCCATTAAGGGCGAAATAAGCATCGCACCAATCACTACCGCTGTGGAATTCACATTCAAACCGACCGATGCAATCATGATGGCACACGCCAAAATCCAGACATTTGCCCCAGAAAAGGAGATGCTGCTTTGAATATTCGCCAACACTTTGTCTTTCTCTTCTTCCCCGATCTGAAGATTAAAATAATTCTTCATTATTCAATATTAGTAAGTTCACAAATGTAAAGAATAAATGCAAGATATAACATAGTCCGAAAATTTCTTTGCTGGGCACAAATGTTCTCCATTTTGTTGCCTTACAAAGAAAAACCCTAAAAATCTTATGAACAGATTAATAGGGTTTTAGAGGTTCCTAGCGGATTCGAACCGCTGTAGATGGTGTTGCAGACCACTGCCTAACCACTCGGCCAAAGAACCATTTGGGTTTGCAAATATAGGACTTTTTATTTTTCAGAAAAAATAAAATTAAAGTTTTTCTTTTACACCCAAACTTTCAAGGTCATTCTGCATATTTCGGGCGAGTTCATATGCTTTTAATTTAACCACTCGTGTATCCGACCAGTTGTCGTGCCATCCATTATTGCCGAAAAAAGAAAGTTGGTCAAATGGTACCGCACGAGAAAAATTTCTTTTTAATAAATCATCAGTGGTCAGCGCACTGCCATCGATTTTTACCACTTTTGTACCGGTGATTAATTTTCCCAAACTGCGTCCGTTACTTATTTTTTCTGTTACAAACATAATGAACGCATACATCAAAAGTGTTCCTATTCGATCGATTAAGGGGTCTAAATTTGCAATTTCATCCGCAGATTCCTCTATATCGGCGCCAGTAATCAAGTATTTTACCACCACAAATACCAAAATGAGAAACCACATCACAAGGAGTGTAAAACCGAAATCAATAATGTAGTTGAGAAAACGGTATCCTTTATCTGCTTTGTTTCGCTCAACCACTTGTAAAACTCTAGCCATATTTACTTGTTTATTTATTTTATTAAGGTGTTACAAACCCTTTACAGAAAGCTCTAACTGGGCTTGCGTATCGATGATTGCGGTAATGCCAACAGGGTTTAAAATAATTTGTGAGGGTTTCAGTTTAAATACCTTTCCATTCATTTTCAATCCTTTGTAGTATTCTTTGTTAAAAGTTTCTTCAATACTTTTTTTAGATGAATCCTCTAGTTCTGCGGTCGGAATTCCGTATTCATCTTCAATCATTTTTACAATTTTGCCTTGAAATAAAAATGTTGCGGTTTTGTATAAAATGTTTTTCGTTTTTAATTTGAACTGCGTGTCAGATAAAACGATTTTTCTTTTCATCTCATCGTAAACAGGGATTCCGCTGATGAAAGAAGTTCCTTCGATGGCTCCTTCTGTGGCGGCTTCAATCATAATCCTGTCCTTTTCACCATAGACTTTAATGGATGTTATTTTCACTTTAGATTTTCCTTCTCGAAAGTCGAATTCTTTTCCTAAAAATGTTTTCTCGGCAATAGCAGTCGCTTCTGTAAACGGAATATTAACGGTCGTTTGTAAGATAAAATTATTAGGAAGCTGCTGAACCGAATTGAAATTTGCAATGGTTTTAATTAAAGGTGAACTGGCTGGTTTTCTTCCCGTAAACGTTTCTGAATACGTGTCGATTCCAATATTGGCATCAATACGATTTCCGTAGAAGATGAGGGGTGTAATATTGACGCTGATGGGTGTGATTTTTAACCATGTTTTATATTCTTCTGAAACTTCAAATGGTTCTGAGAATTGATTCCAGGCCATAATGGCATATTGCTGAAAATTAAGTTGTTCCAGCATCATTTCATCGATGGTTTTTGAAAAGTCGGCTTGCTGTTTTTTCAAACTTGATTCGATCAAAGTGGTAATTGGGACTTTAATTCTGCCATAATCGAGAACCGGTTTTGTAACCCATTTATAACCCATTGGTTCGGTTTTGGTGACCATCGTCCAATTATTATTAAAGGTGAGTTGGGTGTTAAAATACATCACCGTCTCAAAAGTGGTATTCTGATAATTGTAGAACCCAAAAGTTCCGATTCCTTTTTCAACCCATATTTTTAACGGAACTTCGATGAGAAGATTTTGTTTGGTGCCGCCAACAAGACGAATTGGTCGGGTTTTCCAGACTTTTACTTTGAACTGATCGTTGTTGTTATCGGTAAAAGAATCATCTTGAAAAATGAGGGTTGGTACCGAATTATTAATCATATTCCCGATTTCCGACAGCGGGATTTTCACTGGCATCGTAATCGATGATTTAATTTTGGGGAAGTTAAGAAGAGGTACCGAAGAATATTCACTAATTTGCTGAGAGGATAGATTCCGGCTAAAAAGAAGAATGATCAGAAAAATCAAGTTTCGCATAGGACTGTTTTCATTGAAACGCAAATTTGCATAAAATTTGGATAAGTGCATAGAAAAATTTTTAGCACTTTAGTTATTTTCTCTAATCTGTAAAATAATTTGTTTCTTTAAACATTTTTTTAGTTAAATTTAATTGTATTCCTTATCTTATCGCAATGAAAAAATTCGAAATTTCCGTACTGGATTTAGCGCCAGTTAAACAAAATAAAACCATTCAAGATACTTTTAACGACAGTTTAGATTTAGCAAGAGCTGCCGAGAAATTGGGTTATAAAAGATTTTGGCTGGCCGAACATCATAACATGGCCAGTATTGCAAGTTCTGCAACTTCAGTCTTAATTGGATTTATTGCGAACGGAACGCAAAAAATCAGGGTGGGTTCTGGTGGCATTATGTTGCCCAATCACAGCTCCTTGGTCATTGCCGAGCAGTTCGGCACGCTGGAAAGTTTATTTCCGGGCCGAATTGATTTGGGCGTCGGCAGAGCACCTGGCACTGACGGCTTAACTGCAAAAGCTCTGGGAAGAAACCCGATGAATATTAATCAACATTTTCCGCAGCAGATTCAGGAATTGCAACAGTATTTTTCGGTTGAAAATTCTGGTAGTTTGGTTCGCGCGATTCCGGGTGAAGGTTGTGATATCCCGATATATATTTTGGGATCCAGTACCGATAGTGCTTGGCTGGCTGCAGAACTGGGTTTGCCTTATGCTTTTGCGGGACATTTTGCACCCCAAATGATGGAAACCGCTTTTGAAATTTACCACCAAAATTATAAACCCAGCGCAGAATTTCCTGAACCGTACACCATTGCGTGTGTCAACGGAATTGCAGCGAATACCGATGATGAGGCGAAAAAACGCGCAACCACTCTGTACCAAGCGTTTGTTAATTTGATAAGAAATGACAGAAAACCGTATGCTCCACCTCTAAATAATATGGACGAAATCTGGAATCAGATGGAAAAGACGCACGTAACCCAAATGCTTAAATACAGTTTTATCGGTGGCAAAGAAACGGTGAAAAACCAAATTTCAGAATTTCAAAAAAGATTCCAAGTGGATGAATTGATGATTACATCGCATATTTATGAGCATCAGGCAAGATTACAATCGTACGAAATTATTAGGGAAGCTGCTGATGATTTGAATGCTTAATCAATTACTGCGAATTCCTAAATTTAAAAAAAACACCAAATTGCGTCCCGAAATTGCGTCCCGGCTTGAACGAAGCTCTTTTTTATTATTGCGATTTTGATATTTTTCAGCGCATTGCTTCGCTTTGCTCGCAACAAAAAAAGCGGGAGTGGAAGACGGAAACAGACGCCCAAATAAGAATTGTCGGTTGCCATAAATCTAAGTATCTTTGCAAAAATCTAAAAGTAAAATGTCAGATATTCAACTTAATACCATTCCTGAAGCGATTGAGGATTTAAAAAACGGAAAAATTATCATCGTTGTGGATGATGAAAACCGGGAAAATGAAGGAGATTTTCTATCTGCGGCAGAATTAACGACGCCCGAAATCATTAATTTTATGACCATCCACGGTCGTGGGTTGATTTGTACGCCACTGCCTGAAAAGCGTTGTGATGAACTCGGTCTGGATATTATGGTGACACGAAGCAGCGATCCAAAGGAAACCGCCTTCACCGTATCAGTCGACTTGTTGGGCGAAGGTGTTTCTACAGGAATCTCTGCCAGTGACCGAAGCAAAACGATTTTGGCATTGATGGATGAAAATACCAAGCCGGCTGATTTTATGCGTCCAGGTCATATTTTCCCCTTGAGGGCGAAGAAAGGTGGCGTTTTGAAAAGAGCTGGTCATACCGAAGCTGCGATTGATTTAACCAAGTTAGCTGGTTTGCAGGAAGGTGGTGTTATTTGCGAAATTATGAATGATGACGGTTCGATGGCGCGACTGCCCGAATTATATGAATTGGCGAAAAAGCATGATTTGAAATTGGTTTCTATTGAAGATTTAATTGAATACCAGTTGAGAAAAGGCGATTTGATCGAGCGTTTGGAAGAACGAAAAGTAAAAACACATTACGGTGAATTTGATTTTTTCGCTTTTAAAGAAACAAGTACCGATCAAATTCATTTCGCATTAACCAAAGGGAAATGGTCCGAAAATGAACCGATTTTAGTTCGGGTTCAAGCGTCTAATTCTTATTTTGATGTGTTGAGCAGATTGACGACTGGTGAAAAACCATTGCTTGAAAAAGTGACTAGAATGATCAACGATGAGGGTAAAGGCGCTATCATTTTCATTAATAATGTGTCGAACTCTGAAAATACCATGCGAAAATTGCAACAGTTTTTGGATTTCCAGGATGGTCAGGAAAAACGACCGACTTTGGCTTCAAATTTCCATGATTATGGGATTGGAACCCAGATTTTAAAAAATTTAGGCATTAATAAATTCCGTGTAATTTCTCAGAATATCAATCAAAAACCCTTGGTGGGCGGCTATGATGTGGAAGTGATGGAAATGGTTGAGTTGTAGCAAGAGCCAAGTGAAAAGATAAAAGAGCCAAGTAGGGCAATAAATATTTCGGGCATTTTTTTTTGCCAACGGTAAACCCTTTCGGTCTTCTAAAGACTGAAAGGGTTTTTCATAATCACAGCCTCAGCACATCAGCACATCATTAGAATATCACCTCGCTAAAAATTGTTATCTTCGTCTCAATGAAATATTTACAAACCTTCCTGATTTTAGTCAGCGCCTATTTCTATGCGCAGGATATTCGCAGCGTACAATTGTTCAATCCACAAACCAACGATGAAACACCGGTGATTGGATTTAATGAACAGTTGATTTTGCGTTTCGATGATTTGTCGAATTCGAGTACGATCTATCGCTATACTTTAAAACATTTCGATAGAAATTGGCAGGAGGATAACTTATTTTTTACAGAATTTGCCAATGGCAGTTTAAACGGGATGATCGATCAGTTTCAATACTCATTTAATACCCTGCAAGCTTACACCAACTATACCTTAACTTTTCCCAATGACAAAATTCAGCCTAAAATTTCAGGAAATTTCGAGTTGGTAATCTATCAGGATTCTCCAAGCAAACCACTTTTTACGAAACGATTTTGTGTGGTAGAAGCCGGTGCTGATGTTGCACTAAATATTTCCCGAACAGCTGATGCAAGAAATCCTAAAATCAACCAAAGGGTAGAAGTACAGGCGATTGGCAATGGTCCCACGATGAGTTCAAATCTCAATTCATTGACTTTGAATGTGATTCAAAATAACAACTGGGATTTAGGGGTTTATAACCAAAAACAAAGTTCTACATTGGGTAATAAAATTCTTTTTCAACAAATGAATTTGGCTTTTCCGGGTAATAATGAGTTTTATTATTTCGATAATAAAAATATGGATCAGCCTTTTGATATGGTTGCACAGGCAGAAAATATTGATGGGATTAATTATACTTATCTGCATTCGGTTTGGGCTTTTCCGATGAATTATCAATACCAACCCGATGTAAATGGTGCTTTTTATTTCCGCAGAAATGATTTGGGAATCGAAAGAAATGCAGAACGTGAAGCAGATTATTCCTGGGTTTATTTCGCCTTAGATTCAGAAAAAACCGATAAAGATATTTATGTGGTGGGTGGTTTTAATGATTTTAAAGCCAGCAAAGAAAACCAGATGATCTACGATGAAACCCTAAAAAAGTACATCGCAAAAATTTATTTGAAACAGGGATTTTATAACTATATTTTAGCCACCAAAAATCCAGATGGATCACTTAATCTAGGCGAAATCAACGGTAATTTCTGGCAGACCGAAAACCTGTATCAGGCCTTCTTATATTATCAACCTTTCGGCAGAAGTTATGATGGTTTATTGGGATATGGCGAATTTAGGATGCCTGTAAGATAAATTGAAAGAAGAATTCAAACCTTCAAGGTTTCTAAAACCTTGAAGGTTTATAATGTTAAACCATGTAAAATTCTTGCAGTCTTTCCTCACACAAGGTTTTCACCACTTCGATCCAGCGGTCTTCATCATTCAAGCAAGGAATATAATTGTAAACTTCGCCGCCACCATGCATAAACTGTTCTTTGCCTTCTACTGAAATTTCTTCTAAAGTTTCTAAACAATCAGATACAAATGCCGGACAAACAATGGCCAGATTTTTAATTCCTTTTTTGCCTAAATTTTCTAGAGTTTCATCCGTGTAAGGTTCCATCCACTTGTCATTTCCCAAACGGGATTGAAAAGTGACCAACACTTTTTCTTTGGGTAAATTCAATTTTTTAATAACCTCCTCCGTCACCTTAAAACACTGATGTCTATAGCAAAACTGATGACTCGGATTGTGGTCTCGGGAACAACAGTCGTTTAAATTACAGGTGTTGGTAGGGTCGGTTTTATAAATATGTCTTTCCGGCACGCCGTGATAGGAAAACTGCAACGCATCGAATGTTTCCGGCAATTTCTCGCGGATGCTTTCTGCCAGGCAGTCAATATAAATCTCGCGGTTGTAAAAAGGCTGAACATAATTGATTTTAATTTTTGGGAAGTGTTTTTTGCGCACCTGTTCTGCCTTTTCAACCACCGTTTCAGTGGTACTCATCGCGTATTGCGGATAGAGTGGGAAGAGTACGATTTCCGAAACGCCCAGTTCTGTCAGCTTGCGCATTCCGGTTTCAATACTGGGTTCTGCGTACCGCATTCCGATTTCTACGGGAACATCCACCAACTTTTCCAGTTTCTTTTTAATCCGCTCCGTGATGAAAATGAGCGGCGAACCTTCCTCTGTCCAAACAGTTTTATAGGCTTCTGCAGATTTTTTCGGCCGCGTATTTAAAATAATCCCCTGTACAAGCAGTGATCGGAAAAACCAGCGATAATCAATCACTTTTTCATCCATTAAAAACTCATCCAGATATTCCCTTACATCTTCAACTTTCGTTGATTTGGGCGACCCGAGGTTCACTAATAAAATTCCTTTTTTTGACATTTATTTTTTTATTTGGGCGCCTAGATCCGCCTTCCACTCCCGCTTTTTTATAACTCCCGCTCCTGCGGTAATTATAAAAAGAGCTCCGTTCAAGTCGGGGCGCAATTCAGTTACACTTTTATAAGATGAGCAGGTTTAAAAATTTTATCCCTCTTCAACTTTCAACCATTTACCGCTTCTACCTTTTCCACCAATTCCGGCAAGAACTGTTTTAAGATATTTTCAATTCCACCTTTCAAAGTTGCCGTGGAGCTTGGGCAGCCAGAGCAAGCACCTTGTAATAACATTTTTGCAGTTTTGGTTTCTGGATCATATTCCATTAAGGAAATTTTACCACCATCGCCTTCCACTGCAGGAGCGACATATTCATTCAAAATATCAGATATCTTCTGCTCCTCTTCATTGTATTCTCGGTTCATAATTGTGGAAGCTGGGCTTGCATGTTTCTGCGGTGTTGCCTTAGAAATTACGCCACCATTTTGCAGATAATCAGCGACAAAGCCTCGTACCGAAACCATTACTTCATGCCATTCTACGGAAACATTTTTGGTCACCGCGACAAAATGATCAGAAATAAAAACTTCTTTGGCAAAATCATATTCTTCAAAAATAGCTTGTGCCAAGGGAATATCTACAGCTTCTTCTCGGGATTTCACTTCAATAAAACCATCAAGCAACAAGGTATTTGAAACGAATTTCATCACCATCGGATTTGGGGTCATTTCTGCATAAATCATATATTCCTCTTTTTGCTTCTGACGATAAACACGCGGATTAGCCTCTAATTCTGTTGCGATAATTCCTTTTAACGGTTCCACTACATTTTCCCAATCTACGCCATCCTGCTTTGCCAACGCAATAAAATTCGCAGTGATAAAAATTCTTTCTACGAAGGGATATTGAAAAAGTTTTTGTGCTAAAGGGATTTCTGCGATTTCAGAATCTCGATCGAGTTCCAGAGAACCAGGAATTAAGTTGTAATCGGCTACAAACTTCATTACTTTTGGGTTTTCTGTGGGCTCTATAATAATTGGTTTCATTTTAATTTCTTAAATTTGAGTACAAAAATACGGATAAGAATTTAGATTTCATCAAGGATATATTAGACCTTGTCAATAAGCGTAATATTATTTAAATTAAAAAAATCCAAAATCAATATGATTTATTTTATTTGCTTAAATCAAGAAATGAGCAACTTATTAAATTAACATAATTAGCATAATTAGCATGGCACTTATAAAAGAATTATTAGGAAAAACTCCGCAAATCGGAGAAAACACTTTTTTAGCAGAAACCGCAACCATCATTGGCGATGTCACCATGGGAACAGCATGCAGCATTTGGTATAATGCAGTAATTCGCGGCGATGTTCATTTTATTAAAATGGGCGATAAAGTAAATGTGCAGGATAATGCCATGTTGCATTGCACCTACGAAAAATTCCCACTCATCATTGGTGATAATGTTTCGATAGGGCACAACGCCATCGTTCACGGTTGCACCATTCAGGATAACGTGCTAATCGGAATGGGAGCCATTGTAATGGACGATTGTTTGGTAGAAAGCAACTCGATTGTGGGTGCCGGTTCAGTGGTGATCCAGGGAACTCATATTAAACCGGGTGAAGTGTGGGCCGGAACACCCGCACGAAAAATTAAAGATATTTCTGCGGAATTACTGGAAGGAGAAGTAGAGCGGATCGCGAATAATTACGTGAAATATTCGAGTTGGTATATGGAATGATAATCCATGATTGAAGATATTATATTCTCGACAATTTTATTGATTATGTTCATTGGGATTCCAGTGGGTTTTCTGTTTTTTCAAAGGCAAACGCTCGGGAACTCTTACTGCCAAATAATATTGAATTAAAAGATGATTTCGAAATTGTCGAACATAAAACAACATGGGCAATTGGCGATTTTTACCAACGATTTGAGTTGAAAATTTCAAACAATGATAAATTGAGATTGGCAAAAGAATTTAAAGAGAAATCTGATAGTATCAATATTCTCATCGAAAAATATCCAACTTTATTTATAGAATACCGAGAAAATAGCGAAGGATTTTTTAAAGAAAATGCCAAAAACTCGGAAATAGAAGAAGATTATATTTTCATTTCTAAAAATGAAAATAAGTTAATTTATGAATTGGTTCAAGAATGAAATAATTTAAGTTTACTCCACTACCTCTTTTTCTTCCGACTGATGGCCAATCAAAATCGCTTTTCCGTTGTCGCATTTGATTTCGGCTGGCGGCAGAACCATGGCACAATCAGACATTAAGCCATACTTCATATTAAAAGCACTTTGCATTGAGGTGAATTCTGCGATTTTTGGCAAAATTGCGTTTTCTAATTTTACGGGATAGGCAATATAAGAGTTGGGTCCACCACAAGCTTTGGAGCCAATCGCAGAAAATTTCCATTCAGCAGCATCCGTGCACGTTTCCGTATTGATCAGAGAGTCAATTTCATTGATGAGCTTCTTCATTTGAGCTTGGTCATCTTCCTGGGTAAAGTGGTTATGAGGCTTCAGTGCAATGTCTTTTGGTAAGGTTTCCACCTCTGTAAATTTCTTTTTAGAGGAACATGAAATAACGGTTAAAATTGAAATCGTAATAATTAGGACAATTCTCATGATAAATATTTTCTTTTCGATGCAAAAATACAGTCTTTTTTAGAATATTGTAATCACGCTCATTTTTACTTCATTTCTCCTGCTTGATGATCCAGCAATTTCATTATTTTTAAATCAAATCGATGCCGGGATTTCTGAAATGAAATACGGTGTTTTTCATGATCAGCATTGTTTTCAATTTTCTTAAATTTGACCAATGGACCCATCTCTCTTTAATTTAGCCGAACATACCAACCGCAGTATCTTTTTGACCGGAAAAGCGGGAACAGGAAAAACAACTTTTCTCAACGAATTTGTAAAAAAAACCCAAAAGAAACACATCGTAGTTGCCCCCACGGGCATTGCTGCCATCAACGCAGGTGGCGTGACGATACATTCTATGTTTGGGCTTCCTTTGAGAACATTTATTCCTACGACCGATCGAATCGACAGTAATTTTGGAAATAATATTGCCGATCTAATGCAGCATTTTAAATACCGAAAAGACAAACTTAAACTGCTGCGCGAAATAGAAATTATAATCATCGATGAGGTTTCGATGTTGCGGGCTGATGTGTTGGATATGATGGATTTTTCCCTGCGGTCTGTTCGTCGGAATCAGCAGAAATTTGGGGGCGTTCAAATGTTATTTATCGGCGATTTGTACCAGCTTCCACCCGTCGTGCGAGATGAGCATTTTTTAGGTCAATATTATAAATCACCCTTTTTCTTTGAAAGTTATGCTTTAAAAGAAATGCCATTAATCACCATTGAACTGACCACGGTTTACCGGCAAAAGGATGAAATATTTTTGGATATTTTAAATGATATCCGAGATGGAGCAGTCGGTGATATTGATTTCGATACCTTGAATGACCGGTATATTCCCGACTTTGAACCCACGGATGAGCCTTATGTGTATTTGACTTCTCACAACAGAATGGCCGATGAAATCAATCAGAAAAAACTGGCCGACCTTAAAGGAAAAGCCTACGTTTATTCGGCCGAAATTATCGGGAACTTCAGTGAAAATCAATATCCAAATGAAGAAGAGTTGCAGCTAAAAGTGGGCGCTCAGGTCATGTTCATTCGAAATGATGCCAGCAGTGATAAACGATATTTCAACGGGAAATTGGCGGAAGTGATGAGCTTGGATCAAAAAGAAATCACGGTACTCATCGATGGAGATGAGGAGGTTTTTACCTTAAAGAAAGAAACTTGGGAACAAAAAAGATACGGCTTAGATGCCGAGAAAAACATTACCGAAGATGTTCTGGGCAGTTTTCAACAATATCCAATTCGCCTGGCTTGGGCGGTGACGATTCATAAATCACAAGGTTTAACTTTTGACCGTTTGATTATTGATGCCGGAAAATCCTTCGCTTCCGGACAGGTTTATGTGGCTCTTTCGCGCTGCCGAACCTTGGAGGGAATTGTCCTAAAATCGAAAATTACACCGAATGTTATTTTTGCAGATCGCCGGGTTGCCCAGTTTCAGGATGCAACCAATGCCAATGAAAAAGTAGAGGAGATTCTTCAAACCGAGAAATACGATTACAGCATTAAAAAAGTGATCAGCAGATTAGATTGTTTGTGGTTCAAAAATTATTTAGAAAAATGGTTCCAAACAACCAAAACCAGCAAAGCACTTGATAAAAATAAAGCCGCTTTTTTGTACCAAAACATCAAGCCTAAAATTGAGGAGTTTGGAAAAGTTTATCAGAAATTCGATAAAATCATGATACAGAAAACCCAGAAATTTATCAATGGTGATGAAACGTGGACCGAAATTGAAACCAAAGCAAAAGGCGCAGTTAATTTCTTTTTTACCAAAATCAATCTGGAAGTTTTTCAACCATTACTCGATTTCTATTCCGAAAATAAGGGTACCAAAGGACTCAAGGAGTACAACGAAGATTTCCGTGTTTTTCTGGATGATATGGAAGATTACCTGAATGATTTAAAGAAAGTTTATTTGTTGGAAGTTCCGCTTTTTAATACCGAAAATAACATGACCATTTCTACAAAAGTCGCCAAAATCCCTTCTCATATTTTAACTTTTCAGTTGTTTGAAGAGGGCAAAACGATTCCTGAAATTGCAAAGGAAAGAGGTTTGGTAACCGAAACTATTTTTGGGCATCTTGCTAAATTTGCAGAGCAAGGTTTATTGGATTTAACCCGGATTTTCGATAAAGATAAAATTAAAACTTTTGAGAAAGAGTTTAAGAAAAATCCACATGAAACCTTAAACGACTGGAAAAGAGCCTTACCAAATGATTTTGAGTTCAATGAAATTCGTTTATTGCTAAATCATTTTATCCATAAAAAATCAAAGTAAAATGTACTGATGAGATCTTCAATTTTTAATGAATTTCTTTTTTAAATGCAAATTTAAGCATGCTATTAAGAAAAAAAATTAAATTTCACGCTTGAAATTGGTGTTTTGCTTTTCTATTCAATGCTCGTACTTTTATGATCATCCCATTCAATTTTCTTATTTTCGCCAAATAATGCAAAGCATGAAAATAGGAGATTTGGTTTCAGTGATTGATGATAACCTAAAAGGAACCATTAAAAATTTTAAAGGAGAAAAAGTGGTGATCGAAGATGAACACGGTTTTTCTTATGAATTTAAGGCCACCGAATTGGTTCTGCAACAAGCAGAGATTTACGATCAAATCTCCACGGTACAAAAACGAGAACCAACCAAACTTATTTCTAAAAAGCACGATAAAAAGCCATTGATTTTGGATTTACATTTCCAGCATTTGGTGAAGAAGCCGGGTGATTATAATTCTTTTGAGCGGCTTTTTCTTCAGAAGGAAAAATTGCTGGCGACCCTTGATTATTGCCGTAAAAATAAACTGAAAAAATTAGAAATCATCCACGGAATCGGAGAGGGTGTTTTGCAGCAAATGGTAGTCGATGTTTTGAAAAGCCAAACCAATATAGAATTTCAAAATAAAGAAATACTGCACCATCAATCCGGTACAGTATTGGTTTTTTTTAGGTAAATAAATAGGCAGAAGGTTTTACGTCTTTGGAAATAGGCAAGCAGTTCAAAAGGCCCGATTGCCTATTATTGATCACCCATTACCTACCAACTAAAACCTAATCAACATATTTAAAACTAGTCGCGTAAAATTTTCCTTTTTTGATTTCGCCGCTAACTACTGCTTTTTTCATGATTTTGCAATAACCATCATCGGAGTGCATTTCTCCAAATTCTTTTTTGTTAATGCCTTCAACGACGAACACTTTGCCATTGATTTTTACAGCCATGGCGCAGCCTTTATCGGTTTTTACTTTGAATTGACACATGGCGCAAGCTGCATCTACAGTTTGATTTTGAATTTTCTGAGCAAAAATACTTACTGAAAATAACAATAAGAATGCGAATAAGATTCTTTTCATAATACATGTACTTTAATAATTAAAAAATGGTTTTTCTGTTTTTGGTGTTGAAGCAGACTAAAACACTCTTGTAAAAGTAGCAAATCTCTCTGAGATAAGAGAATGACTTTGCTCATATGGATGAAATATAAGAAAATTTCAAAAGCCGATTAATTTTAATAAATTTGCGGTCGTAAAGCATGGAACACCTAAAATTACTTTTTACCAAAGACGGCGTACAATATCAAGTTTCAAGAAACAAAACAGTTTCTGAGGAACACTCGTTTTTTGTCACCGAAGAATCTTCGGAAAACGCGCTCTCAACGAAGGTTGATGAGATCTTAACCCAGAAAAAATACAAAGAGATTACCGTAATTTCTGCTTTGAATCATTTTACATTGATGCCTGAGGGTTTTTCAAAACATGATTTGGGCTACGAATTAATTGCCTACAACGCACCTGCAGACCAAGATTATGAAGAATTAATGCTGTCTGTTAATAAGAAATTTGGCATTCAGTTTTATTATACGTTTCCAAAAGACCTTTATCATAAAATTAAAAATCTGAGTATTCCGACTCAATTTAATTTCTCGGGCGAGCAGTTTTTAAATCAGATTTCAGTAAAACACCAAAAAGAAATTCACATCAATTTGTATCATCAGCAGTGTGAGTTTTTTGCCTTAGACCGGAAAAAAGTGATCCTTTACAATAATTTAGATGTAAATTCAGAAGTTGATTTTCTTTATTTTGTAATGTTTACTTTAAGTAAAATTGGCTTTGGAATTGCAGATACCCAGTTTTTCGTATATGGGGAAACGACTGAAAATGAAACCTTTATTTCAGAATTAAAGAAATTCGTGAAAAACTTAAAAATTGTTTACGATAATATTCCGAAGAAGAATTTTCTTTTGAATGCGAGATAACTTCTCAAACGTAACCTAAACAACAAACCTCATGTACAGAATAATCAGTGGCCAGTGGAAAGCCAAAAGAATTTCCGCACCGAAAAATTTCGACGTGCGACCAACCACCGATTTTGCCAAAGAAGCCCTCTTCAGTATTATTGAAAACCGCTTCCGATATGATTATGCCTCTATTTCTGTGCTTGATCTTTTTGCCGGAATTGGATCGATTTCTTTGGAATTTGCCTCGCGTGGTTGCAAAGATGTATCATCCATAGAAATGAATGCCCGCCATGCCGGCTTCATCAATGCAACTGCGGAAGAACTTGAAATGGATGCGCAAGTCAATGCCATGCGTGCCGATGTTTTTGAATATTTAAAGAAAAACAGAAACCGCAAAAGCTACGAAATCGTGGTTGCTGATCCACCCTTTGAAATGGAGGTGGCGAAATATCAGGAATTGATTTCTTTGGTCTTGAATAATAATTATCTGAAAGAAAATGGGGTGTTTATCCTGGAACATCAAAGCCGAACAAAACTGGAACATCCCAACATAACGGATACCCGAAAATATGGAAACGTTAGTTTTTCCTTCTTAAAACCCAACGAAGTGCAACCGGAAGAAATGCCTGATTCAGAAGCGGAAACGCCTCTTGGTTAGAAAAATAGATTCGAAACAATTCAACTCTGAAAAGCAAATTCTTACAATACTTTCAGTTCCAAATCAATGGTTTTTCCAAAGAATTTCTTTGATATTTTTTCAAAGTTTTTGGTGATGTCTGAAAGATAAAACTGGTAAGATGGGTGGGGATTTTGCTCATTCAACAGATGATGTTTTTCTAAAATCATTTTCAGTTGATTCGCTACAATAGTTGGGGAATCGATGACCCGAACGCGGTTTCCGTAATACTGTTTGATTTCATTGAGCAAAAGCGGATAATGCGTGCAGCCCAGAATAAGCGTTTCGATGTTTTTTAGTTTACTGTTGCTCAGGTAATTGTAAATAATTGAATGCGTAATCGGATGATTTCTAAAACCTTCTTCAATCGCCGGCACCAATAATGGCGTAGCCAATTCGTCAACCTTAATAAATTTATTGTGTTTACGGATTGATTTTTTGTACAATCCTGAGTTAACGGTCGCTTTCGTAGCAATCACGCCCACATTGTTGTGAATTTCGTAAGCCACTTTTTCAGCTACGGGATTAATCACATCTATAACCGGCACGCGGGAATCCACCAATACCAGGACTTCTTTTAAAGCATTTGCTGTAGCAGAATTGCAAGCGATAACCACCGCTTTGCAATTTTTATCCATCAGAAATTGAGTGATTTTAGTAGAGTATCCAACGATCGCTTCACGGGATTTTTCACCATAGGGGAGGTGCTTGGTATCTCCGAAATAAATCAAATTCTCGTTGGGCAGCAATCTTTTAATCTCTTTAGCCACGGTGAGTCCGCCCACCCCAGAGTCGAAAATCCCGATAGGTTGGTTTGCAGAAAGGTGACTGAAATCTGGTTTTTTAGTTTTCAAAGGAAGAAATTTCTGCAAAAATACGAATAAAGTGTCAAGTATAAAGCAAAAAGAAGCAGTTGGAATGATGGGCGCTGGGTGCTAGGTGCTAGGTGATGGATTGAGATTCGTGAATTACATCATTGCGCACCGACCAAATGCCACCCATAACCAATTACCTAAACAACAAACAAATCCGAGGCAATCCCATCTGCCAAAAACCAATGTTTTTCTGGAATGATTAATTGATTGTTTTGGATGATTAACATTCCGTCTTCTAATTTTGATTTGATTTCTTTTTGGAAATACGATAAAAGTTCTGTACTGAATTTTTTCTTTAAATCTTCTAAATTTACTCCCCAACTTGTTCGTAAACCAATCATCAGCATTTCATTAAATTGGTCTTTTTCGGTTAAAACTTCGGTTTCCTTGGGTAATTTATTTTGATGTAAAGAATTGATATACCGTTGATTATTGGCAATATTCCAACTTCTTTTATTTCGACCATTATAAGAATGTGCCGACGGTCCGAGGCCCAAATATTCCTGGTATTTCCAATAGGCAGAATTATGTTTGGAATGAAACCCGGGTTGCCCAAAATTAGAGATTTCATAGTGATCGAAACCTTGATCTTTTAGAAAATCGACCATAAAGAAAAATTCCTCATGCTGTTCAGCTTCTTTCGGTGCCATCATTTTTCCTTGAGAAATCCAGGCGCTCAACATTGTTTTGGGTTCTATCGTTAGCGCATAAGAGGAAACATGGGGAACTTGGAGCGCAATGGTTTTCGCTAGGTTTTGTTTCCAAATTTCAAAATTAGAACTCGGCGAACCATAAATTAAATCGATGCTGATGTTTTCAAAACCAAAATCCTGCGCGCGCTTGATCGAACTTTCGGCTTCACCCGAATTATGAGCGCGGTTCATCAATTTTAAATCTTCATCGAAAAAACTTTGCGTTCCAATCGACAAACGGTTGAAGGACGTTTTAGATAAATCTTTTAGAAAATCTTTATTCAAATCATCGGGATTGGCTTCCAGTGTAATTTCAATATCGGGATCAAAAGAAAAGTATTTTAAAACCTCATCTACTATTGATTGAAGCTCATCTACTGTAAGCAAAGAAGGCGTACCACCACCGAAATATAGGGATTGTAAATTTTTATTTTCCAGTTCGTCTTTGCGCAAATAAATTTCCTTTTTAATAGCCGCAATCATTTCTTCTTTAGCATTTAAAGAAGTTGAAAAATGAAAATTGCAGTAACTGCATTTTTGCTTGCAGAAAGGAATATGTAAATAAATCATCTTTTAAATAAGAGCCAAGGAAAAAGTAAAAAGAGCCAAAATATAATCGCAACCAATCAATGTTTATTTGTTAAAACATCTATTTTTAAAAAAGAATAAATAGACATTGCCCTTTGCTAAGTGAAACGCCTTTGCGATCGTAATTATTGAGGAGTAGTTGCGTGTAAAATCTTTGCGTTAAATAAAGACAGTTATTTACAACTGGAACTTTAATACCGATATCCTCTTTGATTGATAAAATTATCAAATTTATAACCGATGCTCAGCATAAAGCTGCTGCCAGCGTATTGTTGAATATCCGACAGTCCGAAATTATAACTTGCGCCAAAAAAGAAATTATTAACAGAAGCTTTAATCACCGGTGATAATCCTAAACTTTGATTCCCAAATTTATTATTGGCAGTTCTTAAACTCGCGCCCGCAGAAAACGAACTATCCGCTCCCGCAAAAGTTGCCATGAGGTTAAGGTCCATTAATTTTGAAGAATTCGTGTTGAAATTGACCAAGACCGAAGGCGTTACATAAAACTCTTCCGTCACATACCAGTTATAGCCCGTATTCACTAAGAATTTGGTGGGTTCTGGCTCAATTCCATTTACAATCGGGATGTCATTCGTTAAAGCGATATCGTTTACAGAAACACCCGCAAAAAAATTACGGTAAGTCACCGCCATTCCCAGGTTGGCATACACCAGAAACATCGAATCAGCATTTAAAACGGGATCACCGGGATCTTGTGGATTGAGCATGCCCAAATCGATGTTCATATTATAGAAATTCACATTCGTACCGAAGGAAAATTGGCTTTTTCGTTCGCCATCATCATCAATCGGAATAAAGTAAGCGGCTCCAGCTGAAATACCATTCGAGGAAATCGGCCCGTTCTGATCTCTAAAAAAAGACAAACCTGCTCCCACACGATCAAAAACGTTGGCATGCAACCCGATCGACTGTACATTGGGCGACTGATCGAAATTCGAAAACTGTTTCTGGTAGTTTAAATTCAACACAATATCATCGGAGTTTCCGTAGAGTGCGGGATTAAATAGGAAATCACCATTCAGCAAATACTGTTGATAATAAGGCAAAGTTTCCTGGCTTTTGTAGCTCCCCAAAAAGGCCACCACGAAAAATAACGTATATATTTTTCTCATAATAAGAATTGCGTGAATTTTCAACAAATATAAAAAAAGTTTTATGTAATTAAGATTCTGCCTAAATTTCTTTTAAACTGCAAAAGATCGAAAAATTTTACCAAAATTACACCCTACAAGGATTGGAGAAATTAGTTTTGCTGAATTTTAATTAGGCGTTAAGATTCTAAATATTTTCTCCATTTATTCAGGGCCTCATCCATATCATTAGGCATGGGGCTTTCAAAATACATTTCTTCCTTGGTTGTGGGGTGAACAAATCCGAGCGTGTGTGCGTGCAGTGCATGACGGGGCAAAATCTCGAACACATTCTTCACGAACTGTTTGTATTTCGGCATATTGATTCCTTTTAAAATCTGGTTTCCTTCATACCGTTCATCATTAAAGAGGGTATGGCCAATATGTTTAAAATGCGCCCTAATCTGATGCGTTCTGCCCGTCTCTAACTTGCATTCGACCCAAGTAATGTATCGAAATCTTTCGAGCACTTTATAGTGAGTAACCGCATGTTTACCAAAACTTTCGTCTTCGAAAACGGCCATTTGCATTCTGTTTTTTAAATGTCTGCCGATATTGCCGCGAATGGTTCCAGCCTCGTCTTCCATATTTCCCCACACGAAAGCCCAATATAATCTTTTGGTCTGCCGGTCAAAAAATTGTTTGGCCAGAAAGCTCAACGCATATTCATTTTTGGCAACGACCAAAAGTCCCGAGGTATCTTTATCAATTCTATGAACCAGACCAACGCGGTCTAAATCAGATTTTACGCCATTTTTTTCAAAATGAAAAGCCAAAGCATTGATCAGGGTACCGTCGTAATTCCCATGTCCCGGATGCACGACCATACCAGCTTCCTTGTCTAGAACCACTACATCTTCATCTTCATAAACGATATTAATGGGAATATCTTGTGGAATAATAATGTTTTCTCTCGGAGGCTTGGTCAGCAAGACCGAAATTTCATCGCCAGGTTTCACGCGGTAATTTTGTTTAACTGGCGAGCCATTTACCACCACATTCCCAGCCCGGCAGGTTTGCGAGATTTTATTTCGGGAAGAATTTTGTCGGAAATTGACCAGGAATTTATCGATTCGGATTGATTCCTGACCTTTATCCACGGTCATCGAAAGATGTTCAAACAGTCCCTCTGATTCGGTTTCGTTGGATTCGTGATTCCCTAATTCTTCGTCGTTGAAGTATTCGTGGTCTTCTGTCATTGTATTTTTGAAAGATAAAGCTCCAACTTTTCGGTTGAAGCTTTAGATTGTATCATGATTAAAAAGCTATTCAACAATAACCTTTTTAGCTTTTGGCTTTTCTTCGGTTTTTGCTGGACTCGTTTTGGGTGCTACAGCAGGCGATGTTGCCGCTTTTGGTTTCGTCTCTGTGGCTTTCGGCTTTTGTTCCGTCGACGGTTTTGAGGCTTCCGGCTTTTTTACTTCGGTTCTTGGCGCAGCAGGTTTAGGAGTTTCCGCAGGTGGCATTTCTTGCTGTTGTGGTACAGCTTCACGATAAACGGGCTCCTCATTTGTGTAATTTTCCGGTACGCTGTAATTCATTTGGATTCGATAAATAGAATTCAATTGCGAAATTTTTGCACCCATTTCAGCCGGTGTTTTTTTACTGGCCCAAATGTCGATTTGCATGCCTTGATCTCGCGCATCCATCGGAGCGGGATCCTGATAATAAACAATGTCGGAGTCATCCGCGCCACCATCTTCATGCTCCACCAAGCCGATTTCAAACAAATTTTGAGAAATAATCAATTTGGCTTGTTGCACCGTTAGTCCTACCATATTCGGGACGCTGATATTTCTTTTTGGTCCAGCCCCGATCACCAAATCAATGGTTGAAAATCTTGGCAACAAAGCACCGGGTTTTAGGGTGGATCCATTATAAATCATTCTTAACACCGCATCGCGCTGAATGCTTGGTTCGAAAATGGTGTCACCCACTTTTAAACCCACTTGTTCTAACTGTCGGAAGGCTAGACCTTTGTACCGGTCTAAAACATCAGGAACGGAAACTTGGGCGTAGGTTCTAGGATTTACTTTTAAGACAATGGTACGGCCATCTTTCACGCGTGAACCTGGAGACGGATAAATTTGCAAAACCTGAAAGGGTTTGAATTTCGGATCGAATTTAAAACTGTCTACTTCGTAACCTAAGCCAGAATCATCTAAAATTTTAATGGCGTCGTGCACCGATTTATTCATCACATTGGGCACTGCGATTTCCTTTCCGTGATTGGTATGCATTTCTAACCAACGAAATGTTAGCCAAACGGCACCCACAAAAACGGCAGACGCTACCAATATATTCACCCAGACTTTCCAATGGAAGAGCGATTTAAGCATATTTTTAAATCTTTTATTAACTGCAAATATATAAAATAATCTTTTCTGTATTTGATGAAATATTCAAACAGGAGTAAACTGCAAATTTGTTCATCTTATAATGCAATGAACGGATTAAAAGTAAAATTCTTTCCTGGTGAACCGCAAAAGAGGTAATTTTCAAATAAAATATAAAAATTAACACTGTTGCAATCCACCTTTTTCTCCGTTTTGATTAAATGTTGGACTCTTATTTTTGGTCTATCTTCTGCAGGTAAATAAATCAAAACCTTGTGGAGTTTTTTATCATTTCTTTTTTAAGTCTAAAAGTTTTTAAATAATTATCTTTGTGAGATAAAGTAAATACATGATTTTATCCATGACCGGCTTCGGGAGAAGCGAAGGAGTTTTCGAAGGTAAAAAGATCACCATCGACATTAAATCCCTCAACAGCAAATCATTCGATCTCAATATCAAGATTCCATTAAGATATAAAGAAAAAGAATTTGAAATCCGAAAACTGCTAAATGACCGGGCTTTACGCGGAAAGGTGGATTGCTATGTGAATATAGAATCGCTTAATAACGCCAATGATGTCAACATCAATCACGAGCTGGTAAAAGCCTACATGACCGAACTAAAGAAAGTTGCGGGCGATGGTCCTGACTTTGAATATCTGAAAATGGCAATCCGAATGCCCGAGGCAATTTCATCCAAAAGTGATGAACTCAGTACGGAGGAATGGGTATATTTAATCGAATTGTTGGAAGAGACCTTGACGAAATTCGAGAATTTCCGACGTATAGAAGGAGAGATTCTGCAGCAAGAACTAGAGCGGAACATTAAAAAAATAGAACGTTACCTGACTCAGGTTGAACCTTACGAAGAAATTAGAATGGAGGGCGTGAAAGAACGCTACCGAAAATCACTCAACGAATTTGATCAAATCGATGAAACCCGTTTTTATCAGGAAATGGCGTATTATACAGAGAAATTAGATATTGCCGAGGAAAAAGTGCGCCTTACCCAACATTTAAAATATTATATGGAAGTGATGGCTACTGAAAACTTCAATGGTAAAAAACTCGGTTTTATTTCCCAGGAAATCGGCCGCGAAATCAACACCTTAGGTTCCAAAGCCAATCACGCCGAAATCCAAAAACTCGTCGTCATGATGAAAGACGATCTAGAAAAAATAAAGGAACAAACGTTGAACGTGCTTTAGTTTTAAAGAGCATATACAAAGAGAGCGTAGACAAAGAGATCATAGACAAAAAGATAACAGATGAAAGATTAAAAAAAGAGAGGGTGCAAAATTTTAGACTAAGTTCTATCATCTATCCTCTATCCTCTATCAGTCTGTGATCTATCCATCTGTTCAAAAATTTAAAAATCAATGCAAAAAGTAATCATATTCTCAGCACCTTCGGGCAGTGGCAAAACAACTTTGGTTAAACATTGCCTCGACCATTTTCCACAACTGGAGTTTTCAATTTCCTGTACCACCAGACAAGCCAGAGGGGAAGAAAAAAACGGACTTGATTATCATTTCATTACCCCCGAAGAATTTCGGCAGAAAATTGAGGAAGAGGCTTTTGTAGAATTTGAAGAAGTATACACCGATAAATATTATGGCACCTTAAAAGCAGAAGTCGACCGCATTTGGGCCAGTGGCAAGGTGGTTATTTTTGATGTAGATGTTCAAGGTGGGATTTCTTTAAAAAATTATTTTGGCGACAAAGCTTTGTCGATTTTCATTATGCCACCCTCTGTTGCCGCCTTAGAATTAAGATTGATCGCCCGGGGAACAGATGATTTAGAAACCATACACACCCGCGTTGCCAAAGCAACCGAAGAAATTTCCTTCAAAAATGAATTCGACCAAATTGTGGTGAACGATATTTTGGAACAGGCCAAAAAGGAAATCGATCATCTTTTAAATCACTTTTTAGAATTATGAGAATTGCCATCATCGGTTGCGGTTGGGTAGGAGAGCGGTTGGCTAAGTTTTTAGCCGCCAAAGGGAATCATGTTATTGCCACCACCACTTCGACCGAAAAATTAACCATGCTAAAGAATGTGGCAACCGAAGTTCATTTACTGGACTTTTCGACCACCCTAAATTTCGATTTCTTAGATGCCGTTGAAGTGGCCATTTTCAGCATGCCGATTTCTAGAAATAGCTGGCATCAAGGCTTTGATCATTTAAATCAGAAATTTCCGAAAACCCTGCTTTTCAGTTCTACGGGAATTTACCCCACGCAAAGCGGCGTGTACTCTGAGGAGCATACTGCCGATTTAAGGAGCGATATTGCAAGTTCTGAAAATTTGATCCGGCATAAATATCCGCAAACCAATATTCTACGTTTTGGCGGCTTAATGGGCGATGAGCGTTCCCTTCAAAATTTTTTTAAAAACAGACTTCCAGAAAACCCCGCAAAAGCAACCAACTATATTCATTACCAAGATATTTTGGCGGCGGTCGCGCTACTGCTTCCATCAGAAATAAAAGCGGAAACCTATAACATTGTTGCACCTGAACATCCCACCATCGCTGAGGTTTTGCAGTTAGAAAATCCGGGAACAAAAGACCCGGCTTCTGCAAGTGAGCAAAGAATTGTTTCTTCGCAGAAATTCATTCAAGATTTTAATTATACATTTATACATCCCAATCCTAAATATTTTTAACCATGAGCACAGAAAATTTAGATAAAGCAAAATCAAACCTGCCCGTCCGTGGGTTTTTAAAAATAGATGACCTCGTTATTCCACAAGGTGAAGCTTTGGTGCAGGCCATTCTCGACCTGAAGAAAGAAAAAAATGCGGTCATTTTAGCGCACTATTATCAACCGCCCGCTATTCAGGATATCGCCGATTATTTGGGCGATTCGTTGCAGCTAGCGCGCGCAGCCAAAGATACAGAGGCCGATATGATCGCTTTCTGTGGCGTTCACTTTATGGCAGAAGCGGCCAAAATTCTTAACCCAACAAAAAAAGTAGTTCTTCCGGATACCCAAGCGGGTTGTTCTTTGGCAGATGGTTGCAGTGGTGAAGGTTTACGCGCCATGCGTGCGAAACATCCCGGCGCTTTAATCGCCACCTACATCAATTGCAATGCAGAAACAAAGGCAGAATCAGATATTATCGTCACCAGTTCCAATGCCGAAACCATCATTCGTTCTTTACCAGAAGACCGTCCGATTATTTTTGCACCCGATAAAAATTTAGGCGCTTATCTGATGAAAAAAACTGGACGAGATATGATTCTTTGGGACGGAACCTGTATCGTTCACGAAGCTTTTTCTATGGAAAGAATTGCTAAACAATTAGCAGAAAATCCGCAAGCAAAACTTATCGCTCACCCCGAAAGTGAAGAGGCAGTTTTGAATCTGGCTCATTATGTTGGTTCCACTTCTGGACTTCTTAATTTCGTTGAAAAAGATGATGCTCAGGAATTTATCGTGGCAACCGAAGAAGGAATTTTGCACGAAATGAGAAAGCGCGCTCCACATAAAAAACTAACTCCAGCCTTGGTTTTCGACGAAGCTTGTAACTGTTCCGAATGCTTTTACATGAAAAGAAATACCCTGGAAAAACTCTACCTCTGCATGAAATATGAATTGCCAGAAATCACCATGGACGAAGATTTACGCCTAAAAGCCTTGAAACCGATTGAAGCGATGCTGGAATTGAGTAAGACGATTAAATAATTGCAATACACTTTGTCAAAGTTTTCAGAAGCGTTTTTGTTCCTTTGACAAAGTTTTAAAATGCATTTGGGCAATCTTTTTTGCCATTCCATTTGCCACCGCTTTTTCCCCGACAAAAAAGGATTTTCCCAGCAATCCCTGTTGCGTGAGACCGTTTCTGAATAAGTGCGTGGTTGAGATTAGTAATGGAAATTATGGATAGGAGCGGACTTTAGCCCGTTTAATAAAAAAAATCATCGGCTTTAACCGAAACCTAAATTTTGGAATATAGAAGAGGAAAGATTGCTAATGGAAAAATAATTTTTTTAATGAAATATATATTTGCCTCCGGCCTCCTGCTGTTCTTCTGTATCTCTTTTGGTCAACAAAAGAAAGTGGTTGACTTCAGTAACATTAAATACATTGATGGTGTCGCCCACTTTAACACTGGTGAGAAAGTGAACGGCGCTGTAAGTAAAAAGAGAAGTTTCGGACCTTATTACGAAGGTTTAGAAAAAACATTTATTTTCGCGGACGGAATTTTAGTTTCTGAAATTTCTTATTTTACAGAGGTTCCAGAAAATATTATTTCAAAACAAGTATACTATTATCCACATACAACCCAAACCTCAAAAATGATCGTTTATCACGATAAGAAACATAAGATGATAAAAACGTATGAATTTTATGAAGATGGAAAACGAAAATCGATAGAAACAACTGAAAACGGTGCGCTAATATTTCAAAAAAATTACGATTACAAATGACTTCAAAAATAATATTCGAGAATCTAAAAATCTATGCTTATCACGGTGTTCTTCCCGAAGAAACGTTGATAGGAACGTATTATTTCTTAAACATTGAAATTCATGCCGATCTTTGGAAAGCCGTGGGAACTGATGATTTAAACGATACGATCAACTACGCTGAAATCAACGAAATCATTCATCACGAAATGAAAACACCCTCAAAACTGATGGAGCACGTAGCGGGTAGAATTTTAAAACAGATCAAATTAAAATTTACACCGGTTACTTTTATTAAAATCAGAATCACCAAAACAAATCCACCCATGACGGGCGAAATGCACGGCGTAAGTGTGGAAATTGAAATGTAGTTTTAAAAAAGATAAAAAAGTATTTCGTGTATTCGTGGCTGATAAATTTGCCAAGAATACACGAATTTTTATGACCAAAAAAAAATTGTGAAATATTTGAAAAAATTAGCGCCGTTTGTCTTTACAAAAAATGACCTAAAATCCTTAACTTTGACCTTTTAATAAAGTCAGAATTTCTATGAAATATATTATCTTGTCCTTACTCTCAGCCGTCTTGCTGAGTATTTCTTGGCCGACTTACGGCATTCCTTTTTTTATATTTTTCGCACTCGTTCCCCTGCTCATCATTGAACATGATATTTCTAAATTTTCTAAAATCAAACGTAAGGGCTGGGCCATTTTCGGCTTTACGTACCTAAGTTTTTTAATTTGGAATATCGTTACCACGGGCTGGCTGTACGGTGCAAAAAACCCCGATGGCACCCATTCTTTATTTGCAGTCGTAGTTCCAGTTTTATTTAATTCCCTTTTTTACGCCTTTGTTTTTCAGTGTTACCATTGGTACAAAAACGCGCAGGGAACCTATTTTGGACTGGTATTTTTCGTTGCCATTTGGATGGTTTGGGAAAAACTTCATTTGAGCTGGGAACTCACTTGGCCTTGGTTAAATCTTGGGAATGTCTTCGCAGATTACCCACAACTGATTCAGTGGTACGATACGCTGGGTTCTACCGGCGGAAGTTTCTGGATTCTGCTGGTCAATGTGTACGCGTTTTATACGCTCCGAATCTGGGAAGCGGGTCGAAAAAGAAAACCGCTCATCATCAATACGCTCATTCTATTGGGTGGTATTGGTTTACCCATGCTCATTTCCGCTCAGCAATACCAGCGTTTTGATTTAAAACCAACAGGTTCGGTTAAGGTGTTAATGCTGCAACCGGAACTTGATCCTTATACCGAGAAATATTCAAAAGACAGTTTAACCATTTTGAATGATTTACTGACTTTAGCCGACGAAAATTCGAAAGGACAAATCGATTATTACCTCGGGCCCGAAACATCACTGCCTGGCTTTGGTTCCATTTCAGAAACCGGTTTCGAGCAAAGTGAACTTTTAAATAAAGTCAAAGGATTTTTAACCCAACATCCGAAATCAGTATTTGCCACGGGCATTTCTTCTCATCGCTTTTATCCCAATGAAAAGGAGAAATCAAAAACCGCCTATCAAACCGCACAGGGAATATATGTAGACAGTTATAATTCGGCCGTTCAAATTATTCCCAATCAAAAAATAGAAGTCTACCACAAAGGAAAACTCGTACCCGGTGTCGAGATTTTCCCGTACATGACTTTTTTGAAACCACTGCTCGGTGATGCCATGTTGAATCTGGGTGGGACTACTGCTTCTCTTGGCATTGATGAGGAAAGGAAAGTGTTCAGCAACCCCTTCAACCAAGGAAAAATGGCGCCGATTATTTGTTACGAAAGCATTTACGGCGAATTCGTTACCGATTATGTAAAAAAAGGAGCCAATTTTTTGGGGATCATGACCAATGACTCTTGGTGGGGAGAAACGCAAGGACATGAGCAGCTCATGGCTTATGCCAGAATGCGCGCTATAGAAACCCGCCGGGAAATTGCACGGTCAGCCAACAGCGGTATTTCTGCGCATATTGATGCCCGAGGCGACGTGGTAGCCGACACTTTTTACGGCGACAAAACAACCTTGTTTGCAAATGTCAATTTATACGAGCATCAGACTTTTTACACCCGTGCCGGCGACTTATTATCCCGTTTGTCTCTTTTTGTCTGGGGCTTTTTAATCGTTTATATGTTAATTAAAAAATACCAAAACAGAAAACCAGCCGCACCGATGAAAAAAATTGTGATTAAAAGACCATAGAATATTACAGTGAAAGGGAGTTAGGTACATTCTGATGAAAGGCAGTTAAGAAAATTGCAACGATTCAACCACTCCATCACACCAATACTCCGTCACCAAACACGACCCAACAATTTCACCCGCAAGCCGTTTTCTTCTTAAAAATTTACATAAATTTGAATGCTAATTATTTCTCTTTAAAAAAAACATCAATCATAAAGTATGGATCCAATTTTTGACCTTATTGAACAAGAAAGACAAAGACAAACACATGGCATTGAGCTGATTGCTTCTGAAAATTTTGTTTCAGAGAATGTGATGAAAGCCGTGGGCAGTGTGCTCACCAACAAATACGCAGAAGGCTATCCTGGCCGCAGATATTACGGCGGTTGCGAAGTGGTAGATGAGGTGGAAACTTTAGCCATCGAAAGAGCGAAAGAGTTATTTGGGGTGGCGTATGCCAATGTGCAGCCACATTCTGGCTCGCAGGCCAATGCTGCTATTTATCTTTCCATTTTAAAACCGGGCGACAAAATTTTAGGTTTGGATTTATCAATGGGCGGGCATTTAACCCATGGGTCTTTCGTGAACTTTTCGGGTATTCAGTACCAAGCCAATTTCTATGGTGTTGATCGCGAAAGTGGCTTAATCGACTACGAAGCCATGCGCCAGAAAGCCTTAGAAGTTAAACCTAAAATGATGATTGCAGGATATTCTGCCTATTCCAGAGATTTAGATTTTCAGAAGTTCCGTGAGGTGGCAGATGAAGTAGGAGCCACTTTATGGGCAGATATCGCCCATCCAGCGGGCTTAATCGCCAAAGGACTCTTGAGTTCTCCTTTCGAACATTGTCATGTGGTGACAACCACCACGCATAAAACCTTGCGTGGACCAAGAGGTGGACTGATTATGATGGGTAAAGATTTTGAAAATACCTACGGACATAAAACTCCAAAAGGAGAAACCAAAATGATGAGTCAGGTGATCGACAGTTCTGTCTTTCCTGGTATTCAGGGTGGCCCGCTGGAACATGTAATTGCCGGAAAAGCAGTGGCCTTTGCAGAAGCGATTGATCAGAAATTTGAAATCTACGCGAAACAAGTCGTTGCCAATGCCCGCGCTTTGGCAAAAGCCATGATGACGCTAGGATTTGATATCGTGAGTGGCGGTACAGATAACCATCTGATGTTGGTGGATCTGCGAAATAAAAATGTAAACGGGAAAGAAACCGAAAAAGCCTTGGTAAAAGCAGATATTACTTGTAATAAAAACATGGTTCCATTTGATGATAAATCAGCGTTTACCACTTCGGGAATACGGCTTGGGACTGCTGCCATTACCACCAGAGGGTTAAAAGAACAGGATATGGAAGTGCTCGCTGGCTTAATTAATGACGTGGTCATCAACATCAACGATGATCATAAAATTGCTGAAGTCCGTAAAAAAGTAAACCAAATGATGGAAGGGAAGGCCTTGTTTAATTATTAAACGAAGGAACTATTGAACGAATAAAAGACCGATAAAGCACTTCTATAATCACTTACAAATCAAATTCATTGCCCCAATCCACGGCCCTGAATTTGATTTTTTGTTATTTTTGCAACCAACTACCACCTAATCCCTATTCAAAACTGTGGAACACAAATCCTACACTTTTCTGGAAATCAAGCAAAAGCTCGTCAATTACTGCGTGTACCAGGATCGCTGTCATCAGGAAGTAGCGCAGAAAATGCGGGATTTTTTATTGATTCCCGAGGCCAAAGATGAAATCTTACTTTATTTGATGAAAGAAAATTATTTAAATGAAGAGCGTTTTGCCCGCAGTTATATCCGTGGAAAATTTTATATGAAATCCTGGGGGCGCAATAAAATACGAAATCATTTAAAATTCAAGGGAGTGCCAGAAAAACTCATCAACTCTTGTTTTAATGAAATTGATGAAGAGGACTACCAAAAGACTTTGACAAAATTGTATCACAATTATTACGAAAAAATAAAAGGAGCGCAAGAGTATCAGAAAAAATCAAAAACGATTACCTATTTATTGTCAAAGGGTTTCGAATATGAAGAAATCACCCAAGTGATCAAAACGCTGGGAGGGGAGTAATCGCTATTCCCCGCATCATCCCATCACCCATCACCTCATCATCCCATCAAAATGATTTGTTTTTTTGGAGAGATTTCTAATTTGAATCGTATAATTTGGTACACTTCTAAAAGGGATTTGAAAAAAAATGAGTATAATTAAAATATTTTTAATTAATTTGCACAACGATTAACATAATAAAGTGCATCACAATCGGTTAAATGATATGAAGAAAATTAATACACTTATTGCAGTTTTCCTTTTAATCATGGTGAACGGGCAAAAATTCAAATACGGCCTTACGGGTAATTTCCATAAAGGCTCGATTGTGGGCGTGCACGATGTTTCCAAAGGAGCTTATGGTGGCTCACTCGGAGCTTTTGCGCAATGGTCGCTCGTGGAAAATGATGTTTTCGATTCGGCATGGTTGTATATTACACCGCAAATCGAATACAGCATGCAGGGGGAAGTAGCGAAAGCAGAACAAGAAATCTTCGGCGTTCAAAAATTTCATCATGATTATGTTGCCCTTCAAGTCTATATGAAATGGTTTTTTCACCAGGGAAATATGAAAAGAGACTTATTTTTGTTTGCCGGCCCTCGAATCGAATATTTGGTGCGAGAAAAACGCCAGGTAAACCCTGCTTACGATTTAGCGTATTACAAATATAATGGCGATGATGAAGTTAAGAAATTTGGGTACGGAATTTCTTTTGGTACTGGATTAAAAGTTAATCAGCACTTTGAAGCCTTCTTAAGATACGATCGCGGATTTAGTAAAGTATATCCAAACAACGTCAACAGAAATACGTATAATCGACTCCTGGCGCTAGGGCTCAATTATTATTTTGATGAAAACTGGTGGTAATAAAATGGAAATAGGTTAAGATTACGACCACCCTAATTATCTTTATCTTTGTAATCTTAAAATAAAAAAATGAAAAAATACGTTCTTGTATTTGCTTTAATAATTCCACTGCTCCTTTTGTTTTCTTGTAAACCAAAGAAAAATATCGTTTACTTCTCGAATAATAATTTCGACCAAGAGGTTTCTCAGGCCAAATATGCTGGCTTGCATATTCAGGAAGGTGATCAGCTCCAAATTTTAGTTACCGGTTTTGATGAAATGCTGGTACGCCCCTTTAACCGATCTACCATGGCGGCAACAGCAGCATCTGGTCGCGGAGTAACTGCTACCAATACCGCTGCCACCGCGAGTGAATATATCGTAGGTTCCGAGGGAAGTATTGTTTTTCCCGTCCTGGGATCCATCTATTGCAAGGGAATGACCAAACAACAGTTAAAAGAGGATTTAGAAAGTCGCCTCAAAAGGTATTTAACCGATCCCATGGTTACCATTACCTTGTCAAACTTTAGCATCAGTGTCTTGGGGGAGGTCAAAAGTCCCGGCCAAAAAAGCAGTACAAGCGAAAAATTAAATATTTTTCAAGCCATCTCATTGGCAGGTGATTTAACCTACGATGCCAACAGAACCAATATTAAATTAATTAGAACCTCTGAAACTTCGGGGAAAGATGAAGTGATTTCCTTAGACCTTTCAGAAGCATCTATTGTGAACTCACCCTATTATTTCCTCCAGCAAAACGACATACTCTATATCGAGCCCGACCGCAATAAACAAGTGGCCATCAACAATGATTCTGCCACGGATAAGTGGATTAAATATGGTGGTGTTGGTTTAGGATTACTCACGCTGATTCTTACGTTAACCCGAAAATAATGGCAATGGAACTTTTAGAAAATTCGGTGCCCGTACAGCGCGCTAAGCCCCTTAACATTAAAAAAGAAATTGGAAGATACCTTAAAAAGTGGCCGTGGTTTTTGCTGAGTCTCCTTTTGTTTTACACCGCTGCCAAAATTTATCTGCGCTATGCCCAACCGCAATTTTACACGAAAACCTCTTTAAAACTCCAGGAATCCAAAGGAAAATCTACTGCGTTGAGCGATTTGAAGAATTTGGGAATGGGGGTCAGTGGAGACAATGAATTGCAGGGTGAAACCACCGTCATTATCTCAAAACCCATCCTTACCAAAGTGGTTCAGAATTTAAACCTGGATGTCACCTTCTTCAGTCAGGGAACCATTAAAGAAGTAGAACTTTACTCAGATTCGCCACTAACCGGAAAAATAGTAAAACTAAGCAAACCGGATACTTTTAACAGTGCAGCTTTTATTATTACTCCTGTGGGAAAGAATTCTTATCGCTTGTCCGATTCCAATACAATCTACCGATTTGGCCTGCCCGCAGAGATTTCCCTGGGTACGATTCTACTCGATGCAAAACCCGGCGTGGTTCTTTCAAGTCCCCTCAAAGTTGTTTTTAGAAATACCAAAATGGTGGTCAATAACTTAGAGGGAAGCATCAATGTCTCGCTTCCTGAGAACAAAGGACTTTTAATGGAACTTTCTGTTATTGGCCCAGTGCCCAAAAAATCAGAAGATATCCTCAATGAAGTCAGCAGCCAGTATATCATCGATGGGATTAATGATAAAAACGAAGAAGCCCAAAACACGCAAAAATTCATCAATGACCGTTTAGAAATTATTACCAATGATCTGTCAGGTATTGAAGGGGAGAAGGAGCAATTTAAAAAAGCCAATCAAATCACCAACTTAGAAGCTCAAGCAGCGCAGGCGCTTCAAAAGTCGAGTGAAAATACGAAAGCCATACTCACCCAGTCCATGCAGTTGGATTTGGTGAATTCCATCTATGCTTCTAGCGCAGGTGATCAGCTTTTGCCTACGGGTATGGGCTTGCCAGCAGGCGCAGAAAATAATATTGCGGAATACAACAACCTCTTACTCACCCGCAACAGAGCACTGAAACAAGCGACCGGCGAGAATCCCGCGGTCGTCGAAATGAATAAGCAGATTGCCAATCTCAAAAGCCTCATTCGCAAAAACTTGGTAGAAGCCCGCGAAACCTTGCAGCTTCAATTGGGGCAAGCCAATGCCCAACTGACCCTCGCCAAAGGTGACATCAACAAATACCCCACGCAAGAGAAAGTTTTTCGCAGCATTGATCGGCAGCAAACCCTGAAAGAGCAATTGTATCTTTATTTGTTACAGAAAAGAGAAGAAAACGCCATCACCCTGGCGGTGACTGCACCCAAGGCAAAAATTGTAAATCCCGCTTTTACCACCGGAATTGTAAAGCCCAATTATCAGCAAATCATTTATGGATCGCTCGTGGTGGGCTTCGTACTCCCTTTGCTTTTGTTCATGGGAATTCAGGTTTTAGACACCAAGGTTCACACCAAACAACATATTATTGCCCATTCACCAGATGCCTCTGTCATCGCAGAAATCCCTGTGAATACCGATGATAACCCCATGGTGAATCCCAATGATTTTTCGGTCTTTGCAGAGTCGTTCCGAATTTTAGGCTCCAACCTTAAGTTTTTACTCAAAGCAAAAAGCGTCGGCAATGGGGCGACCATTCTCATTACCTCTTCGGTAAAAGGTGAAGGTAAAACCACGATTTCCATGAATACTGCGCTGACTTTAGCCGGGCAAAGCTCGGTGATTATCATCGGGGCCGATATTAGAAATCCACAACTGCACCGTTTTATAAAGGGTGAAAATGTAGGACTCACCGATTATTTGGTCTCCAATGATACCGTTCCCGATCGGTTCATTATTAAATCTGGTATTAATGAGCAACTCGATGTCTTGTTTAGTGGTCAGATCGCACCCAACCCGAATGATTTATTAGACATGGCGAAATTTGATGAGATGATCGCCTATCTGAAAACCAAATATGATTATATTGTTTTAGATTCCGCGCCAGTGATGCTGGTGAGTGATACCCTGCACCTGGTCGAAAATTCAGATGTGGTGCTCTACGTCGTAAAATCAGATTTTACCGAGAAAGAAATGGTTGATTTTGCCACCGGCTTCCGAAAAGAAAATATGATCCAGAATATGGCCTTCATCCTCAACAGTGTGAAAGCCGAAAACACCCGCTACGGAAAAAAATATGGCTACGGCTATTACTCCTACACCCATCATGAAAAACCCGTTTGGTGGAAGAGGTTTTTCTAAGCAGGCAAGCAGCAATCCAGAAATGAAGTAGCAAAAAAGCGCTTACACCAGTAGCCAATGGTTCACCGGTTTGCGCTTTCAGAAGTTCACAATAATAACCATGTCAAAAGAAACCCAACCCACGTATTTTATCCATTCCAAGCAATCGGTCTTTTCGCTGAACCTCAAAGAAGTTTGGGCCTATCGGGATTTATTATTGATGCTGGTCAAAAAAGACTTTATCACCTTTTACAAGCAAACCATTTTAGGGCCGCTCTGGTTTATAGTGCAGCCTTTATTGACCACGGCGATTTACATCATCCTCTTTGGGAATATTGCCAAACTGTCTACGGATGGGGTACCACAGGTATTATTTTACCTCTCCGGAATTACGGTCTGGAATTACTTCTCAGAGAGTTTAACCAAAACCTCCAATGTTTTTACAGCCAATGCCGGAATGTTTGGCAAGGTCTATTTTCCGCGCCTCATTATGCCGTTGTCGATTGTAGCCTCTTCCCTCATGAAGTTTGCCGTACAGTTCGCGATTTTCGCGGCAGTACTTTTGTATTTCGTTATTTTTACCAATGAAGTTCAGCCCAATATTTGGATCTTGTTCACCCCTGTTTTAATGGTGTTAATGGCGATGTTTGCGCTGGGCATGGGCATGATTTTCTCGTCACTAACCACCAAATACAAAGACCTTACTTTTCTTTTAACCTTTGGTGTTCAGTTGTTTATGTACATCACGCCCGTTGTTTATCCCATTTCGGCCTTACCCGAGAAGTTTCGGTTTCTGGTCTATATGAATCCGCTCTCCTCCATTTTTGAATGCTTCCGCTACGCCTTTTTGGGTTCCGGCAGTTTTGATTTCATGAGTATTGTCTGGAGCAGCATCTTCATCACCTTCATACTCATCATCGGCACTGTGATTTTCAACAAAGTAGAAAAGAGTTTTATGGATACGGTTTAGGAGAGGGTAGAGCCAAGATCTCCCGCTCACCAATCCTCATTGCGAGCGCAGCGCAGCAAAATGAAACAATCTCCCTCAAAAATCGGCATTGCGAGAGCAGCGCAGCGAAACGAAGCAATCCCATTCTATTTACACAAAAAATAAATCCACCATCTCACTTCATTAAAAACCCACTTAGGAGCTCTTTACAAACAATTTCCTACAGACTCCCGCAGCAGCTAAGCTGCAGGCAACAAGTGCCACCCATCGAAACTATAGCATTGACTTAGGAGCTATTTGCGTTAA
>NZ_JAUFQB010000057.1 GCF_030409525.1 Kaistella yonginensis | reverse complement strand
GAGATTGTTCATGTATTTAAGTGATTGGTAGTCAGGTAAATATACGATTTTTTAATCAAATGAACAATCTTTTTTCCTATATTTCTAAATGCACAACGGGTTAAAATGACTAATTTGTTTTATTTGTAATTTTACATCGTTACTAAGAATAATTTATTTTTAAAAATTAAAATCAATACCATAATCTTTTGTAATTTTACGCCATGGAATTAAGCATAGGTGAAATGTTGATGGTTGCCTTAGCAATCATTGTCTTATTTGGTCCGAATAAATTACCGCAGATTGCGCGCGATTTAGGACAGGGCGTACGCAAAATGCGTGGTGCCATGGAAGACGTGAAAACTGAAATCCTAAAAGAAACCGATAATCCAATCTCTGAAATAAAAAGAGAAATAGACAAGGTAAAGCAGGCGGCAATGGACTATAATCCAATGGCAGACCTCGATAAAGAAGCGCTTGCAAAAAGAGAGGAACCGAAAATTAACCTTGCAGAAAACGATAATCATGAAGGACCTGTAAGCCGTTAATATGCGCGAAATTATTCAGCAAGACCGATCCATTTTTCTTTTTCTCAACAATTTGGGAGTGGACTCTTTTGATCAATTCTGGGTCATGATTTCTGGAACCTGGATCTGGCTTCCGCTGTACATTATTTTTCTCTACCTTTTATTTAAGAATTACAAACCTCGAAATCTGGTTTTTATTCTCATTTTTATTGCGTTAGGGGTTACCGTCTCTGATCAGCTGGCAGGAGTTTTCAAAACAGGAATCGCGCGATTAAGGCCCTGCCATGATCCCACTTTAACCGGGATAATGCGTGTAGTTAAATGTGGTGGCCAATATGGATTTTACTCCAGCCATGCGGCAAATACTTTTTTTATCGCTACTTTTATGACCATGCTTTTGTACAAAAAATACAGGTTGTTACCATATGTTTTGTTTTTTTGGGCGGCGGTTGTTTCCTATAGTCGAATTTATTTGGGCGTTCACTTTCCTTTAGATATTTTAATGGGTGCAGCGATGGGCTTTTTTACAGGAGGATTTTTTGCAACCTTAGCCTTAAAAGTGATTCACAAACAGCGTATTGCTGGGTCTAAGAACACACTTACAGACTAATTGTCTTTATCTCGACTCCTTTCAAAGAGGCTTTACTAATATTGTGAGAACCAACGCTTACTTTCATTTTATTAAAACGTGGGCCAAAAACTGCCTCCGGAATTGATCGTGCTACATTCTGAAAATCACATTTTGAGATTATTCATTTTTAAGCAAAACTCAACTTGAAAATACGACCGCTCCTATCTTTTTTATATCTTTGTTCCTATGTCTGAAACTAACGATAAACGTCTTTTTCTCATCGATGCGTATGCGATGATTTTCCGTGGGTATTATGCTTTGATTAGTAGCCCACGTATAACCAGTACTGGTATAGATACTTCCGCAATTTTTGGGTTTACCAACTCCTTAATTGAATTGATTCGAAGAGAAAAACCCACACATCTTGCCGTGGTTTTTGATGTGGGGCAAGCCAGTGTACGAACTGCTGATTTTGCCGATTACAAAGCCAACAGAAGCGAAACACCCGAAGCCATAAAGCTAGCGATTCCTTATATCCATCGTATTTTAGAAGCCATGCATGTTCCTATTTTGGGCTTAGAAGGCTATGAAGCTGATGATTTGATCGGAACACTTTCGGTAAAAGCAGAAAAAGAAGGATATGAAGTTTTTATGGTTACCCCAGATAAAGATTTCGCACAATTGGTTACCGATCGCGTAAAAATCTATAAACCGGGTTTAAAAGGTGCCGAATTTGAAATCCTAGGCGTTGAAGAAGTAAAGGCAAAATACGAAATTGAAGATCCAAAACAGGTCATCGATTTTCTAGCCATGATGGGCGACGCGGTTGATAATATTCCTGGGTTAGAAGGTGTCGGCGAAAAAACAGCTAAGAAATTTCTGAAAGAATATGGCAGTATAGAAAAGCTGTTGGAAAATACAGCAGATTTAAAAGGAAAACTAAAAGAAAAAGTAGAAAACTCGGCTGAAAGAGGAATTTTATCTAAAAAATTAGCAACCATTATTTGCGACGCTCCGATTGAGTTTCATCAGGAGCAATATGATTTGGATGAACCCGATTTCGAAAAAGTAAAAGAAGTATTTGACGAAATTGAATTTAGAAGACTCTACGAAAACCTCTATCGGGCATTTGCGCCCACCCCAGAAAATGGCAGCGTTAATAACAAGTCAATTTCTGCCAAAAGTCAACCCGAAAAAACGGGCGATCAATCCATGCAGTTGGATTTATTTGCAAATTTTGAGGAATTAGAGCAGGCGACCACGACCAAAGAAACCGTTTTTGATAATGATCATTTATACCAATACATTGATTCTACAAAAGCACACACTATTTTAGCTCAAAATTTAATGGTTCAAAATGCAGTGTCATTCGATATCGAAACAACGTCTTTAGATGAAATGGAAGCCGAATTAATCGGGATGAGTTTCTCTTATAAAAATGGATTGGCGTATTATGTTCCACTTTCAGAAAAACGAGTGGAAGCGGAAATTACCTTAGAAATATTCCGACCTTTCTTTGAAAAACAAGAAGTTTTAAAAATAGGTCATCATTTAAAATTCGGTTACAAAATTTTAGATCGGTACGGAATTAATATTAAGGGATTGCTTTTTGATACGATGATTGCGCATTATTTACTCAATCCAGATGGTCGCCATGCGATGGAATATTTGTCGGAAATGTATTTGAATTACAAACCGATTTCCCTGGAATCTTTGGTCGGTAAAAAAGGAAAAAACCAACTGGATTTGCGTTCAGTTTCACTTATTGAGCAAACAGAATATGCTTGTGAAGATGCAGATCTAGCATTCCGTTTGTATCAGCTTTTTGCACCGCAGCTCAAAAAAGAAAATCTGGAGGATCTGTTTTTTAAAGTCGAAATGCCTTTAATGAAAGTATTGGCGAAAATGGAACTGGAAGGAATTTCCCTCGATAAAAATTGGCTAGCGCAAGAAAGCATCGATTTAGAAAATGATTTGCGGGCATTAGAAAAAACGATTTTTGAGTTGTCAGGTGAAGAGTTTAATATGAACTCACCCAAACAGTTGGGAGAAGTTTTATTCGAAAAAATGCAGCTCGACCCCAAAGCGAAGAAAACAAAGTCTGGCCAGTACGCCACCTCAGAAGATATTTTGCAGAAACTCGCTCCCAAGCATGAAATCATTCAACATATTTTAGAATACCGGACCTATCAAAAATTAAAATCAACCTATGTGGATGCTTTACCGCTTCAGATTGATAAAAATGACCACCGCGTTCATACCAATTTCTCGCAGACTACCGCCGCAACCGGACGTCTAGCCAGTGTAAATCCAAACCTACAAAATATTCCAATCCGAACTTTGCGCGGACAACAGATTCGTGGTGCTTTTGTCGCAAATCCCGGAAATAAATTGATTGCTGCCGATTATTCACAAATTGAATTGCGACTCATTGCCGCGATTTCGGAAGAGGAAAATATGATCAAAGCTTTTCAAAACGGCGAAGATATTCACGCTTCCACGGCATCTAAATTATTTGATATTCCTTTAGAAGAAGTTACCAAAACCCAAAGGTCTCAAGCGAAAACGGTCAACTTTGGGATTTTATATGGTCAAGGTGCCTTTGGCTTAGCCGAACAAACCGGCCTTTCTAGAAAAGAAGCCAAGGAAATGATTGAAAATTATTTTGAAACCTATCCGAAACTGAAAAAATACATGGCAGATCAGGTGGTGAAAGCACAAGAAATGGGTTATGTAGAAACGATTCTTCATCGGAAAAGACATTTGAAAGATATTAATTCAGCGAACTTCGTGGTGAAAGCGCACGCTGAAAGAAATGCAGTAAATGCTCCAATTCAGGGTAGTGCAGCAGATGTTATCAAATTGGCGATGATTAAAATTGACGAAAAATTTACAGAACAAAATTTAAAAACGAAAATGCTATTGCAAGTTCATGATGAACTCGTTTTTGAAGCTCCAGACGAAGAAGTTGAAATTGCATCCGCTTTAATAAAAAAAGAAATGGAATCTGCTTACGAAACCACCGTTCCTTTATTGGTCGAAGTAGGCGTTGGAGATAATTGGTTGGAAGCGCATTAATTTGGAGTGATTATGTGTTTTTTCCGATGAGTATTTAAGTATTTAAAATTTTCAAGTATTAGGTTTATGTAAATAATTAAAATGATAATCGGGAAAATTTTGACCGCTTAGTTTAATAGTTAAAAAAAAATAATACCAACCAAAGAACTCGAAGAGTTTAATGTTAATACCCATTGCTGAAACCGATGGGAAAAATAAAACCAATGAAAACAGTAGTATTCTACGAACACGCAGAAGCAACGATGGAAAAATTTATGGAAGTTTTTCCCGGTCATCAAGCAGTGGAAGATGAATTTATCAAAGCCGGAAAAGTATTGGGAGCAGGAGCATTTGCCATTCCTGGAGACGGAGCAATGGCGATTTTTATTGATAAATCTGCCGCCGAAGAATTTGTAAAAAGAGATCCTTTTGTTTCGGAAGGTTTGATTGCAAAAGTAACCATCAAAGAATGGATGGACGAGATTATGTAACCTATGAAATTCCTCATCATCATTCCTACGCACAACGAAGAGAAAAATATTCTTTTCACCTTGAAATCTCTGGAAAATCAGACGTTTCAAGATTTTTTCTGCGTGATTGTAAATGATGGTTCGACCGATAAAACGAAAGAAATTGTTGAGCGTTTTGCACAAGGAAATTCAAAATTTAAAATTCAAAATTTAGAATTATCCGAACACGAGCCGGGTGCAAAAGTCGTTCGAACTTTTAATAAAGGTTTAGAAACCGTAGATGTAAAGGAGTTCGACATCATCTGTAAATTCGATGCAGATATTATTTTTCCAACCAATTATTTAAAGAAAATAGATAAAGTTTACGAGAACAATCCAAAAGCAGGAATGGTTTCCGGATTGGTGAAAATTAAAAAATCTATTTTTGAAAAGGCTTTGGCTTTTGATTTTAAAGATGATAAACACCAATGGAAATTTGAAAATTTATCCTCTAAAAATCATGTACGTGGACCGATAAAATCCTATCGGAAAGAATGTTTTCTGGAGATGAATGGTTTAAGACCTGTTTTGGGATGGGATAATATCGATGTGATGTTGACGAAGAAAAATGGTTGGGAAGCCATTACCATTAAAGATTTGTGGGTGAAACATTTGCGAATGACTGCCTTTCAATATAAAAACCAGAAAGCCGAAAAACTAGGCGAGTATTTTTATAATATCGGTTTGAGTGTTCCCTTAATGCTCATTTCTTCGGCAAAATCATCTTTTAAAAACAAATCAATTAATGAATTTTTTACAACAGTTATAACCTATTTAAAGCAAAAAGACGAACGAAAATTATCAAAAGATGAAATCAGATTTATTCGTAATTTACGCTGGAAACAGATGTTCAGCAAAAAATAAAGAACTATGAAAAAAATAATATTTATGGTAATGGTGTGTTTTTCAATGGTGGTATCCGCCCAAAAAGCTGCGGATCTTATCATCACCAATGCAAAAATCTACACCGTTAATCAAAATTTCGATACCGCAGAATCGATGGCGATTTCCAAAGGAAAAATTATTGGGATTGGAAAAACTACGGATATTCTCAAAAATTTCAAATCAAAAAATATTCAGAATCTTCAGGGAAAAACCGTTTTTCCCGGGTTGATCGATGCGCACTGTCATTTCACAGGTTTTGCAACCGATAAATGGAAATGCGAATTATGGGGCACAAAATCTTGGGATGAAATTGTTACAAGGATTTCAGATTACGCCAAGACCGCTCCAAAAGAATGGTTATACGGCAGAAGTTGGGATCAGAATGACTGGACTGTGAAAGAATTTCCGAATAAAGAAAAATTAGATGAGTTGTTCCCAAACCGTCCGGTTTATTTAAAAAGAATCGATGGTCATGCCGCTGTAGCCAATCAAAAAGCGTTGGATATTGCCGGGATTACAAAAGATTCAAAAGTATCAGGTGGCGAAATTGAAGTTAAAAATGGAAAACTGACGGGAATATTAATCGATAACGCAATGTTGTTGGTGGAAAAGCATCTTCCCGAAATTGAAGACGAAGAGGCCATTCGGTATTTCTCCGAACTTCAAAAAGAATGTTTCTCCTATGGGCTGACTTCGTTGCACGATTGCGGAATTACAGAAAAAACTTTAGGGCTTTTAGAAAAAGCACAGTCGCAGGATGTTTTGCAAATGAAAATTTTCGCTTTGTTGGAAGACAATCCTGACTATTACGACCGATGGATAAAAAAAGGAAGATATACCAATAAAAACATTACCGTTGGCGGGTTTAAGGTGTACTCTGATGGCGCACTCGGCTCTCGTGGTGCGTGTTTAATTCACGATTATACCGACAAAAAAGATTGGAAAGGTTTCCTATTGAGCGACCGAGAACATTTTGAAAATTTAGCTAAGAAATTGAAAGAAACTGATTTGCAGATGTGTACGCATGCCATCGGAGATTCTGCCAACCGCACCATTCTTCAAATTTATGGTGATGTTTTGGGCGTAAAAAATGACAGAAGATGGAGAATTGAACACGCACAGATTGTGGCTAAAAATGATTTCGATTTGTTCGGAAAATATTCCATTATTCCATCAGTACAACCAACGCATGCTACTTCTGATATGTATTGGGCGGAAGAACGATTGGGCAAAGACCGTTTAAAATATTCTTATGCCTATGAAGATTTACTGAAACAAAATGGATGGCTTCCGTTGGGAACAGATTTTCCGGTAGAGGAAATCAGTCCGCTAAAAACTTTTTATTCTGCGGTGGCGAGAAAGGATTCCAAACATTATCCGGCCAACGGATTTCAGAAAGAAAATGCTTTGACCAGAGAACAGGCGCTACGTGGAATGACGATTTGGGCGGCTAAAGCTGCTTTTCAGGAAAATGAAATCGGAAGTTTGGAAGTTGGTAAGTCTGCGGATTTTATTATTGTAGATCAGGATCTAATGACGGTTCCAGAAGTTCAAATTTTAAATACTAAAGTGTTAGAAACCTACAGCAACGGAATTAAAGTATTTTAATTTCACCTGCATGCTCATCATCTGAATTTTGAAAAAAATCGCTTATATTGAACTCGATACCCATGCAGAAATTGCAAGGAATTTCATGGTGCTAATGAATGAGTCAAAAGAATTTGTGGTGGATTACTATTTTTCGGAAAAAATTTTCAAACAAATAGGAAAGCATCAAACCAATATTTTTTTAACTGAAAGTACTGAACTTCTCAATCAATTAAATCTTAAGAAATATGATTTGATTATTATTGGGACAGTTCATCGGTATTTTAATTTATTTAATGAAATCGCCACAACGTATAATACGTCGGTTATTGTTCATAACATTAATTTTACGAAGATTTCACGATTTCAACTTTTTAAAAACATTTTTAAAAAAGATTTTAAATATCGATTGAAGTTACTACTAAAAGAAGATTTAATTTCTGCACCAAAAATTTTTAAAAAGGCAAAAAATCTTTTGGTTTTAGATGAAAGTTTCTCGCAAAAAAATCTAAAATATTTACCGCTTTTCTTTAATCAATACCAAGAAAATAAGCCCGCAGAAATTTACACGATTGTTATTCCAGGTGCGGTTTCGCAGGCGAGAAGAGATTATAAAAAAGTACTTGCGGAGCTGAAAAATTTCAGCCATAATCACGCTACTTATGAACAACCGATTCAAGTTATTTTTCTTGGAAAAGTACAAGGGAAAGAACTTTTATGGTTGAAAGATTTTGAAAAAGAGCTATCCAACGCGATTTCCATTCAATATTTTACAGAGAAAGTTTCTCAAAATATATTCGATCAATGGATGAATAAAGCGGATGTTTTATGGTGTCCGATCCAGCGATCAACCGAGTTTTTTAGTCATCCAGAAATCTACAGCAGAACCAAAATGAGCGGAAATATCGGCGATGCTATCAAATACGGAAAAGTTGCATTCTTTCCAAAGCGTAATCCCTCCAAACTTCCATTCATTATGAATGAGGAAAGTTTTGAAAAAATACTCCATGTTCAAACATTGAATTTGATGAATTTTCAGAAAGAATTTAATCAGAAAAAAATTGCTGCTGATTTGGAAGAGACTTTAAAAATGCTACTTTTAGAATTTAAAATTTAAAGAGGCTTTTGAAGAATTTTTTATTGAGGTATTGCTCAACAGGGAAAATTTTCATGACGTGGTTGGCGCCAAAAATAACTATTAACACAAAAGCCGGTTTGTAGCAGAGATTCACCAAATTGCTTGTCGTTTCAGGCAGCATAATCGCAATATTAATCGCCAGAGTACAAATAATCAAAACGTACATCATCTCGATGGTCAGCGGGAAAACTTTAAATTTCGAATAGTTAAAGTAAATTTTTATCATATTGAATAAGGTCAATGAAATCGCTGTTGCCATAGCAATTCCGATAATGCCAAATTCTGTTTTGGTAAGGAAAAGATAGTTGAGTACAATGGTGGTTATGGCTAAGAACAGCATCACCACAATATTAAATCGGTAGTGTTTTGAAAGTGAAATGATATGTCCGTTGAAGCCGGTAGCCAAATCAAAGATCATCGCACAACCAAGAATCCACACAACGGGTTCTGCCTGGCGCAATTGTTCGCCATTTTTTATAAAATTACTGAGGTAAGGAAATCCAACCAAAATACAGGAAAAGAGTACGGCACCTAGAAAAAATAAGGTTAATGAGGTCTTTTTATGAAAACGGTCGAGTTCTTCGAATTCGCCTTCTGCAATGGTTTTATTAATGATCGGCGCGGAAATATTATACAAGCCCATCTGCGGAATAAGAATAAAAGATAGAATCGACAAAATAATACTGTACACCCCATTTTCTTCGAAGTTTAGGAATTCGCCAATCATGAAATTATCAACTCTAAAGGCGATGTAATTCCCGATATTTCCTAGAAAACCGTAGAAACTATAGTTGAGAATTTCTTTCCATAGATGTTCTTTTTTTATATAATCGGTACTGAAATCAGGTTTAATTTTTTCGAGGGTGTTGGCGTAGAAGAAATAGCCGATTAAGGATAAGATAAACATTCCCAGGAAAAATCCATATGAACTTTTTTCAGAAACGCCCAAAAAGAAAAATAATGAAAACGCACCTAAATTCGCAATTTTCGGAAATAGATTTTCAAAAATATTAGGAATTACGATTCGCTTATAGTTGGTAATATACTTGCTGAAAACGGCAGAGAAAGCCATGACTAAAATAAGTGGCAGAATGAGCAGTTTCATTTTCCACAATTGTAAACTCTTGAACTGCGGGAAAAAGTAAAAGAAAAGGAAAAATAAAACAGAAAATAGGACGAAATTTAAAAATACACCCACCAAAGAGAGTGATAATAAATTTTGATTTTTACCATCTTTTTGCGCTTGATGAAAAAATTTAACATTAGAAAAAGAAAGTCCGAAAACTACGATGGGTAAAAGCATTTCTGCCGTCGGCATGATGTAACGCAATTTTCCATAAAACTCCATATCGTACGGAAAAATGAAGATTGCGGAAATTGTCCCGAGTAAAAAACCGAAATATCCGATTAAGGAATATTTAAAACCCTGACGTGCAACTACACTCATTTTTGGCAGGTTTTAAAAGGGTTTCGGGCTTTTCTGAATGGGAAATACGTCATTAATTTTTTATAAAAATTCTAGGCGAAATGTTGAAATTGTCTTTCGTAAAAATCGATCGCAATAAGGTGTTTTTTTTAATTCAAGAAAACAAAGATAATAAAATATGTTAAATAAATGTTAAAATGAAACCAAACCCTGAAATGATTTGTTGAAAAAGTGCTTTTCTTTCTTATGTTAGACCCTGCGTTTTCGCAGTTTTAGTTGTAAATTGCAAGAGTATTTTTATTAAATATTTCTCATGAAAAAAATTCTTATTCTTCTCGGTTTTGGTATTCTTACCTCGTGCGGTTCGGTAAAAAATAGTTCAGAAAAACCTTTTGTTTGGGAAGGAGCCAACGTTTATTTCTTACTGACTGACCGTTTTAAAAATGGGGATATCACCAACGATATTAATTTTGACCGAAAGGAAAAAGCCGCTGTTCTTCGTGGTTTTGAAGGCGGAGATTTACGAGGTATTATTCAGAAAATTGATGATAATTATTTTTCCGATTTGGGGATTAACGCAATTTGGATGACACCGATTGTGGAACAAATCCATGGTGCAACCAATGAAGGAACGGGTAATACCTACGGATTTCATGGGTATTGGACCAAAGATTGGACGGAGCTTGATCCGAATTTCGGAACAAAAAAAGACCTCAAAGAATTGGTAGAAAAAGCCCATCATAAAGGAATACGCATTGTTTTGGATGCGGTTGTTAACCATACCGGACCGGTTACGAAGAGCGATCCTGTTTATCCAAATTCCTGGGTGCGAACCTCACCAACCTGCAATTATCAGAATTATCAAAATACCACTGCTTGTACTTTGGTTGCAAATCTCCCGGATATTTTGACGGAATCAAGCGAACCTACTGCACTTCCAAAAATACTGATTGATAAATGGAAAAAAGAAGGAAAATATGAATCGGAAATGAAATCGCTTGATGCGTTTTTTGCCCGAACCGGTTATCCGCGTGCCCCGAAATATTACATCATGAAATGGCTTGCAGATTACGTTGAAAACTATGGAATTGATGGCTACCGGGTAGATACTGTAAAACATACCAATGAAGATGTTTGGAAAGATTTCCAGAAAATTTGTCAAGAATCTTTCGATATTTTTAAAAGAAATAATCCTTCAAAAGTACTCGATAACAATCTCTTTTTTACGGTAGGCGAAGTGTATGGGTATGGCATCTCGCAAAAACAAATTTACGATTTCGGTGATAAAAAAGTGAATTATTATCAAAATGGTTTTAAATCGCTCATCAATTTTGATTTTAAAGGAGATGCCAACAAATCCTATGAAGAATTGTTTTCTCAGTATTCAAAACAATTGCAGTCTGATCTGAACGGTAAAACAGTGATGAATTATTTGACTTCACATGACGACGGTTCACCGTTTGACAAAGATAGAAAGAGAACTTACGAAGCCGGTACTAAACTGTTATTAACGCCTGGAATTTCGCAAGTTTATTATGGTGATGAAACTGCCAGAACTCTAACAGTTCCCGGAGCAGAAGGTGATGCAACACTTCGATCCAACATGAATTGGAGTGATATTAAGGGAACAACCGCTACACAAAACATTTTGACGCATTATCAAAAACTAGGGAAATTCAGAGCGAACCATCCGTCAATTGGTGCAGGGATTCATCAGATGGTTTCCTCGTCGCCGTATTGGTTTACGAGAACTTACAATGATGATAAAGTTTTGATCGGTTTAGATTTGGATTCAGGAATCAAAGAAATATCGGTCTCTGGTATCTTTCAGGAGGGTTTACAACTTCGGGATGCTTATTCGGGAAAAGTTATTAAGGTTAAAAATGGAAAAGCAATCATTAATACAGAATATACCGTGGTCTTATTTGAAAAAATTTAAACAATGAAAAAACTCATTCAATTATTTTTGGTATCTGTTTCAGTCGTAATTTTTGCACAAAAAATTCCAGAAATCAACAAAAATGAATTTTCTAAAGAAGCACTGCAACAAAAGATCAGTTCTTTGGAAGGAAAAAAATCTTCTATTTCCGAAGTGTTAAAAAAACATGAAGGCCGAATATTGATTATTGATTTCTGGGCGAGTTGGTGTAGAGACTGTATTCTTGCTTTGCCGGCTACCAAAGCATTAAAAGAGAAAAACCCTGCAATAGACTTTGTTTATTTTTCGTTGGATCGTTCGCACGAGCAGTGGAAGAGGGGACTAAATAAATACAATATTGCCGAGCAGGAAAATTATTGGTTTGATGAAGGTTGGAAAAATAATTTCAACAATTACATCGATTTGAATTGGGTGCCAAGATTTATGGTGATCGATCAAACTGGGAAAATAGCCAAGTATTACGCCATTCATCCAAGTGATCCGGATATTCAGAAAACGATTGATCAATTAACACAAAATGCACTTTAACTAAAAGGCAATTGTAAAAAATCATTCAACGGTTGAATACTTTGAAATATTTTTGCAAATTTTTTAGTGGATTCTTTTTCCAAGAGGGCTTCATCAGCAATAGGATGGCTTACTGTAAAGCTTTTTAATTTTAGATATTCTGCCAGGGGATGATCTTTTTCAAAACCGGTAGGGACTCTTTGTAATTTGTGTTCCACACTTAATCCACGGAAATTATTTCGGAATTCCTTTTGTTTCAAAATCTTTAAAAAATCTTCGCCACTAGCCGAAATTTCTTTTCTAATTTCTTTTAACACGGCAGGTTCCGGCTTGTAAACCCCACCTGCTAAAAATGATTTTCCCGGTTCGATGTGCAAATAGTAACCCGAAATTTTAGCGCCTTTTCCCATGCCTAAACTTGCGCCAAAATGTGTTTTGTAGGGTGTTTTATCTTTAGAAAAACGGGTGTCTCGATAAATTCTAAAGAGTGCTTTTTTGGGCTCGATTTTTAAAATTTCTTCATCGAAGTGAGAAATTTCCTGGATTAAATCCTCAACAAACGAAATCACGTCTTGCTGAGCAGCCAAGTAAAGTTCTTTATTTTCATTAAACCAGTCGCGGTTGTTATTTCTGTGCAAGATCTTTAAAAACGTAAGGCTAGAGGCAGTAATTGATGGATTCATAAGTCTAGATTTTAACCAAATTTAAAGAAATAAATGGAGGTTAACTTGGATGAGATGATAATTAACAATTATTTAATAAACAGCCCATATAATTATCATAAATAAAAAACGTATCTTTGCACCCAATTTATAGACGATCTTTTACATGAATTTATTTACGGAGACCAATCTAAGTCCTGAAATCTTGAAGGCAATTGGCGAACTGGGCTTTATTAGTCCAACAGAAATCCAAAAACAGACTATCCCTTTTATCTCTACAGATACACGCGATCTAATCGCACTTGCGCAAACGGGAACAGGCAAAACAGCAGCGTTTACGCTTCCGATTTTGGATATGATTGACGACGGGAGTCGCAAAATCCAATTATTGGTGCTTTGTCCAACCAGAGAACTTTGTTTGCAAATTACCAAAGACATTATTAATTACTCGAAATACATGCGAAACATCAAAACTACAGCAGTTTATGGTGGAAGCAGTATTACAGATCAAATCAGATCACTTCGCGAGAAACCGCAAATTATTGTGGGAACTCCAGGACGTGTTATTGACTTGATTAACAGAAAAGCCCTTGATTTCTCAGAAATTCAATGGTTAATTCTGGATGAAGCTGATGAAATGCTTTCAATGGGTTTCAAAGAAGATTTGGCGACCATTCTACGCGAAACACCAGAAACCAAACAAACGCTTTTGTTCTCGGCAACGATGAACAGAGAAGTAGAAAGAATTTCTAAAAACTATTTGACCAATGCTCACCGTATTTCTGTGGGTTCCATCAATGAAGTGAAGAAAAACATCAAACACGAATTCTACGTGGTTGGGTACCGAAACAAAAAAGAAGCATTAAAGAGATTGATCGATGCAAATCCAAATCAATATTCGATTCTTTTTTGTAGAACCCGTATGGAAACTCAGGAAGTCGCAGACTTTTTGATGCAAAACGGTTATGCTGCAGATGCACTTCACGGTGATTTATCGCAAGCACAACGGGATACGGTGATGAAAAAATTCCGTTTGAAAAACATTGATATCTTAGTTGCGACTGATGTTGCGGCCAGAGGTTTGGATGTTGATTCATTAACGCACGTTATTCACTTTTCTTTACCAGATGATCCAGAAGTTTTTGTTCACCGTAGTGGTAGAACAGGACGTGCTGGGAAAGATGGAATCTCTATTTCTTTAATTAAACCGGAGGAATCAAGAAAACTAAAACAAATCAAATCGGTAACAAAAATTGATATTACAGAGAAGAAAATTCCAACCGGTAAAAAAATTATCGAAGCTCAGGTAGCTGGTGTTTTCGAAAAATTATTTACAGAGCACGAGAACCTTGTTGAATTCGACAACGAATTAATTCCAGATTTATCAGCCTTTACCAAAGAAGAATTGGTTCACCAGTTATTGCAATTGCAATTAAGAGACATGGCGCTTTATTATAAAGATAAAGACGATTTGGTTGATCAGAAATTCAACAATGATGACCGCGGAGGTGATCGAGGCAGAGATCGAGGCAGAGACCGTGATGGAAGAGGCAGAGATCGCGACAGAGGTGGCGATAGAAGAGACAGCGGAAACAGATTCGGAAATAGCCGTGATGGTGGAAGTCGTGATTTCGGAAGGGATCGAGATGGTGGAAACAGAGGTGAATCTAGAGATAGAAAACCAAGAAAAAATAGTGAAGACATGGTTCGGTTTTTCTTTAATTTAGGAAAAAGAGACCATTTGAAAAAAATCGACATGTTGGAAATCATTAACAAGTCGACTGAAAAATCAAGAAAAAGACCAGATATTGGGAATATCGAGATTCTGGAAAAATTCTCTTTCTTTGAAGTAGAAAAATCATTTAAAGATGAAGTTCTGAAAGGATTACAAACTCAGAAATTTAAAGGAAAGGAAATGAGAGCCGAAGAATCGAACTAATTCTTTCCTTTTGTTGCCAGCTATAAAGTCCCATTATCATTTATGGGGCTTTTTTTGTTAATAATTATTTTCGTTATGTTAATAAAACTTAATATAAAAGCGAGAAACCTATTGCTCTTTTTCCGAAATTTGCGTCACTAATTATAAATGAAAAATAATGGGAATCGGAAATATTTTTAAAATGTTCCAGCCGAAAGACAAAGTGTTTTTTGTACTGTTTGAAAAAGTGGCGGAAGAGCTTGTAGCGATGTCAAAAGAATTTCACGAGAGTTTACTCGATTTTGACATTAATGATGATACCATGTTGCAACACATGAGTGATTACGAACACCGAATGGACGATCTTACGCATGAAATTTTCGTGCAATTGGGCGAGAATTTTATTACCCCGTTTGATCGAGAAGACATCAGTCATTTGGCCAGTGGATTAGATGATATTGCTGATTTTATGTATGCTTCTGCCAAATATATTTATTTGTATAAAGCACCGCTAGACCCAGCATATACAGAGTTTACCTTGTTGATTTACAAGTCTTGTCTTGAGATTCAGAGTGCGCTAAGAAACTTAAATGATTTTAAGGATCCTAAAGCCGTGAAAGAGTCTTGCATTAAAATCAATTCCTTTGAAAATATTGCAGATGATGTATTAAGCCAAGCGATTGTAAAGTTATTTGACAGCGAAGATGCGATTACCATCATCAAAGTGAAATCGGTGTTGGAATATCTGGAAATAGTGACCGACAAAGCTGAAGATGTAGCCAATACGATTGATAGTATTTTAATTAAATACGCTTAATCTATTCATTAATTTTATTTTAAAAAAGAAGAATGGATTTACCAATTCTACTCATCATCATCATTGTATTAGCCCTAATATTTGACTATATCAATGGTTTTCATGATGCCGCAAATTCAATTGCGACCATTGTCTCAACAAAAGTTTTAACCCCATTTCAAGCAGTTCTATGGGCTGCACTTTGGAATTTTGCGGCGTTTTTCTTAGCCGCCTATGTTATCGGTGAATTTAAAATCGGAAATACGATTGCAAAATCAGTGAATATTGATTTCATCAACCTGGAAGTTATTTTTGCGGGCTTAATTGCGGCAATCTTCTGGAATTTATTAACCTGGTGGTTTGGGATTCCCTCGTCTTCCTCTCACACCTTGATCGGAGGGTTTTTGGGTGCTGCCTTGATGTACGCTTTGGTTTCTGACTATCATGTAGTTGCCCTAGCGAATCCCGATTTGTCTATTGTAGATAAACTGATACTCGCCTTCAAGCAACTCTTTACCCAAAATGTAGTTCGGTATGATAAAGTAATTCCTATTTTCTTATTCATATTCTTGGCACCGGTGATCGGGTCTTTAATTTCTATTTTGATTACGCTATTTATTGTAAATGTTTCTAAAAAAACAAGTCCAAGAAAAGCCGATAATATCTTTAAGAAATTACAATTGGTTTCCTCTGCATTTTTCAGTTTAGGTCACGGTCTTAATGATGCGCAGAAGGTAATGGGGATTATTGGTGCTGCTGTAATATTCCATCATACCCAAACTTTGCAAGATCCTGCTTACCTTAATTTAGATGGGTCACATCAATTTAATTATTTTGTAGATCATTATTTCTGGGTACCATTTGTATCGTTTTTAATGATTTCTTTAGGAACATTGAGCGGCGGTTGGAAGATTGTAAAAACCATGGGAACACGGATAACAAAAGTAACGCCCTTAGAAGGTGTTGCCGCCGAAACCTCTGGTGCAATTACGCTTTTTATAACCGAGCACTTTGGGATTCCAGTATCAACCACACACACCATCACTGGTGCTATTATCGGGGTTGGACTCACCAAAAGAGTTTCGGCAGTACGATGGGGAATTACCATCAGCTTACTATGGGCTTGGATTTTAACCATTCCAATTTCAGCGCTCGTCGCAGGAGTTACATATTTAGCAGTGATCTTTTTGAGGTAATTTGAACAGAACAAACCCATAAAATAGACACAAAAACCATCTCGTTCGAGATGGTTTTTTCTGGTTTATTTTTTTAATAGATTGACGATCTGATTGATTTGATTAAATACCAATTGTTCCGTGGGCTTTATATCTTCCGTTTGAGATTGTTTAAAAGCCATTTCCATATTGGCAATATTCAAGGGATCGAAAACCAGCGATGGTTTACAGACCGCATACGTATAGGGTAAGTCTGCACCGATAACTTTGCAGCCATTTTCGATCGCTTCTACGATGCCTAAGCCAAAACTCTCGGCAAGAGAGGGGAAAATGAGATATTCATTACTTTGGTAAATTTCAACCAAGTCATGGCGTTTTACAAAACCATGATTAACCAATGGATACCCTTCTTCAATTTTTTGGTTAATGAGCGAAATGAGTGCGGTAAATTCCGGGGCGATCGTCAAATGTAAAATTCCTTTTTTTTCAGCGTCATAAAAATTACAAAACGCTTCAATCAGGTTGAGGTGATTTTTGTGCAAAGATCCACTGCTGATATAGACAAAACCATCTTTTCTTCGCTCATATACTTTCTGCTGATGCTGGTCCAAAGGCGGATAAAACGGAAGCAATTGCACGTCATTAATATCCACTTTGTATTTTGAGGCAAGGCGGGTTTTTACTTGTTCAGATTGTACAAACCAAACGTTGGTGTTTGACTTTAGCGCATTTAAAACCATGGATTTTACTTTGGCTTTCATTTTGTCTCGTACCGACATTGATTCTGGAGTATCTAAAAATAGCAATTGATGAAAATAGGTATATACAGGTACATCCAGTGGAATGGTGGGAGCTAAATTCCCAAAACAAAATACATGGGAAAATTTCTTTTTTTTCCGTTTGTAGAAACTGTGTCTGTTGATTAAAGTTGCTTTCATAAACACTTTCCTTCTATTAGGGACCATAGGAAAATCGCCTTTACAGCGCTCATCAAATAAATAATAAGTTGGTATTTTATGGGTTTCTAATATTTCTACCAGATAATCCAGCAGGATTTTTCCGCCGCTGTTGTTGATGTATAAACTATCGAGTAGGAGCATTTTGAAGTGTTTTATATAGAAGATTATTTAAAATAACATTATTTTTTGATTCATACCTGTTCTGACAACTTAAATTTTGCCCATTTTTTCCACCAATAAACCGTTATGAAATGAGAGAAAGACAAAACTCCAAATTAAAATTCCAATTCCTCCAATTGAAAACAAAGTTGCTTCACCCATTATAGTTATTAGTGCGATTAATGGAAGAACCAATAAATTATTATAACTGTTCTGATGTAATTTTAGTAAAGCAATAATGGTTAAGAAAAGTATTACTGAACCTATTATACCCAATTCCTCTAGGCTTGCAAGAAACATATTTCCTTTTTCATAAGCTTTTCCTGTGGAAAAAATATCATCGATTTTTTTTAGATCTGAAGGATTTTTAAAACCTATTCCAAAAATAGGATTATTACTTATATTAAGTACTTGTTTGTCAATTAAACTTCCTCGCGATAATAAAACACTTTCTGTTATTGACCCAGTATTACTTTTATCTAGAAAATTAATAAAGTAATTGCTTAACGAGCCTAAATAAACAACAATAAAAGCTGAACTTACCACTAAAAAAACGATTAATTTACGAAGCACGACCACTCTTAATTTTCTATTTATTAAAATCGCGAATATGCAACCAAGAATTAATGCAAGTAAAGAGGTTCTAGATTGGGTTAGAATTAAAAATATAAAGCTAACTACTGTTATAAATAGATCTTTTTTATTAAATTTCAGAAGTAATTGTAATATCTTCCATCCTATATACGGGGCAATTACAACTCCGAAAGCATTTGGATGATTAGTAATACCCCTAAAGCCGTAGGTATCTTCACCGTAAGAAATAGATGGCAAAGCGAAAGAAAATAAAGATAAAAAGAGTAAAGCTAAATACATAGCTTCGATTGATGTGAAAATTCTATCTCTCTCTGTAATATTTTCGAAATAAGTATTTTTGAAGGTAAAAAAGAATAGTATTACAAAACTTAATAGTTCAAATAAACTATTACCTAAGTTATACGAAAAAATAATAGAATGCATTATTAGGAAAAGTAACAGTGCAGAAAAATACATTGGTTTAATAAAGATTCTATGGTACGTAAACATTTTTGTACCAATCGTTTTTAAAAAACTAATAGGAATTAATAGAAAACGAAGATTGTTTAAACCGCTTCCGATATCGTTAGATGTAGTATTTTGAATAAGAAAAAGCAGAAAAAATAAAATAATCAATTCAATATTATATATCCGGTTTTTAAAAAACAAAAAGATTGATATCCCGATTAAAAATATTGAGCCATATGGAATAAATAGTATCAATAGCATTACTATCGTCCATTTTATAATTTCTTTTATTAAAATATTCATTTATTTAAAAGTATTGTTTCAAATTCATGCACGATTTTATGAGAATATCTATTTACAAAATCATTCATAGCTAAAATACGAGTAGAATCTAATTCTTTTTTAAAATTTAGCAGAACGGTATAAATCGCAGTTTCTAATGCATTCTCTTCATTATCACGGTATACAACTCCACGTTGCATCTCTTCAACAATACAACTTGCACCGCAGTTAGTATTGGTAATAACTTTTACGCCTCTTGATAAAGCCTCATTAATTACAGCACCCCAACCATCAAATTTACTTGGTAAAATTAGGTAATCAGCTTTAGCAAGAATATCCATTGCATTATTGTTTTCTAAATTGCCATAGAAAACGACTTTATTTTCTAAATTATTTTCTTTTACTACATTCTCTAATTTCACTTTCAAGGGACCATCTCCTATTATTTCCAATAAAAACTGTTCATCTTTTAAATGTGTAAAAGCGCGTATCAAAGCAGTTATGTTTTTTCGGTCAATTAGCTGACCAATAAATATAAAATTTGGTATCGAATTTAAAGAATTAGAAGGAATAGATTGATAAGAAGGTAATTCAGTAAAGTACTGAAACCTGTGAATTTTTTTTGGAGGGAAGCCAACCGACTTATACCAGTCTACTCCCAAATTTCCCATTGCAAAAATATAATCTATTTTTCGATTGTATTTTAAATACTTAAAATAATAAAGCAATCTTTTAATATGTTTTTGCCAGCCAGATGTCGAAACAGGTTCCACGATAACACCAATAGTTTGTTTTTTATCTATTTTATTAAAAACTTCTTTTAAATTTTTATATACCGCGATACCAGAAAAAATATGTACTGCGCCTTCGTTTCTATTAAGTAATTCAAAAGCAAAATCCTTTGTGTTAAGAATAACAATTTGTGCTTTTCCGGTATCTGGTTTTTTCCAACCTTGCGTTATTCTATCAAATGATATTTCTTCATTAACTGCCAATATTACATCATTATTTTCTGCAAGCTTTCTAATAAAAAAAGATTGGTGGGGACTGATAATGTTCTGCCAAAAAACTATTCTCATATAAATTTGAAATGATAATAAAAGTATTTATTTTTCTTGGTACGAGAAACCTTTATAATTCTACAATGAATTTTTCATATATTCTCTTTACTGTAAATTCTTTATAATTTGCTTCAATAATATTTTTATCACAAATGTGATTATTATATTGTTGTATAAAAAGTTGTAGCTTACCTGCTAAAAATTTTTCATTTTCAGTATTTTCCATAATTAATAATTTAACAGGATAGCGTTCTAAAAGCTGCTCACAAATATCATTTTTCACAGTAGTCAAATTGATAATTGGTTTTCTAAAGCCAATGTAATCAAGAATTTTACTGGGCAATTGAATTGTGGTTACATTACTAATGTTAATTAGAAATGATGCTTCTTTAAGAATGTTTGGAATATCACTTCTAGGCACAGCATCGTGAATAACTAATTTATTACCCAATAAGTTGACATATTGCTCATCTAGTGCTGATCTGTCTGCTCCATAAATATGTAAAGTCCAATCTTCGTCCTTTATCATGCAAAACAATTTCAACATAAATGTAGGATCTCTAAATTTTTTAGAGAGCGCGCCAGTATATACAATTTTATTATCACTACCAGTATTTTTGACATAATTATCTGAGTGAATACTTAACATTGGAATTCCTAATTTCACAAATTTACTTTTAAATCGTTTATAAATATTATTGCTATAAAGATTATAAAGCTGATCCGTTAGAAATATTTTATTTGCGCTTTCAAAGACCTTTCTCTCCTTGATCCAGCGATAGGTAAATAATAGTTTGGGAAACCTTAAGAGAGAATTAAAAGCATAGGGGTCTAGTTGATAAATTATCAAGCTGATTTTTGGATTTGTTAATTTTACCTCTTTACCAATTTCTAAAATAATATAAGGAAATCCGACACAAACCAAATTATCAAAATGTTTATGTTTTGCTAGATCATTGATAAAATCTACGGCATCATCTTTAAATATATTTAGAACTTCTTTAATGTGAACGGAGTTATTATATTGGGAGTTTTTATTTAGGTTGTAGATGCAAATATCATCTATAAAGTATTTTTCCGGCTTTCCCGCAATGGAAGTTATTACAGAAAAATTGCTTTTATCCTCAACATGAGAAAGGAGATTATACATGCAAATTGCATTGGCATTACGGCTTTCTTCACCCTCATATTCATAGCAAAGAATTAAGGTTTTTTTACTGCTTTTATTCATTATGCATTATTTGTTTTAAATAGGTAGTTGAGTTGAAAATAAAATGTAATCCCTAAAATACCCATAAAAAAAACATTTGCGTAGATTACCCCAGGTATTCCATATATTCCTCCAAGATAAAAAGAGAACGGTATGTTCAAAATTGCAGCAAAGATCATTAAATACATCTGCAGTTTAATTTTTCCTAGGCCATTTATAATATAATTATGGCTCGCCTGAAAAGTAATTACTATACTGTAAATCATCATTGCAAAGGAAACTTTTGAAGAAATAATTATGGTATCTCCTATCCAGATTTTATACAAGAAAGGCGCTAATAAATAAAGTGCAATATTGCAAAATGAAAGTATAAGCCAAATTTTCCTAATAATTTGCAGATTTTTCCTCATCCATATAAAATCTTTTCTCGCCCACGCATCACTATACGCACTCCAATATGGTGTAAGAATTATAAAAGAAACCATTGTTGTTAGCGAAAATAACTTATAAGCAATATTGAATTCTGCTACAGCCTCTGGTCCCAATACTTTACTAATAACAAAATTATCTGTTTGAAAAAGAACTAAAGCACCAAGTTGTACAATAAAAAATGCACCTCCTAAATTGAAGATACTTTTCAAATGCTTTCTACTAACATATTTGACAGAAGGTTTTACATATTGTAAATCTGTTCGGAATAATATTATTGATGCTATAGTGATAATTATTATCGGAATTGAAGTTAAGACTATAAATAAATATAAGAGATTTGGTTGACAAAAAAGTTTCAGTAAATAAACACCCACCAAAACGCCAGCTTGACCTAGAAAAATCATAAAACCAGATAATGCCGCTTTATGCAAAGCTAAAAGTATGGAATTTATTACGCCAATTGTTAGTTGAATGCAAAAAGAAGTAACTACAACTAAAAAAAGTAATTGGAGTGTTTTATTATTTATGTTGTATACATTAAGAATCAGTTGCCAATCAAAAAAATGATTGCTGATGAAAAACAATAGAAGTATAAAAATTGATATAGCTCCAATTGCGGCATAAGTTGTACTGACATATTTTCTACTTTCATTTACATTTTTATTAGCGTTAGATTCACTTAATCTATTTCGTAAACCATTAGCCAAACCAATATCAAAAAATGATAACCAACTAACAATAGAACTGACGGTTAACCAAATTCCATATTCAGCGGGAGACACATATCCTAACGTAATTGGTACTAGTAATAATCCAACAACTATACTTCCTACCCTAACACCGAATGACATTAGAACATTTTTTAAAATAGTCTGCGATAATTCATTATCTCTAACTAAATATTTTTTAAATTTTTTTATAATCGAAAATTTATCAATAATCTTACCCAATTTTCAATTTTTTTAACTTTATATACTATCCATTATTGGTAATTTCAAACTGTAAATATGAAGAAAACTCCTTTAAAATATTTATAGAAAGAATACACCTTATTTTGGAAATAATTTTATTTATTATAAAAAAAACTCCAGAAATTTTTCTTTTCTTCTGAGTAATAACCATAACCATATTTACCTCCGTAGCCGTATCTTAATTCATCTTTTTTTACATCATTTAAAACTATTCCTACTTTTTTAACATTTTCATCATCAGCAACTACATGCACATATTCTAATAGTTTTTTCTCCGTATAATTGGCTCTAGACACATATACTAAAATATCCGCTTTATTTAGAATGTGAAAAGTATCACTCACCATCATCATCGGCGCCGAATCTATTAATACATAGTCATACATGGTTGCCAATTCGTCCAAAAGCTGCTGTAAACGGTTGTCTTCCAACAGATCTGTCGGATTAGGAGGTATGTTTCCAGAGCCTATAATATCTAAGTTATTGTCCAAACCTGAGGGAATTATGATTTCGGCTAATTGCATGTTAGAAGTTGCCAAATAATCTGATAAACCTATATGTTTACCTGAGATATATCTTCCTAATTGCGGGTTTCTTAAATCGGCTCCTATTAATATAACTTTTTTATTAGAACTCAAACTTAGGGCAGAATTTATAGAAACTGTGGTTTTACCCTCACCCTTTACAGACGAAGTAAATAAAATTACTGGTGCTCTACCTACAACTTTACTAAGCATAAATTTTAGATTTGTAGTAAGAATCCTGAAAGATTCTGCAAAAACAGAAAGGTCATTTTTCAAAAAGAGATCTCCAGCTTTAGAATCTGCAGTTGGTATCTCTGCAAGTAAAGGTATATTAGGCAAAACTGCCAGAACATCAGATTTATTAGAAACTTTTGTGTCAAGTATAGATTTAAAATAGATTATCAGAAAAGGTAGCATTATAGCTAAAGCAAATGCGACTAAATAAATTTTAGATTTCTGTGGTGCCACAGGGTTTAGAAAAGTATACGCCGGATTCACAACCCTTGCTTTCGGAGTGGTAACCGCTAAGGAAATTGAGGTCTCTTCCCGCTTTTGTAACAGGAAAAGATAAAGGGCTTCCTTAATATTTTGCTGTCTGTCTATGTTTCTGAAAATCTTTTCTTGCCCTGGAAATCTCCCCACTGCCGCTTTATTTTCATTCACCTTTTCTTGTAAAGAAGAAATGTTGGATTGCAGTGAAGCACGTGATTTTTGTAAATTTTCTTTAATAAGACTTCGCATGGAAGCAATGTCTCTATTGAACTGAATAACAGCGGGGTTCGCAGCGGTCGCTTGTCGTAATGTCTTATTTCGGGTCAATACCAATTGATTATACTCATTGATCACCTGGTCTAATCCAGAAGGCATCCCCATATTGCTGGGCAACAATTGTTCATTGTTCGCAGAATTTGCATAATTCAAAACAGAATTCACCATCTCTAATTGCGTACCGACTTCCATAATTTTTTTTGTAGCCTCATTCGCATTCTCTACGGAGATTTGTGCTTGGGTTACCAAATCGGTGATTTGATTGCTTCTTTTAAAAGAAGCTTTTTGGTCTTCAATATTGCCTAATTCTTTGGTAATGAGATCCAAACGGGCATCAATAAAATTGGCGGTATTTTCAGATTCAAGATTCTTATTGTCAATCGCATCTTTATTATATTGCTTAATCAGTTCATTTAATATATTCTCTGATTTTTGCGGGATCGCGCCTTGTATACTGAGCGTAATAATATTCGATTGATTCTTGGTGTCCTGATCACCAATAATACTTTGTTCTAAGGAGTTTACAACCTCTTGTGGATGAACGAGGGCGATGTTTACAGGTTTTTCAAATTTGACCAACGGTTGCCGATAAATTGTAAAATTGCCATGTTTTAAAGGGATTTTCTGACCGTATTGATGCGTTTTTTCCGAAATCCCCTCTTGCTTTAATTTAAATTGGGTCGCATTAACGGGTATAAACGAAAAATATTGACTTTCAAATTTCTTCGGATTAGTCACTTCTAAATTTCCGAAAATGGGAGTTTCATCATAAATATTGGTCGTAATTAACCGGCCTTCATTGGAGACCTGAACGTCTAAGTTTAAATTTTTGACCAAATCATACAGAATCGGTTTTGATTTCATTATCGCAATTTCATCTTGTAAATTGTTTCCACCAAACCCTCCGCCCAGCGGCATGTTTGTGAAATCTTGCATCGAGACAGAACTGCTTTTGTTTTTCGAGGTAGAAACTAACACTGAAGCATTGGTCAAGTATTGTTTAGGCGTATACCTAAGGTATAACCAAGCGAGAATCATTGCTACCAAAAGAGATAGCAAAAACCAGGGCCACTTTTTCAAATACTTATTAAGTTCTGCTTGCAGGTCAAAAGAAGAATGATCCTCTTGTTCTTTGTATTGGTTCATTTCTGTGAAAGTTATCTGGTTAATCCAATAATTAAAGATAATACGCCCAAAGCTGCCCCACCGATTTGAAACCAAAGGTTACGATTAGGATTTGAGTTGGCAGCAATCTGGCTGTTTCGATCTGGTTCAACATAGAGTACATCATTCTGTTGCATATAGTAATACGGTGAAGAGGTCATGTTTTTATCGGTAAGATTGATGAGGTGTGTTTGGTCAATTCCATTTTCGTGGCGCAGTAGTTTTATTTTCGTGCGTTCTCCACCAGGCGTTAAATCACCTGCCATTCCCAATGCTTGAAAAATAGTTACTTTATCGTTAGCACTGGTGTATCGACCAGGATTTTTTACTTCTCCTAAAACCGTGATATTGAAATTGAGCTGCCGGATTGAAACCATGGGATCGGAAAGATATTCAAGCAATCTTTTTTCCAGGTCAGCACGCAATTCAGACATTGTTAGATTCTGAACATAAATTTTACCAAGAACAGGAAAAATGAGATACCCTTCATTACTTACCAAATAGCCATCGGGAATGGTTTGGGCAGCAGGACTTTGTATCATTTCATTGGTGTTGCCTGCCTGATTCATCGAGTGCAGGTTAAATGGTCGTACTGCGTATTCATCAAAAGCAGTCACTTTAATATCCAGCAGGTCACCTGCTTGTAAATGAGTGCCTTGAAATACGGCATTCTTTACTTCCTGATCCATCGTAGAAACATTATTTTCCATATAGACCATGTTCTCTTTCGGTTTGCAAGAAAATAGAGTCGTAAACACGGCTCCTATTACTATTAAACTTTTTAATTTTTTCATTATGTTTTTTTGCTGGTGCAAAAATAGAAAAAATTAACCACTTATAATTCGTGATTGAAGTATATTGTACTTGGCTTATTATGTTTTGCGAAATATAATCGATGCCTTTGTAATTTAACTGGAAAAAATTTAACTTTCATTGGATTTTTCTTTAAAGTTTTTTTTAAATAGTAAAATTTGCACCCTCGCCTCACCGTTAAAAATATTAAAAAAAGTCACAATAAATCCTATGAAAACGAAGAGTTTAGAAGTCTTTTAAACCGACTAAATACAGCGGCTTTTCTCTCCGATACGATGGCAGAGATCAATAATTTTTGTTACGCCGTAAGGTCGTGTAATTAAAAACTGCTTCTAAATTTTACCAATGAATAGTCTTTATTTCAAAGAATAACAAAGCGTGTTCACCCTATTTTTAAAACGAATCAAGGCAAATTTTTTTTATCCCTTATTTTAAAGGAAAAAACTTTTTTAAATCGTATTTTTGCACAAACAAGAAATTTATGCAGTTTTTAGATGAATATCAGGAGATGGTTGCCACGGCAATCGAAAAATATATCTTCAAAGATAAACCCGAGGAACTTTACGCTCCCATGAATTATATCATTTCGCATGGCGGAAAAAGACTTCGTCCCATGATGGTCCTGATGGCCTGCGAAATGTTTGATGGCGATTTAAAAAAAGCTTTGAAACCCGCTTTAGCCATTGAGTTCTTTCATAATTTCACCCTCATTCATGATGATATTATGGATGAAGCGCCACTTCGTCGTGGGAAACCTACCATTCACACTTTACACGGTATCAATACCGGAATTCTTTCTGGTGATGCCTTGATGTTTAAAGCCATAAAGTTTTTTGAAGACCTGGAGGCTGAGTTGTACAAAGCATGCATGCGCGTATTCATCCACACCGGTTTATTGCTTTGTGAAGGTCAGCAATATGATATTAATTTTGAAACTCAGGAAGAAGTAACCTACAATGATTATCTCAGGATGATTACCTATAAAACTGGAATATTAAGTGCCTCATCGTTTGAAATAGGTGCGTTAATTGCTGGTGCCGACTTTAAAGCGGCAAAAGCAATTTTTAATTTCGGAAAACATGTCGGCATCGCCTTCCAGATTATGGATGATTATTTGGATGTCTTCGGAAACCAGGAACAATTCGGTAAAAAACATGCGGGCGATATTTACGAAAACAAAAAAACCGTCTTGTATTTGTTGGCAAAAGAACATGGCACCGAAGAAGAAAGAAAAGAACTCGAATTTTGGTATTCTAAAAAAACAGATAATGTGGACAAGGTTTACAGCGTAGAAAAGATTTTCCGCCGAACAAGAGTCGACGAAAAAACTTTGCTGTTGATTCAGGAACACAATGAGTTGGCTCAGAAATACCTGCATGAAATTAATGTTTCTGATGAAAAGAAAAAACCGTTTATCGAACTGGCTAATTATTTACTGCGCCGAGAAAGTTAAAGGAATCTTTCAACTCCCAGCAATCCATCAACCCATCATCATGGTAAAAAAATGAAATTCCGAACAGAAGTAGAAATTCCGAATTCAAATAAAAAAATAGAAGTTGAAGATCACCTCTTTTCAATCGGCTCCTGCTTTGCGACTGAAATCAGTGATTTGCTTCAAAACGGACAATTACAAACTGTTAATAATCCGTTCGGAACGCTTTTTAACCCATTTTCAATCAATACCGCGGTAAAAAAATTACATGAGGCTCAGTATTATGAGGAAAGTGATTTAATCAGTTTTAATGAAGAGGTGATTTCTCTGGATCACCACAGCTCGTTTAATAGCCGCTTTGTTCATCAAACTTTAGACAAGATTAATTTTCAAATTGAACAAGGAAATCAGTTTCTTCGAAAAACCAACTGGATCGTGATTACTTACGGCAGCTCATTTATTTACGAGTTTTTACCCAAGAAAAAGCTGGTTGCCAATTGTCATAAAATTCCCGCCAAGTATTTTGAAAAAAGGCTGCTGACGAATGTTGAGTTAACCGATTCTATCAGGGAGACCATCGTTAACCTAACAGACATTGGTAAGGAAGATATTCAGATTTTATTTACCGTTTCGCCCGTTCGTCACACCAAAGATGGCATGGTCGAAAATAATGTAAGCAAATCGAAATTAATCACAGCGCTACAAGAGGTTTTACCTCAGTTCGAGCATTGTCATTATCTGCCGGTTTATGAAATCGTTATGGATGATCTTCGCGACTATCGTTTTTACAAAGAAGATTTAGTGCACCCTAATTCTCAGGCGATCAATTACATCTGGGAGAAATTTGGGAATGCTTATTTTTCTGATGAAACCATGGATTTTATCGAAGAGAATTTTAAAATTGCAAAATCGTTAGGCCATAAAACGACGGATGAAAAAAATCCGAAATACCAGGAATTTTTAGAGAAACTGTATTCAAGGATTTCCGTACAGCAAGCAAAAGTGAAACACAAAATATTTTAAAAGGTTCACCTACTTTGTACCTTATACAATTGTTTAACAAATGATCGATACCCACACCCATTTATATTCCGAAGAGTTTGATGATGATCGAAAAGAGATGATCGACAGAGCAATTTCAAAAGGAGTTTCTAAATTTTATCTTCCCGCCATTAATTCTGAAACGCACGAAAAAATGCTCGCTTTAGAAAGCGAATACCCAGAACAGATTTTCTCGATGATGGGTCTTCATCCTTGTTATGTAAAACCAGAATCCTGGGTGCAGGAGCTGCAAGTGGTTGAAGATTATCTGAATAAAAGAACCTTTGCTGCCATTGGAGAAATCGGAATAGATTTGCATTGGGATCAAACCACTTTGGATATCCAGGTAAAAGCTTTTGAGCAGCAAATCGACTGGGCGATTGAAAAAGATTTGCCAATTGTCATTCACACCAGAGAAAGTTTTGATGAGGTTTTTGAAGTATTAGACCGAAAAAAGCATCCTCAATTGCGCGGTATTTTTCACTGTTTTTCCGGAACTTTAGAGCAGGCGCAGCGCGCCATCGACCTTCAGTTTATTTTGGGAATCGGTGGAGTAGTCACCTTTAAAAATGGAAAAATAGATCAGTTTTTAAGCGAGATCCCTTTAGATAAAATTGTTCTGGAAACAGATTCGCCTTATCTCGCGCCTGTTCCACATCGGGGAAAAAGAAATGAAAGTTCTTATCTGGATTTAGTCGTTGGAAAACTGGTGAATATTTACCAAAAAGATTTTGTAGAAATCGAGCGGATTACTACAGAAAATTCGGAACGCTTGTTTCGTTAATGTAAACTTTAAAACAATAAAAAAAACCGTCTCTTTAAAAAATGAAGGGACGGTTTTACGTTTTTCCTCAATAGAAAGTTACCTTCCTCTAGAGAAATTATTTTTGTTATTGGGTTTTTTAGTTCCACTATTGTTGCTCGCTTGAGGTCTCGGTCGGAAAGGTTTATTGTTAGAATCTCTCTTTTCGGCCACCAAATTATCCGTGTGGAAAGGGTGATCTCTTTCAATCGGAATTTTTTTACCAATTAATTTTTCGGTGTTTTTTAGATTTAATAAGTCTAAACCATCAACGAATGAGATAGAACTTCCTTCTGCACCAGCTCTTCCGGTTCTTCCGATCCGGTGAACGTAGGTTTCAGAAACGTCAGACAGTTCAAAATTCACCACATATTTCAGCTCATCAATATCAATTCCTCTTGCTGCAATATCAGTCGCCACCAAGATTCTTGTTTTCCCAGATTTAAAGTTTGAAAGTGCATTTTGTCTTTGGTTCTGCGATTTATTTCCGTGAATGGCTTCTGCAGAAATTTTGTGGCTTTGCAATTTACGAGCGATTTTATCAGCACCATGTTTGGTACGTGAGAACACCAAAACCGATTCCTTGATGTCTTGCTGTAAAATATGAGTCAACAAATCGAGTTTGTTGTCTTTATCTACGAAATACACCTTTTGTTGAATGGTATCTGCCGTAGCTGATACGGGTGCCACTTCAACTTGAATGGGGTTGGTCAACATGGAGCTGGCCAATTTGTTAATCTCTTCTGGGAAGGTTGCCGAGAAGAAAAGGGTCTGTCTTTTGGGTGGGAGTAATTTAATAATTCTCTTCACATCGTGTACAAAGCCCATGTCGAGCATTCGGTCGGCTTCGTCTAAAACGAAAACTTCTAAATGTTTTAATGAAATAATTCCTTGTGAAATAAAATCCAATAATCTGCCGGGAGTTGCCACTAAAACATCAACTCCTCTTTTCAAAGCGTTTTCTTGGGCTCCTTGTTTTACGCCGCCGAAAACCACGAGATTTCTTAATCTGAGGTGTCTTCCGTAGGATTTGAAACTCTCATCAATTTGAATGGCTAATTCCCGCGTTGGCGTAAGAATCAATACTTTGATGTGATTGTTTTTTTGGTTTTTAATGGCCAGGTTTTGCAGAATCGGAATCGCAAATGCTGCGGTTTTTCCGGTTCCTGTTTGTGCAGTTCCTAATAAATCTCTGCCCTGTAAAATATGAGGAATCGATTTTTGTTGAATAGGTGTTGGTTGGGTGTAACCCTCTTCCTTAAGCGCTTTTGCGATAGGATCAATAAGTTGTAAGTCGGTAAAATTCAAATGAAATGTTTTTAATTAAAATGAAACTCGTGTCATTCTATAGTATATGTAACGAAGAAAATGAAGTAAAAAAACTTTTTGGGTTTTCAGTTCCGCAGGCAGCGGATTCATCTAGAATGACTACGTCCATAAAAAATCCTTCCGCGAAGAAGGAATTTAGTTTTGCAAATATAGTTTAATTATTTTTAGTAATGATTCTGTCGGAATTATTCGATTTTAGCCATGCAACTGTTTCCAAATTGCATCTTTCAACTCCATTAATCCTTCTTGGGTAACGGCTGAAAAATAAATGGGCTGTTTGTTTTCTGGGAATTCTTTAGAAATTTCAGCCTTTAATTCATCATCTAATAAATCAGCTTTGGAAACAGAAATAATAAAATCTTTATCTAAAAGCTCTGGATTGTATTCTTGTAATTCATTTTCTAAAATCTTAAACTCTTCGAAATGACTTTCTGAATCGGCTGGGATTAAAAATAGAAGAATAGAATTTCTTTCGATATGTCTTAAAAAACGATGGCCAAGACCTTTGCCTTCCGCTGCACCTTCAATGATTCCAGGGATATCTGCCATTACAAATGATTTGTAATTCCGGTAATCTACAATTCCTAAATTGGGAGTTAAGGTGGTAAATGCGTAGTTCGCGATTTTTGGTTTTGCTGCAGAAACCGCCGCGAGTAAAGTTGATTTTCCAGCATTTGGAAATCCTACGAGACCTACATCTGCCAATAATTTTAATTCAAAAGTGATATAACCTTCTTCACCCGGAAGTCCTGGTTGTGCATATCGTGGCGTCTGATTGGTAGAAGATTTAAAATGCTCATTTCCTTTTCCTCCTTTGCCACCATGTTTAAGAATGATTTCTTGGCCGTGTTCCAAAATTTCTGCAACGATTTCTCCTTCTTCATTTTTTGCAATGGTTCCTAAAGGGACTTCAATATAAACATCTTCACCATAAGCGCCAGTTAATTGGTTTTTACTCCCGTTTTTACCGCGTTCAGCTTTAATATGTCGTGTATATCTTAAAGGAAGTAAAGTCCATTCATGCGAATCTCCTCTTAAAATTACGTGACCACCACGTCCGCCATCGCCACCGTCTGGGCCACCTTTGGGAACATATTTTTCACGGTTAAGATGCGCTGAGCCAGCACCGCCATGACCACTTGTACAATGGATTTTTACATAATCTACGAAATTTGACATATTTATTTAGGTTGTCGGTTTTAGGGTTTAGGTAGTAATTTGTAGGTTGTTGCAATTTTCTTATTTTTAAGTAGATTTAAATCATTTTAATTAAAACTATAGACCACCACCTATAACCTATAACCTATTTAATTTTTTCTACTTCCGCGAAAAGTTTTTCCGAGATTACGGCAATTTCGCCAACTCCGTTAACCTCTACATATTTACCTTGCTGCTTGTACAACTCGGCAACTTCTGCAGTTTTTGCGTAGTATTCTTTAATTCTATTGCTGATGATTTCTTTGTTAGAATCATCGGTTCTTCCGCTGGTTTCTCCTCTTTTTAAAAGACGCTCTACTAAAACTTGATCTTCTACAATTAAAGAAAGGCATACGTTGATCTCACCATTTAAAACGTCTTTTACGATTTGTTCTAAAGCTTCGGTTTGTTTCGCTGTTCTTGGGAATCCGTCGAAAATAAATCCTTGTGCATCACATGGTTTTTTTAATTCATCCGTCAACATATCGATGGTCACTTGGTCTGGAACCAATTCGCCTTTGTCGATGTATGATTTTGCCAATTCACCCAATTCGGTGTTGTTTTTCATGTTATAACGAAATAAGTCGCCAGTCGAAATTTGTTTTAAATTGAATTTTTCAATCAAATTCTGCGCTTGTGTACCTTTTCCGCTTCCTGGAGGACCGAAGAGAACGATGTTTATCATTTTTATCAGATTTATTTTTAGTGATTTATTCTTCCTTCAGACAATTGATAGAGATCTGGAAGATTTCTTCCCAATTCATCGTAATCAAGTCCGTAACCTAAGACAAATTTATTTGGAATTTCTTTCGCAACGTAATCAATTTTAAATTTTTTCGTGTAGACATCGGGCTTTAATAATAAAGAGGCTACCCGTAGAGATTTCGGCCGTTGCGTGTTTTTAAAGTATTCGAAAAGACTTTCAATCGTATTGCCAGTATCTACGATATCTTCCATCAAGATGATGTGGCGACCTTCTACTTCTTTGGTTAATTCCATTTTTTTGTAGACAATTCCCGTAGACTGCAATCCACCGCCATAAGAACTCATTTGTATAAATGCGATTTCACATTGACCAGGATAATGTTTTAGAAAATCTGAAAAGAACATAATCACGCCATTCAAAACCCCAATGAAAACGGGAACTTCGTCTTTATAATCTGCATACACTTTCTGTGCAAGGTCTTTGATGAGGGACTGAATTTCGTCGTTTTTCAGGTACGGAACGAACTCTTTATCGTGAATTTTAACTATATCCATATGTTTTTCTAAAGTGCAAATTTAAGGAAATAATTCGAAAGTGAAGTGGCTTACTCAACCCTATGACGTAGCGGGTGTAAATAATTATCTCTAAATTTTGTGCAAGATTATTATTAAAACTATTTTTGTAGAAATCTAAAAAAAAGTAAAATATGGCAACTTACGTTGTGGTTGGTCTTCAGTATGGCGACGAAGGCAAAGGAAAAATTACGGATGTTCTCTCTGCAAAATCGGACTATGTTGTGCGTTTTCAAGGTGGTGATAATGCCGGACATACCGTCTATGCAGGCGAAGAAAAATTTGTTTTACACTTACTTCCCTCGGGAGTTTTGCAGTGCAAAGGAAAGTGTATCATCGCAAATGGAGTCGTGGTGAACCCAAAAGCATTTTTGAAAGAAATTTCACAAATCGAAGAAAAAGGGATGCGTACCGATCACGTTTTTATCAGCAGAAGAGCGCATGTAATTATGCCGTATCATATCTTGCTCGACACCTATCGGGAAGAAGAAGCAGGCGGAACACACATCGGTACAACAAAAAAAGGAATCGGCCCTTGTTATGAAGATAAAATCGCACGGGTAGGAATCCGCATGGTGGATCTACTGAATCCTGAAGTTCTCGCTGAAAAGATCCAGAAAAACTTAAAAAATAAAAATTCACTTTTCGAAAAGTATTTTGAAAAACCTACTCTAGAGTTTAACGAAATTTATAATGAGTTTTTAGAATTGGGTCAAAAACTGAAAGATCGCATCGTAGACACGGAAGTTGAATTGAATCAAGCCATCCACGACGGAAAAAATATTTTGTTTGAAGGTGCACAAGCTGCAATGTTAGATATCGATTTCGGAACTTATCCTTACGTCACCTCCTCATCGCCAACTACAGGCGGCGTTTGCTCAGGTGCTGGAGTTCCTCCTACAAGCCTTCAGAATTTGATTGGCGTAGCAAAAGCGTACACCACAAGAGTGGGCGAAGGACCTTTTCCTACGGAATTAGACAATGAACTTGGAGAGGAAATTAGAAAAATCGGATTTGAATTTGGCGCTACTACAGGAAGGCCGCGCAGAACCGGTTGGCTCGACTTGGTTTCTCTAAAACATGCAACCATGATTAACGGAATCAATAATTTAGTAATCACTAAACTGGATGTCCTTTCCGGAATTTCACCGTTGAAAATCGCAACGAAATACAAAACGGAAGACGGAAAAATTATTGATTATTTCACGTCCTCAACCACGAAATTGTACAATTATGAACCCATCTATGAGGAATTAGAAGGTTGGGATGAAGACCTTACCAAAGTACGCAGTTACGATGAACTCCCAGAAAATGCTAAAAAGTACATTAAGTTTATAGAAAATTATTTAGGAATCAGTGTTTATCTCGTTTCGGTTGGTCCGGAAAGAAGTCAAAATATTATTCGAAAAGAATTATTTTAATTATTTTACACGTTTTTTAGCAAAATAGTAAGCATTACCACTCTGAAAAGGGTGGTTTTTTGTTTTAAAAGTTAAAAATATTATTATGCTATGTTTTGAATGGTTTTATTTGATGATTGATAATTAGTTGGCTTTAATTTTGATAGTAAATCATTAAAATTAAGTATAAAGTATAAAACTAATAATCGCACGTAATTTTTAAAACCAACCAATTAAAATAATTTAGTGATGAAAAATTTACTACAAAACAAAGAATTCCAACTTGATGAAATCCTTTTCGAAAACCGAAACAAAAACTACGGTGCGTATGTTCTACGAAACGAATCTGACCGAATTTTAACCAAATCAATGTTTATAGGAATTGGTGTTTTTGCCATGATTGCACTTACGCCTTTGATGATTAATGCATTTAACAGCGCGGAAAAATCGGGAACTACAGAGCTTCCGCCACCTTATATTATGAAAGATGTTAATGAACCGCCGGAAGTAGCTCCTGTTGCTCCCGTAATTCCTCCAGCAGCAACGCCAGTGAACACCTTGGATTCTACGGTTCCGACTCCTACTAAAAACCCAGACGTGGAGAAGGTAATGCCGAAACAATCCGATTATATCGACGCTGTTCCAGGTACGAAAGACATTATTGGCGATCCTCCTGTCATAAATTATATCCCACCCGCAGTTCAAAATATTCCCGTCAAAGGTCCAGAGATTAGTCTTCCAAAGCCGGTAGACAATTCCCCAAAAACAACAGTTGATGTTTCTGCAAATTTTGCAGGTGGCATTGATGCCTTCAGAAATAAAGTTGTGAATCAGTTTGATACTTCCGTCATGGATGGAACTGGAGAAGTCGCAAAAACAACCATCATTTTCATTGTTGAAAAAGATGGAACAATTAGTGAGGTAAAAGCAACAGGACCCAACGCAGATTTCAATCGTGAAGCCATCAAAACGATTAAATCGGTTAAAGGAAAATGGGTTCCTGCAAAGCTAAATGGCGAAAATGTAAGAAGCTATTTTAAGTTTCCTATTTCAATGCAATTTGAGTAAATATTTCGTTTTAATAAGATGAAATGGACTTATCCACAAAATACCTTATTTTGTGGATAATTATTTTTTTGATTAAATCGCTAAATAACAATACTTTAACTTTATTACAAAGTTTAGTTATCGTTTGAAAATGATAAAAAAGTGTATTTTTGGAGCTTAAATTTAAAGAATGGCTAAAATTATCGGTATTGCTAATCAGAAAGGTGGCGTTGGTAAAACCACAACTGCGGTTAACCTCGCTGCAGCATTGGGGGTGTTAGAAAAGAGAATTCTTCTTATTGATGCTGATCCTCAAGCGAATGCAACTTCTGGATTAGGGATTGAAGATGCAACATATTCTACCTACCACTTACTGGAGCACAGCGTGCAGGTCGAAAAATGTATTCAAAAAACCGCCTCTCCTAATTTAGATATTATTGCCTCACATATTGATTTAGTCGCCGCTGAAATAGAACTAGTGGATCGTGAGAATCGGGAATATATGCTCAAAAAAGCTTTGCAACCAATCAAAGGAAACTATGACTATATCATTATCGATTGTGCGCCGAGTTTAGGCTTGATTACCGTGAATGCTCTTACCGCAGCAGATTCTGTAATTATTCCGATTCAATGCGAATATTTTGCCTTAGAAGGTTTGGGTAAATTACTGAATACCATTAAAAATGTTCAGAAAATTCATAATAAAGATTTGGATATTGAAGGATTGCTTTTGACCATGTTTGATTCCCGTTTGCGCCTATCCAATCAAGTAGTAGAAGAGGTTCATCTGCATTTTCCGGAAATGGTTTTCGAAACAATTATTAGCAGAAATGTGCGTTTAAGTGAAGCGCCAAGTTTCGGAGAAAGTATTCTAAATTACGATGCAGAAAGCAAAGGAGCCATTCAGTATCTTCAGTTGGCTGAGGAAGTATTACTGAAAAATGAAAATTTAATCAATAAGTAAGAAACGATTTTTAAATTTTAAAGTCGAGAAAATTTTATAAGAATGAAAGATAAGAAAAGGGCAATGGGACGTGGATTAGGTGCGATTTTGAGCGCTGAATCAAAAGCGTCTGTCAACTCCGCTACTGATGAAGGTGCCGACAAATTTGTAGGTAATATTATGGAGGTCTCTTTAGAAGATATCGATCCGAATGCAACGCAACCACGAACCTATTTTGACGAGAAAGCCCTGAATGATTTAGCGCAATCCATCAAAACATTGGGCGTTATTCAGCCGATTACCTTACGAAAAGAAGGAAATCGATTTGAAATTATTTCCGGTGAAAGACGATTCAGAGCCAGTAAAATGGCAGGGTTAAAAAGTGTGCCGGCGTATATTCGATTGGTAAATGATCAAGAATTACTCGAAATGGCTTTGGTGGAAAATATCCAAAGAGAAGATTTAGACGCGATTGAAATTGCACTGACCTACCAAAGATTGTTGGAGGAAATTGGTCTGACCCAAGAGAATTTGAGTCAAAGAGTTGGCAAAGAACGAAGTACCATTACCAATTCGATTCGATTGTTGCGTTTAAACCCTGACGTGCAGAATGCCATTAGAAGTGGTGAGATTTCTGCTGGTCATGGTCGCGCGATTATCAGTTTGGAAGATTCAGAAAAGCAATCCGAACTTTTTCATAAAATTCTAAAGAATACCTTGAGTGTTCGCCAAGCAGAGCAAGAAGCGAGTTTGCTGAAAAATCCTAATGAAGCGAGTAAGAAACCAAAAGCGCAATTGCCAAACCATTTCAAAAAAGTAGAGAAGAATTTAGCGGATATTTTAGAGGTAAAAGTTGAAATAAAAACCGCTGCCAATGGCAAAAAAGGAAAAATCGTTCTCGATTTCAAAAACGAAGAGGAATTAGCACAAATCCTCTCACATTTTAAATAATGCAAAGACTTACCGTTTTATTTTTGATCCTGTTTTCCCTTAAAGCTTTCGCACAAATCAGTCCGAAAGATACCATTCGTGTAGAGAATTTTCCCACAGATTCTGTTTCTACACAACAAACTCCTTCGGAAATTGAAGTACTAGCCGATATCAAGGAATCCAACGCTCCAGTTAAAACAATGAAATACAATCCTACGAAAGCAGGATTATATTCTGCAATTCTACCAGGTTTAGGGCAATATTATAATAAAAAGTACTGGAAAATTCCAATTGTTTGGGGTGGCATCGGAACAGGGGTTGGCGTTACCTTATGGAATCAAAAACAGTATAATCGGTACAGAGATGCTTTTGTAGCGGAACTTAATGGTCAACAACATGAGTTTTCAAACATTCCTGGCGTGACCAAAGAAGTTTTAGGAAGGACACAAGACCGTGTAAAGCGACAACGCGATTATGCCATTGCAATTACCAGTTTGGTGTATATCCTGGGAATCGTAGATGCAGTCGTAGATGCACATTTATATGAAGGACGAAAAGATCCCGATTTGGCGCTAAAACCAACCGTTATTTTTGATGAATTTGGAAAAACAAATTCTAAAGCTGGGTTAAGTTTAAGTTATAATTTTTAATTAAAATCAAACGCTTATGCGTTCTAATACGATGAAAATAGCACTTGTAGGATACGGAAAAATGGGACATATTATTGATGAAATTGCGACCAAAAGAAAACATGAAGTGGTGGCGAGATTAAATCAAACACCAAATGCTGAAAATCTAAATAAGCCAGATGTTGTAATCGAGTTTTCAAACCCTGAAGTGGCTTTTAACAATATTAAAATTTGTTTGGAAAACAAAATCCCGGTGATCTGTGGAACAACAGGTTGGCTCGATCGAAAAGCAGAAATTCAGGAAATTGCCTTAAAAAATAATACTGCTTTTCTTTACGGATCGAACTTTTCCTTGGGCGTCAACCTTTTTTTTGCTTTGAATGAAAAATTAGCAAATCTGATGAAAGACTTTTCGGAATATACGATTCAGCTGGAAGAAATTCACCATACCCACAAAAAAGATGCACCGAGTGGAACCGCCATTTCCTTAGCCGAAGGAATTATTAAAAATGATCAACGATTTGATGGTTGGAAATTAAATGAGACTCAGCATAGCGAACTTGGGATTTTTGCCCTTCGCGAAGATGAAGTGCCAGGAACCCACAGTGTATTCTACAAAAGCGATGTGGATGAAATTGAAATCAAACATACCGCTTTTAACAGAAATGGCTTTGCCGTAGGTGCCGTAATTGCCGCCGAATGGATCCTGGGAAAAACCGGAAATTTTACCATGAAGGATGTTCTTTTTAATCAATAATTGATAAGTAGTAATAAGCAATTGCTCATTATTCATCATTAATTAGGTATGATCATGTAACAATTTCCAATTATAATAAACCAATAGTGATAAGCATACAATATGGATTACTTTCTTACTTATACGATTTATGTTCTGATTCTCTCTTTATTAATGGGAGTTTCTACCTGGCAACTTTTCAAAAAGATGGGCTATAATCCACTTTTTGCATTCATTCCATTTTACAACTATTTCATTATTCTTAAAGAAACCGAACATTCAAAGTGGTGGGCGGTGTTATCATACGTTCCGATTGTCGGCCCAATCATGTTGACCGCTTTTCATTTGTTTTTAATGAGGCATTTCGGAAAGAAATCTTTTGTGCAGACACTGTTAACGATTTTTCTTCCTTTTATTTACTTAGCAGTGGTCAACTACTCTAAAGATGCGGAGGTTGAAAAGGAAGAAGCCCTATATTTAAGTGAAGAAGAAGTAGTTGCAAAAAAGAAAGATACGTTTGCTGGTTCTATCACTTTTGCAGTGGTATTTGCAACCATCATACACGTTTTTGTGACCCAGCCTTTTGGGATTCCAACCGGCTCGATGGAAAGAACACTTTTGGTTGGTGATTTCTTGTTTGTCAATAAATGGACCTATGGTTTCAGAATGCCGATGCGCCCTGTTGCGCTTCCATTCTTACAGGGAACCGTTATGGATACAGGCCAAAAAGGAAATCCTAAAGATGATTCGAAATCCTATGTGGAGGCGGTTAAACTTCCTTACACCCGCATTTTACAGTTAAAAAAACCACAGAAAAATGATATTGTAGTTTTCAATTATCCGCAAGATTCTGTACATACAGCCATTGATCGAAAAGATCCATACGTTAAAAGATGTGTTGCAGTAGCTGGCGATGTGCTAGAAATGCGAGCCGGCAGATTGTTCGTTAATGGCAAGCCAGAAGTGGTTTTAGGAGATCAACAAAAGCAGCATAAATATATCGCAACCACTGGCAGTCAGTTAGATATTCCGGCTTTATACAAAACATACGGCTTTTTACCGGTACAGGAAACGCAAACTCAAAACGGATTTATTTATGATTTCCAGGGCTTAACTGATAAAACCGCCAAAGAAATAAAAGAACTTCCCCAGATTATCGACCTCAAAGAACATATTTGGGACAAGGATTCTGCTGCAATCTCATACAAAGTTAATGCAGCCAGAGATGCCTATACCAAAAATATAGATACAACCCAATCTATTTTTCCGGTCAATAAAAAATGGAATCAGGATTGGTACGGTCCTTTAAGAATTCCGAAAAAAGGTGACATCGTTACCTTAAATCAAGAAACCTTACCAGAATATCAGTGGATTATTTCCGAATATGAACACCACCATCTGGAAAATAAAAACGGAAAAATCTATATCGACGGTAAAGAATCTACGCAATACACGATTCAACAAGATTACTATATGATGGTTGGTGACAATCGCGATGCCTCCCTAGATGCCCGATTTTTCGGCTTCGTTCCAGAAGAAAATATTGTTGGATCACCCATGTTTACATGGATGAGCGTACAGGGACTCTTCAAAGATGGAGGCTCAACTTATCAGGCCGACACCAAAGTTCGTTGGGACCGAATGTTCAAAGCGACCAACACTGGAGAATTGCACAAAACCTCCTATTGGTGGGTGGCAGTCTTAATTCTAGGTTTGTTTTTCGGTTGGGATTTCATCATGAATCTCTTTAAAAAGAAAGAAGAAGAAAATTAATTCTTTTGAGGAGCTTTTTCCCGCTGTCCACTATATCTTTTTTGCCTGGCTAATTCCAACGCGAAAAAAAGGATGCCGTTTCCATCGGGGCTAGGATTCAGGTTGCCCCAAAAAAATATGAGATAGTTGCTGCAGTTGAGCCATCATCAAAGCAGTATTTTTTATTATTTTCAAAATAAAGATTTATAAAAATGCAGATTCTATTACCTATATTTTATCTTCCGCCAATTTCATGGTTTGCCATCTTTTTGCAGGATGATGCTGAGATTGTTTTCGAGCAGTATGAGAATTTTCCGAAACAAACCTACCGTAATCGAACCAATATCTATGGAGCCAATGGTAAATTATCATTGATTATTCCCATGAATCATAATGGCACCAGAGTGCTGAAAGATATTCAAACCTCAACCCGCGAAAAATGGAAACCACTGCACTGGAAATCCATTAAAATAGCCTATCAAACCTCTCCTTATTTCGAATATTACGAAGATCAATTGGAAGCAATTTTTACCTTTAAGGCAAATTCATTACTGGATTTTAATCTAAATGCTTTAAAAATTATCCAAAAGATTTTAAAAACCGAGAAGGCATATTCTTTGAATAACGAGTTCCTCAAACAACCACAGGGTTTTAATTTCCGCGATCAATTTTCCGCGAAATCAGAGACTGCATTCCTTATGGAAGTTTATTATCAGGGTTTTTCAGACAAATATGGTTTTTTAGAAGACTTGTCGATTATTGACCTTATTTGTAACAAAGGACCGGAATCATTGACCTATATTAGAAATGTTAAACATAAATAAAATGAATAAAATACTTATTGCAGCTTGTTTTATGACAGGTTTTGCCACATTTGCGCAGAAAGCAGATGCGGTTCCTTTAGATCCAATGAAAGATAAAAATTTGATGACGTGGTATCATCAGGATTTTTCTTCTAGTAACACCTATGGTGTTAATACCCAAAATGCGTACAAGTATTTAGAATCCAAAGGATTAAAAGCGAAACCTGTAATTGTGGGAGTTTTAGACAGCGGAGTAGAAGTAGATCATCCCGGTTTAATAAAAAACATGTGGAAAAACGTAAACGAAGTTCCAAATAATGGTAAAGATGACGATGGAAATGGTTATATCGATGATATCTACGGCTGGAATTTCAGCGGCGGAAAAAAAGGGGATGTCGATATAGATAATATGGAAGTTACCCGTGTTGTGAAAAAATTCCAGTCGATTTTTGAAGGTTCAAATTCAACCCAAAACAAAGCAAATCAAGCAAAGATGCCTGAGGAATTTGCAATGTACATGAAATCCAAAGAAATCTTCACCAAGAAAAGTGTGGAGGCTAAACAGAATTATGAGACGTATAAGAGAATCCAAGGAATGATTCCGCTGATGATCACCATGCTGAACGGGAAGAACTTAACACAAGAAGTAGTAGGAGCAATCAAACCAACCACTGCGGAACAAGCGATGGCAGCCGCAGTTCTAAGCCAAATCAGTCGCGACCCTTCTATTGCCGACAAAGGTCCAGCAGAAGTGCAAACGTTTTTAGAAGCCCAGATGAAAGAGGCGTTGGATTATTATGAACCGCAAGCTACAAAACAGTATAATTTGGATTACGATCCTAGAGCCTCTATCGTAGGTGATAATTATGAGGACTATTCTGAAAGAAAATATGGAAATAACCACTATGAAGGCCCCGATGCACAACATGGAACACACGTTGCGGGAATTATTGCAGGTCTGCCACAAGGAACAGAAGTGCAGTATGGAGTAGGTTATAAGACGGCAAAAATCATGACTGTCCGTGCAGTTCCAGATGGTGATGAAAGAGATAAAGATATAGCCAACGCTGTTCGTTACGCGGTGGATAACGGTGCTAAAATTTTGAATATGAGTTTCGGTAAACCGGTTTCTCCAGGTAAAGAGGTCGTGTGGGATGCGTTTAAATATGCAGAATCGAAAGGCGTTCTACTGGTAAAAGCAGCTGGAAACGAAAATGAAAATATCGCAGAGAATGTCTACTACCCAACCAATTTCAAGAATGTAGAAGATGCCAAACCCTTCATTAACAATATGATTGTTGTTGGTGCATCTACAAATGACAATGATTTTCTAAGAGCAAGTTTTTCCAACTATAACCAAAAAATGGTGAATGTTTTTGCGCCAGGTGACAAAATCTATTCTACTGTGCCTGATGGTAAATATGAATATTTGCAAGGGACATCCATGGCTTCTCCGGTAGTTGCCGGCGCGGCTTCTGTTTTACTCGCCTACATGCCGAATTTAACTCCAGCCCAAATGATTGAAGCATTGGTAAAGACTTCCAATAAATCATCGGTGAATGCAATGATCAACTCCAACACCAACAATCGATTTGATTTGATCTCGGAAGCAGGCGGGGTAATAGATTTGAAAAAAGCCGCCGAATATGCCTATACACATTTTTATAAACCATCGGCAATCACTATTCCTTCCAAATCAACCCCTTCCAAATCAAAAAAGAAAGTAATTCCGAAAAAAGCAGTTACTAGAAAATAGAAAGAGTATTCTTATAAAAAGCCCGATTTTTTCGGGTTTTTTTTGTAATTTCGTTTAGTTGGCACGGTTTTTTGTACTTCTAAATTAAATAATTATACTACTATGAAAAATTTATTATTAGCAGGGATTTTTGGAGCAGCGATGACTGTTTCATGTTCTACCGCAAAAACAGCTCAAGCAGACAGAGCTGAATTTTTGAAAATGAAAGGCGACTGGGAAATAACCAGTGTAAACTATGACAAGAACTATAAGGTAAAACCATTTGATGAAGGAGCTGATGCGCAATGTTTCGTTGGCAGCCATTGGAGGTTAATTCCAAATAATTGGTCTGGGTCTTATACGATGAATGGCGGAGGAGATTGCCCAAGTGTTATACAACCAATTAAGTTTGAAGTAACAAATGGTAATGAATTCAAATTCAAAAAAATGCTTGAAGGTTCCAAAGCCAAATCTGTTACCGTAGGATATTCTTTAAATTTAATCAGCCAAACCACTGATTCTTTTAGTTTAGAGCATAATATTCCATCTAATGGTGAAAATGTACGAGTGGTTTACAATTTCGCAAGAACGGGAATGAAACAATAAAATAAATATAACATTATGAAAATTTTTAACAAAACAAATATTGCCGCTTTATTCATCTCAACATCATTAGTAATGACGAGCTGTGAAGCAGTAAAAAACTCAAACAATCAACAAAAAGGTACCGTGATCGGAACTGCTGCCGGAGCAATTATTGGTGGTGTACTTGGTAACAATTTAGGAAAAGGTAAAAACGCACCTTTAGGAGCGGTTTTAGGTGGCGTTGTTGGTGGCGTTGCCGGTAATGTAATCGGTGGCAAAATGGATAAGCAAGCCAAAGAGATTAAAGAAACTTTGCCAGGTGCAGAAGTGGAGAGAGTGGGCGAAGGAATTAGAGTAACCATGAAAGAAAACATGGTGAATTTCGGTTTCGATTCTTCTAACTTAACAGAAACTGCTAAAGCGAATTTAGATAAATTAGCTCAGGTCTTAACCAATAACCCAGACACCAACATTAATATTTATGGCCATACCGACAGCAAAGGAGCTGACTCTTATAATCTTTCCCTTTCGGAAAGGAGAGCTGGTGCAGTTAAAAGCTATTTGATGGCGAAAGGCGTTTCTAGCAGTAGAATGCTTGCAATGGGAATGGGCGAAAACGAACCTATTGCTTCCAATGATACCGATGCTGGTAGAGCACAAAATAGAAGAGTAGAATTTGCCATTACCGCAAATGAAGATATGATTAATGAAGCTGCTACTAACCAATAGTAGTAAACTAAATTTGAAATTTTAAAATCCGCTTTGGCGGATTTTTTTATTTAAAATTCACTAATTTTACCGCTGAATTTTATATTAATGATGAAATATTTAAAACTGCTCCGCGTGGAACAGTGGGTCAAAAATCTTTTCGTTTTTGCACCACTGTTTTTTTCTGGCAATATCACGCACTACGACTTACTGGTTAAAAGTGTTTTTGCTTTTATTATATTTTCCTTGGTAGCCAGCAGTATTTACATTATTAATGATTATTCTGATATAGCGTCCGACCGAAAACATCCCGAAAAGAAAAATAGACCCTTAGCAAGCGGAGCTATATCCAAGCAAACCGCCAGAATTATATTAGCAATTCTATTGCTGATTATTGGAGGATTGATATTTTTAAGTCAAGATTTTCTTTCGAAAAATCTCTGGAAGTTCGCCAGCATCATTGGTTTTTACTTTATCATGAATTTAGCATATACCTTTAAGCTAAAGCATGTTGCTATTGTTGATGTCATGATTATTTCAACTGGATTTGTACTTCGTGTATTAGCGGGAGGCTATGCCACCGGAATTTTAATTTCGCAATGGGCAATTTTGCTCACCTTTGTTTTAGCTTTGGTTTTAGCAATTGGCAAAAGAAGAGGTGAGCTAATTAATGCGCAAATTTCTGGAAAAACAAGAAAAGCACTTGATGGTTACAATGTACAATTTGCCGATATTGCACTTTCAATAAGTTGTGCCTTAGCAATCGTTTGTTATTTAATGTTTACCCTTTCACCAGAAGTTCAGCAACGATTTCACCCTCGGGTTTTTTACACGGTCATCTTCGTTGTTTTTGCTTTTTTACGCTATTTGCAACAGACTTTGGTGTACAACAGAACCGAATCACCTACCAAAATTATTTATAAAGACCGCTATATTCAAGTGACTTTGGTGCTTTGGTTAGCTGCGTTTTTATTACAAATTTATTTTAAGAAATGAAACCAAATTATAAACAGACGGTAACGAATTGGGGAAATTTCCCAGTGGTGGAAAAAGAAATGAAATCCGAAGACTCCGCTGTTAAAATACAACAATACGTTCGCAATCATCACGATATTATCGCCAGAGGAAATGGCAGGTGTTACGGCGATGCAGCCCTATCTGAAAATATTTTCTCTACCAAAAGACTAAATAAATTCATCAGTTTTGACCGGTTAAATGGTGTTATCGACTGCGAAGCCGGGGTTTTACTTTCTGATGTTTTAGAAGTTATTGTGCCGCAAGGCTATTTCCTTTTTGTAACGCCGGGGACTAAATTTATTACCGTTGGTGGTGCCATCGCTTCTGATGTGCATGGCAAAAATCATCATGCCGAAGGTTGCTTCTCCGAATATGTGATTGAATTTTCTTTAATGAATGAAAAAGGAGAAATTCTGCGATGTTCCCGTATAGAGAATCCTGAAAAATTCTGGTCAACCATAGGTGGGATGGGACTTACCGGCATTATACTTTCGGCAAAATTCAAATTGAAAAATATTGAAAGCTCCTACATTCGCCAAGAAAGCATCAAAGCTGAAAATTTAGATGAAATTTTTAAATTATTTGATGAAAGTGAATCGTGGACTTATAATGTAGCCTGGATTGATTGTCTGCAAAAAAATAAAAATGTAGGCAGAAGCATCATGATGCGCGGTGAGCACGCTTTTAAACATGAGTTGCCCAAAAAGTTACAGGTAAATGCTTTGAAATTAAAGAAAAGCATTTCACCCTCAATCCCTTTTTATTTCCCAAATTTTGTTCTGAATAATCTTACAGTGAAATTGTTTAATCTTTTATATTACTTTAAGCAAAATAAAAAAGAAGTTAAAAATGTTGTGCATTACGAACCTTTTTTCTATCCGCTTGATATCGTAAATGATTGGAACAGGATTTATGGTAAAACAGGATTTATTCAATATCAAATGGTTATTCCTAAAGAACAAGGGAAAGAAGGAATGAAAAAAATTCTAGAAACCATTGCGAAAAGCGGAAATGGATCATTTTTAGCCGTTTTAAAATTATTTGGAAAAAATAATCCGCAAGCGTACAATTCATTTCCAATGGAAGGCTATACTTTGGCCTTGGATTTTAAAGTAAATTCAAAATTGAAAAAATTAGTTGCGCAACTCGATGCTATTGTGGAAGAGTTTGGTGGAAGAATTTATTTAACCAAAGATTCTATGAGTAAACCATCATTAACCAATTATTTACAAAATGTTCAGAATCCTAAATTCATTTCGATGCAGCAAAAAAGAATTCAAAATAATTAAAGGAACTTCTTGTGATAAATAATTTGAATTCCGTTCAAAAATTCTCCATTTAGAAATAACAGAAATAGACTATGATCGTTTTAGGAAGCAATTCAGAAGTTGCGCAGGCATTTGTTGAGGAAACTTTGAGTGCCGGCGATAAATTTTCAAAAATATACCTCTTTACTTCAAATAAAGAAACTACAGAGAAATTTGCAAAACATTTAGAAGTGAAATTTGTCCAACAATCAGAGATTGTCGAACTCGATCTGTTACGCCCAATCGATTATGCAAAATTGGATGGTATGGAGTCGGATCTTCTTTTCTGCGCCACAGGTTATCTGGGTGAAAGCACCGAAGAAGGGCTTTACGAACATCGAAACACAGAGAAGATTATCGATGTAAATTACGCGAAGTTGATTCCCGTACTAACCTATTTTGCCAGTAAAATGGAGCGTAGAAGAGCAGGAACGATGATTGTTCTTTCATCCGTTGCAGGCGAACGCGGACGCCAAAGTAACTTTATTTACGGGAGTGCAAAAGCTGGATTAACTGCCTATCTAAGTGGTTTAAGAAACTATTTATTTGCCAAGAAAGTACATGTTCTTACGGTAAAACCAGGATTTATGGCAACGAAGATGACCGAAGGACTACCCTTAAATCCAAAATTAACAGCAAGTCCAAAACGAGCCGCAAAATATATTTACAAAGCATACAAAATTAAGAAAAACGTGGTCTATGTCTTACCAATCTGGAGCCTTATCATGTTGATTATTAGGAATATTCCTGAGTTTGTTTTTAAAAAATTAAAATTGTAAATTCTAAAAAGAATTGGATAATAAAAATCATGAAAAAATTATATTGCTTTGATTTTGATGGAACCTTAACCTATAAAGACACCATGTTTTTATATCTACAATTTTACGATGCTTCGAAATTTAGAATACAGTTTATTAAACATATTCCACTTTTTATATTGTTGAAAATGAACCTTTTAGAAGCTGATAAAGTGAAGAGGAGTTTTGTTTCTTCTGTTCTTAAAGGACAAACCAAATCGAAAATTGAGAAAAAATCTCAGCAATTCTTTGATCAATATTACCCAGAAATTTTCAGAGAAAACGCTTTGGATTTTATTAAGAATATCGATCATTCACAAACAGATTGCTATATTGTTTCTGCTTCCCTAGATATTTGGGTGAGACCATTTGCAGAAAAATTCGGGATGAAGCTTTTGGCAACGCAAGCAGCATTTGAAAATAACATTTTTACCGGCAAATTTGTAGGAAAGAACTGCAATGGCCTTGAAAAAGTAAACCGAATTAAAGAAGCAATTAACGAAAAAAAATACGATAAGACCATCGCTTTTGGAGATACTTCCGGGGATCAAGAAATGTTGGATTGGGCAGATGAAGGTCAGTTTAAATTTTTTCATTAATTTTAAACTCTGAAAAAAATCTAAAAATAAAAAGTCAAAATGAATAAAATTTATTTGGATAATGCTGCCACAACGCCGCTCTCCGAGGAGGTTATAGATGCCATGGTAGAGGTGTTGAAGAATAATTTCGGTAACCCATCTTCTACGCATAGTCTTGGGCAGGAAGCTAAAATCCTTATCGAAAATGTACGAAGAGATGTTGCAAATTATCTGAAAGTGACACCTGCGGAAATCATTTTCACTTCGTGTGGAACCGAGTCCAATAATATGATTATCCAATCTTGTGTTAATCATTTGCATGTCGAGCGAATTATTACCTCGCCCATCGAACACAAGTGCGTTGCAGAAACGGTTTTAGACATGAAGAAAAGAAACGGAGTTGAGGTTGCCTATCTTCGTCCTGATCAAAAGGGAGATGTAAGTTTGTCACAGTTAGAAAATCTTTTAAAGAGCTCAGACAAAAAAACCTTGGTTACTTTAATGCACGCCAACAATGAAATAGGAAACTTGCTGGATATTAAAAAAGTAGCCATACTTTGTAAAGAAAACAATGCCTTATTTCATTCTGATACCGTACAATCAATGGCGCATATGGATTTAGATTTTTCTGATATTCCCATTGATTTTGCGTCTTGTAGCGCCCATAAATTTCACGGTCCGAAAGGGAGTGGTTTTGCTTATATCAGAAAAGCTTCCGGGTTAAAAGGCATTATTACCGGTGGTCCACAAGAAAGAAGTTTGCGCGCAGGCACAGAAAATGTGTGCGGAATCGTAGGTTTAGGAAAAGCATTAGAAATATATTTAAAAAATATGAGCAGTTACGCTGATCATATTAAAGAAATCAAGCAATATACAATTGATCAACTTTCAAAGGAAATTGAAGGTGTAAAATTCAACGGACGAAGCGCCGAAATGGAACACAGTTTATACACAGTCTTGAGTGTTTTGTTACCTTTTAAAGATCCAATGATTGGCCTGAAATTAGACATGAAGGGAATTGCTATTTCACAGGGAAGCGCCTGCTCATCTGGCGCCGCAAAACCGTCGATGGTAATGATGATGGTGCTGGATGAAGAAGAGATGGATCATACGACTCCTTTACGGGTTTCTTTTAGCCACTTTACAACAAAAGAAGAAATTGATACCTTGGTTGAAGCGTTGGTAGAAATTACGACGAGTTTTCAAATAGAAAAAGTAAATAGCGAACATAGATAGACAAGAAGGTTAATTGGCAATATTGTTGTAAATTTGTAGACTAAAAATTAATATTAAAAATATATAAAAATGGCATTAGAGATTACAGATCAATCATTTCAGGAAATGGTTTTAAATTCAGATAAACCCGTATTGGTAGATTTTTGGGCAGTATGGTGTGGACCATGTAGAACCTTGGGTCCAATTATCGAAGAAGTAGCGACAGATTTCGAAGGAAGAGCAGTGGTAGGAAAAGTAGATGTAGATAACAACCAACAAGTTTCTGTAGACTACGGAATCAGAAATATTCCGACTGTTTTGATTTTCAAAAATGGAGAAGTAGTAGATAAAATTGTAGGCGTTGCACCAAAAGAAGTGATCGCTGAAAAATTATCTGCACATTTATAAAAAATAAATTGCTTGAAAATGAGTGCTTTCCTAATTAGGGAAGCATTTTTTTTTAAATATTGTTTGCAGAGTCTGATTAATATTGTACTTTTGCACTCACCAAAAAGAAAGACGTTCTTTGCAAACTAATGATCCGGTAGTTCAGCTGGTTAGAATGCCGCCCTGTCACGGCGGAGGTCGCGGGTTCGAATCCCGTCCGGATCGCTTTTTTATAAATTTCACCCCTTTTATAAAAATCAGTATAAAAGTTTATCAATACTTTTCAAAAAAATTGATCCGGTAGTTCAGCTGGTTAGAATGCCGCCCTGTCACGGCGGAGGTCGCGGGTTCGAATCCCGTCCGGATCGCAACTACAATATCAAAGTAGTACAAAAAGCTTTAAAACATATGTTTTAAAGCTTTTTTTGTTTTATGGGTGTTCAAAAAGAGTTAAAAAAGCACAATCTGAAAGTGACCTATTCAGTGACCTGTTGAAACAGGTTAAAATAGGTCACTGGAAATTCAGATAAACCATGTTCAGAAGCTAGTTCAGCAACTGAACATCTTGTGCTTAGGTTTTACTAAGGTTAATTTTAAATCTTAAAACCACACAATATGAACAAGACCTTTAATTTACTTTTCTATGTAAAAAAAGCCAAAATAAATTCTACGGGAGAAGCTCCTATTTATTTACGAATTACCATTGACGGTAAAATATCCGAAATCAGTACAAAGCGTACTGTAAATCCTTTAAAATGGAATTCTGCGATGCAGAAGGTGAGTGGTTCTTCAGAAGAAAGCAAGTCGCTTAATTTTTATCTAAAAACATTTGAGCAGAAAGTTTACAATATTTATCACGAATTGATGAGAGATAAAGAAACGGTGACTTGTGAAGCGCTTAAAAACAAGTTATTAGGTAGAGGAGAACTTTCAAGAACACTTATTCCGGTTTTTCAGGACCATAATGATCGAATGGAAAAGCTTGTAGGGAAGGAGTTCGCTCCTGGAACATTAATCCGCTATAAAACCACTCTAAAACATACCAAAGAGTTTTTGAAATGGAAGTATAATATTTCAGACATTGATATTAAGAAAATAAATTACGCTTTTCTGAATGATTTTGAACTGTTTTTAAGAACCGAAAAGTCCTGTAATAATAATTCTGCTGTCAAGTATATCAAAAATTTTGGTAAAATTATTCGTATTTGCCTTGCAAATGGATGGATGGAAAGAGATCCTTTTATGAATTATCAATCGAAATATGATGAAGTAACTAGAATGTTTCTCAATGAAAAGGAAATAGAGGTGCTTTTTACTAAAGATTTTAAAAATGAGAGATTGTCTTTGGTAAGAGATATTTTCCTCTTCAGTTGTTTCACAGGATTGGCATATATTGATACTAAAGAACTCACCTATCACAATATCAATTTGGGATTGGACGGATCTCAGTGGATTTATACCAAACGTCAGAAAACTAAAACGACCTCTAATATTCCTCTGCTTTCTCAAACTGAACAAATCATTCAAAAATACAAAAATCATCCTGTATGTGTGAATAATGGAAAGCTACTACCTATTCTTAGCAATCAAAAAATGAATGCTTATTTGAAGGAGATTGCAGACTTATGTGGTATCAACAAAGAATTAACTTATCACATTGCCCGTCATACTTTTGCCACAACTATTACTTTATCCAATGGAGTTTCTATTGAAAGTGTAAGTAAAATGCTTGGTCACAAAAGTATTAAGACTACCCAGCATTATGCAAAAATCTTAGACAAAAAAGTAAGTGAAGACATGATGCTATTGAAACAAAAATTTGTTGATAAAAAGAAGGTGGCAGCAAATTCTCAGGTAATTGGTTCGTGTTGAAGGTTTTCTGAGACCTCAAGAAACTATGTTCAGACCATTTATTAACAGATATTGATAATATTTTAAAGGTATTAAATTATATTTAATAGTTGTTTTTATCTCTCTTGCAATAAGTTGTTATGAAAATACAGTAGACAGACTTGTTAATTTTAATTATAACACATCTCCTTTTCATTCTGTTAGTGAATTTGTAAAGGATATAATGCAGATCTATTGTTTTTTTCATTTCACTTGATTTTCGGAATTTTAAATAATGCTATCTGACTTTCTTTTCATAATTTTATAAACTCTTTAAGTTTAAATTTCATATCTAAATAATGCTTGTAAATAAATCTGTAATAAATGATATAAAGACCATTATTACTCAGTCAAAGGACAATGCTATTCGCGCCGTTGATCATCAGCGAACTTTGATGTATTGGAATATTGGTAAACGTATTTTTGAAGAAGAACAGCAAGGGAAAGACCGTGCTGATTATGGAAAATATCTTACCCAGTACATTGCGAAAGAATTAGAACCTGAATATGGAAGTGGATATTCTAAGAGACAAGTTGAGTTATTTCGGCAGTTTTATCGCACATTCCCAATTGCGAACGCACTGCGTTCGCAATTGAGCTGGACGCAATATAAATCACTCGTAAGAATTGACAATGAGGACAAAAGAGAGTTTTATATTGGCGAAACTGTAAAAAACAATTGGACTTCTCGACAGTTGGAAAGACAGATTTACAGCAGTTTGTATGAGCGTCTTTTGTTGAGTAATGACAAAGAAAGTGTTTTGGCGATTGCCAAAAACGAAAAGCAACCATCCGATGCCAAAGCAATCATCAAAGACCCGATGTTTTTAGAATTTCTTGGTTTGAAAAGAGAAGCATCTTATTACGAAAGAGATTTAGAAAATGTTATTATCACACATTTACAGGATTTTTTGTTGGAGTTAGGCAACGGTTTTTCATTTGTGGCTAGGCAGAAAAGAATGCATATTGAAGGCGATGAATTCTTTGCAGATTTAATTTTCTACAACCGCTTACTGCAATGCTTTGTCATTATCGAAATCAAAACACATAAACTCACACATCAGGATATTGGACAGTTGCAGATGTATGTAAACTATTATGACCGTATAGAAAAATTGCCACGTGAAAATTCAACCATCGGGATTTTGCTTTGTGCCAACAAAAACGATGCAGTTGTACGCTTCACATTACCTGAAAATCAGAAGCAGATTGTCGCAAGCCAATATGAATTGTATTTACCAACTGAAGAACAATTACTGGATGAAGTGAGTAAGGAGTTGGAGAGTTTTGAGGATAAAGGGGACGAAAATAATACTAATACACAATAAAGAGATAGAAAACTATGTGGGCAGATAACGAAACATCAGAAGACCTTTTAGGATTTAAAGTACATGCAGATTTGTTAGTCAATATTATTAATGACGAATCTGTTCTGCCTATTACAATAGGTGTTTTTGGCGATTGGGGAAGTGGAAAATCTAGCATCTTGCAAATTGTAAAAGAAGAATTTGATAAGGAAGATGATAAAGATTCTCTCTGCATATATTTTAATGGATGGACTTTTGAGGGGTATGATGATGCTAAAGCTGCATTGCTCAATTCAATTCTCAAAGAATTGGAAAACAACAAAAAAATTTCCGCTGAAATAAAGGACACGATAAAAGAAAAGGTAAAAAAGCTTTGGAAATCTGTTGATTGGATGCGTGGTGCTGGTATGGTGATGAAAAATGTTGCTCTACCTGCTGTTTCTGCATATTTTACAGGAGGACTAAGCTTAGTTCCTTACGCAATTCAGAAGCTAACAGAATGGGGAGATAATCCAGAAAAAATAATTGAAAAACTTCAATCAGAAGAAGGAAAGGAAATATATAACGCTTTTGTAAAAGAAGGAAAAGAAGAAAATAAAAACTCTACAAATGCAGTAGCGGAATTTAGAACAGACTTTTCGGAACTACTAGAAGCAACAAATTTTAAAAGACTAATTGTAATTATTGACGATTTAGATAGATGTAGTCCTGAAAGAATTATTGAAAATCTTGAAGCGATTAAACTTTTTCTAAATGTTCCTAAAACAGCATTCATTATTGGAGCAGATCCTCGAATTGTAAAATATGCGATTGAACATAAATATAAGAATAACAAAGAAATTGAAGAAGACAATAATAGGATTGTAATTGATTACTTAGAAAAATTAATTCAACTGCCTTATTCTTTACCAAGACTTTCTGAATCAGAGGTTGAAACTTATATATCAATGCTTATCTGTAAAAAAGAAATAAACGAAATTAAGTTTAAAAATGTAATTGATGAATTTAAGAAATATAGATTAACTAATAAATATTCTGCATTTGGACTCTCAAATTTTGAGAAGGTTTTAGAAGCTGAAGATTTTCAGAAAGTGAAAGATAATGTAATTACGATTCCTTCATTAGTTCCCTTACTCACAAATAGCTTGTATGGAAATCCCCGACAAATTAAACGGTTTCTAAATACTTATACTATCAGAAAGAGGCTTGCAGAAGTAGCATCGTTAACAACTTTTAATGATGCCGTTCTTGCAAAAATGATGATACTTGAATATTCTGAACCCAAGTTATTCAAGAAATTATTTGAATGGCAAATTGTCCAAGACGGAGTACCAAAAGAAATAACAGAGATTGAAGCTCTATCTAAAGAGAAAGGAATTGATGATGTTATTTCGGAAATAAAAGAGACAGATTTTAAAGAATGGAGTAAACCCAAAATAATAAAATGGTTTCAAATAGAACCTTTGTTATCAGGAGTTGATTTACGAGATTATTACTGGATTGCTCGTGATAAGTTAGAAAATTCTATCACTGCAACCAGTATGATTCCACCAGTAGTAAGGGCATTGTTCAATGAGTTATTGCCTGAAAATATGACGGCTACAGTTACGAAATCTTTACTCTCTGAAAAGTATCAACCTTTTAGTGATATTGAAAAAGATGCGTTTTTCAATCTTCTAACTTCAAATTTGAAAAGGAATCCTCAGCAAAAGCGGTTTTATGACATTTTCAATGCAATGACAGAGGGTCAAATTGAAAACAGCGTTTATAATTATATTGAGACTCTTAAGATAATTAGTGTATCAGATATTGAACCTGCGGTTGCTACAAGATTAGCAGACTTTAAATCAGAACCTGAATTTGGGGAATTCTTAAATGATTATTTCAAAGATGGAAAATCAAGAGCAAGTAAGGCATATAATCTAAAAAAATAAAAATGGGAACATCTAAATCATTTTCTGATGTAAAACACTCAATGGTTCCGAATTGGGGTACACTAAGTTCTTCGCTTACCTCAAATTGTGATTCTTCTGTTCTTCCTGCCCAGAAGCTACAAAATATTATGGGACATTTTGTATCAGCATTGGGTGGAGCATCAGCAGGCGGACGTGGCGGTTCAAAGGCAGGAGGAAAAAGTAGTATCAGAACTGCAAAGAAAATCGGGGGAGTTTTTTCAAAGTTTATTAGTTCCGGTAATAATATTAGACAGACACTTGAATCTACCGGATTAACAGATATTGATAATAAAACAGTTGGTGATGTAATTAACCACCTGATTGAATATTGTTCTGGTAGTGCAACTTCAATTGATGATAATGCCGCGAAAGAAGCTACAAGATTATTGTTAGAAGAACTAATGGGACAAGCTGAATCCATTGATGAGGTACAAACTTTTTTGCAAGAAACTTTTACAACCAATACTTTGGAAGATGTAATAATAAAATATTTCGGGTATTATGTTAATGAACTTTTGTCAAAATGGTTCTATGAAAATCTAATAAAAAGTAAGAATGAAAGTGATTGTAATAATCTTTTCAATCAAATTAAAAATTTCATAGTTGAACGAGTTGGTGATATGCACAAAAGAAACCCATTGCAAAACATTGATTGGAGTTCTGATGAAGCTGATAAACTTATAAAAAATATTCAACAAGATATATTAACAGTATTTGAATAATTATGAGAGTAAAAATAATCATTGATGATGCAGATTATGGCAAGTTTTCAGATTTGAAACTTTGTTATACAGATAACGGAATAGAAAGAAAAGTACCATTGTCTTTTTTACAATATGAAAGAGTTTTTGATTTTACAAATGATTTCACATCTGTGAAATTTGATTTCTTTCTTATATCAGCAATAGTGTACGGTATTGACAACTTACTTAGTAGGGCTATTTATTCAAATGATGGTTGGACAAGAGACATAGAAATAGAACTTCCTGTAAATAATCTATCTGTTTGGAATGGAAAAGAAGAAAAATTGAAACAAATATTAGATTTCTTAACGGGAGATAATTGGATTGTTAATTTTAGGCAAAACACACAAGATTCGCTTTATTATCCGCGCCCTTTATCAAGAAGAAGAAAAATCCCACCAACCTATGAAATGGATTCAATAAAATCTGTAAGTTTGTTCTCAGGCGGATTAGATTCTTTAATCGGTGTAATTGATGAATTAGAAAAGCTTAGAAATAATGAAAAAATACTTTTAGTTTCTCATTTTGATTCTAAATCACCGGGTCCGAATGGAGACCAAACAAAGTTACTGAGACATTTAATAACTCAATATCCGAATAAAACATATTGGGTACAGTCAAAATTGGCATTGTCAAGAAAAGATACTGACGGCAACAGAGTAACGATAGAAAACAATTATCGTAGCCGCTCGCTATTTTTCATTGGATTAGGGTGTTATCTATCTCCGATTGATGAATTAATAATTCCTGAGAATGGAACAATTTCAATCAATTATCCATTGACCCCATCAAGAGTTAGTTCTTTGAGTACCAGAACGACCCATCCTTATGTTTTAAAAAATACTCAAGAACTGCTTACTGAATTGGGGTTATCTACTATAATACATAATCCTTATACTTTTAAGACAAAAGGGGAAATGTTTATTGAATGTACTAACCAAACATTTATACAAGGCGTTTTTCAAGATTCGGTTTCTTGCGGCAAAAGAGGCAGAAAGCAAAATTGGCAAGTAAAGACTGGCATTCAAGAGTGTGGAATATGTATGCCCTGTATTTATAGAAGATCAGCGTTAAATAAAGCAGGATTAGATAATGAAAACCACTATGGTAATTTTATTACTAAAGCCAATTCACGAAATTATAGTAAAGATTTACCCGCATTAATCAGCTATCTAAAAAGAAATATTTCATTGGAAAAAATGAAAAGAGATTTGTTGGTGAATGGAAATATTGAGATTGATAATCTTGAACAATATGCAAATATGGTATTAAGGTCTAGAGAAGAAGTTTTAGAATTATTTAGAGAAAAAGGAAATAGATTTGTAAAATCTGAGTTAGGGATAAGATGATTATTGATACACACTGCCATATAGATCTATACCAGAATCCAAAAAAAAAATTACAGGATTGCGTAAAAGCTGATATATCGGTATTAGCAATGACTAATCTTCCAAGCCATTTCGAAATGGGATATGCTCATTTTCAATCATTGAAAAAAATAAGATTAGCTTTAGGAATGCATCCCTTAATGGCAGATTCACACAAAAAGGAATTCAATTTATTTCTAAAGAACATTAATAAAACATCATACATTGGTGAAATTGGTTTAGACTTCTCCAAAGGGGGTATTACTACAAAAGAAATTCAAATAGATACTTTTTCAAAAATACTAAATGTAGTTTCTGGACAAAAAAAAGTCTTAAGTATTCATTCCAGAAAAGCGGAGAAAGAAGTTTTAGAGCTTTTAGTAAAAAACAATATACAGTCCGCAATTTTCCATTGGTATTCCGGTGGGCTAAATTTGATTGATGCTATTGTAGAAGCTGGTTATTTTTTTTCTATTAATCCTGCAATGGTAAAATCTATATCAGGTAAGAAGATTATATCAAAAATTCCTAAAGAATTTATTTTGACAGAAACTGATGGTCCATTCATTTCTGAAAATGAATTACCTATCCAGCCTGGCCAAATACAACCTGTCATTACCTTTCTAGCTGAAGAATGGATGATAAGTAGTGATGAAGTAAAAAAAATAATTTGGTCAAATTTTCAGAATATTATTAAGCGTTTAAAATAAACAAGGTGCTTTTTTAATATGAATGAATCTATTTCTGACAACATCAACTCGTTTCATACCCTATTTCAAGGTCGCGAAGAAGTATTTTACATCCGTTGGGAAAAATCAGGAAAAGCAGCAGGTTACATTCCCGCTTATCATTACAACCCATATCATTGTCATCCTTTCAAGTTGAGCTTACATTGAAAGTGTAAGCAAGATGCTTGGTCACAAAAGTATTAAGACCACCCAGCATTATGCAAAAATCTTAGACAAAAAACTAAGCGAAGACATGATACTATTGAAAAAAAATTTGTTGATAAAAAGAATGTGACAGCAAGTTTTCAGGTAGTTGGTTAGTGTTGATGTTTTTTGATAAAAGAAAGCATCCAAAAAATTGCAAAGAATTTGGAAAGCCATGTCTCTTTAATTCTGCACAGAAAACTTATTTCTTGGCAATCCAATTTCATGTTCTTGGGGATAAGGTTTTCTATGCGTCATACTTACGTCTTCTTGTAGGTTTCTTGCAGTTTCTAGAGATTTTTCTTTATCCATCGAATATCTGGGATCGGGTATAAAAGGCATTTTTGCCATTTTATGAATGGTGATTGTTGGAAAATGGAAGTCCACTTCCACCGTTCCCAACAACAAATAACAGCCACCACCTTGAAAAGGATACTGTTCCAAACAATTCGGAAAATGAGCCGTGTCAAAATATTTACCTTCGGCATCGATCCAGGTTCCGAAAAACATCGTTCCTCTTTTTGTGGGAACATGTTTTCTGGAAATCAGATACGCCAACATTTTCACTTGTCGCTTATGATATTTTGCTAAATCTTTAGCCATGACGCTCCCTCTGTATCGGGTTTGTAAGAGGTCAAAAGGGTTGAATGAAACAGGGAATCCTAAGATCTCAATTTCATCAAACGCATCTTCAAATGGATTTCTTTCTATTTTTGGGAGTTGATAGTTTTTCTGTGGTTCATCTAATAACGTGGGATGTTTGAAAGTTGCTTTATGTTTTCCTAAAATAAATCGGGCTTCGATTAGCAATTCGTGTTTCTGTTTTCCTGTGAATCTAAATGCTCCGATGAAAATCAAAATCTGTAAGGTTTCAATACCGATAGGAATTCTTTTTACAAAATTGTCTAAAGAATTATAATCGCCATTTTCCTTTCTTTCTTCAGGAATTAATTCCGCCAATTTCCCTTCAACTTTTTCGATGTGCATTAATCCTAAATACAGATCAGTTCCATAAACGGTGGTCTTGAATTCACTGAAATTCACGCACGGATTATGAATCGTCGCACCCGACATTTTTGCTTCGTGAACATACACTTCGGTTCGGTAAAATCCGCCACCATTATTAATGGCACAAACCATAAATTCAATAGGGTAGTAAACCTTCAAATACAAACTCTGGTAACTTTCCACGGCATAAGATGCCGAATGCGCTTTGCAAAAAGAATATCCTGCAAAAGATTCAATCTGACGGTAAACCTCTTTTGATAATTGTTCGGGATGTCCGAGTGCTTTGCAGGATTCAAAAAAATGATCTTTCACTTTTTGTAATGCCGATAGTGATCTGCCTTTGCCACTCATTGCTCTTCTTAAAACATCACCATCAGGTGCAGATAAACCACCAAAATGAAGCGCAATTTTAATTACATCTTCCTGATAAACCATAATGCCATAGGTTTCCCCCAATTCTTTTTTAAATACATCATGAAAATATTCAAACTTGGTGGGATTATTATGCCTGAAAATATATTCCTTCATCATTCCGCTTTGCGCTACTCCAGGACGAATGATGGAAGAAGCAGCTACCAAAACCTTATAATTATCGCATTTTAATCGTCTTAATAATCCTCGCATCGCAGGACTTTCAATATAAAAACAGCCAATGGTTTTTCCGATGCTCAAAAATTCATTGCATTTTGTTTCATCTTTTGAAAGCGTAGTGTCTTTAATATCAATGCAAATTCCTCTTTTTTCTTTGATGAGTTCTACGGTGTCTTTGATGGTACCCAATCCTCTCTGTGATAGAATATCGAATTTTTCCAAACCGATTTCCTCAGCCGTATGCATATCGAACTGTACAATCGGAAAACCTTTGGGCGGCATTTCCAACCCTGAATAATTGGTGATGGGTTCCTCAGAGATTAAGATTCCACAAGAATGCATACTTCTTTGGTTCGGATATTTTTCTAAAAGTTTCCCATATTGATGAACCGATCTGAATACCGAATTATCATCATGTTGATCCATCGGCTTTTTGGTCAGTACATCCAGTTCTTCTTTTGGCAGTCCAAATGCTTTCCCGACCTCCCGAAAAATAGATTTGTACTTAAACTCCACATTCGTTCCGCAGAATGCTACATGATCTTTTCCATATTTATTGAAAATGTATTCTAAAATTGCATCTCTGTTTTGCCAGCTCCAATCGACGTCAAAATCAGGCGGTGTTTTCCGATTAAGATTTAAAAACCTTTCAAAATATAAATCCAGTTCCAAGGGACAGATATCCGTAATTCCGATGCAGTAACTGACAATGGAGTTCGCGCCGCTTCCTCGTCCCACGTGCATAAATCCCATACGATTGCTATATTGAACAATATCCCAAGTAATCAGAAAATAGGCGCAAAAATTCAATTGTTCAATCACCGCTAATTCTTTTTCTATTCTTGCTTTCGCTTGAAGATGATCTGCTGAATATCTTTTGCTCAGTCCTTCATAAGCTAATTGGCGCAAGAGTTTAGAATCATTTTCCTTACTGTCGGTGAAATGCTTCTTGTTTTTAGGGGTCGAAAAATCAAAATCAAAATTGCATTCATTGACCACGAATTTGGTATTCGCAATAATCTGTGGATGATATTTGTATTTTTCTAAAAGCTGCTTTTTGTTCACAAATGTTTCGCTTTCTTTACAATAATCACCCTCTGAAAGTTTGGTGATGAGCGTGTTAGAGTCTATTGCTCTTAAAATTTGATGCAATTCATATTCTTCATCAGTTTTAAAAGTAACAGGATGTAGAATAACCATCTTGTGAACCCATGTTTTCAGTTGAGGTTGTATCAACAGGTTTAATTCATCTTGTCTGATTCCTATAAATTCATGATTCAATAATTTTTCAGGAATATTCTGCAAAGGATAAATAACAAACGTGTTTTCAAACTCGGGATTTGCTTTAGGAATTGAAATTCCATCACAATTGGATGCCGTTAAAAGCCTGTTGATTTCTGCAATCCCTTTTTGATTCTTTGCTAAACAGATATAATACAACTCATTTTCAACCCGAATTTCAGCGCCAACGATGGGCTTAATGTTATTTGCAGTACATAATTTATAAAAATCATAAATCCCCGTAACCGTATTAATATCCGTCAAAGCCAAGGTTTTGACATGATAATCAAGCGCCTGTTGAACCAAATTTTCAACAGAAATAGTCCCATATCGAAGGCTGTGATAGGAATGGCAATTCAAAAACATACTCCAACTATTTTAATAAACCAGATGCTCTTCCTACGCTTGCAGTACCAAATCGGTTTTTAATTTTATCCATTGTTTGATACAACGAAATCAACTCTTCTGTATCTTCAAAAAGATTCATCTGATGACAGCCGTGTACCAAACTGGTGAATTTTACCCCAATCAATCGAATTCTCATTCGTCTGGTATATACTTTTTTGAAAAGTTCTAAAACATACCTGAGCAATGTGTGATCCGCCGATGTATAAGGAATTCTGCACTGCTTAGTCTCCGTATCAAAATTCGAATACCTAATTTTCACAACAATCGTTGAAGTCAGCCATTTTTCTGTTCTTAACTGAAAAGCCAACTGTTCTACCATTCCAGATAAAAAACTTCTGATATTCTGAACATCAATCGTATCTTCTGAAAAGGTATTTTCTTTAGAGATTGACTTTCTTTCGGAGTAGGGAATAACAAGCGATTCATCAATTCCATGAGCTTTCTCCCAAAGTACACTTCCGTTTTTTCCAATCAGTTGCTGCAATACCTCAACAGGTATTTCAGAAAGCGTTTGAATCGTTTTGATACCCAATCTTGAAAAGAGTTCAAAGGTTTTAGCCCCAACCATAGGAATTTTTTTTACCGATAATGGATTTAAGAAAGATTGAATATTCTGTTCTCTAATCTCAAATTTCCCGATCGGTTTAGATTCTCCGGTTCCGATCTTGGAAACCGTTTTATTCGTTGATAAAGCAAAGCTTATGGGCAATCCTGTATTTTTTGTTACGGCATCAGCAATTTCGCTTGTCCATTTGTAGCAACCAAAAAACTGATCCATTCCCGAAAGGTCCAAATAAAATTCATCAATGCTCGCTTTTTCCAATACTGGTACTTTTTCCTGAATAACCTCGGTGACCAAATGGGACATATTGGAGTAATGATCCATATCACCTTTAATCACTTTTGCTTCTGGGCATAATCTTAATGCCATTTTAATGGGCATTGCACTTCGAACTCCAAAATATCTCGCTTCATAAGAGCAAGATGCTACCACACCACGGTCTCCACCTCCGATGATGACAGGTAATTTCTCCAATTGGGAGTTTTTAAATCTTTCGCAGGAAACAAAAAAAGTGTCCAAATCCATATGTACAATTGCACGATTCATTTTACAAAACTATCACTATTTGTATCAAATTTAATTACCTTTGTTGCTATAAATTATAACAATGTCAATTTTATCCGATAACATGCGCTTTTTGAGAACGAATCAAAAATTCTCCCAACAAAAAATTGCAGACACGCTTTTTATTACACGAGGTCGATATGCAAAATACGAGGACGGAAGCTCCGAACCACCGATTGAAATTTTAATGCGAATTTCAAAGTATTACAGTATTAGTATTGATCTTTTGGTTGGGGTAGATCTTAGAAAGTATCCTTTGGAAGATATGCTCAATCTTCCTGATAATCGTATTCTAGTCCCGATAACGGTAGATATTTCCGGGAATAATCAAATTGAAATTATTCCGCAAAAAGCTTCGATGGGTTACTTGAATGGTTACAGCGATCCTGATTATATTGAAAGTTTGCAAACCATTTCTTTACCATTTCTTAGAAACGGAAAATACCGTGCCTTCCCTGCAAGTGGAGATTCGATGCCGCCGTATAAAGACGGAACTTACATTGTTGGGAAATATGTTGAAAATTTAGCCGATCTAAAAACCGATAAAACCTATGTTTTTATCACCATGAATGATGGGATTATTTATAAAAGATTTCAGTTTCATGAAGGCAATTTCATTTGTGTGAAATCGGATAATAATTTTTATGAACCCCTAAAAATACCTTTGATTGAAATTAAAGAAATTTGGGAATTTGCGTGCAGCATCAATACTGAAGAATTTGATGCAGAAGAATTTTCAGGGCAAAATGTTAGAGGTTTATTTTTAGAATTAAAGCAAGATATTAAGAAGATTGATCATAAACTTTCAAGGCAAGGTTAAGATTTAATATCGAAATACTATCAGGTTTTCCCCAAAGTTTAAACCCTTGATGCCGGATCACGTTCATTTAAAAGGAATGATAGGGGATTTGAAAAAAACGATTCAAGATCTTGAAAGTAATATTTCGGGTTTAATACTAAATGAGGAATTATTTTTATCATTCATTGGTAGTGTCCCACTAACTGTGTAAGTTGAAAAGTTATTCTGAAAAATTTTGAGCCCTTAAAGCTCAAAAAAAATTTTCGGAAATAACTTTTTTACTATTTTTAAA
>NZ_JAUFQB010000056.1 GCF_030409525.1 Kaistella yonginensis | reverse complement strand
TCTAAAATCACTTCCTTTACAATGATACAGTATCTGAATTTTTTCGTTTTTAAAAGAAGTATAAATAAAACAAAAATTAATTTATGCTAAATGCACAACAGGTTATATTTGATAAAATTTAAAAATGGAAACAAAAATAATTTTTACTAAAGATGAGAAAGCCGCTACAATATATATCATGAAAGTATTTCATTGTTCAGTAGATGAAGTTTGGAATCACTTTACACAAGCAGATTTATTGAACAAGTGGTGGGCACCGAAGCCTTGGAAATGCGAAACATTAAAAATGGAATTTGAACCAGGTGGTTTTTGGTATTATGCCATGATCGGTCCAGAAAACGAAAAACATTTTGGCGGCGCGAAGTATCATGAAATAAATTACCACCGAAGTTTTGATTTTACCGATTTCTTCACTGACGAAAATGGCAATATGAATACGGCATTGCCTACTACCAAAAGTTTAATCGGATTTACAGGAGTTGCGCAAGGCACAAAACTAACCATCAACAATCATTTCAATTCCCCTGCAGAGATGCTGCAAATTCTGGGAATGGGGGCGGAACAAGGATTTACGGCAGCCTTAAATCAATTGGAAAAACTGCTCAACAAAAAAGACTGATTGTAAAACCAGCCTTAATTCTTATCCTTCAAAAAGCGCTTCATCCATAAAATACTGAATGATGGCTTTCTTCATCAAAATCTGTTGCTCATTCGGTTTCAGCTCCGGAAGTGTTGCGACTTCATCAAAATGTGGATAACCATCATCATCATAATCCCGAAACTTATAGTATCCAAATGGCTCTAGCAAGCGACAAACCGCGATATGTAGAATATTGAGTTTATCATCTTTCGTATATTTTTGCTGGCCGCTGCCTAATTCCTGAACACCGATTAGGAACAAAATCGTGTCAATCTGCGGATGTTTATCGGTCTCGAAATTTTTTACGAAGAATTGTTCCACTTCTTCCCAAAGTTGGCCTTCTGATTTAGTTTCCATTGATTTTATTTTCTAATTTCATTAAAAATGCATACTCTAAAGAATCTTCTTTTAAAGATTCAAACCTTCCGCTTGCTCCACCGTGACCAGAACTCATATCGGTTTTAAATACCAATAAGTGGTCATCGGTTTTTAACTCCCGTAGCTTGGCCGTCCATTTTGCGGGTTCCCAATATTGAACCTGTGAATCATGCAAACCGGTTGTGATCAAAATATGCGGATAATTTTTCGCTTCGATATTATCGTAAGGCGAATAGGATTTCATATAATCGTAATATTCTTTTTCTTTCGGATTTCCCCATTCATCAAATTCCCCCGTTGTCAGAGGAATCGTCTCATCCAACATGGTCGTAACCACATCTACAAAAGGAACTTGAGCCACAATTCCGTGGAACAAATTGGGTTCGTTATTGATTACGGCACCCATCAACAATCCACCTGCACTACCACCCATCCCGTAAAGATGTCTCTGTGAGGTGTAATTTTCTTTCACTAAAAATTTTGCCGCATCAATAAAATCAAAAAATGTGTTTTTCTTTTGCAGCATTTTTCCCTCTTCATACCATTCTCTTCCCATATATTCGCCGCCGCGGATATGTGCAATTGCGTAAATAAAACCACGATTCAACAAGGAAAGTCGTACGTTAGAAAAACTCGCATCTACCGTATGACCGTAACTTCCGTAGCCATAAAGCAAGAGTGGAGTTTCCGGTGATTTTTTTGTCTCCTTATGATACACCAAAGAAATCGGAACTTTTTTTCCGTCTCTGGCCGTTGCCCAAATTCTTTCTGAGATATAATTTTCTGGCAAAAAATCCTCACCCAATACTTCCTGTTGCTTCAATAAAATAGTGGTTCTTTCTTTCATATCATATTCAAAAGTTGAACTTGGCTGCGTAAGTGAAGTATAACCGAAGCGCAATTTCTCAGTATCAAACTCTAAATTTAAGCCGATATAAGTAGTATACGTGGGATCTGAAAAGGGAAGATAATGAACCGAATTGTTTTTTGTATCAATAATTTTCAGCTGTAGAAGTCCTTGCGTTCTTTCTTCGAGTACCAAATAGTTTTTGAAAATTTCAAAACCTTCCAACAAAACCTCTTCACGATGCGGTATCACTTCAATCCAATTCTTTATTCCGGGTTGCGCAACTTTGGTTTTTACAATTTTAAAATTGGTAGCTTCATCAGCATTGGTAATGACATAAAATTCATCTTCATAATGCTCTACTGCATATTCCAAATCATCCATTCTTGGTTGAATAATCTGCCAGTCGGCCATCACTTGATCTGCCGGAATAAATCGTTGCTCATCCGAAATCGTGCTCGAACTGGAAATAAAAATATACGCTAACGATTTGGTTTTAAAAACATTAACATCGAAAGACTCATCTTCTTCATGAAAAATTAAAACATCTTGCGAGGAATCTGTTCCTAACTGATGCAGAAATACCTGAAAAGCGCGCAAACTATCGTCTTTTCGGATATAGAAGATATGCTCATTATCATTTGCCCAAACTACTTTTCCGGTAGTGTTGGCAATTTGATCTTGTAAAATTTCGCCGGTTTCTACATTCTTAAAATTAATGTTATAAATCCTTCGACCCATATTGTCGGAAGAGTAGCTCATTAACTTATTGTTCGGTGAAATAGCGACGCTTCCCACTTCAAAGAATTTTTGACCGTCCGCCAAGACATTTACATCCAACAAAAGTTCCTCTTCATTTTCTAAGGTCTGAAATTTCCTGGTAAATAAAGGATGTTCTTTTCCTTCTACAAAACGGACAATGTACCAATATTCATTAAAAAAATACGGTAGCGACTCGTCATCTTTTTTATAACGGGCTTTCATTTCCTCAAAAATTTGGTGTTGAAAATCTTCGGTATCCTTCATCACCGCTTCGGCATAGGCATTTTCATCTTCCAAATATTGAATCACTTCAGGATTCTCTCTTTCATTTAACCAATAATAAGGATCATTCCTTTGGTCACCATGGATTTCCAGAACTTTCGCTATTTTTTTTGCTTTGGGTGGTATACTATTTTTAGAGCTCATCAAGAGTAATGATTTAAAATATAAAAACCGACTTAATCTTTGAATAAGGCGGTTTTAGAATTATGTTTTTCTGAAGAAATTATTTCTCCAGATTTCTTATGTATTTTTCAATGGCCATGGTCATTGATGGTGATTCTTTGCTGGGCGCCATGACATCAATTCTCAAACCAGCATCTTTCGCTGCTTGTTCTGTGGTGGCTCCAAATACAGCAACCTTAACTTTGTCTTGGTTAAAGTTTTTAAAGTTTTCGTGCAACGATTTAATTCCTTGTCGGCTAAAGAAAACCAACATGTCGTACTCATCAATATTTATTTCACTAAGGTCACTGCTGACCGTTTTGTACATGGTCGCTTTTGTCCACTCAATTCCAGAAGTTTCTAAAACCGTTTGAATATCTGGGCTTAAAATATCTGAAGCAGGTAAAAGGTATTTTTCTGACGGAAATTTCTTGAATAGCGGAAGCAAATCAGCAAAAGTACGTTCACCGAAAGAGATTTTTCTTTTTCTATAGACAATATGTTTTTGCAAGTAATTGGCAATCGCTTCCGACTGACAAATGTATCGCATAGAATCTGGAACAGCGAAACGCATTTCTTCTGCAAGACGAAAATAATGATCAATCGCATTTTTACTGGTAAATATAATACCGGTGTATTGTGACAAATCAATTTTTTGTGTCCTTAGATCTTTTGCATCAACTCCCTCTACATGAATGAACGGCTTAAAATCTATTCTGATTTTTTCCTTTCGAGCAATTTCCAAATACGGAGAAGATTCGTTTGGGGCCGGCTGTGAAACCAATATCGATTTAATTTTCATCGTCTAAATTTCTTAAAGATATAATACTTTCCAAAGGACCAAAACAGGTGTAATTTGGAGGGTGCAAATATACAAAAATTTATAATACCACTTCTGCGGTAATATTTTATTGGGCGAAAGAAGATAAAAGAAAATTTTAAATACAAAAACCCCCATAAAACCCACAAAATAATAGTCAAATATTTGTAAATCAATCGCTTTAAAATAACCTGTTAACTGTACATCATTGACCTTATAAAAAAACTGATACACACAAAGTCCCATTAACACCAAAGAAAATACGAAATAAAATTTAGAGGCCGAAAATTGAAAAAGTTTCCACTTTTTCAGACTTCCAGTGCCAGCATAAAAAATATAGGACAGCGAACTTTTAAGGGTAAAAAAAAGAAAGAGTGCGCCTAAGGTAAATCCAAATTTATTCAGTTCGTAACCGAAAAAATGTATATCGGTCACGAGTTTTGGGACAATGGGAATAGACGGTGAAATAAAAGTGGCCAACAAAACGGTGAAAACACAACTAATTATAAGCCAGCTCAAAAAATTGTTAGAAGAATCGGCAAATTTTTGCAGCAAAAAAACCTTTACCGATGAATCCCGATGAAGATATAAAAGCATAAATACATAAAGTAAAATACAGCCGAGAATGATAAAAACCACCCAATCGTTGTGCTGCACAAGTCGAATCAAACTAAAATTTTTGCAAAAATAAGAATATTAAAGCAATATCTTTAATTATTTCATCTTCATTACAATTGGAATTAATATTGATGCACCAAAACAGTCCGTAAAAATAACGGCGGAAAAGTTTATCTTTGCACCTTAATTTCTAAGATGAAAAAACTCGTCATCATTCCAACTTATAATGAGAAGGAAAATATTCAAAACATTATTTCTACCGTATTTGCGCTGGAGGAAGATTTTCATGTTTTGATTGTTGACGATTCATCACCCGATGGCACCGCTGCTATCGTAAAAAAACTACAAGAAATTTATCCTCATCAACTCCATCTCATCGTTAGGAAAATAAAAGATGGCTTAGGAAAAGCGTATATCGATGGATTTAAATGGGCGCTGGAAAATAATTACGATTATATATTTGAAATGGATGCCGATTTTTCGCACAATCCAGCAGATTTAAATAAACTTTTTGAGGCTTGTGTAAAAGCCGACATGAGCATTGGATCACGATATTCAAAAGGAGTAAATGTGGTAAACTGGCCGATGGGCAGAGTCTTGCTTTCTTATTTTGCTTCTAAATATGTACGCCTTATTTTAGGAATTCCGATTCATGACACCACCGCTGGTTTCGTTTGCTTTTCCAGAATAGTTCTGGAAGAAATTGGTTTAGACCAAATTAAATTAAAAGGGTACGGCTTTCAAATTGAAATGAAATTCCGGGCGATTAAAAAAGGGTTTAAAGTGGTGGAAGTCCCGATTATCTTTACCAATCGAGAATTAGGCGAAAGCAAAATGAACGGCGGTATTATTCACGAAGCTGTTTTTGGTGTTTTAAACTTAAAATGGAAATCGATGATTGGAAAATTATGAGAAAAGCTGCACTTATTATTTTTTCATTTTTAATGATGGCTTGTTCCGAACTGATCGACAAACCAAAGAACCTTATATCGAAAGATACCATGGCTGATGTATTAGCAGAATTTGCAATGAATGAGCAAATGACCTTGGTCGTAGAAAACATCAACCTGGATAACGCAACCCGATATACCCTTCAACAAAAAAAAATTAACGGAAATGATTTTGTTGAAAGTTATAAATATTACACCGCTTCTGGCGAGATTAAAGAAATTATAGACCGCGCACAAGATCTGGTAATTAACCAGGATCCGAAAGCGAAAATCTATATCGAGAAAAAACTTAAAGAAAATAAAAACGTACCTGCATTTGCACAATAATATGACATCCTCATTTTTCGAAATCAACAAAACTACGACTGGCAAAGCAAGAGCCGGAACCATTACCACAGATCACGGTACAATTGAAACACCGATTTTTATGCCAGTAGGCACGGTGGCTTCTGTAAAAACCGTTCATCAAAGAGAACTTAAAGATGATATCAAAGCACAGATTATTCTAGGAAATACCTATCATTTAAATCTACGTCCGAAAATGGATATTATGCAGGCGGCAGGCGGATTGCATAAATTTATGAACTGGGATTTACCCATTCTAACCGATTCCGGAGGTTACCAAGTATTTTCTTTATCAAAATCCAGAAAATTAAATGAAGAAGGCGTAAAATTTAAATCGCATATCGATGGAAGTACGCATTTTATTTCTCCCGAAATTTCTATGCAAATTCAGCGACAAATCGGCGCCGATATTTTTATGGCATTTGATGAATGCACTCCTTATCCGTGCGAATATAATTTAGCCAAAAAATCGATGGAAATGACCCATCGCTGGTTAAAAAGATGCATCAAATGGACGGATGAAAATACTGAAATCTACGGTCATCAACAGAAACTTTTCCCAATCGTTCAGGGCTCCACCTATTCTGATTTAAGAAAGAAATCTGCTGAATTTATTTCGGAACAAAATGCAGCAGGTAATGCCATCGGCGGACTTTCTGTTGGAGAACCAGAAGATGAAATGTACCGCATCACCGATGAAGTTACCGACATTTTACCCAAAGATAAACCACGCTACTTAATGGGCGTTGGAACGCCGTGGAATATTTTGGAAACCATCGGCTTAGGAATCGATATGATGGACTGTGTGATGCCGACGAGAAATGCCAGAAACGCCATGTTATTTACTTGGCAAGGCGTAATGAATATGAAAAATAAAAAATGGGAAAGTGATTTTTCTGCCTTAGATGAATTCGGATCGAGTTATGTAGATTCAGAGTATTCCAAGGCATATGTACGGCATTTATTTGCCTCAAAAGAATATTTAGCAAAACAAATCGCTTCAATTCATAATTTAGCTTTTTATCTTGATTTGGTTCGCGTGGCGAGACAACATATTATCGCGGGTGATTTTTATGAATGGAAGGAATCGGTGGTACCCGTGTTAAAACAAAGACTTTAAAAAGTATCGATGAAAATAATTGACCTGTATATCATCAAAAAATACCTTGGGACTTTCGGGTTCATGTTGGCGTTATTAACGATTATTGTATTGGTCATCGATGTGCAGGCGAAAGCACCCAGAATTGAATCCAACGGATTTACGGTAACGGAGTTCCTGATCGATTTCTATCCTTACTGGATGGTAAATCTGGTCATCACCTTTATGTCGATTTTGGTTTTTATTTCGGTTATTTTCTTCACCTCTAAAATTGCGAATAATACTGAAATTGTAGCTATTATTAGTTCTGGAGCGAGTTTCCACCGATTTGCCCGCCCTTATTTTATAACATCTGGGTTGATCGCCATTGCTGCTTTACTCATCAATCATTTCGTATTACCACTGGCCAACATTAAGAAAAATGAGCTGGAACCTTACACGTATAATGCAAAAAGCCGAGAAGAATTTACGGGCAATGTTGAAGTTGCAACCCAGCTTTCGAAAACCGAATATATTTTTATTAAAAGTTATAACAAAAAAGAAAAGCGTGGCTCAGGCTTTTTCTATCAAAAATTCGACAAAGACCGTAGGTTAATTTATCAGTTAAATGCGGCCGATTTTTATTGGGTAAAAGATAAAAAACATTTTCTGATGAGTAATTACCTGGAAAAAACGATTTTTAAAAATGATACCGAGAAATTAGCGCAAGGAAATTCGATGATTAAAAGTTTCGGACATCCGCCAGAGGAACTTTTCCCCGATGTTTTATTGGGTCAAAATAAAACAACACCAGAACTCATCAAATTTATCAACAGAGAAAAAGAAAAAGGGAATGCAAATCTGAATAATTATTTAAATGAGTTGCATCAACGAACATCAATGCCTTTTTCAGTCATTATTCTCACCGTTTTAGGATTGGCGCTCGCTTCACAGAAAAAGCGTGGCGGGTTGGGAATGAACCTTGCCATAGGAATTTCACTGGCTTTTGTTTTTGTATTTTCTTTTGAAGTATTGAAGGTTGTATCTGCCAACAAAACCTTAACTCCATTCGTTGCGATGTGGTTGCCTAATTTTATCTTTGGGCCGCTGGCATTGTATCTTTATTTCAAAAGAGCCAATCAGTAGAGCAAGGTGATTTCTTTATGAAAGAATTTTTGCAATCCGTTATGCTCTAGTTCTACCCATAAAAAACCATCTTCATCCACTTTTTTAACAATGCCATTTTGTCTTAGTTGACCGATTTCAAAAACAGAAATTAAATTTTTTCTAAATAATCGCCGGTTCAATTCTTCGAGCACCACCTCTTCAGAGATTGGATTTATTAAATGATCATCCAAATACTGATGAAGGGATTCTGCTAAAATTTCAAGATCGAATTCAATACCTGTTTGGGTAAACAAAGACCCTGCTTTAGGAAGGTTTCTGAAGTTTTGCTGCAAAACATTTAAACCTATTCCGACTAGAAAATACGATTTGTTATTGAGTAATTTCTTCTCTATTAATAATCCAGCGACTTTTTTCTGCTTGATAATTAGATCATTTGGCCATTTTATTTCCGGTTGGTGATTTGTCAGAATGGCAAGAAAATCCGCCACCACTTCAGCGGTATGAAAATTGAATAAATGATTGGGTAGTTTAATGAGTTCCTGGGGGACTGCGACCGAATAAGCCAAATTTAACTGGTCGCCCGATTCCCAAGAATTTCCATACTGACCTTTACCTTTGATTTGATTAAAAGTATAAACGGCTTGTAAATCCAGCGTATCATGTGTAAGAAATTTCTCAAGCACATCGTGTGTTGAGGAACATTCTCGAAGGTAGAACAAGCGTATCATTTATGAAAACTTTAAGAGTTAGAAGTGGTAAATTTGAGACTATTTAAATAAAAAAACAATAAATTTGCAGATTATACAAAATTTTTAATGAACAAAATCACAGAAAAGCAACTACTGATCGACAAAATTGTAGAAGCAATACAAGATACAAAAGGAGAAGATATTATGATCTTCGACTTATCAAAAATCGAAAATTCGGTCGCACAAACATTCGTCATCTGCACTGGTAACTCTAATACGCAGGTTTCGGCCATTTCTGGCAACATCGAAAAAAAGGTTAGAAATGAATTACAAGACCGCCCGTGGCATGTAGAAGGAAGTGAAAACTCACTTTGGGTTTTACTAGATTATGTCTCTGTAGTGGTTCATGTTTTCCAAAGAGAAACCCGTGAATATTACGATATTGAGGAACTTTGGGGCGATGCACAGATTACAAAAATAGAAAATTAATTAATGATCGTTGACAGGAACCATTTCTGTCAATATTTTTATACCAAAATATGAATAATAATAAAGGATTTAACTGGTTCTTTCCGATTGCGATCGGAGCCATTTTGCTCTTTTTCTTTTCGAATATGAATAGTGATTCTTCTTCTAATCAAATAGATGAAGAAGCTTTTTATAAATTAATGGAGCAGGGTAAGGTAGACAATGTACTCATCTATAAAGATACAGAAAAAGCAGATGTTTTTTTAACCCAAGCGGCAAAAACAGAACTGGCAGCCAAACAAAAAACAACGGAAAGAAGCCCATTTTCTGCATTTGACTTTTCTGAAAAACCAGACTACACGCTAAGTTATGGCGACAAAACACTTTTCCTGCAAAAATTTGATCAAATTAAACAGGAATATCCAACGGTAACCACTAAAAAAGATTTTGGACTTGGGAAAAACCCAATGACCGAACTCCTATTTACGGCCATCTTCTGGATTGCCATTATGGCGCTTTTCTATTTTGTGATTTTCCGCAAAATGATGGGCGGTGGTGGCGGTGGTGGCGGCAGCCAGATCTTCTCCATCGGTAAATCTAAAGCAAAACTTTTTGACGAAAAAGACAAAGTGCAGGTTTCGTTTAAAGATGTTGCCGGCTTAGAAGGCGCAAAAGAAGAAGTTCAGGAAGTCGTGGATTTCCTAAAAAACTCTGAAAAATACACCAAACTGGGTGGTAAAATTCCAAAAGGAGTTCTATTGGTTGGTCCTCCGGGGACAGGTAAAACCTTATTGGCAAAAGCCGTTGCAGGTGAAGCAAAAGTACCTTTCTTTTCTTTATCAGGATCTGATTTCGTGGAAATGTTTGTGGGTGTGGGAGCATCTCGAGTTCGGGACTTATTCGCGCAAGCAAAAGCAAAATCACCAGCGATTATTTTTATTGATGAAATTGATGCTATTGGTAGAGCTAGAGGAAAAGGGAATATGACAGGTGGGAATGACGAAAGAGAAAACACCCTGAATCAGTTGCTTACCGAAATGGATGGGTTTGGAACCGATACCAATGTGATTATCATGGCGGCAACCAACCGAGCAGACATTTTAGATAAAGCCTTGATGAGAGCAGGCCGATTTGACCGAATGATTTATGTGGATTTACCAGAACTGCATGAAAGAAGAGAAATTTTTGATGTGCATTTGGCAAAAATTACAATGGAACCCAATATTGACCGTGATTTCTTGGCGAAGCAAACTCCCGGATTTAGTGGCGCAGATATCGCAAACCTTTGCAATGAAGCTGCATTGATTGCCGCTAGAAATTCTCACGAAGCGGTAACCAAACAAGATTTCCTAGACGCTGTCGATCGAATTATCGGTGGGCTTGAAAAGAAAAATAAAGCCATTAAACCTTCAGAAAAAAGAAGAGTTGCTTATCATGAAGCTGGCCACGCCACAATATCTTGGTTGGTGGAACATGCAGCTCCTTTACTAAAGGTAACCATCGTTCCTAGAGGACGTTCTTTAGGGGCAGCATGGTATCTTCCCGAAGAAAGACAATTGACGACGACCGAACAGATGTATGATGAATTGTGTGCAACACTAGGCGGTAGAGCAGCAGAACAAATCATTTTCGGAAACATCTCTACAGGCGCACTTTCAGATTTAGAACGAGTAACCAAACAGGCACAAGCAATGGTAACAATTTATGGTCTGAATGAAAAAGTTGGAAATATCTCTTATTATGATAGCAGCGGTCAGTCTGAGTATAGTTTTGGAAAACCCTATTCTGAGCATACCGCAAAAACGATTGATGAAGAAATTTCTAAAATTATCGAAACCCAATATCAAAGAGCTTTGCAAATCTTAGCAGATAATAAAGATAAGTTGGATGCGCTGGCGGCTAAACTTTTGGAAAAAGAAGTCATCTTCCGCGAAGACCTCGAAGAGATTTTTGGGGAAAGAGCCTGGGATCCTGAATTAACCGAACATCCCGTGTCAAATAGCCACAAAAAAGACAATCCTGTGGAAGAAGCAGAGGTATTAGGACCAGAATCAAATACACAGCTTTAATAAAAACCGAATCCTGATTATTTATAAAATTGTAAATAATTAGGATTTTTTTATTTTATTGATGATTTCAGTAAATATTTTCTATTTTTGTAAAAATAATCGCGTAAAAAATAGGATTTGAGTCTATTTAATCTTAAAAAATTTGTCGGTACAATATTTAATCAACCTGAAGAGCAAGAGGAACAGGACTTGATTAAACTTGGGGATCAGTTGAAAAATGCCGATCTTGACTATAAATTTGCCCAATTATTCACCCACTCTGGCGGTTATTTTAATTACTGTGCTGATGAAGCAGAAGCGCTGCAGACTTTAAATCATATCTTGAAATTAGAAGAAATAAAATCGGTTTTTTGTTGGGATCACGAATTGAAAAATTTTCTTGATGTAATTAATACTCCTTACACCGCGGAGCTGGAACTATTTAACGATTGCGCCTTTATTACGTGCGAATATCTGATCGCTTATGATGGCAGAATTATGCTCTCACACAATAACATTTTACATTACCACTCCTCTCGGTTGCCAGAAAAAATTATCATGATGGCCAATGTTTCGCAAATAGTGACCAATCTGAATGATGCCATGGGCAAAATCAAACGCAACGGAAATATACGCAATCTCACGTCTATCAGTGGTAGAAATTCTAAATTAGACACTCCGAATAAAGATAACACCAAACTTTTCTTACTTTTGCTCGAAGATTAATTCCTTTGAATCAAGTAATTTAAAAGAATTTAACTTCTAAAAAAATTTAATTATACAATTTTGGATAAAAATTTAGTTCTACGTCTTTTCGGTGGTTTGCTATATGGCTTGGTGGTCATTCTTTGCACCACTCCTTTAGGAACTCAACTGATTAATGGTATTTCACCAGGTCTCGTTCAACAGCAAAATCTTTATTACGGATTAATTACTTTTTTCCTTTTCATGGGTGCTTGGGAATGTGTAAAGATGATGAAATTCGATCCCAAAGGTTGGGAAAAATGGGTGGTCTTTCCTGTAATACTTTTCGTTTTTTATCAATTATTTTCTAAAAGATATTTTAATCAAGGTTTTTATTTCGATTTTAATCTTTCTGAAATCCTCGGCATATCTTTAATTATCATTGCGGTGGTCACTCTTTTTCGATTTCCGAAAGAGCTCTACTACGACAACGGGAAGCTGATTTTCACCGTTATCTATACGGCCCTGCCATTTGGTTTTGCCTTGGCTTTACCCAAATTCTCAGCGGTAGAACAAACCTTTACTTTAGAAGTGTTTTTCCTATTTGTCCTCATTTGGAGTAGTGATTCCTTTGCTTATTTCACCGGAAAATTCCTGGGCAAACATAAAATGGCTCCGAAAATTTCACCTAAAAAGACTTGGGAAGGGTTTGCTGGAGGAGTTTTTTTTACCATTATTCTCGGTTATTTCATCGAACAATATTACCCTGATTTAAGAGGAAACTATATCATCGTGGGCTTTTTGGTAGCTGTTTTTGGACCATTAGGCGATTTGGTAGAAAGCCAATTAAAACGAAATTTCGGCGTGAAAGATTCTGGAAATGTAATTCCAGGACACGGCGGGGTTTTAGATCGTTTAGACAGTTTCATTATCTGTGTTCCTGTTGTATATTTGTACTTTATTTTAGAAAAATTAATATAATATGAAACTTCATAAAGAGTCGAAAGGCACCCTCATCGTAGCAAGTATCTTATTTGCGGTGGTCAGCTTTCTTGCTGTTCATTTTCTACAAATGTGGGGGCTTTTAATCATTATCCCTTTATTATTAATCTTCGGGTTGGTTTTTTGGTTTTTCCGTGTACCCAATCGTGATATTCTGGATCATAAGGAAAATGTGATCGCACCTGTAGATGGAAAAGTGGTGATGATTAAGGAAGTTGTTGAAGATGAGTTTATCAACGGGAAAGCAATTCAGATTTCGATTTTCATGTCTCCGCTCAATGTTCATATTTGCCGCTATCCGGTGTCTGGTAAAGTGATTTATAAAAAATACCATCCGGGGAAATATTTGGTGGCATGGCACGAAAAATCATCCACCGAAAACGAACGAACCACAATAGCGATGGACAGTTTAACCAATCACAAAGTGGTTTTCCGCCAAATTGCAGGTTACGTTGCCAGACGAATTGTTTTCTATTGTAATGAAGGTGATGAGGCCAAAGCTGGACATGAATTCGGCTTCATTAAATTCGGTTCTCGAATGGACATCTTCCTGCCGCTTGATACCGAAATCAGTTGTAAAATTGGTGATAAAACAAAAGGTGGAATCGACGTGATTGCTAAAATGATCGAGTAAATACGTGAAGCCTTATTATACGACAATCCCGAGATTTTTAAATCCGGGATTTTTTTTATACTTTTAAAGTCAATCATAAATTGGTTCTAATGAAATTTCTAATACTTTTTATTTTCGGTGGATTATTAATGCTGACTTCTTGCAATAATCCTGAAGCAGAAAATCAACTCAAGCAACGAGAATTATCGCTACTCACCAAAGAGCAGGAGTTTGAAGCAAAAGCAAAAGATTACGAAATGCTCAAGGCGATGAGAGATAGTTTACAACAATTTACCAATACCACCGTAGCCATAACAATTCCTGAAAACATGCTAGGGAAATGGAATGGCAAAATGATATGCACGGAATCCAACTGCTCTGAAAATGTAATCGGAGACCTACGAAATGACATCTGGGAATTTTCTGAAGGCGGCGTTAGAATTATTAATAAAACTGGCGGTGAAAGAAAATATACCGGAAAACTTACAGGTTCAGAAATTATGTTGATTTCAGATAATAACTTATCTGCAATCACTTTGCAACTACCGACAGAAAACACGGATCGAATAAAAGGCAGTCGAGAATTAACAGGCAATAATTGTCTGTCGAAATTTTCGGTAGATTTAGAAAAAATCAAAAACTAATATATGCTCACTTTCTTGAATGTGTCCCAATTTGATCTTCCCTTAGAAGATCCGGTTCTTAAGTTTTTGGTCGTTTTAATTATCATCCTTTCTGCGCCGCTTCTCTTAAATAAAATTAAAGTTCCCCATCTTTTAGGATTAATTATTGCCGGTGCAGTGGTCGGTCCAAATGGTTTTAATGTACTGACCCGAGACAGCAGTATTGTGGTAACAGGAACCACAGGATTACTTTATATCATGTTTCTGGCCGGACTCGAAATCGATTTAGCTGAGTTTAAAAAAAACAAATATAAAAGCATGGGTTTCGGCGCTTACACTTTTATTTTCCCGTTTGTATTTGGAATCGCTGCAGCCCACTATATCTTAGATTATAATTGGTTAACTTCCTTTTTATTTGCCAGCATCTTCTCTTCTCACACCCTGATTTCTTATCCCTTGGTAAGTAAATTGGGCGTTGTTAAAAATCGCGCAGTAAATGTAACTGTTGGCGGCACGGTAATTACAGATATTCTCACCCTTTTGGTACTCGCCATTGTGGTGGGTATGACTACGGGAGAAGTTAATACCGCGTTCTGGACAAAACTTTCATTAGGGATTATTATTTTTGCATTGATTGTTTTGGTCGGATTCCCAATTATTGGAAGATGGTTTTTCAAAAAAGTAAGTGATAAAATTTCGCAATACATCTTTGTGCTAGTCATGATTTATCTCGCTGCGCTTCTGGCAGAGCTGGCCGGGATTGAAGCCATTATTGGTGCATTTCTCGCTGGTTTGGCGCTGAATAAATTAATCCCACAAACCTCTTCACTCATGAATCGGGTAGAATTTGTTGGAAACGCGATTTTCATTCCTTTCTTTTTAATTAGTGTAGGAATGTTGATCGATGTAAAAGTCTTTTTTAAAGATTTTGAAACGATTAAAGTCGCCTTATTAATGATTTCCATTTCAATAGGCGGAAAGTATTTAGCCTCTATAGCCACACAAAAAACATTCAAATATACCAAACCAGAAGGTGGAATTATTTTCGGTTTAAGTTCAGCTTCCGCAGCGGCAACTTTGGCAACAGTAACGGTTGGATATAATATTATTATTGGTGAAACCGATTTAGGCGAACCAATTAGATTACTTGATGAAAGCGTTTTGAACGGAAGCATTCTTCTAATTCTTATTTCCTGTACCATCTCTTCATTTGTTACGCAAAAAAACGCGGAGGAGCTGGTTAAAGCGGATAATGACAATACAATTTCAGAAAGCAATCCAGAAACCGAGAATATTTTATTGGCCATGAATCACCTCAATACGGTTGACCCAATGACCAATCTGGCTTTATTAATTAAATCAAAAAGCACCACTGAGAATTTATTTATCTTAAACATCATTAATGAAGAAAAAAATGATTCTTCGAAAAAAAATGCCGAAAACCTATTCAATCAAGCTATTGAAATTGGTGCTTCTGCCGATGTAAGAATAACGCCGATCACCCGATACGACACCGACCTTATCGTTGGAGTTAACAATGTAATCAAAGAATACTCCATCACTGATTTAATGATTGGTATCGATCAAGAAAAAGGATTCTCGCCCAGTTTTGTTCATCACTTGTATAGCGGTTACCTCAAACAAAACACCGCAAATATACTGGTTTATCATGCGGTTCAACCTGCTTCCACTGTTCAAAAGTACTTTGTTATTTTACCAGCAAATGCAGAAAAAGAAAATCGTTTTTTCCATTCCTTATTAAAGATATGGAATATCGCCCGAAACTCGGGTTCTAAGATAGAATTTTATGGCAATGATTCGACCATAGAAATGATTGAGAAAATCAGAAAGAAAGTCAATATTGATGCAAGCTTTATCATTTTTAATAACTGGAATGACCTCACCAAAATTTTTGCAAAGATGAAAGATAATGATGCGCTTATTTTATTTATGGCAGACCGCTCGATGATGTCTTACCTTCCCCAAATGCAGTACGTTCCAGATTATTTGAATGACCATTTTAAGGAAAGAAACTTCCTGCTTCTTTTCCCTGCACAACAGACCGAAGTCCTGTATCGAAAAGACACGCGAAATATCGGAAATGCCAATGATTTTGTAGAAATTGGGAAAATTGTAGGGAAATTATTTAAATAATAAAGGTAAAATATCAAAATTTATACACCTTCTTTTTTGGCGTAGGTTGAGGGATTTTACCACGTAAAGGGGTGAGCAAATCCATCAAACCGTTCATCTTTATTTCGTAAATGGTAGACAGTTGCATTCCTAACTTTCCGGCGGGCATCCCCTGACGTTGGAACCATTCCAAATAATTAATCGGCAGATCTACGATGAGCAATCCCTCGTGTTTACCAAAAGGCATTTCGGTTTCACAGATTTCTTTTAATATTTCCGGGCGAAGTTCAGGAATCATGCGTTCTTAATTTTTAATTAGAAATTCTTAAATACTTAAATCAATTTTTTCTTCGATCTCCGTGGGTTCAGGCATAATTAATTCACGATCATCTTCCCCAAATTCATCCCGATAAACCTGTATGAGTAAAATGGTAATTGAAATTAAAATCGGTCCGAAAATTAAACCCATAAAACCAAAAAGGTTAATCCCCATGATAATTCCGAAAACGGTATTGAGCGGATGGATATTTTCAAGCTTCTTTAACAAAGTAAAACGCAATAAGTTATCGGTTAAGCCCACCACAATGATGCAATAGGCTGCCAAGCCTAAACCTGGTCCAACATTCCCCTCAGCAATCATAAAAATACAAACCGGAATATAAATAATCGCAGCGCCTACAATCGGCAACATGGAGGCGACACAAGTTAACGCAAATAACAAAATCGCACTGGGTGCTCCAAAAATAAGATAACCAATCAGCGCAATTAATCCTTGGCCAATCGCGACCACAGGGATCCCAATCGCATTTGCCATCACCATATTCCGTATTTTTTCTCCTAATAGATTCACATTTGCCCGCTTCAAAGGTGCTGAACTTTTTAATAATCTCTCAAAAAGAAGCGGTTTTTCTAGCATAAAATAGAGAATGAAATACATCGACATGATGACGGTTAAGGTATTAAATGTTCCACTAAGTGCAGAGGTAGAAAACTTACCAACACCGTCTTTCAGTTTGGTTAAATTGCCATCACTTAAAATATCAATATTTGTTTTTGCAAAAATAAAATCATGAATCTTATCGATAAAAATATTGAATTTCTGCATGTACGCAGACGCATTCCCAAGCTTTTCAATCAGTAAATCCACAATAAAGTAGATTGGGAGAATTAAAACGATTAAGGTTCCCAAAATAATAACAAATGAAGCTGCCCAAGGCTTCCAGTTCCGCTGTTCTTGTAAATAAAGGTTGTATTTCCGGGTAATCACATACAACGTAATCGCACCTAAAAGAGACGGCACGAATAAGGATAAATGGTACCCTACCAAAATGGCCAGGATAATAATAACCAGGAGCAAAAATACTTGCTTGATTTTATCTTCACTTATTTGATTTTCTTTGTTCGGCATAGGATTTAATTAAAAAAGCAATGGTAAAACCATTGCTTTCAAATGTACAGATATTCTTGAAAATATCGAAATTTAATTTATTCTTTAATGATGATTGGTCGTGGTCGACCGCAGAAAGCGCAATAAGCCGAATACATGGCCACCAGATAAAATAGCAAAGTAAAAATGATTCCGATCCCACACAAAAATACCCCTGCAATACTTATGAGAAATGCCAGAAGTGAAGTTCCTAAAAAGGTTCCGTAATTCTCTTTAGCAATAGAAAATGATTTGCTCAATGCTTGGCTAAACGTGGCATTTTCAAATAACAAAATAGGGTAACCCAACATTAGCAAAGGGAAAACAAAAAATACGGGAAGAACACACATTGCAAAGGAAATTGCAATTAAAATATTCGATATTAAGGAATACAAAATAATATTAATGAAATTTTGTTTAAACCCAATAAACAAATCAGAAAACCGAATGGATTCTTGCAGATTATATTTATTCGCAATGTATATAACACCCACATATAAAGGAGTTAATAATAAACTTACCAATCCCGAAAGTCCAAAGTAGAGGGCAAAACCTGGGATTGCCCAGATCATTGGAGCACCATCCGATAATTGTAATTCCTCCATCATCGCGGCCGAATTAAAACCCGTGATTGGCTCAACGACCATAGAAACAGCAAATGAAATCAATAGTACGACAATTGCATAGAGAAAAACACCCTTATACATTTCAAATGCGTGCGCAATAATTGCTCCTGCCGATTTTTCAGGCCCGCTTGGGTGGTCAAATTCTTCGAAAGTATCCATAGTTTATTTTTAATGTTCTCAAATTTATCATTAAAAGTTTAGATAATCCAAATTAATGAATACCTATTTACTCATTTTCCTTAAAAATATGCTGGTATAAGGTATAAATCACCGCATGCCAAAATGGGAAGGTAAATAAAAATCCGAATCCGAAAAGCAAAATTCCTGATAAACTAAAAAGCACAGCGACTAAAACCGAAATAAGAATGGTGGTGAGATCTTGCTTTAACCCTTTAAAAGTTAACCTGATCCCTTCCATCGTATTTACATTCATAAAAAACATCAACGGTACAGAAAACAAAGTCAGAACAATCCAGACTATTCCGAGCAACGGCAAGGAATTGGCGTAAGAAAAAATAATCATCCAAAAAAGATAGAACCCGAAAAATTTGAAGAAATCAAATCCTAAATATCCCGCAAACAAATCATTCAAACTTATTTTTTCGTTCAAGTCCATTTTTCTATAAATTTTATAAAACCCGACATTTAAAGGATTTAGAAAAGCGAAAAGAAAGAAAATCCCTAAAAGGAAACTTTGTGTTTGCGGCATTTTCATAACTTCTTCCATTTTTTTGTTGAACGCTGGGAAATCACTTTGAAGTAAATCACTGTGCTGGCTCATCTCATCCCACAAGCCAAAATATTTGAAAAGATAAAAGTAACCCAAAAAGAATAATGAAAAATACAACAAGCTAAAAGAGACCTGGTAAAATAAAGTCCTGTTCCAATACGAAAATGCGGTTCCTAAAACCTGTTGAATGCCGACCTTTTGCGGGTAATTTTTTTCCATGCTGCAAAAATAGGCAAAACCTAAAGATTAATTCCTAAAAAGAGTATTTTTGCCACATGCTAAAAATCCCTCATCCACATTTTAATAAAATGGATGAACTTTCTCTTCAGAAAGTTCCTTTCTTTTTTATGGTTGATTTTTTAGGAGAAAATGCTGTAGTTTATACGGAAAGTGAACTTAAAGAAAACAGTTTACTCATTGATTTTCAAAACTATACAAACACATCTGTTCAACAAGAAGAAAAAAAGAATTTTCAATTAAAATCTTTTCCAGAAAGCAAAGAAAAGTATAAAATAGGATTTGATAAAGTACAGAAAAACTTACGCTTAGGAAACTCTTACCTTACGAATTACACTTGCAAAACTGAAATAGAATTGAACCTCAGTTTAGAAGAGATTTTCTACCAATCAAAAGCAAAATACAAAGTTCTTTACAAAGAGGAGTTCGTGTTTTTTTCACCAGAAACTTTCGTTGAAATCATTAACAATGAAATATTTACGCACCCAATGAAAGGTACGATCGATGCTTCCACGGAAAATGCGATAGCGGTTTTAAAAAATGATCGCAAAGAAAAGGCGGAACATTACACGGTGGTTGATCTCCTTCGAAATGATTTAAGCATGGTCGCTGATGATGTAAAAGTAAATGAATTCCAGCGCATTGATTTCCTAAAAACCAATAAGAAAGATTTGTATGCCATGAGTTCTGAAATTTCGGGAAAGCTAAAACCTGAATTTCACCAAAAAATAGGGAGCATTTTGAATGCGCTACTCCCGGCTGGATCAATTCTCGGCGCACCGAAGCCAAAAACATTAGAAATTATTCTGGAAGCAGAAAATTATGACCGAGGTTTTTATACCGGTGTATGTGGTTGGTTTGATGGCCATAACCTCGATTCGGGAGTGATGATTCGGTTTATTGAAAAAGAAAGTGGAAAACTTTATTTTAAAAGTGGCGGTGGAATCACGCATTTGAGTAATTTAGCCGACGAATACCAAGAAATGAAAAACAAAATTTATGTCCCAATTCATTGAAAGCATTAAGGTAGAAGATCAGCAAATATTTCTACTGGATCAGCATCAGAAAAGAATCAATGATACTTTTTCTCATTTTGGGAAGACAGAACCAATTGATTTAAACGGAATTTTCAAAGAGCTTCAACATGATGAAGATGGTCTTTATAAGCTAAAGATAACCTACGATCTCGCTGGCGAATACCGTACGCAAATGATTCCTTATGCGATTTCTGAAATTAAGGATTTTCAACTCGTTGAAAACAATTCTTACGATTACTCCTTTAAATTTGAAGATCGTAAAGCTCTCGAAAAAATGAAAACCCTGTCTAAAGCTGCGGAAATTATCATTGTGAAAAACAATCATATCACAGACACTTCTTACTCTAATCTTTTATTTAAAAAAGGAAAAGACTGGTTTACACCGAAAACGTATTTGTTAAATGGCGTTCGGCGGCAATATTTACTCGAATCAAAGAAAATTAAAGAAGCAGAAATAACTTTGCAAAACTTGAGCGATTTCTCTCATTTTCAAATTATTAACGCGATGAATGACCTGGATGATTCCTACAGCTATCCACTTGAAAGGATTAAAAACCTTCCCAAAAAAACCCAAGAAAACAGCGGGTTGTAAAAACAAGTATTTAGGATTTCAGAAACTCAAAATATCCTTTTAACACTTCAGCATTCTCAATAGCAGAAGTATCTACTTCCAGAATTTTTGCTTTTTCATCGGGTTTAAAGAAATTATCCAAAACTCTGGAAAGCGTGTCCTCATCATCAACCAGGGTATATGCAAACCCAAAATGTTTGGCGATATGCTCGGCGTTTTTATGGTGTTTTGTTAAAATAAATTCATCCAGAGCGTTGGTCGAACTTGGCCCTGGTATAATTTTAAAAATGTCGCCACCACCATTATTAAAGACGATAATCCGGGTATACGGTGGAATATAATTATTCCATAAGCCATTAATATCATAGAAAAAACTCATGTCCCCTGTAACCAATACCGTTTGCTGAACATCTTTTATTGCAAAGCCCATGGCCGTAGAGGTTGAGCCATCAATCCCACTTGTTCCTCGGTTACAATACACGCGATTCCTATCAAAATCAAACAGCTGTGCATACCGAATTGCAGAGGAATTACTGATATGCAAATTGATATTTTCCGGTAATTGATGAGACAAAAACTCAAACAATTTAAAATCAGAAAATCGGGTTTGTAAACAATATTCTAGATGTTTCAAATCTCGTTTATCACGCAAAACATCCCATAAATTAAAGTAAGCACGCGGTTCTAACGCAATAAAATTCAACAATTGCCCGAAGAATTTCTCGGGACTGGTTTTTACTTTTTCAGTCAAAGCAAAAAACGTATCAGGGTGCCAAACCTCATCAATATGCCAATGATTCTTAGGATTTGCTTTTCGAAGAAACTGCTTTACTTTTTTCGACACTACGTTTTGACCCACCGTAATTAATAAATCGGGCGCGTAAGTTCTATAATCCTCTTCCTGAAAATTAAAAATATAACGGTCAATATGCGCAAAAAACTTATCGTGTTTTAAGTTAGAATTCGCTTCTTTTAAAACAACAACCGTATGATTCTTAACCAGTTGAGATAATTGCATTTCCAATTCTTCATTATAATCTCTGGTGCCGACCAAAATCATAATTCTTTTCGAAATATTCCAGTCTGCAACCAAATGAGGCGGCAAATCATAAGATATTGTTCGAATTGTTTTTTCAACAGACTGAAAACCAGGAAGTTCAGAAACCATGTTGTAGAGCGGCTCTTCCAAAGGAATGTTGATATGCACCGGACCTTGTTTTTCAAAACAGACTTCAATGGCTTTTTTAATAATGGCAAAATTCTCGTCATCGGCATTTTCCATCGAATCTTCCAACAACTGAAAATCACCATAAGAATGTTGCTGATAAAGATTTTTCTGCCGAATCGTTTGACCGTCAAAAATATCAACAAAATCGGTGGGACGATCTGCTGTTAAAACCAACAAAGGTGTATTTTGATAAAAAGCCTCGGTAATTGCCGGATAATAATTTGCTGCCGCAGAACCACTGGTGCAGGTTAACGCCACCGGTTTTTTAATGCTTTTCGCCATACCTATTCCCACAAAACCCGCACTTCTCTCATCCACAATACTGTAACAGTTAAAATCATCAGTCTCGGAAAAATGGATCGCCAACGGTGCGTTTCGCGAGCCGGGCGAGATTACGATGTCGAAAATCCCGTATTCTTGGAGTAAATGAGCCAGTATTTGGATGCTTCTTTTGGAAGAGAATTGTTTCATATGAAAAATTGATTGCTGCAAATTTACAGATAATAAAATTTTAAAAAAGAAAAGCAGGCAAAATGATTTTTCCGAAAAGGAGCTACCCCATTTTTGCTCTTCAACAGACCCGTCCAGCTGTTTGTTTTATCTATGCCTCCGCCTTAAGCAGGCGTCACCATAGAATGCCACTTCCATCTGGGCTAGAATAGCTGTATGCTTTCCTAAGTAAAGTTGGCGTATGAAAATTTTTAAAGAACAATAAAATTCCAAGGTAATTATTTTGAAAATCTTTCCTGGGTCTGCTTAAACCAAACTGTTTCGGTCGGTATAATTTAATTTGAAAAAGATAAAAGTCATCATCGAAAAAGCGAGTAAAGAACTTCCCCCATAACTAAAAAACGGCAGTGGAATACCTACAGTAGGAAAAAGCCCCATGACCATTCCTAAATTAATCGAAAAGTGCATCAACAATATCGACGCAAAGGAATAACCAAAAACCCGATTAAAGGCGGATTTCTGCTTTTCTGCCAAATAGTAAATTCGACCAATGAACACCGAGTACAGAATCACCAGCATCGAGCTGCCAAAAAAACCCCATTCTTCGCCAACCGTGCAGAAGATATAATCGGTACTTTGTTCCGGCACGAATTTTCCTTGTGTTACAGAACCTTCACGATAACCTTTACCAAAAAATCCACCGGATCCGATGGCTGTTTTAGAATACAGCAAATTGTAGCCAGAAGTATCACGGAAAGCTTTCTCTCCTTTATATAAAACCTCGATTCGTTCCCGTTGATGCTTTGGTAATTTCTCTAATATATGCGGTGCTCCATAAGCCAAGCCACACAATATTCCAACACCACCGATAATTGCAGCCACGGATAACACATTCCAGTGAATTCTATTGGAGTTTAAAAATAAAACAATCGCACTAATCGCAATGATGACAATAACAACGTAAACCGGATCAACAGCGAGTGCGACCAGAAAAACCGCAGCGAAAATTAAACCTACCCCAAAAACCCAACCCGACAAACCTTCTCTAAAAAGGGCGATAAAAAACGCAATAAAAACGAGCAGGGAACCCACATCTGGAATTGCTAAAACAACAAGGGCTGGCACTCCGATAATAGCCAGAGAAGTCCAGAGCGATTTTTTATATTTTAAATTAAAATCGGGTCCAGAAACATAATTAGCCAACATTAATGCGGTTCCTATTTTGGCAAATTCTACCGGCTGTAAACTTACCGCACCGAATTTATACCAGTTTTTCTGTCCGAGAATTTCGGTCCCGAAAGGGAATAAACCAAGCAGTAAAAGCACGCCACCAATATAGATCAGGCCCGCCATATTCTCAAAGAACTTTGCTCGGGTTGCAAAAATGATTATTCCTACAAACACAGAAACGCCTAACCAAACCGCTTGTCTGGTTCCGCTTGCAGGTTCTACACTGTAAATATTAGCCACGGCAAATACACACAACAAAAAATACAGTGTTAATCCTAGCTTATCTATGCCTTGTGCCCACTTCATCTTGCTGCACTATTTTTTAATTTCTGTACTATAGAATCTCTTTTAAAGAGCAGTTGTTTTTTCTTTTCAGTATCGGTGGTCAATTTCAAGCGATCTTCAATTGTTTTTAAAGTCAGAGAGTCTTTATTGGGTTCTTTATAAAGTCCTTTTCGCTTCAACTCTACCACCCATTGTCTTTTGTATTCGGGCATAAAGCTCGCATTGACTAATTTATTATAAAGATGCTCTCTTTTTATATCACCTGTTAAATATTTCTCTGCAATAATTGCTGCCGCCGGTCCCGCCCAAGTTGCTCCAAAACCAGCGTGCTCCATCACCGCTGCAATCACAATTTTGGGATTATCTGCTGGAGCAGCCAAAACAAATATTGAATTATCTTTACCCTGCGGAACCTGTGCAGTTCCGGTTTTTGCCAGCATGGTAAAATCATTTGACTTTAGACTTCTAGCGGTTCCCCTCAGCACCACCGCTTCCATTCCTTTAATTATAGGATCAAAATGTTTGGGTTCGACCAGGGTTTTATGTTTTACTCTAAATCTTGGATCAGGATTCGGGTTTCCATCGATTGATTTTACGATATGTGGGGTAAAATACCAGCCACGATTTACAATTGCTGCCACTGAACTTGCCATTTGCAAAGGCGTTAAAAGAACATCGCCCTGCCCCATACCATTAAAAATAGAACCATTCATGGTGTAAGCAGAAGACCAGTCTTTTTTGCCGCCGCTTCTTTTTTCATAGAATTCGCCTGAAGGAATTCTTCCTTTCGACCCAACTGCAAGATCATTGTTTAAAAATTCGCCGACACCGAAACTGCTCATGATTTTTTTCCATTCGTTCACGCCTCGGCTTGGATCACCAGGATATTTATTCATGATCGCAATAAATGCATACGAGAAGTAACAGTTGCTCGATACTTGAATTGCAGGAATTAAGGGATCTGCACCACCATGACCTTTCACTCTTAACCCTCGATAATTAAAACCACCACCACACGGGAATCGTGTGTTTTCATCCATCACACCCATTTGCAAGGCTGCAGCAGCAGTGAGTAATTTAAAAGTTGAGCCTGGTGGATAGGCTGCTTGCAAGGAACGATCAAAGGTAGGACGATTATTGTAAATCGTATCCATTTGCAATCGGTATAAATTTCTGGTCTTTGCGGGACCGGAAAAGAGGTTGGGATCAATATCGGGTCCGGTTGCGAGTGCCAGTATTTCGCCATTGGTCGGGTCAATTGCTACAATTGCTCCTTGTTTATTTACCAGCATCTCTTCTGCAATACGCTGTAAATCATAATCAATGGTGAGCGTAACATCTTTACCCGTGATTACTTCTTTATCTAACGCACCATTTTTATACGATCCTATACTTCTTAATCGAATATCTTTTTGAATATATTGTATGCCTTTCTCTCCACGAAGAACATGCTCGTAGGATTTCTCGATACCTGTTTTCCCAATAAAATCTCCGGGGAGATAATAAACTGAATCTTTTTTCAGTTCTCTTTCGTTAACTTCATTGGTGTAGCCCAGAAGATTTCCAGAAGTGGAGACTTCATATTGTCTTTGTGGACGGGAAACGATACTAAAAGCAGGATATTTAAATATAATTTCTTGAATTCTGGCAATTTCCTCTCTGCTTATATTTTTCATAAAAGTCATGGGAGTTAATTTCGAATAGTACTTTTCGCTTTTTATGGAGGTGATTGTATTAATGAAATCCGCTTTGGTGATATTAATTAAATTGCAAAAATCCAATGTGTCGAAGTCTGGTTTTAGCAAGGCTGCCGTGAAAGAAATTTCGTACGCTGGCTGATTGCCCACCAAAATTTTACCGTTGCGATCAAAAATAACACCTCGTTGCGGAATAATGTATTCTGTCTTTATAGAAGTGTTGGCCGCATTAAGGGCGTATCGATCCGTAAACAACTGCAAATACGCAAGTCTTGCTATAAATATTATAGCAATTGCAGATAAAACGATAGAAATTTTTAAAAATTGTGGTTTCATAGGTGCTTTTATTTTCTAAAGGACATATGTAACCTCAATGTCAAAGAAAGCATTATTTTTTTGATAAAATTTTTTTCGGTTTCAAACTTTTTGCTTGATTTTAAAAGCCAAAGCGTAAATAATGATAAAGATAAAAGAAATAGCACTGGTTGCCAAAATATTCAGAAAAATATCGAAAAACCTACTGAATTTAAAAATTTCAATATATTGAACAAGTGTTTGATGAATAAAGATACTCATGAAAACAAAGAGCAGAAATTGGGACCATCTCAAAGACTGAAAAGAAAAGAAATCGGTAGAAGTATCGGTAGAAGTTCGAAAAATAATAGTTCTAAAATAGGCAACAGTCAGCGTGGCAAAGGCATTGATTCCCCATGTATAAAGGAAGGCATCGATCCCTAAGCCCAAAATAAAACTCAAAGCTAGAAATTGATATTTATTTCTAAAAAAAGGATAAAACATAACAAACACAGGATACAAAACTGGCGTATATTTGCCAAAAAGTGTAATACGATTCAGCACAAAAATTTGTAATGCGATGAGCAAAACAATAATCAGAATGTCTGTAAAAAGGGTTCTACTTATCATTTCTCTCTTTTTAAGGTTGCCTGCAAGGTATCTTCAATTTTACGAACCTCTGCTTTTTTCAGATTTTTAACCACATATATTTTATTGAGTTTGCCCATTTTTTCGCTTAACTCTACGGCAATGTCCCAGAAACCTGTTTTACTATCTACCTCAAAGCCGGAGACTCTACCAATCATTACGCCTTGCGGAAAGATCGCAGATTTACCATCCGTTACAATGGTATCGCCAACTTGTAGTGGCACATATTTAGGCACATCCGATAAATGCATCATCCTGGAATCATCACCGCGCCATGTTAGGGTTCCAAAATAGCCAGATTTTTTCAGAGAGGCATTAATTTTAATTTTATTTACGCTTAGAATGGATTGTACTAAAGAATATGAATCGGTTGTATTAATAACAATTCCGGCAATTCCGCCAGGTGCCATTACACCCATTTTAGGCAATACACCATCTCTTTTTCCACGGTTAATGGTGAAATAATTGTCTTTTCTATTAATACTGTTAAAAACGAGTTCGCCATCTACAAAAGTATAGATTTGCCCACCGCCAATGGTATCATGAACTTTCCGAAACTGAGGATTTCCTGTATTTTCTTTACCATAAAGTTGCTCCATTAAACTTTTGTTTTGCGCAACCAATTGATCATTGGTTTGCTTCAGTTTTAAGTAAGATGCGCCTTCATCGATATAACCAGAAACCCAAGAATTTAGTGCAGCAGATTGTCCCGCAACCCACGACTGTTGCATTGAATTTCTACTGAAAATCAAAACAATAGCAATGATTTGCAGAAATATAAAGAAGACAAACAAGCTGTTCTTCGAAAATAATCTCAGCAAAAATCCCATCTGTTAGTTTCGTAAAATAATGACTAATTATCGAATTAAGAAGTTGAATTTATCCATATTTTTCAAAGCGATTCCTGTTCCACGAACAACCGCTCTTAGTGGATCTTCCGCTACGAAAACGGGTAAGCCGGTTTTCTTATGAAGTCGATCAGCAAGTCCTCTTAACAAGGCGCCACCTCCCGCAAGATAAATTCCGGTTTTGTAAATATCTGCTGCCAATTCAGGCGGAGTTAAAGAAAGTGTTTCCATCACTGCATCTTCAATTCTGACAATTGATTTGTCTAGGGCACGGGCGATCTCTTTGTAGTTCACCATAATTTCTTTTGGTTTCCCTGTAATTAAATCACGACCTTGCACTGGAATATCTTCAATATCAACATCCAAATCTTCAATAGCTGATCCTACTTCAATTTTTACTCTTTCCGCAGTTCTTTCACCAATATATAAATTATGATGTGTTCTTAGATAATAGGCGATATCATTGGTAAAAACATCCCCTGCAATTTTCACCGATTTATCACAAACAATTCCACCCAGAGCAACTACTGCGATTTCCGTGGTACCACCACCGATGTCGATAATCATATTCCCCTCTGGTTTCTGTACATCAATTCCCACCCCAATTGCAGCAGCCATTGGCTCATAAATCAGGCGAACCTCTTTGGCGTTGACCTTCTGCGCAGAATCTCTAACCGCTCTTTTTTCTACTTCGGTAATTCCAGAAGGAATACAGATTACAATTTTTAAGGTCGGCTGAAAAAGCTTGCCTTTGATCCCTGGAATTTGTTTGATGAATTCTTTGATCATGTGTTCAGAAGCATGAAAATCAGCGATTACCCCATCTTTTAACGGCCTAATTGTTTTGATATCTTCATGTGTTTTCCCCTGCATATGCTTAGCCTTCTCGCCCACTGCGATTGGCTTTCCGGTCGACCGCTCAATCGCTACAATTGATGGCTGATCAACTACAATTTTATTGTTGTGTATAATAAGTGTGTTCGCTGTTCCTAAATCTATCGCAATGTCTTGCGTGAACATATCAAATAACCCCATGGTGTGCTAATTTTTTTTAAGTGTACAAAGATATAAATTTAGAACCGTTCTAAAAATTAGATTTTTGCTAATTTTGGTTAAAATTTTATTAAATTTCAAAGCGTATTTTATCATAACTTTTTAATTTCCAAATTATTTCATTGATGGGAATCTTTAACTTTCTGTGATAGATTGGTGATTGATATTGATGATAATGTTCATAAATCAGATCCTTCACCAATTCAATTTAAAACCTTAAATTTGCCATTGCTTTATGATTAAGGACAATAACATTCATCAAACCGCTAATTTCGCCGTGCTTAGCGTCAGTTTCGAAAAAGCTGATGCAGAAATACGGGGCAAATTTGCTTTTTTTGATGAGAATATAAAACATTTTGTAAACGAAATTCATGATTTGAATTTGGGTGATGCTTTCGTGGTTTCCACTTGCAATAGAACCGAAATTTATACCACTACACAAAATTATTTATTAATTGCCGAATTGTACTGTAAAATCGTGGGGGTAAGTCTTACCGATTTCATGCAGTACGTGAATATCCTGAAGCGGGAGGAAGCACTGAATCACCTTTTCCGAGTGGCCGGAGGATTAGAAAGCCAGATTATAGGCGATTTCGAAATCATAGGCCAAATCAAAAATGCTTACCATCGTTTTCGAAAAGAAAAGAAATATTCGAATCCTTTTTTAGAAAGATCCATCAACTCAGCCATTCAAATTTCCAAGAGAATTAAGAATGAAACCGGCATTTCTAATGGAGCAGCATCGGTTTCTTATGCAGCGGTTCATTACATTTTGAAAAATCAAGCTCAGATTTCAGATAAAAACATACTCCTTTTGGGTGTGGGAGAAATCGGCCAAAATACGGTAGAAAATCTGGTGAAGCATGTTTACAAACCGAATGTGAAAATCGCCAATCGAACTGCGGAGAAAGCAGAAAAAATTGCCGAGAAATATAAAATACCGCATATTGAATTTGACCAATTCCAAAATGAGTTGAGCAAAACCGATATTTTAATTGTCGCCACCGGAGCACAACATCCCATCATTAATAAGTCGCATTTCCCCAATGGGAAAGAAACGCTCATTATCGATCTTTCTATCCCGAACAACGTATCCAAAGACGTGACAGAAAATGAAAATGTTCGATTGGTAGATATCGATCAACTGTCTCTTCATATCAACGAGACCATGGTTCAGCGACAAAAAGAAATCCCAAAAGCCGAGGAAATCATTAAAGAAATGTCTAAAGATTTTCAGGAATGGGAAAAGAAACGCAAATTGGCACCCAATATTCACCATTTCAAAGCCGTGCTAAAGAATATGGAGCGGAATGAAATGCATAAAATTCATAAAAAACATCAATATGTTGATGTGGATGATATGCAACTTTCAGAAAAAATAATTCAGAAAATCACGAACCGCTTCGCAAAATACATCATCGACAATCCTTGGAAAGCCGAAGAAATTAGTAAATTAATGCACGAGATTTTAGTCGAACAACCAAATAAAGAGTTCCATGAAAAGCATTAAGATAGGTACGCGAAACTCGCCACTTGCTTTGTGGCAAGCGAGAGAAGTTGCCCGTAATCTGCAAAACAAAAACCACAAAACCGATATCACTCCGATTGTCTCAACAGGGGATAAAAATCTTACGGAACCTCTTTATGCAATGGGGATTACCGGAATTTTCACCAAGGACTTAGATATCGCTTTACTTCAAAAAGAGGTAGATATTGCGGTTCATTCTTTAAAAGACATTCCTACACAACTTCCGGAAAACATTGAGATCATCGCTGTTTTAAAGCGCGATTATCCGCAAGACGTCTTGGTACGAAAGTCTACTTCAAAAAATAAAGAATTTCACGAATTAAAAATTGCGACCAGCAGTTTAAGACGGCGCGCCTTCTGGGCGAAACATTATCCCGAAACCGAGTTTTGCGATATTCGCGGAAATGTGCAAACCCGCCTACAAAAATTAGAAAATCAGAATTTCGATGCTACTCTGTTTTCCTTAGCAGCGATTGAAAGAATGAGCTTATCAATTGATTATGAGTTCCTTCCTATGATGATTTCTGCACCAGCCCAAGGAGTGGTTGCCGTAACTGCTAGAGCAGATGATCACGAAATAAAAAAATTATTTACAGAGGTAAACCATCGTGAAACCCAAATTTGCATTGAAATTGAAAGAAATTTCTTACAAACATTAGAAGGTGGTTGCACGGCACCAATTGGTGCTTTTGCCGAAATTAATGACAAAAATGAGATAAGATTTATTGGACGGCTATGTTCACTAGATGGAAAAAACTGCATCGAGACCGATGAAGTTTTCACTTGGAATGAACACGAAAATTTTGGAGAGAAATTAGCGCAAAATATTTTACAAGATGGTGGGAAAGAATTAATGCAGGAAATTAAATTGCACCTTCAATAGCTTGACCGAACAAATTTTATAATAGGAATTTTGATAATTTATTTGTGATGAATATTTTGTTTACAAAACAACTCGACGAAAACGAAGTTTCTACGATCCTTGGAACAGATTTCTCAATTCATTTTTTAGAGGTTATAAAAGTTACGCTGAAAAAATTAGCACCATTTCCGTTGGGCCGCAATTCATTAATTTTCACCAGTGTAAATGGCGTGGAAGCTTTCTTTCAAAGTGGTTTTAAACCCCATGAAAATTTCGCTGAAAGAAATTATAATAGGATTTATTGCGTGGGCAAGAAAACCAAAGCATGTTTGAGAAAGCATGGGTTTGGCGTATTTAAAACCAAAAAAAACGCCAAGGAACTTTCAGAATTTATTATAGAAAATTGCGGTAAAGAAAGCTTTATTCATTTCTGCGGCAATCTTGCGCTGGATATTCTTCAAAAAAAACTACCCTTGCAAAACATCGGTTATCGAAAAATAGTCATTTATGATACCGATCTTATTTATCCAAATTTAGAAACCAAGCATGATGCAATTGCTTTCTTCTCTCCCAGTGGAGTTCGCAGTTTTGTAGAAAAAAATCCTTTAGAATTTAAATATATTTTTTCAATTGGGGAAACAACCAGTACAGAAATTAGCAAACATACGACGCAAACTATTTTTACGGGCAAAGACAATGACTTAGCCGCTTTGCTTAGATTAATTAAAAAAGAAGGGAAAATATAAACCCTAGTAAGAAACTCCGGTTTCTGATTTTATTTAAAGATTATGATTAAAAACGATTTATACTTAAAGGCATTAAGAGGCGAAACTGTAGAACGCCCGCCAGTTTGGATGATGAGACAGGCAGGAAGATTTTTACCTGAGTTCCGTGCAATGCGCGATGAATACGATTTCTTCACCAGATGCCGAACACCAGAATTGGCCTCTGATATCACCATGATGCCTATTCGCAGATATCCTTTGGATGCGGCGATTTTGTTCTCAGATATTTTGGTGGTTCCCCAAGCGATGGGAATGGATTTCGAGATGAGAGATGGAATTGGCCCGTGGTTAGAAAAACCAATTCGCACTTTAGAAGATGTTCAGAACATTCCTGTCCCTGATGTTAATGAAACTTTAGGCTACGTTTTCGATGCCATCGAAATGACTTTGCATAAATTAGATAATGATATTCCATTGATCGGTTTTGCGGGTTCACCATGGACCATTTTATGTTATTGTATCGAAGGGAAAGGATCGAAAGCGTGGGATGTAGCGAAGAGTTTCTGTTTTAGAAATCCTGAAGCGGCCCATTTACTTTTACAAAAAATCACCGATACTACAATTGCTTATCTTAAAAGAAAAGTAGAAAAAGGAGTTTCGGCAGTGCAGGTTTTTGATTCTTGGGGCGGATCGTTGTCACCAGAAGATTACCAGATTTTCTCATGGCCTTATATAAATCAAATTGTAGAAGCTTTAAGCCCTTTAACGCACGTGGTAGTTTTCGGTAAAGGTTGCTGGTTTGCCTTAGAGGAGATGACTTTATCTAAAGTTTCTGCACTTGGTGTTGACTGGACAATTACGCCAGAATTGGCAAGAACACTTACCAATCACACCATGACTTTGCAAGGGAATTTCGATCCCAATCGTTTGAATTCGTCCCCGGAAACCATCAAAAAAATGGTAACTGAAATGATTAATCGTTTCGGAAAAGACCGGTATATCGCAAATCTTGGCCACGGTATTTTACCAAATATTCCTTTAGAAAATGCTGAGGCATTTATTAGAGCAGTGGTAGACTGGAAGCCTAACTAGGTTTTTAGTTTTAAAAATAATGAAGAACGTTTCTGTTGGAACGTTCTTTTTTTTTAAGGGGCTTCAATTTCGTAATACCTCAATTCTTCCTTATCACCCAGAAGCTGCACGGTAGACCGGTACGTAAAACCCAATTTTTTGATAAGTTTTCGAGATGCCCTGTTTTCTTGAGAGGTAATAGCAGAAATTTTCTTTAAACCAAATGCTGAAAAAGACGTTTCTAACAACTTTTTCGACGCCTCAAAACCATATCCTTTTCCTTCAAATTCTGGTAAAAAAGAAAAACCGATATCTTGTACTTCCAAACCTTCTCGCTCAAAAATTCCTACACCACCGATTTTTTGACCCGTGGATTTTAATTGAATTAGAAAATTCCCATATCCTAATCTTTCAAACTGCGGAAGAAATTTCGACAAAATATACTGTTCTGCATCCTGAATCGATTTAATATTTCGATCACCAATAAATCGAATGAAATTTGGAGAATTATAAAGTTCCAAAATGAAATCTGCCTCATCAATACTCATGGGTTTTAAAAACAAACGATCGGTTTCAAGGCTGACTGGTTTTTGCATGTGTTTTAAATAATGGAGTAATAATTGCGTAAAAAACAGAGAATTTATCTTAGAGAATAACAATCAAAGATAATAAACATGGCATAGAAATAGCAATGCTAAAGGAAAATTTTAAAAATGAAGAAAATTAAATATGGTTTTTTAGCCGTTTTCACAATGCTTTTATTAGCGAATTGCACCACCCAAACCAAGGTTCCGGAAAATGTAAAACGTGAATGGATGCTAGTAGAGTTTCAGGACTTTTCTAAGGATTTAATGGTGAGTAGTAAAGCCAATCTTAACCTAACTAAACAAAATAACCCAGGAAGGTTCTCAGCAAATATGGGTTGTAACAACCTATTTGGACAAGTGATTTTTGATCAAAATGCGACCGTAAAATTTTCAGAAATGGGAAGTACGATGATGTTTTGTGACAAAAGCATGGATTTAGAAGCCGCCTTTGGAAAAGAACTGCCACTGATGACCAATTATAAAGTAGAAGGTCATTTTCTTACTTTAAGCAATGCCAGTGGAATGAAAATGAAGTTTGTTGCAGCAGACTGGGATTAACGAACAAAAGTGTACACTGAAAATCTCCGCTAATTTTTGTTGAGATTTTTCAATGATGAAATGCAAAGTATTATCTTTGTACAAATGCCGAAAGGAAATTTATGCTAGACAAAAAAGAACATTTATACGAAAAAGCCGTATTAATCGGTTTAATTACACAAAATCAAAGTGAGGAAAAACTCTCAGAATATCTTGATGAATTAGAATTTCTGGCTTTTACCGCAGGAGCAACTGTTGAAAAACGATTTACCCAAAAATTAACAACACCTGATCCCAAAACTTTTATCGGAAGCGGAAAAGCACAGGAAATAAGAGATTATATTAAAACAAACGGAATTGGAACCGTTATTTTTGATGATGAACTATCTCCCTCTCAATTGAAGAATCTTGGAAAAGAAATGGAGGAAGTCAAGATTCTCGACCGAACCAATTTAATTCTGGATATTTTCGCCCAAAGAGCCCAAACTTCTTACGCACGCACGCAAGTAGAACTTGCGCAATATCAATACTTGCTCCCTAGATTAAGCAAAATGTGGTCTCACCTTGATAAACAAAAAGGAGGAATCGGGATGCGTGGCCCTGGTGAAACTGAAATTGAAACCGACCGAAGGATTATCCGCGATAGAATATCCTTATTAAAAGAAAAACTGAAAAGCATCGATAAACAAATGGCGACGCAAAGACAAAACCGCGGCAAAATGGTGCGCGTGGCTTTGGTCGGTTACACCAACGTAGGAAAATCTACCTTGATGAATGCCATTTCAAAATCCGATGTTTTTGCCGAAAACAAACTCTTTGCAACTTTGGACACGACGGTACGGAAAGTCGTTATCGGGAATTTGCCTTTTTTATTGACTGATACAGTAGGGTTTATTCGAAAACTTCCTACCCAACTGATTGAAAGTTTTAAGTCAACTTTAGATGAAGTTCGTGAAGCCGATTTACTGATTCACGTGGTAGATATTTCTCACCCTGGATTTGAAGATCAAATAAAATCGGTCAATCAAACCCTTATGGAGATTGATGCCCATCAAAAACCCATGATCATGGTCTTTAATAAAATTGATGCTTTTGCCTACGAGAAAAAGGCAGAAGATGATTTAACACCAGAATCGAAAAAGAACATTTCTTTAGAAGAATGGATGAAAACCTGGATGTCCAATTCACAATTTCCAACGGTTTTTATTTCTGCATTAAATAAAGAAAACTTCCCAGAGATGAAGAAAATGATTTATGAAGAGGTTTTAAAAATTCACACGGCCAGATTCCCTTACAATGATTTCTTGTTTGAATATCATGATGAAGAACAGGAATTAGAAAACTAAAATACCCTTTCTTGCTTAAGAAAGCTTCTTTAAAATGCTTGATTTATTAAGCATTTTTTTATAACCCTTCATTTCTATTTTTCATGATGAAACCTGATTATCAAAAAATTATCTCAAATGTTTATGCTGATATTTTAAAAAAACCAAACAGCGGAAAAGTTCCCAATTACATCCCGGAAATTGCTTGTATTGAGGAACATAAATTTGGCGTTCATTTCACCGACTTAGGTTTGAATAATTTTGGATGTGGTAATTTTCAAGAGAAATTCTCTGTTCAAAGTATATCCAAAGTTTTCGCCTTGTCATTCGTCTATGAAAAATTGGGCGAAAAACTTTGGAAAAGAGTCGATGTAGAACCATCGGGGAATCCTTTTAATTCTTTGCTTCAGTTGGAGGCCGATCATGGCATTCCGCGAAATCCTTTTATCAATGCGGGTGCTTTGGTAATTTGCGATATTTTATTGGAAATCTGCGAAAACCCGAAAGAAACACTGCTCGAATTTATTCGAGACGTGGCAGAAGACGACGAAATTTTCTTTAATGAAAAAGTCGCTCAAAGTGAAATGGATCATAGCTATAGAAATACCGCCATGTGTAATTTCATGAAATCCTTTGGAAATATTCATAGCAAACCAAATTCGGTGATCGATCTTTACTGTCACCTTTGCTCCATAGAAATGACCTGTGAGCAGTTGAGTAAAAGTTTTTTATACTTAGCAAACGGAGGTAGAAAACCCACCGACCGCCGCCAAATTTTACCTTATCTTAAAGCCAAAAGAATCAATGCAATTTTGCTCACTTGTGGTTTTTATGATGAATCTGGTGAATTCTCTTTTCTCGTAGGTTTACCGGGAAAAAGTGGTGTTGGTGGAGGGATCATTGCAATTTTACCGCAGAAATATTGCATTGCAGTCTGGAGCCCAAAGTTAAATGTAAAAGGAAATTCTTATCGTGGCATGAAATTCCTCGAGGAGTTTACCACCCAGACCGGCGAAACGATTTTTTAACATTTACAAGATCAAATTTTAGAAAACAGTTGATTTATTATTATATAATTAATAAAATCCCGTTTCCTTCTTCCTATTTTTGTATAATAAGCTTAAAAATTTATCTTTGTGAAATGCATTTAACTCATTTTGTAAAGTCTTGTTTAAAATCTTTTGCCATTTTATTCGTTTGTTTTTCTTTGACAAGCTGCTTTGATATTCTGGATAAAGTGAATATGAGAGCGGACGGAAGTGGAGAATACTCGCTGATCCTCAACGCCAGTAAAAGCAAAACACGCCTTGCTTCGATTTCTAAAATGGAAACCATCAACGGAAAACCCGTTCCAAAGAAAGCAGAAATACAGCAAAAAGTCGCAGATGCTGCGGCTGTTTTTAAAACAGTTCCCGGAATTAGCAATGTACAAACAAGTCTGGATTTTCAAAATTATATCATAAAATTAAGTTGTAATTTCAAAAATATTGCAAACATCAATGCGGGAATAGAACGTTTAAAAGATAAAAAAATCATCGGGAAACTCATTCCTTCGCAATTATACGCCTACCATTCGGGAACCAAGACTTTTACGAAAAATAAGATCAATACGTACAAAAACGACTACGAAAAATTAAATAATGCAGATAAGGAAATCTTTAATTCGGCAAAATACACGACCATTTTACAATTCGAAAATTCGATAAAATCACAGACAAACAAGGCTTACAGTATTTCGCCCAACAAAAAAGCCTTAAAACTTGAGGGCAATGTTTTGGATTTTATTCTTCAGAAAAAGCAATTTTATACCACCATTATCTTTAATTAAAACACTTATATGAAATATTCTGTAATCCCAAAATTTCTTTGTCTTTTAAGTTTCTTTTATATTGGAGCCCTCTCTGCACAAAATAAATTTAAACTGCCAGAAAACACCGTTTTATATCTGGAAATGAACGGAAATCAACTGAATAATAAAGTAAACTGGGCTAAATTTAACCCTATTTTTCAAGAGATTTTTCAAAAAGAGGATAAGAAAACAATCTGGACTGACTATTCGAAAACAGGCATTAAATATGATGAAACCCAATTTCATTACGCTGTTGCGAATGATTCTATCAGCTCTTACAACGCCCATTTTATCGTTGATGATCAAACACGCTTTCTAAATTTCATTAATTCCGCCAAAAAAGAAGGATTAGAAATTACTAAAAAAACGAAATACTCCTATGTGAGTTTAAATGAAAACACTTTTATTGCCTGGAATGACAAGCATGCAGTCTTAAAAACCATTTATTATACCAAGCCTTTTTCATACGATGATTCGCTGCTTGATACAGACAGCACCATGGTTGAAGACAGCGCTACCATTGAAAAGACATGGCCAGAAGGCGAGGATGATGATGCGGTAGAAGAAGCGATTTCTATGGATAAAGCTTTCGATTACAAGGAAGAAATTATATTTTTAGAAGAGGAGCTCGTTTACTACAAGCAGCAAATTAGCGATTCCCAAACTGAAATTGAAAATATAAAAAAGAGTATTGCGTATCTTAAAAAAAACCACAAATACCCACCCTCAAAACCAGATGATGTGCAAGATGCTGATGTGCAAGATGATGTGCAAGATGATGTGCAAGATGATATGGAAGATGAGGAAGAAGATAAAACATATTTCGAAGAAGATGGATCCGATGAAGACTATACGAAAAGAAGGGATTCTATTAAAGTAGAAGAATTTAAAATCGTAAGAAAATTATCCGAATTATTTTTTGATGAAGTTTTTGCTTCTAATTTTATAATTGAAGTTCCTACCACAAAAACTAAATTTAAAGATGTAAAATCGGATCTGTTCGTTCATACTAATTTTGCTCATTTCTATAAAAGCAGAACGGGCATCAAAGGATTCCCAGCCTTTGGCCTGTGGCAAAATTACTTAGGTAAAATGTATGATGCCGACTCCTCGTATAATCTGTATTTTGAAAAGGACAAGGTGCGGTTGGTTACCGATTACCAACACCAAGATCCTGCGGTACAAAAGGCGATTGCCGAAATTTATAAAAACAAACCCAACAGAAAACTAGCAAAACTGTTGTCTGATAAAAGTATAGGCTATTTTGCCATGAACATCAATGGCTACAAAAGTTTTGATGCCATGTACGATTTGATGGAAAATACCGGCGAAAATCAAGAATATCAAAATGAAATTTCTTTGGTCGTAGAAACCCTGAAAATTGCACTGGATGAAAAAGCCATCTCGAAAATAATGCCTGGAAATGCCATTTTTATCTTGAATGACTTGAAGAGCAAAAAAGTAGCATACACCAAGTATGAATATGATGAAGATTATAACGAAAAAGAAGTTCAAAAAACAAAAGATGTTACCGTACCCAATTTCACTTTTGCTTTTATTACAAAAAATGAATCCTATTGGAATCGGTTTTTTGAAATGATATCTACTAATAAAAAAACAGCAAAAAAATTTACCAAAAAAGGAGCGTTTTATGAGTTAAAAGATCAAGAAAACAGCGCCGTAGACCGTTTGCTATTTTCTGTAAAAAACGGCATTGTTTACATCACCACTTCGCCTGAAAACATAATTGCAAACCCACCGTCTTCAACAACGAAGAAATGGGCAAAATCAGCAAGCAAGCATTCTCTTTCTGGCTGGCTGAATGTACAGAAATTGATGCCGGGTTTAGAAAGCGAATTCACCACCAAAGAAAACAAAGCAATGTATGATTACATGAGAAAAAATATGGGCGAAATTACGTATAAAACAGATGTTAAAGCAGAGCGCTTGCAATCTGAAATGACTTATAACATCCGCGGTTCTTCTGAAAACAGCCTCATGTATTTCTTAGATTTATTTGATGAAATTTATAAAATAATGAAACCGATAGAAAAGAGTAAAAAATTATAATGAATAAAAAGAGCCTTTTCACCAGCCTTTTTATTGCTTTTGCCATTGGTCTTTATTTCTTTCTCTACCATCGAAATAAAACGTTAAAGTTCGTGCCCGACCAGGCTGATATCATTGTGTTAATTGATGTGAAAAAATCTGCGCGACAATCACTCTGGAGCTTGGCAACCGAACCATCGAACTGGTTGAAGACTTCAAAAAGTAAATCCACGATCAGCTCTTTTAGAAAATCAGGTCTTAAAATTCCCGATTTCTTGCAGGTTTTTCATTTGCGGAATACCCAAATAACCGCTTGGTACACGGTACTGGAAATTGATGACAACAAAAAATTATTTGGCTATTTAGAAAAACATCAATTCATTAAAAATGAAGAGAAGATCTATCAAAAAGACGATCTATTCATTCATATTTCAGGGGATAAATGTCTCATCGGAAATTCTAAAGAAGGCTTTCAAAACTTGCAAAATTGGTTGTTAAAAGATCATCTGCAAAAATATTTTCATGCAGATCAGTTTATTAATAATACCGTAGCGAGTATTTCCTTTCTTGATGCCGGTAAAATTCAGAACTTCGAAATCAATTACCAGCACAACCAAATTGAAATTAAAAACAGTGCCACGAGTTCTTCTCTCACAAGTTTAGTCCAAAAACTTGAACAGAACGCTCCGTTTTTAGAAGCAGAATTAGACCTTAAAAACATCAGCAATCTTACGCAATTTTATCACAAGGGATTTGTAGATTCTGCCCACATTTCAGGCATAAGGGCCAAAGCAAACCTGGAGAAAGTAAATGATACCATCATCACTTATACTTATGACGACGACTATAATGAAATTGAAAAAAGAAGCGTACAAAAAATCGTGCAGCCCAACTATGCGATCGTGGCAAAAAGTCCTCAACCTGAAAAAACATGGGAATATCTGCAAAATAAAAAATGGATCAATGCCAAAAACCAATTCACCATTATTCCTTTTCAACCCAATCTAATTTCTAAGGACCAAAATAAATCACTCCTACAATCGACCAGAAACCCCATAGAAATTAACAAAACGCAAAATAAAAATTATCTGTTTATTAAGAACAGCAATTTGCTCTCTTCATTTTTCAGTATATTTAATGCTAACGAAAAAAAAATACTCTCTAAAATCGATTATATATTTTACGCCAATCACGAGCAAGTATATTTTGTGCGGATTAAATTTAAACCTACAGAATAGCCTCTGCTGTTACGCCTGGAAGATCCTCAACTGTTTTTTATAGCTATATATGTACAACGATTGCCTAATAAAAGCCTCTATTTTTCAATATGGTCCATCAAATTAAATCAGCACTACAAGATCTTTCTCTTCCTGAAAAGAAAGAATTCTTACCCAAATTTTTCAAAGCCGGAAAAGGCGAATATGCCGAAGGAGACCAATTTATTGGGGTAACGGTGCCCGACCAAAGAAAAGTTGCGAAAGAATTTCAGCATAAAATTTCATTGTCAGCTTTGCTTGAGCTTCTGTCTTCGCCCATTCATGAACATCGGCATTGCGCTTTATTGATGTTGGTTTCGAAATATGAAAAAACAAAACAAGCTTCAGAGCAAGAAGAACTCGTCGATTTTTATTTAAAAAATAAACAATACATCAACCATTGGGATTTGGTTGATACCTCCTGTTATAAAATTTTGGGGTGCTATTGTTTTGAAAGACAAGATGATCGTATTCTCCTGCATTTATCCAACGAAGAAAATTTGTGGAGCAAAAGAATTGCAGTTGTTTCAACAATGTTTCACGTAAAAAAAGGCGCATTTGATTTACTTAAAATCTTAGCAATCAAGAATTTAAACCACACCCATGACTTGATGCATAAAGCAAATGGCTGGCTTTTGAGAGAAATGGGGAAAAAAAATGAACAAGAACTTTTGGATTTTTTGAATATACATTATCACCAAATGCCCCGAACAACACTTCGTTATGCCATCGAAAAATTAGATGAGCAACTACGCCAGGCGTATTTAAAAGGAAGAATATAAGCGTTGGTTCACCTGCAAGAATCATTAAAATCTTCTGGCCATTTCCATTTTATAACCCATCAAATTCGCAATATTTGTCGCTTTGTAAATGGCCAACTCCGCCATCTCTCCCGCAAAATTTTCTTCAACAGTTTCCGTCCACAACTTCACCCAATGAGCAAAATGTGCTTTTTCTAGGGGTACTTTATCATTGATCGGGAAATGCATCGCCATTGGGTTTCCTTTATAAGAAATCTGGCCGAACAAAAGCGTCTCCCAAAAAGAATACATTTTCGGCAAATGATGCGCCCAATCTACCTTTGCAACATCATTGAAGAAAAAGCCAATCTTATCATCATTTTGAACTTTATCGTAAAATAAGTTAACTAAATCCTCAATATCTTGCCTGGTTTCCAATTTTTTCATGGTTCAAAATTAGGTAATTTTTTACGCAAACACTTATGACTGCAATCATTCTTTTTTATTTGGGCGGACAATTCGCGCTATCCGTTCCTACTCCTCAGTCGGTCCAGACCTCCTTGCGGGGTATCCACTTCTATCGCGGCCGCAGCGCAAGGCCCCGATTAAAATACAGATTCAAAAAAAAATAACACTTACTTTTGCACTATGAATCTAGCGTTTTATAAAAATCAAGCTCTTTTAAAACAGAAAGAACACAAAAAATTTCTGGAAAGCCTGAAGAAAAAACCACCAAAAGACCTCGATTATAAAGTACAGGAAACCCATGATCAAGTGTTCGAACGAATCGATTGTTTGCAGTGCGCCAATTGTTGCAAAACAACCGGACCACTTTTCACACCAAAAGATATTGAAAGAATTGCCAAGCACCTTAAAATGAAAACGGCCGATTTCGAGGAGAAATTCTTACAATCAGATGAAGATCAAGATCAGGTTTTGCAAAACCTGCCCTGCTTGTTTTTAAATGATGACCACACGTGTTCTATTTACGATGTTCGCCCCAAAGCCTGTCGAGAGTTTCCACATACCGATCGAAAAAAAATCTATCAAATTAATAATCTAACCCTTAAAAATACCGTTGTTTGTCCCGCTGCATTTGAGTTTGTGGAAAGGTTGAAAAAGAATTTAGAAAAGAAATAATCGTGGCCTAACCCTCTTAAAAACTAATAAAGTACGTTAAACTTTGTTAGCGAAAATGTATTTCGTAATTTTTCTGCGTTATTGCTCTATATAAACCAAAAAAAAATAGGTTATGAAAAAATCAATGTTAGCAATCGTTCTTTTAGTTACGGGTGTAACCTTCGCCACCGCCCAGAAAAAAGAAAGCACCAAATTACAGAAAGCTCAAAAAACAGAAGCCGCAAAAACCGCAGAAGTTGCCACAGAAGTTCAGTCGAATGAAATGGTGAAACCCGAAGCTTCCGAAGCCAAAATACAAGAGGAGGAACAAGCAAAAGCTGCTGAAATGAATGCCAAGGAAGCTGCAAAACCCACTGATGATTCACTTTCTGTGCAAAAAGCGAGAAAAGAAAGCGTAGAATAAATTACCTTTGGGTTGTTCTAAAAATAGACTTACAAGAAATAATAAAAAGCATTGAAAACTCAATGCTTTTTATCCTTTCACTTTACTTTTTTTCCCATTTCCCCGGGACAGGTTGTAAGAAAAAAGCCGGAGCAAAACTCCGACTTCTCTATTTTATACGACACCCTGAGCCAACATAGCTTCGGCAACTTTTACAAAGCCCGCGATGTTTGCGCCTTTCACGTAGTTTACGTAACCATCATCTTCTTTACCATAATCTCTACATGCTTTGTGAATACCGATCATAATTTCTTTTAATCGTGCATCAACCTCTTCAGAAGACCAGTTCAAACGAATAGAATTCTGGGTCATTTCTAAACCTGATGTTGCTACTCCACCAGCATTAGATGCTTTTCCTGGCGAAAATAAAACTTTACTATCTAGAAAATAATTAATGGCATCTAAAGTTGAAGGCATATTGGCAGCTTCTGTTACACAGATTACTCCATTAGCCACCAAGGCTTGCGCATCTTCTAAGAACAATTCATTTTGCGTTGCAGCAGGAATGGCCACATCACACTTTACATCCCAAGGTCTTTTTCCTGCGAAAAATTTCGCACTCGGGAATTTGGTTACGTAATCTTCTGCGCGGTTATTTCCAGAGGCACGAAGCTGTAATAAGTAATCTACTTTTTCACCAGAAATACCATCTTCATCATATACATAACCATCAGGTCCAGAAATTGTTAATACTTTTCCGCCTAATTCATTCACTTTTTTCACTACACCCCAAGCTACATTTCCAAAACCGGAAACTGCAAAAGTTTTACCTTTCACTTCTTCACCGATCGTTTTCAGCATTTGTTCACAAAAATAAACAACGCCATATCCGGTAGCTTCCGGACGGATTAATGAACCACCATATGCCAACCCTTTCCCGGTAAGTACGCCGGTAAATTCATTACGTATTTTTTTATATTGTCCGAATAAATAACCTACTTCTCTGGCTCCAACGCCGATATCTCCGGCTGGAACATCCGTTTCTGGACCGATATATTTGCACAATTCTGTCATAAACGCCTGGCAAAAACGCATCACTTCCATATTAGATTTTCCCTGAGGATCAAAATCTGATCCCCCTTTGCCACCACCCATTGGAAGTGTTGTTAAAGAATTCTTGAAAGTTTGTTCGAATGCTAAAAATTTAAGTACCGATAAGTTTACAGTCGGATGAAAACGAATTCCCCCTTTATAGGGTCCGATTGCAGAGTTCATCTGAATTCTAAATCCTCTATTTACCTGAATTTCACCGGAATCATCAACCCATGGAACGCGGAAAATAATGGTTCTTTCTGGTTCTGCCATTCTCTCCAACAGTTTCATTCCATTATATTCTTTACGTGTGGCGATGAAAGGAATTACTGTGGTAGCAACTTCTTTTACGGCTTGTAAGAACTCTGGCTCATTGGGGTTTTTCGCTTCGATGTGCGCGATAAATTCCTGAATTTTTTGCTCTACGTTGTAGTGTTCCATATGAATTGAGAATTAATACGAACAAATTTAATCTTTTTTCCGTACCTACAAGAAAAACTTTAAATATTATTGAATTATCACTAATATTAGCGTTTATTTTTATTAATTCAACAAAACAAACCTTAGAAATAAATAAAATTGAACAATTTTAACATATTCATCAATTTTTAAGAACAGCCAAAATCTAAATACATAAATATTGTCTACCTGAAAGTGCTCTAATGCAACCAAGAATCTCTAGTTGCAGCAAATCGGGTAAAATTTTGTAGGTGGGGATTTCCAGTTTCTGAGAAATTTCATCTAATGACAAGGGAATTTTTCGATCTAAAATATTTAAAATTTGCTGTTGATGTTCTGGCAATAAAACGATAAGCTCAGAACTTGGGAAAAGCTGGCCTACTGTTTCATTCTCCTTCAGAAAACCCAGTTGTTCAATCAAGGTCGAAATGGTTGAGATGATGGCTGCTTTATTCTGGTGAATAAGCTGATTACAACCTTGGCTGTATTTTTCATCCATTCTGCCGGGTAAAGCATAAACCTCGCGGTTGTAATTATTAGCAAAAGTTGCCGTACTGATCGAGCCACCACCAAAAGCGGTTTCTACGACAATTGTAGCGGGCGAAAGCCCTGCAATAACGCGATTTCGCTGTATGAAGTTTTCACGATCTGGCTTTTGGGAAGAGTTGAATTCGGTGAACAGAACACCATTATTCTCTAGTATTTTTTGGGAAAGCTTTCGGTTTTTGGCCGGATAAAGGGTGTGAAACCCATGTGCTAACACGGCAACAGTAGGCAGATTATTTTGAATGGATGCCTCATGAACTTCTGCGTCTGCACCAAGAGCCAAACCGCTAATCGTTATTAAATTTTCGTTTTTAACTGCGGCCAAAAAATCTTGTATGAATTGCTTTCCGTAGGCCGAAAGATTTCTGGTACCCACCATACTTACAGCCTTTTTTCCAGGATCAAAATTTCCTTTCTGATATAAAATTGCCGGTGCATCTTCACATTCATTTAACAGAGTGGGCAACTCACCCAGATGGCGAAGGTTAATATGAATTGCGTTTTTTTCGCAAAAAGCGATTTCTTTTTCCGCAAATTTTAAATGATCCGACTTTCCTATTTCGACTGCGATTTTTTTTCCAATGCCAAAGATATTTTGCAATCCAGATTTAGAAAGTTCCCAAACTTCTTTTGCAGAACCCACCTCAGCAACCAACTTGCGAAAAATCACATCACCGATTAAAGGGCAATGGCGCAGTGCGATAGCATAAAGGGTTTCTTCGGAACGCATAAAGAAGTTTTACCAAAAGTATCAAAAATTATTCATTTTTACGAAGTTCATCGAGTCGTTCCCACACATTTTCTTTCTTTTTGTAGGGAAGCTCCAGGAAATCTTCTGGGTGATTTTCTTTGTATTCCTGCCAAAGCTTATCGTCTTTCTCGCTGTAATAGTTTGGGAACTCCCAAATAAACCTCACTTTTCTTTCGCCTGATTTGCGGAAAACGAACGCCATGATGATACCGATTACCGCTCCCGATAAATGTGACTGCCAGGAAATCCTGCTGGGTTCGGCGAGGTTAGAAAATAGTTCTTCTGGTAAAACACCCCAAATCAAACTACCATAATACAAAGCAACAACCAATGAAACGGTTAAAAATTTCATATTCCATCGAAATACACCGCTGAAAAATATAAAAAATGCAAGTACATAAACAATTCCGCTCGCTCCGATGATACAAATGGGGTTAAACGTTCCTGTATCAATGTCTAACGAAGGCAAAAGCCACACTAAAAAGCCAGTTAAAATCCAACCAAGAAAAAGAATCTTTCTCGCAATAAAAGGATAGAATTGGTAGAGTAGAAAGATTAAAACAAAAATAGGAACTGAGTTTCCAAAGATATGCTCTAAACTTCCGTGCAAAAAAGGAGACAGAAAAATCCCCTTCAAACCGTAAGGGCTGAGCGGTATAATTGCGCCTGAACACCCGCTAAACCACCCAAGATATTGCAAAAAAAAACCCAACCACATTGCCACCACCATTAGAGAGGCATACAATACAGCTTTTAAATTTAGGTGGGTTTTGAACATGTTTTACTTTTTGGCAAAAACGCAACCAAATTTATTTATGGACAATTATGGTTAAATGTTTATATAAATGTAATTAAAATCAGACAAAATGTGCGAAAACTCTACCTAACAAGTTTTGTAAATTGTTAGTTTGTCTTAAATTTGCAAACTATGAGAAATCTGCTAACCCTAATTTTATCAGTAACTTCTTTGCTGTTATTTGCGCAAAATAATAGAAATATTTTGTCGGAAATTGATTCAATCTCGCAACAGAGGTGGAATGCGGTTTCCTTGGATGTAGACAGTTTGGCAAATCCTACGTTTGAAAAGTTTAAAGTTCAATTTAAAGACACCATTGTGATTTTCAATAAGGTAGACTTGGTGAAAACAGAAAACGATATCCCCGTAACGCCTTATAATTTACTTCAACTAAAGGATCCTATAAAATGGTTTTATTACGGACAAAATAATTTAGTATTTAACCAATCTTCGTTCTCCAACTGGAATTCCGGTGGCAATAGCAATATCGGAATTATTGGAAAAATCAACTATAATTTGAGTTATAAAAACGGACTGCATTTCTTAGACAACAACCTACAACTAGGCTATGGTTTTGTTTCTTCTCAAGCAGAATCTTCCCGTAAAACCGAAGATTACATTAACATCATGGCGAATTATGGATATGATGTCGGTCGAAATTATTATTTATCTACTGGGTTTCAATTTTTATCGCAGTTTTCTGCAGGATATAATTATTCGCTCACACCCAATCCTTCATTTAATGATCGAATTTCCAGATTTATGTCACCGGGATATCTCTATACCGGGGTCGGTGTTTTATATAATCCAAATGAAAATTTTCAGGTTATTTTTCGCCCGGTCAATGGGAAATTTACTTTTGTGACCGATCCCGCTTTACAGAAAATAGGAAAGTATGGACTGGAAAGAGATGGGCAGTCTACTCGTGCAGAACTTGGAGCTTTGGTCAATATTCTTTATCGATTAAATATTTCCAAAGATATCAATCTGGTAAATCAGGTTAATTTGTTCAGCAATTATCTCTTTAATGCTGAACGAGTAGATATTGCTTATAATGGAACACTTACCATTAAATTTAATAAATTCATTAAAACAGTGGTTAGTTTAGACCTTTTGTATGATCACGATCAAATGCAAAGATTGCAGTTAAAACAAACTTTAGGGATTGCTTTATCCTATAATCTTGGCTTTGAAATCAAAGAAAAAAATAAAAAAATGATCAAGCCTTTTATTACGAAATAAAAAAGCAATTAAAATTTATATTTATACACACAAAACACTTAAAAGATGAAAAAATTATTTTTATTGGGAATCCTATTGTCAGGATTCCTACACGCACAGGATAAATCCGAAGAGATACTGCAAGACAGTTTAAAACACTGGTCAGTGCAAGGACAAAACACATTAATGCTTAATCAAGCTGCTTTCTCGAACTGGATTGGTGGCGGTGCAAACAATGTAGGTTGGATCGCTGGATCAAATTATAATATGACCTACGAAAAAGGTAATGACTTATTAGAGAATATTGTAATTCTGGGCTATGGACAAAATAACACAAAAGGTTTAGGGAATAGAAAAACCCAAGACATCATTAACCTTTCTAGTAACTACGGAAGGAAAATCTCTAAAAATTGGTACGTTTCTGCTGGCGCAAGTTTATTAACACAGTTTGATGCCGGTTATGAAGATGGAAACAATCCAGCGGCAGCAAAAATCTCTAACTTTATGGCGCCTGGTTATGTGAATATTGGTACAGGTTTCACCTACAGACCAAGTGATAATTTTACGATGACGCTACGCCCAGCCAATGCTCGATGGACTTTCGTACTCGATAAAGATTTACAGTACGCCGGAAATTACGGTTTAAAAAATGATGGCGATACCTCTTTATTCCAGTTTGGTTTTTTAGGAACAGCCGTTTACAAATTACAATTAATGGAGAATATTACTTTGATAAATTCTGCATCTGTTTTTTCTAACTATCTCGACCATCCCGAAAGGCTGGTTCTTTCGTACGGAGGTGTTTTAAATATGAAGATCAACAAGTATATTTCTTCAGTCATCACTTTAGATGTATTGTATGACCATAATCAAATATGGAAAACTCAGGTAAAACAAACACTCGGAGTTGGTGTAGCGTACACGATTGATAATGGCATAAAAAAATCAGAAAACAACAAAACAAATCGCAGTTGGAAATAGCTTGAAAATCCAGCTAAATACCGCTTCTATTGGAGCGGTATTTTTTATACATTCCAAAATTCCCGATCTAAACTTCGATACTGTATCGCTTCCGAAATATGAGCAGCATTTAAATCTTCTGATTCTTCTAAATCAGCAATGGTTCTGGCAACTTTTAAAATCCGATCGTAGGCTCGGGCAGACAGATTTAACTTTTCCATCGCATTTTTGATGAGTGTTTGCGAGGTTTCATTAAGTTCGCAATATTTCTCAATCTCGCGCGGTCCCATTTGGGCATTATAATGAATATCTGAATCTTTGTAACGATTGCTTTGGATCTCTCTTGCAATGAGAACGCGACGCCTAATATCATCACTTTGTTCTCCCTTTCGTTTGTCGGCAAGTTGCTCGAACTCTACTTTTTGAACTTCGATATGAATATCGATTCTATCAAGCAGCGGACCAGATAGTTTATTCATGTACCGTTGCATTTCAAACTGAGAAGATGTATTATTCGGGTCATCTGGGAAAAACCCACTTGGACTTGGGTTCATGCTTGCCACCAACATAAAACTTGCGGGATAATTTACCGTAAATTTTGCGCGCGAAATGGTCACTTCGCGATCTTCTAAGGGTTGTCGCATCACTTCGAGCACGGTTCTTTTAAATTCGGGCATTTCATCCAGAAACAAAACCCCATTATGCGCCAACGATATTTCACCTGGCTGTGGGTAACTGCCTCCACCTACGAGCGCCACATCAGAAATGGTGTGATGCGGACTGCGGAACGGCCGAACAGTCATTAAAGAAGTTTCCGTGCCTATTTTACCCGCGACAGAATGAATTTTAGTCGTCTCTAAAGCTTCTCTTAAAGTTAAAGGTGGCAATATGGTAGGAACTCTTTTTGCCAGCATTGTTTTACCGCTTCCCGGTGGCCCGATTAAAATAATATTATGCCCACCAGCTGCAGCAACTTCCATTGCGCGTTTTGCGGTTTCCTGGCCTTTAACTTCAGAAAAATCATTGGGGAAATGATGAACTTTTTCCTGAAATTCTTTACGGATATCAATCGTTGTTCGTTCAAGTGGAATTCCTTCATTAAAAAAATCCACCACTTCTTTTATATTTTCAATGCCATACACTTCTAAATCGCTTACGATGGCAGCTTCCCGAATATTGAGTTTGGGCAAAATAATTCCTTTGAATCCTTCTTCTTTTGCTTTAATGGCGATAGGCAAAACGCCTTTAATGGGCAACAACCCACCATCTAAAGACAATTCACCCATAATAAGGTAATTGCTGATTTCTTCGGCGTTAATCTGTTCAGATGCGGCCAAAATTCCTAAAGCGATACTCAAGTCATACGCAGAACCCTCTTTCCGTAAATCTGCCGGTGCCATATTGATGGTTATTTTTTTACCTGGAATCTTGAAACCAATGTTTTTTAAAGCGGCAGAGATCCGATAACTGCTTTCTTTAATAGCATTGTCTGGAAGACCAACCAGATGATAGCCAACACCACCGGTATCAACATTAACTTCGATGGTAATCGTTTGTGCAGAAACTCCAAAAATGGCACTCCCATAAATTTTTACTAACATGGCTTGTGTTTTGAGATTAAAATTAACAAATTAATCCCAAAGTTTTGAAAAAGAATTAAATGGAGGTTTTACCACAACATTTCAACATACGCTGTAAAAGCAAAAAAAATCCCACCGATGGTGAGATTTTTTTAAAGGTGGGCGGTACTGGGTTCGAACCAGTGACCTCTGCGATGTCGACGCAGCGCTCTAAACCAACTGAGCTAACTGCCCTAATTAAAAAAACCTCAGCATCAACTGAGGTTTTCTTTGGGTGGGCCCTGAGGGATTCGAACCCCCGACCCTCTCGGTGTAAACGAGATGCTCTGAACCAACTGAGCTAAGAGCCCGATCAAATTTTGATGTCTCAAATTTTGGTTCGGCAAATGTACAAAAAATTTCTATTCTTCCAAATTTTTTTCTAAAAATTCTCCGACTACAAAGTTACTTCCGCCAATAAAAATCATTTCATTTTTTTTAAGTTGTTGTTTTGCAAAAAGATAGGCCTCTTGTATAGAATCGAAAATTTTATAATTTATTTTTGATTTTTTTAATAATTCTTCATAATCTTGTGGGTGACGACCCCGGTTATTGTTGGGCTTCCCAAAATAGAATGTTGATTGGCTTGGGAGAATCTGTAAAACTTCATCAATTTTTTTCTCGGAAACAAAGCCCAAGATGACATGTTTATGCTTCGGAATTGAATTAAGTTGCTCAAAGACTTGTTCTAAACCCGCCTGATTATGTGCAGTATCACAAATTATGAATGGTTGCGTAGAAAACTCAAACCATCGTCCGATGAATTTGGTGTTTTTACAAACATGTAATAGTCCGTTTTGAATATCCTTTTCTGAAATAGCGATACCTAAACCTTGCAATTCTTTAACTAAAGCCAAAACAACCTTAATATTCTTCTGTTGATAGTTTCCTTTTAAATCTGATTTAAAATCACTTTTAACGAGTGTTGCATCAATGAATGGCGCATTTTTTTCTATGGCTGTATTTTGAATCCTATTTTTCACAACTGAATCTTCAGCACCGGAAACAATTGGAATATTGGGTTTGATAATTCCTGCTTTTTCGACTGTAATTTCTTTAAGGGTATTTCCTAATAAATCCTGATGATCCAACGCTACATTGGTAATCGCAGAAACCAGTGGGGTAATGATATTGGTTGCATCTAATCGACCTCCCAATCCCACTTCTATAATCGCGTAATCTACTTTCTTTTGATCGAAATATTCAAAAGCCATCATGGTGGTAAATTCGAAAAAAGAAGGAATTATTTCCGGCGGTAAAGTTCTTAATTTCTGGATAAATTTATAAACAAACCCTTTATCGCAGTTTTCACCATTGATTTTTATTCGCTCCGTAAAATCAATAAGATGCGGTGAATTGTACAATCCTACAGTAAACCCAGCTTCTTGTAATACCGATGCAAGCATATTGCTGGTCGATCCTTTTCCATTGGTCCCGCCAATGTGAATCATTTTAAGATTTTCTTGAGGATTCCCGAATAAATCACAAAGCTTTTTGATGTTTTCCAAGCCCGGTTTGTAGGCCATCTTACCTTCGGTTTGGTAACTTGGTATTTGGACGAAAAGCCAATCGATTGCTTCTTGATACTGCTGATTTGTCATGATGCTAAAATCCTAAAAAATTTGATATTAATCCTAGACTCCATTTGAGAAAGGGTTTGCGACCCGACTTGAGTGGAGCTCTTTTTATAAAATAAATATAAGGCAAATGCAAGGGCTTATTTTATAAAAAAGCGGGAACGGAAGGCGGAAAATTGTCGCCCTAAAATTTTAAAAAGTAATGCTGTAAACTCCTGTTGAAGAAGTAGTTGCCCGCTCAGCTTTGACGTATTTTTTGACCCAAGTTACCGATGTGGAAACTACGCAAGGATCAGATACTCCGCCGGAACGTCTGGCTGAAATCACATTTCCCGCTTTATCAACCGTGTAAGCGATATTGATATTGCCACCCGCCGAACAACTGTGTGATGGCTGCGCGCCGCCACGACCCATGGTTCCTGGAATAAACCCGATTAATTTTCGGTCGATGCCAATTTTGCTATCGCCATTTCCATCGCCACCCAAAGGATCGCCAGCATTACCTGTTGTTCCCGTAGTGCCTTGTGTTCCCGTTTTGGTGCCCCGGCCTTTTAAAAGGTTTCCGATGGCTGCGGTTCCCTTACCATCTCCGGTTCCTGTGTTGGAATTTGGGGTGATTGCCTTTGCGGGACTATTCTTTATAGGCTTTGATTTTGTAGGCGTTTTAGGAGTTGCTTTGACTATTTTTTCGGCTTTTGGAGTGGTCGTTTTAGGATTGGTTCCTGTAATTATTTTCTCTTTTACGATGGGCTTTACCACTTCTTTAACCGGCTCTGGTTTTGGCGTATCTTCTGCACTGGCCGCCAAGCTTCCTTCTTGGTTGGCAGGTTCTTCTGTTTCTGCTCCATCTCTATTATCTCCGAAATTAATGAGCATGGTGGTCACTTGCTCCGGCTTCTCTGTAATTTTGGTAAATTGATAAAAGAAGATTCCCAGAAAAAGCAATAGCGAAATGAGGAGCGTCAGGATTGCGCTTCTTCTTCGGTCTCTTTCATCGTTTTTCTTCTGTTGAATGGTATAATGCATTTCTAAAAAATTCTTTTTTTTAAAGAATTAATCACTTACTCTTCCTGAGTAGTTGCGATTGCTAAATTAAACTGATGATTTTCTGCAATTCCCATAACAAACACCACATCTTTATGTTTGGTATTTTGGTCTGCTCGGATGGTGAATGAAGGTTTTTCTTCACCTTTCAGCGTGTTTACCAAATAATTTTCCAGCTGTTCTTTTGGGATTTCTTTATCATTTACAAAATACTTGCCGTCTTCTTTAATAGTCACCACCGAGGGGTCTTGAACACTTGGGTTGCTGGTATCGGCGGTCGGTAATTTCACTTCAATAGCACTTTGGCTGATGGCCGAACTGGTAATCATAAAGAAAATCAACAATAGGAAAATAATATCCGTCATGGAGGCCATACTGAACTCGGCATTGACTCTGTTTTTTCTTTTCAATTCCATTATAACGGGGTATTTAACGTATCTAGGAATTCATTCACATGGGTTTGAATTTTCAAAACCAAGCGGTCTACATTGGTAACTAAAATATTATAGAAAAAGTAAGCCGGTATACCGATAAACAAACCAACGGCAGTGGTTGCCATTGCGGTATATATTCCGGAGGCCAATAGTTTTGGACTTACCGCGCCCGTTACATTGGAGATTTCAAAGAACGCCATAATCATTCCCACAACGGTTCCCAAGAATCCCAGCATGGGTGCCGCTCCTGAAGCAGACGCTAAAATATTCAAGTTTTTTTCTAATTTAGAAACTTCCAGTTGTCCTTGATTTTGCATCGCATTAGAGATGTCGGAAATCGGTCGGCCGATTCGAGCAAGTCCTTTCTCAATCATTCGTGCTTCCGGAGAATCAATGGTTTTACAGTAATCCACCGCAGTGTTAATTTTACCTTCTTGAACGAAATCTTTAATATTTTCTAAAAAATTAGGTGTTTGTTTGGAAGCTCTTTTGATAAAAAAATACCTTTCTAAAAAGATATAGAGTGCTAAAATTCCCAGAAGAAAAATGGCAATCATAATAATATTTCCGACGATGCCGCCTCCGAAAAGAATTTCCCAAAGTGAAAAAACGTGTTTTTCTATTGTGTTATTGATGATTTGCGTGGGTGCTTGTAAAAACATGTGTTTGTTTTGATTTTAAAATTGAACGTCAAAATTACCTTAATATTACAGTTTTTAAGGTAATTATTTAAAATTTTGCCGAAATAATTAGGATCAATCTTCGTCTACCACAATTTCATCTTGTTTGAAATTGCATTTCAATTTAAATGGAATAACCTGATCTGAGTCGGTAAAGAAATCGGTGATACTGCCTTCCCAGAAAAGTTCTAACTCATGATCTGTATTATTTTTAAAGGAAAGTTTACTACCAGTAAGGTACACATCATCATTATTAAAGAGATCGACATCGATTAAATTATCTGCCTCAACATCATTGATTTCAAATGTTTTCCCCATAAGTTCGGCATCTTCTATCGGAAAATCGGAGAGATTCATTGAAATTTGTGGAAAATGGTACTGCAGGGAGTCATCATCTACATGATCCAGCGAATCATCGGTAATGATTTCTACTTCTAAAAAATGTTGAGTATTGCTGTAAACCGCTTTGCAATAAGTGCTGTGGATGTGATATTTAAGGGTTTCATCCGGATGATAGATTTTTAAAATCCCTTTCATTTCTAAAGAAAAAATTGAGTTAAATAATTGATAACGATACTGATTAAGCAAAGATAAAAAATAGATTGATTGCGCAAAATAATTTATTGTAATTTTCATTTTTGAATTCTGTTGAAATCAGTAGGGTAATGAAATAGTAAAACATTGAACAAAAAAAATTAATTTAGCAGCTTCAAATATATGGTCATGAAAAATTTAATACGCAGTGCTTTTATAGGGATGGTCTTATTAGCCGGATTCTCCAGTTGTAAAAAATCAGACACCCCCTTAACAAAAATAACTCCCATCGAGGTAGATTCTATTGCCGCAAATTATTACGAGCAATACCTAAAACTCTACCCACTGGAAGCCACCTCGCAAGGAGACCTCAGGTACAATGATCAATTGCCCATCAATATCGACAAAGATTTTATTTCCGGCGAAATTTCTTTTTACAGTTCGGTTCAAGATCAACTGAAAAAACTCGATTACAAATCATTGAGTGATGAGGATAAAACCGTGTACGATGTACTCGACTATACGTTAAAAGATAAAATAGAAAGGTATGCCTATCATCCAGAATACATTCCTTTTACTCAGTTTGGTGGGTTGCCACTCGATTTCCCATTATTGGGTAGCGGTGAAGGCAGTCAACCGTTTAAAACTGAAAAAGATTATGAAGACTGGCTAAAAAGAATGGAAAAATTTCCGGAATGGATGGATAAAGCCGCAGAAAATTTCCGAGAGGGTATAAAAAATAATATTATTCTACCTAAAAAACTGGTCATCAAAATGATTCCTCAAATGAAAGCTGATGAATTGACGAGCCAAGATTTTGATACCAATATTTTCTTCGGTCCGGTTAAGAATTTTCCTAAAAACTTTAGCAATGCGCAAAGGCAAAAACTAACCACGGCTTATAAAGAGGCTATTTTGAAAAACATCATCCCTGCCTATGCCAAAATGGGTGAATTTCTGCAAACTGACTATTTACCCAAAGCCAGGACAACAGATGGGATCAATGCGCTACCGAAAGGAAATGAAATTTATGCCTACTACACCAAAAGCTGGACGACCACCAGCAAAACTCCCGAAGAAATAAACAAAATCGGCTTAGAACAGGTCGCCATGTTGCGAGCAGAAATGGAAAAAGTGAAACAAGAATTAGGCTTTTCCGGAACATTAGAAGAATTTATTACCGATGTGAAATCGGACCCGAAAGCAATGCCTTATAAAACAGAAAAAGAAGTGATTGCTGCCTTTAATCAAATCTTGACTAAAATTAAACCCAAGCTAAGGTCGATGTTCAGCGTAAATCCTATAACCCCTTTTGAAATTCGCCAAACCGAAAAGTTTCGGGAAGCTACTGCCAGTGCAGAATATATTCAAGGAACACCAGACGGAAAACGCCCAGGAATTTTCTATATGCCCATCCCAGATCCCACCAAATTTAATGTAACATCTGGAATGGAATCTCTCTTCTTGCATGAAGCAATCCCAGGACATCATTACCAAATTTCTTTGCAGCAGGAAAACACCAACTTACCTAAATTCATGCGATTCGGTTGGTTTGGCGCATATGGTGAAGGCTGGGCACATTATTGCGAAACCCTGGGCCCAGAGTTTGGACTGTACACTGATCCCTATCAAAAAATGGGATATTTAAGCGATCAAATGTTACGTGCGGTTCGACTTGTGATTGATACAGGAATCCATACCGGAAAGATGACTCGTGAAGAAGCGATAGCGTATTTTCTGAGTAATATTTCCTACGATGAGCCAAGCGCAACGGCAGAAGTAGAAAGATATATGGCAATGCCAGGTCAGGCCTTGGGCTACAAAATTGGATCATTGAAAATTCGTGAACTGCGGGAATTATATGAGAAAAAGTTAGGCAAAAAATTCGATCTAGCTCAGTTTCATGATGAGGTTTTGAATCAAGGTTGTTTACCTTTGGATGTTCTCGATCGCAAGATGGAAATATGGTCTAAAAAGCACTAAATAGTTTATTAAAAAGTTAAGCAAAAATGCGTTGAATCATGCAATGGTTTTGCTTTTCTTTATTATCAATAGCAATATCGTTTCGCTTTTAATCGATTTATATCAATAAATTAAATATGGATCGCTATATCTTTATAAATCAGAAAATATTTTAAAGAAATATTAAATAAAACAGTATTTTTACGAGTTCATATTTGATCGTTTATGAAAGACAAATTTCCAAATATCCCATACGGACTGAAAGAGTATGTTTTGGAGAATGTTCTTCAAAAAACACCCTTTGGATTTTCCTTGGTCAATGAGGATTATATCTTCGAATTCGCAAATGATGAGTGGCTGAACATTGTTCAAAAAAAACGTGCAGATATATTGGGTAAGAAAATGTTTGATGTTTTTCCTGAAACCAAAGATCAGCTGCTCTCAATTTTTGATGATGTAAAAATAAACAAACAGCCATTTTATTCCCCTGAGCAAAGTTTTAAACTTAAGCGCGCGGGTGTTCTTCAGGACGTGTTTTTTAATTTTGTTTACCAACCTATTTATAGTGATTCGGGTGATTTACAATATTTTGCGATCGTTGTAATCGAAGTAACAGACTTAGTAAGCATCCGAAATAAAATCAAAAATGAGGAGGAGCGACTTCGGCTAGCGACTGAAAGTTCGCATACGGCAACATGGGATTTAAATCTAAAGAATTCAAAAATAATTTATTCCACCTATCTCTCGGAAATTTTTGAATACGATGAGGCTGCGGAAATCACGCATCAACAATTACGAAATCACGTTATAGAATACGATCGGGTAAACATCGTAGAGAAGGCTTTTGAACAGGCTTTAATTACGGGTAAATATCAATATGAAGCGCGCATTATTGGCAAAAAAGGAAATTTAAAATGGGTATCTACCAATGGTAAAATTTTCTTCGATCAAGATGGTACACCGAGTCGTATGCTGGGTGTGATGCAAGACATTACTGAAAGAAAAAAAAACGAGATTCTGCTAGCGGAAAGCCACCACCAGCTTAATACCGCCCTAGATGCAACCAAGCTGGGCAGGTTTGATATGGATTATGAAACGCAGAAAAAATATAATTTTTCACCTCGTTTTTTATCAATTTTAGGATATGATGCAGAGACCGAGACCATCGACTCCAAAAAATTTGAAGACCATATTCATCCCAAATATTTAAAAGTACGCACAGAAGCTTTGAAACAAGCCAAAGAAACGGGTGATCTTTATTATCAAACCAAAATAATTCTACGAAATGGCGAGGTAAAATGGATCGAAATTTACGGCAGACTTTTAGAAAATTATCAAGGCTCTAAACCTTATATTTCTGGCACAATACGTGATATTACAGAGCTTAAAGAATTTGAAAAAAGCATAAAAGAAAGCGAAAAAAAATACCGTTTTTTGGCAGATGCTATTCCGCAAATTATTTGGATTGGCGAAAGTGACGGGCAACTCACCTATTTCAATCAAGCTACCATGGATTATTCCGGGAAAAACTACAATAGTTTTTTAGAGAAAGGTGGCTGGCTGGATATTGTGCATCCCGATGAGAAGGAGGAAAACATGCGACTTTGGAACGAGAGTGTTAAGAATAAAATGCCCTTTAGTTATGAACACCGATTTCGCAATAAAAATAACGAATACCGTTGGTTTTTAAGCCGTGCGATCCCGCAACTCGACGAATTCGGAGCGGTGAAAAAATGGGTGGGAACCAGCACAGATATCGATGAAATGAAGCGCTTGGATCAGCATAAAAATGATTTTATTAAAATTGCCAATCATGAGCTGAAAACACCAATTACGACAATCAAAGGATATGTGCAGCTGCTTAAAAAAATGCGTGGCGATTCTGAAGACCAATTTCTGGTCAACTCATTAAACACCATTGATAATCAGATTAATAAGCTCAATCATTTAATGGGCGAACTTTTAGATATTTCTAGGATCGAATCTGGCCAGCTTCCTTTGCACAAAGATTATTTTTCCTTGTTAAAATTGGTGACCGAAACCATTGAAGATATCAAAGCAGCTGAACAAACCCATCAAATTAATTTTAAATTAAAGCATGCTTCCGATATTGAAGTTTTTGCAGATAAAGACCGGATTACTCAGGTCTTGAATAATTTATTAACAAACGCCATCAAATATTCCCCAACTGCAAATAAAGTAAAGGTTACGCTCTTTGTAGAGGGCGATTGTGCAGTTGTTTCCGTACAGGATTTCGGTATTGGCATGGATTCCTATGAACTCAATAAAATATTTGATCGATTTTATCGCGTTTCAGGAAAAGATGAAGTGACCTTTCCGGGATTCGGAATCGGACTATTCATCGTAAAAGATATTATGGATCGCCACAAAGGGAAAATATGGGTCACCAGTGAGAAAAATGAAGGAAGCACCTTCTGTTTTTCACTTCCACTTTTAGAAAATTAAATAAAACGATGAAGATATTAATTGTTGATGATAACAAAGACATTTGTATGCTAATCGAAAGTATACTGCTTTCAGAAGGCTACAATGTGGTTTCTTGCAGTACTCCCGCTGATTTTAAAACTCAAATGGGAACTGAAAAACCGGCCCTAATCATTACCGATATGCTAATGTCTGGTTTTGATGGTCGAACTTTAACCAGGGACATAAAAAATAATAGCCAAACCGCTGATATCAAGATAATGCTCATGTCTGCACACCCAGATGCTGGCCATATTTGTGACGATATCGGTGCTGATGAATTTCTTGCAAAACCATTTGAAATTGATGATTTGGTTGGTAAAGTAGAGCGCCTACTCCACTAATGTACAATTTGTCGTCTTATTATCGAAGGAAATTATTTTTCAAATAACATCTTGGTAATGAAATCATTTTCCTTATTTCCTCTCGCCGGCGAGTATTCTCTGCCATAGAAGATGATCTGCAGATGCAATTTATTCCAGGTAGTTCGTGGGAATAATTTTTTTGCATCTTTTTCTGTTTCCACTACATTTTTTCCGGAAGTTAACTTCCACAAGGTCATTAACCGATGAATATGCGTATCTACCGGGAATGCTGGGACACCAAATCCCTGACTCATCACTACCGAGGCGGTTTTATGCCCTACTCCGGGCAGTGCTTCCAATTCTTCAAAAGTCTGCGGCACCATTCCATCATGCCTTTCCACCAGGAGTTCTGCCATTCTTTTCAGGTTTTTAGCCTTGGTATTTGCCAATCCTATTTCTTTGATTAAATATTTTATTTCATCCACTTCTAATTCTTTCATTTTAAAAGGGTCTCCCGCAACTTCAAAAAGTTTTGGCGAAATCTGATTCACTTTTTTATCCGTAGTTTGCGCTGAAAGCGCCACTGCCACAAGTAAAGTAAACGGGTCGTTGTGGTTGAGCGGAATGGGAACTTTAGGATATAATTTTTCCAATTCCGTCATAACCGTTTCAGCTCTTTGCTTTTTCGTCATTTTAAGTTTAAATTTGAACAAAATTAAGCATTATGTTGAAAGTAGGCGATCAATTACCAGAATTTGAAAGTAAAAACCAAGATGGAGAAACCGTAAGGTCCGTGGATTTTGCCGGCAAAAAGCTGGTTGTATTTTTCTATCCCAAAGCAAATACCCCCGGCTGCACCGCAGAAGCGTGTGATTTGAATGATAATTTTTCACAACTTAGAAAACAAGGTTATGAATTATTAGGCGTTTCTGCAGATCCGGTGAAAGCACAAAAAAAATTCCATGAGAAATTTGGTTTTCAATATCCTCTGCTTGCTGATGAGACCAAAGAAATTATCGAAAAGTTTGGGGTTTGGCAACTGAAGAAATTTATGGGTCGGGAATTTATGGGAATCGTTCGCACCACTTTTATTTTTGATGAAAAAGGAAAGTGTACGCGGGTTATCGAAAAGGTAAAAACCAAGGAAGCTGCGCAACAGATTTTAGAATAATCGTCGCAGAAAATTTTGCTACAAAAAAATTATATTATTTAATTCTTGTCAGATAAGGCCTTAGACAGAATTAGTTTAAAAAATAACAGGTGAAGCACCTAAAAAACTAAATTTTTATTCCTACTATATAAAAAGTCCCAATCTTGCGATCGGGACTTTTTTATTTTTCAAAGCGCTTTTTGAATTATGCGTTTGGTTCAATAGATACAAATGATCTGTTGTTTTGTTTCTTTCTGAAAACTACTTTACCGTCGATCAAAGCGTGTAATGTGTGGTCTTTACCCATTCCTACGTTTTCACCAGGATGATGTGTTGTACCTCTTTGTCTCACGATGATGTTTCCAGCAATAGCTTCTTGTCCTCCGAAAATCTTAACACCTAATCTTTTAGAATGTGATTCTCTACCGTTTTTGGAACTACCAACTCCTTTCTTATGTGCCATTTTATTTTAAGGTTTTTGGGTTAAATTGATTAAGCTTTTCCGCCGTTTAGTTCTTTTTTTAGAGTTTCTAACTCCTCCATTTTTCCGTCTGCTGCCAATTGTGCTTGTTGAGGCCAAGTTGTAGGATCCATTGCTGCATAAACTGCACCGTTCGGATCTAGAATTGCTTCTAATTCTTCTTTGCTTTTTTTAGCTAAATCTGCAAACGTTTTAATTCCTGCTTCAACAAAAATTGCAGCTACTTTAGGTCCGATTCCTTCAACAATTGTAAGATCGTCTCCTTTTTTCGTACTTTTTTTAGCAACTGGGGCATCTTCAGAAACTACTGCGTCTTTCTTTGCTTTCGGTGCTGCTTTTTCTTTTTTCTCTTCTTTCTTACTATCGAAACCAGTGATTCCAGTAATTTGAATTTGAGTTAAAGATTGTCTGTGACCGTTTTTCTTTTCGTATCCTTTTCTTCTTTTCTTTTTGAAGATAATTACTTTATCAGCTTTCAGATGATTGATGATTTCAGCATCAACAGTGATACCGCTTACAGCCGGGGCGCCGATTGTTGTAGAACCGTTTACAGTTAAAAGAACTTTATCAAAAGAAACTTTTCCTCCGATATCGCCTTTCAAACGGTTTACAAACAACTTTTGGTCTTGCTCAACTTTATATTGAAGCCCTGCTATTTCTACAATTGCAAACATTGTTTATAAATTTTGTTAGTTAATTCGAGGTGCAAAAGTAATAAATAATTTTGAGTTATCCACAATGAAGGTTTAAATTTCTGAAAATCTTTTCATTAAAGCAATTAGCGTAATCGTATTTAGCAGAAGTTCATCATTTATTTTCCACTAAAAATTCATCCTTCACAACAGTTTTTTAATTACTTTTGATTTTTAATTGATACCTGTTGTGCATTTAGCATAAATTAATTTTTGTTTTATTTATACTTCTTTTAAAAACGAAAAAATTCAGATACTGTATCATTGTAAAGGAAGTGATTTTAGAT